>DAOVER010000058.1 GCA_030668875.1 Candidatus Heimdallarchaeota archaeon
TACCATTCCCCTTCAGGGTCCTCGTTATGTCTTTTCATCCACTTATAGATGAACTTCCTGCTGACCATAAACGCTCTAGCTAGATGGGTAATGTTTTCGCCATTCAAAGCCTTTTTAACTACAATTTTTCTAAGTTTTACCAGGTTACGTTGGGGTTTCATTGTTAATCACATACCCTCCGTAACCCATTCTTTTAAACTGTTACCAAGGTGGGTTTAGTTAACACTCTTTCTAGAACTATATGAAGATTTATGTGTCCCAAACGAGCGTCTCGGCTTGTGAAACCTTGACATTAGTGAAAATTGCGTTTATGTTTCAGAGTATCTTTTAAATACAACTTATCTTTTAGATATTAGATTTGTATGAAAACTGTACAGGATGTTACGGAAATTGAAGCTAAAAAAACTAGCATGAAAAATGTTTTTCTCTGGTCTAGTTACGATGCTGCTGACACTCTATTTAGTCAAGCTATTCTAAGTATTGCTTTTCAACCTTATATCCTTATCTTGGCATACCAGATGGGGGTGACAGATTATGGTAATGCTTTTATGATGATGTCTATATTTATGGCGGTATCAAATCTGATTGCTGCTTTGTTAGGACCTATAATAGGTGCATTAAGCGATACAATTGGCAAAAGAAAACCTGCTGTTCTAATGTCAGCAGCTTTAATGCTTACTGCGACGTTTGCTTTCATGGCATGGAGGAATTATTGGTGGGCGATTGTGTGTTTTGTATTTGCAAATGTAGGATATCAATCTGGAAGGCTTTTTTTTGATTCGATGATTCCATTCATTTCAAAAACTGATGAACGAGGGAAAACTTCAGGGATTTCTGGAGCTTTAAGTTTCATAGGAACCTTTGTAGCAATAGGTTTAGGTATGCTTGCCTGGAGCTTATGGGGAGAATATTTAGAACCTGCTAAACTGTTTTCTGGCAATTGGTTTGTAAAAGATCCTTTTGGGGGTTTAGTCTGGTTATTTGGTATCTCTGCGGTAGCAATAATACTCTTCTCAATACCGTTCTTATTTAGTAAAGAACGAGAGGGAGAAAACAAAAACAATTTCAAAACGAATTTCAGATTGTCACTGGTTAGTCTAAAATCCACTTTGAAAGAAATAGGGAGGTATAGAAATGCTTGGTTATTCATTCTTGGTTGGTTTTTAGTTACTGATGCTGCCAATACAGCGATACTCTATATGCAATTGGTTATTGTAGATGGAGCAGGAGCAACACCTACTGAGGCGTTGATGGTTATTGCCATGGGTGGGCTACTATCGATGATTGGGGCAATTGTTGTAGGTTTACTACTAGATAAATTTGGACCAAAGAAGAATTTCTTGATTAACATTATTTCATGGTTCATTGCTGTCACTCTAGTGATTCTCACTGTTGTGGAAATTAATGGACAACGCATACTTCCATGGCAAGTTATGTTTGGTGGAGCATTCTTTGTAGGTCTTGGATTTGGAGGTCTGTGGATCATAGGACGACAGTTTGTATTTGAAATAGCCCCGCCAAAGAAAGTAACACAGTACCAAGGTATAAAACAAATTGCGGGCAGAGTAAGTGCAATACTAAGCCCACTTTTATTTTTAGCAATTTTTGGTGCTGCTGGAAGTTGGGGATTAAGTATTTCAAACAGATACGCTCTCGCTCTTCTACCTCTGTTAATACTATTTATTATAGGGTTTATTGTGATGTGGCAATATGTAGATGTTCATCCTGAATATCTAGCAGGAGAACGAGCGCCTTACAAAAAATTCTCGGATCGTTCTATCAAAAAGAAAAAGGATTAGAAATTAATAATCCTCTCTCTTAATTTTCTTAAATAAATTCTTTAATTATTGGATGAGTAGTTACTGTTTGTATCCATTCTATTTTATCTATTGACTTTTCTAATAGACTCAGAGTTTTTCCGATATTCCTGATTTTGATGTTAATGAGAAGGTCGTATATCCCTGTTATGTGTGAATAGTTTTCCACGCCTTTCATTTTTATTAGCTCATCAGGAACAATTTCAACTCCTTGTTTAACCTTCGCTAAAAGGATAATCCTTGTTTCAGATAAAGCTAAAGCAATAACACCTATAAGGATTAGAATTGAACCCGATATTTTTAATGTGATGCTTGAGGGGTCGCTAAATCCACTCTCAAGGAGTTCAGGTACCCATATACCAGCAATTAGAACAACTGGAAACGTAAATACTACACTTATGCTGCGCAAAGCCCTCACAATTGACATTTTACCCATAGTTAAAGCTCTTGAATAAAGGACTATGGATGCGAATGTGATAACAACAGAAAATACTGTTGGAAGCATCGCAGCTTCCCAGTTGTCAACAAAATCAACATATCCACCATTAATTAAGGATGGAATAACAGCTATACTCTGTGCAAAAGTCATAATTAGAAGGGTCCACAATCTCAAATTGATAGAATCGAATACTTTCCCATTATTATCTTTTGTAGTAAGAGCTTTCTTTTGGAAGTAGATATAAAACGATGCAAATATTGCAAAAGGTCCAATGACCAGTAATATTCCAGTTATATCTACTCCATTACTACCCCCTGTTAGTGATGCTATTATTACACCGACAGCAATCATAGCTATTGACTGTATCTCTACCATTACAGGTTTTTCTTTGTCTGTTATGAACTCACCAATTAACAGATAGATTAATACGAATTGACCAAAAGACATGATCACTGAAGATCCTTTTCTATTCAGAAGAATAAAATAGATTATGGTGGTTCCTGAAGAGAACAACCCCGCAAGAAGTGTGTATAGACCAATTTTTCCTTTAGGAAAACGAAATCTTGAGAAATTCTTGTCGATGAAATAACCTAAATTATATCCTCTCTCATTTTCACTTTTCCGCTTAACAGGCAAATGTAATAGCAAAATTATAACAACTGTTATGACAAACCCAACTACAGCTTGAAAAGCTCCCAGAATGTAAGGATCAAGTAGATGTTTTAAACTGATAATATCATCTAATACAACAAATATGCTCATTAGAATTCCGCTTGATAAACCAAGCAGATAGAAAGTACTCTTTCTTCTAAATTTGCTTACTGATCTTGTTTCTGGCATTAGTTTTCAATCATCCACTTATTTCTTCCTTTTCTATTACTGCCGTTTGGGTATCAATAATGCCATCTATCATGTGAATTATTTCTGTGGAGATGCGATATTTTTCTTCAAGATTCTTAGTCGTAATCCTTGCTATTATATCATATTCCCCTGTAACAACTGCAACACGAATGATTTCTGGTATCTTCCTTAATTCATTAACTACATGAGAGGTTTTACCTAACTCTACTGAGAAGAAAATATAAGCTGAAATAGTCATATAATCTTATTTTAGTCATGGTAAAATAAACTTTCCACTGATGTGAAAATTTTACTTTTAGATTCTTTTGAACTACTAGACAAAACAACATGGAAAATATGCAAATTTTTTTAAGTCCAATGTTATAGCTATTCTAACATTGTAGTGAATATATATGCCAACTAATCTCCATCCTGAGGATAAACTTCGAAAAAAGATGCAAGAGTCTTATGAAGAAGAAGAGGATGTAGACCTAATTTTGGGGAAGAAAGACTATACAGAAGTAGATATTAAGGAGTTACAAATACGTAATAAAATTCTCCTTGAGGCTTTAAGAAAGGTTAAACTGCTTGTGGAAAGATTACTAATTCAGAACAGAGAGCTAAAACGAAGAGTAGAAATTTTGGAAGTGGAATTTGATGAGCAAACAAAGAAAGGCGTTCAGATGGTGTCTGTTGCAAGATATAAAGAAATGCAAAACAATGCTACAGAACTAGCAAGAAGCATGCCAAAACTACTCAAACTCATAAAATTACTTAATAAGGAAAATAAGTTGGTCAAGGATAAATATTCTGCTCTGGAGAATGAATTTGAAGATTTAATTGATGAACGGGATGATCTTAAACAAAAGATATTCCAATTGAATGAAACTAATCAGGAACAAGTTATAACTGAGTTAACAGAGTTATTCCCGTCTGATGCTATTGCTGCAAAAGTGGCAGATGCTATATCCACTTCCAAAGAAGTTGCAATCATTAACAACAATATAGAACCTGATGCTCAAGCAATAGCTACAGCTACAAGTGTTTCTGTTCCAAGTTTTGAAGACCAAGCAAGAACTGACTTAAATCAAGTAGCTGGCTTCAATAATGAACAAATTTCAAAACTTGTTGATTTGGTTATGGAAATAAATCACAAAATTGAAAATCTGAGTGGAACAATGGTTATTCCTGCTTCTGTAAGAAGAAGAGGAAAAGCAAATCTTGATCTAACAGACGCTATTACTGAAGGTGAAATGGGCGATCTGGATGATCCACCCGATAGACCTGATTTAGAGGAAGTTCTTGATGATATCTTGATTTCTGGTTAATTTTGAATTGTGCAAAAACATAAAAACACTTACTTCATCCACCTTTTGTGCATAGATATGACTGACTCTCAGAGATTGGAATATGAACTTAGTATGGTTAAATTGGATGATTACAAATTTATAGTTGATTTCAATAAAGATACAATACCTGACCTTTTTATGGATGAATCTGAAGATGTTCTAGGTGGGAAAGGAACAGGACCAACTGCATCAATGTTGCTTGCTGCTGCAATTGGAAATTGTTTATCTGCGTCTTTGAGTTTCTGTCTTACTAAGAAAAAGCATTCAGTGAATGAACTTAAAACGAAAGTTATTCTTTTTCGAGAAAGGAATAAAGAAGGTTTCTGGAGGATATCTGAAGTCAATGTTTCTATTACTCCCAATATTGAAAATTCAGAAGATAAATCAGCACAACGTTGTGTGGAGCTGTTCAGGAAATATTGCGTGGTTTCTTCTAGTTTAGAGGAAGGCATTAAAATAAATGTGAGCATAGAAAAATAGTTCTAAATGAGTTAAAGAGAGTCTCAGTTCCTAATTTATCGCATTACTTCGCTTAACGTAGTGCATGTTCTTCATAGACTCTCAAGATAAGTTCTGTGAGGGATGTAATATGGATTTTGATTAAGCAGAAGAAATCGTTTATGCATAAAGGTTTTATATAATACAGAAATAATACGTCTGGTGATTACGATTCCACCCGTAAGGAACCCAACAAGATCATCGAATGTATATACAATAAATGTTCCAGGAAACTTCAAGAGTGCTGTTCTAAAGCAATCTAGAGCTTTTGGAGGAGCAAGCGAGATAATTACTCTTTCTTTGGATGATTTAGCTATTAGAATCAGACAAATGAAGAATAAAATTGATATTATTGCGGAAATGAATGATTATATCAAATTAGAAATATTACTTATGAGACGATATGAAGAAGAATCTAAGGCTAAAAAAGATTCGAAATTATCTTTTAGAATTAAGAATCACATGAGTGTTGAAAGCCTACAAATCATCAAGAAAAAGACAGGTTGGTCAACATCTAAATCGGTCAGAGTGGCTCTTCTTTGGTACTTGTATACTAATTTTGATGAATTTGTTGCATCTGAGAGTTTTATTCCTCTCTTAAGATGTAAACATTGCGGTTTTGTAACACATGATCAACGAGCTTTAGGAGTACATATTCAAACCCTTCATGAGACAACATGTCCTTACTGTGGAAAGCATTATCCTCTCACAGAAACTCACCAGTGTGCTCAGATGGAAGCAGCAGGTGTTGATGTTGGAGAAATTACTCGTTCTCCTTCTCAAACAACTATCGATCGTTTTACATCTGGCCATCTAGCAGATATAGAATTAAATGAATCAAAATTGTTACAAGAGCTCGGAATGGATGATTTAGGAACACTCAAACCAAACGATAGCCAATCAAGTGACATGTCAAAATCGATTCCTGACAAAACTATATTTGATGAATCAGAATTACAACTTGAAAGTATTAAGGATGAGATATCCAAAGTTGGTGGAACTCTAGTTGATTTACCAGATGGAGATGAATTAGCATCTTCAAACGATGATAAAGAAACTAAGAAAAAGTCTAAAAAGGATAAAGATGAAACTATAGATAAGCTTCAAAGCGAAATATCTGAAATATTGGATTCATTGAGAGAAGATGGACTTCTCGAGTGATTGGACATTATAACAACAATCAAATAAAAGTATGTTAATAGTATATGTGGAGTAATCTGAATGGCTAGTTCGTTACGTATTCTGCTTTGTGAGGATGATGATGATATAGCTTTTCTCATCAAAATCAACATTTTGAAAGTATTTCCAGGGGCAAAAATAGAGATCACTAAGACAAAAGAAGATACTCTACAGTGTTTATATGATTTGAAATACGATGTTGATGTAATTCTGCTCGATTATTTGTTGGTAAATACGACTGGTTTAGAAATATTAGAAGAGATAAGAAAGATTACCGAAATACCAGTTATTATAATAACAGGACAAGGCTCGGAAGAAGTTGCAGTTAATGCAATGAAAATGGGTGCTTCAGATTATATAGTTAAACGTGGACGATTTTTCAATGAAATACCTAATGTAATTGAAAAAGTAACTAAAGTTGAATCTAAATATGATTTAGACAAAATCTTTGTAGCTTTTTATCGCTTCGGTGATAGAGGAACTGAACCTATTTACATTAATAAAATCCCAGCAGAATACGAAGATGTTCGAGAAACTGTGATTTTATCTCTTGGAGTATTGTTGTACACTCTGTTTGGAATGTGTGAACTAGATATGCTTGAAACAGGTATGACTCTTTCTGGTCCTGTTAAAATTCCAAAAATGAAACAATACAATTCTACTAGTTTCCTCTATGTTGTACGCGATAAAAATCAAAAAGATCCTAGACTAAAAGGTAATGATTTCTGCATTGTAGCTTTAGGTTATCCAAATGAGTATTCTGATTTGGTTTATGAAATTGATAAAATAAAAAACATACTCAATAATTTCTTTGAAGATATAAAAGATATATCAGAGATAGAAGATAGAGCTGCCAACGTTGAAGAACAAATCTACAATGTAGTAAGAAGATTTTAAGTTACCATTTTTTGAAAAGTTTCCTCGTATTTATCCAGAATTTTTACGACTTCTGACTCCCAATTAAATTGGATTGTATAAGCGTCTTTTGCCCTTTTCTTCATCTTATTTAGTTTTGTTTGATTTTCATAGAGAGATATTATTGCTCTTGCAATTTCCTCTGGAGAAGTAGCATCAATGAGAACCCCTATATCTTCAAAACCAGTTATAGCTTTTTGTAATCCTTCAAAATTTGAACCAATGAAGGGAACACCTGCTGAACAGTATTCATATAATCTGTTTGGCATTCGAAGGAAATTATTTTTTCCTGGTTGGAAAAGAATTAGACCTATATCACAGGATCTCATGATAGACAAAGCTTCCTTGTAATCCATCCAACCTGTAAGGATGAAATAGTCTCCAAGATTTCTTTCATGAATGTCCATTTTCATAGGTTTATAAGCAGCACCAGACCCCATAACTAAGAATTCAATATCACTGCTTGGTATTTTCTCTCGAATAATCTCAACTGCATCTACAGTTTTATCATACCCTAGGTTACTGTACATTACACCAAAGTGGACAATACGGAATTTTTTTGTTCTTTTTAAATCATTGGGGATCTCTAACTTGTGTGCTACTTCTATATCAGTTTTAGAAGGATAGTTGGCAATCCAAGAACTTTGAACACCATACTTTCTTTGTAAATTATCTGAATATGTTTCTCCAGCGGTTACAATTCCATGAACTTTTTTGATATAGAACCTTTCTAACCAAGTATAAGCCCATAAAGCTAGAAAACCAAAAGTTTCAGACATTTGTTCTGGAAAATTTTCGTGACTATCATATATCATTATCTTGCTATTTTTTGATAACTTCCCAGAAAGAGGAAGAACATTAAGGTCATGAAAATGAATAATGTCAAACTGCTGCTTACCAATCATCTTTCTAACATTTTTCCAAAACTCGAAATATTTGAAAAAGATCTTCTTGGTGCTTGGAACTCTTAAGATTGTATAACCATCCCGCTTTTCATTTTTAGATAATTTACCAGTTTTATCTATACCTATTACAGTTACTTGATGTCCTTGTTCACTAAGAAATCTTGCTTCCTTTTCAACTCTAACATCAGGAGCAACTGTGCTTAAAACCACCATTAAAATATTCCAAGGTTTTTGAGCCATGAAATTTGTTCAAATTGTATATTTATCAAATTTGTGTATTGTAAGAAGTTGAACTAAATTTCCTAAGTTCACGCACGACTAATGTTATATATTATTCTGCTTGAGTAAGGCTATGAGTGACGATATCTTATTCCCAAAAGGTTTTTTGTGGGGATCAGCTATTTCTGCTTATCAAACTGAAGGTGGAAATTATTCTAACGACTGGTTTGAACATGAACAGAAAAAAGATCAAATTAGAAATAATGACAGATGTGGAGTAGCATGCAATCATTATAATTTATTTGAATCAGATCACAAGCTCATAAGCAAATATGGACAGAATGCTCTCCGAACTGGAATTGAATGGAGCAGGATTATGCCTTCTGAAAATGAAGTCAATAAAGATGAAATTGAGCATTATCATAAAGTCATTGAGTCTTTAGAACGTAATAAACTTACCAGTTTCATAAATATTCACCATTTTACAGTTCCTTTGTGGTTTTCATTAAAGGGGGGTTTCCTGAAGAAAAAAAACCTGAAGTTTTTTGAAAAATATTGTGAAATATTAAGTAAAAATTTTCCTGAAGTAAAATATTGGAATACTATAAACGAACCTAACGTTTTTGCATCTATGTATTATTTGTATGCTGAAGGACCTCCCTCCAAGCAATCCTTGATAGCATTTCTTAAAGGAACTCGAAATATTCTACACGCTCATGCTATTGCTTACCATAAAATCAAAGAATACAATCCAAAAAGCTTAGTTGGAATAGTAAAAAACCTTCCGTATTTTATACAAAAAGAAGAAGGAAAGACATGGGCAAAAATCGTCGCAAAAATAGCTGATAAATTATTTAATCAAGTAACTCTTGATATGCTCAGAACTGGTAAAGATCCATTTATCCCTTTTGTGAAGAAGAAATGGCTTAAGGATACATCTGATTTCATTGGTTTCAATTATTACAGTGTTGCAAATTTCGTTCATAAACGTGGAAAATTTGTTGATTTAGAGATGAAACTACCAAACGATAAACAAGTGACACAAATGGATTGGGGAGTATATCCATTAGGGCTTTACAAGGGTTTAATGAGAGTTCACAAGGAATTGAAAATTCCTATATATGTAACAGAGAACGGTCTAGCAACTTTAGATGATGATTTTAGACAAGAATACATTCTAAAGCACCTTATTCAAGTGAAAAGAGCAATTGATGATGGTGCAGATATAGGAGGTTTCTTCTACTGGGGAGCATTCGATAATTTTGAGTGGAATGAAGGATTTGAACCTCGATTTGGTTTAATTGGAATTGACTACAAAACTCAAGAGAGAATCATTAAACCAGCTACTAAAATGTACGGAAAAATAGCTAAGTCAAATAAGATTACAGTTGAGTTATTGGAAAAATTTGATTTGTCAAGATCTAAGTAATGGTTGAAGAAGAAAATTTTCTAGTAATAAAGGAAATTTTGAAATAAACAAAGATTAAATAAATCACAAGCGTCAGTATTATTTGAAGTTAGGTGTCAACTGGTTGTATCAGAAGTATGTTCAATCTTTCATTGATAGCTGCAAGAAAGATAATTCGTTTGTTGTAATGCTAAAATGGGACACAATGGAAGAAGCTCATGAAAAGATAAAACAAAAATGCATACTTATTCAATCTGTTGGTAATCTAATTGAGAAATATCAATTTGGTAAAACGCTCCTTTCATACTACAAGACAGGGAAAATTATGCTCACTGAAGTAGACCACATTGAAACTGTGCTAGAAAAATTATTCGATTAGGTAAAAAATATGTCAGAAATAGAGAAGTTGCTTGACCAGCATGGAAAAGCAATAACTGAAGTCTACCTTGATTGGGAAAATGGGTCAAAAATAGAAAGAGAAGTATTAGACGCAATGATACCTTTTTATCTAGATAGGAAATTTGGCAATCCTGCAATAACTCACCGTTTTGGGTGGGAAACCTATGATTTCTATATAGGAGCAAAAAAAACAATTGCAAAACCTCTCAATATTAATCCTCAATCACTTGCTATTACTCAAAGTTTTACAGAATCAAACAATCTTGCAATACAGGGAATTGTTCGGGCAAATAAGAAAAAGAAAAAAATCATTCTCTCAGAAGTAGAACATCTTAGTGTTATTCATGCAGCTAAATCTCTTTATGATATAGGTGTAGAAGTAGAGGTTATACCTGTCTCAAATGATGGAGTAGTTAATACAGACATTCTTCAAGAGAAACTAGATGATGAAACATTACTAACAAGTATACAAACTGTCAACCACGAAATTGGAACTATTCAACCAGTTAAGGAAGCCTTTGAAATTGTTAAAGATAAAAATGAAGACATCATATTTCATACAGATGCTACATCTGCATTTGGAAGATTACCTTTAGATTATAGCAAATTAGAAGTAGATCTAGCAACTATAAGTAGTGATAGGATTCTTGGGCCAAAAGGAATTGCAGGTTTATATGTAAAAGAAGGAATTAAGATAAGACCTCTCTATGAAGGTCAATTGAGTGTAGAAATTCTATCACCTGATGTGGAAAATTCCCCACTATTAGCAGGTTTTGCTAAAGCAGTAGAATTACAATTTGAAAAGTTTGATGAGATAAATGCAGAGACTTCTAGACTTAGAGATAAATTATTATATGGTTTTCAAACAACAATTCCTCGGACAGATATCAATGGTCCTCAAGGAAACAACAGAGTATCTGATAATGTAAATATAAGCTTCCTTGGATGTGAAGGAGAAGCTCTAACAGTAGAAAGTAGCATGAACGGAATTTATGCTTCAAGTGGAAGTGCTTGTACAAGTAGAGTATTAATGCCAAGTCATATCCTCACAGCAATTGGAAGGAAACCAGAAGAAGCTCATGGAAGCTTATTGATGAAGCTAACACGCTTAAATACCGAAGAGGAAATTGAATATGTCCTTGAAACAATGCCAAAGGTAATCGAAAGAATAAGGTCGATTACAGGCGGAATATCATTATAAGGAAGAGAAAAAATGTCAAGCAGAATACCTCTACCATACGCTCCTCGGGTATTAGAATTATTCCAAAACCCAAAAAATCTAGGAAGAATGGAAGATGCAACAATTGTTGCATCAGCTGGAAGTCCAGCATGCGGAGATATGATCGCGTTTTATCTTAAAATTAATGATAATGATACAATCACAAAATCAAGTTTTGAATCATATGGTTGTGCGTCCAACATAGCAGCTGCAAGTCAACTGACAATTATGATAGAGAATAAAACATTGGAGGAAGCTTGGAATTTCACTTGGAACGATGTCTCTGAGGCTTTAGGGGGACTTCCAAGTGTAAAAACTCACTGTGGGAGTTTAGCAGTAGGAGCTTTGAGAAGAGCAATTAGACAATATTATAAAGAAGTTGCAAAAACCTCACCTGAGTGGCTTCCAGGGGTTCTAACAAAAGATGAAAAACACGCTTTAGAAGAAGAAGCTTTAGCTGAAAAGCTTGGTAAAAAATACAAATTAATCTAAGTTGCGATTTTCTGTTTTCTCATACTTATCATGTAGATGGTTAATTGACTACGTTGTAATGCAATAAAAATTAATTAGCAAAGATTTTTAACCTTGAATGTAATTATGAGTATAGTAAAAAAATAAAAGGTGTAATAAATGAGTAAAGTATGGTCGATCTTACAAGCTATTTTTGGACTTTTGTTAGTATGGGTTTTACTAGATTATGCAGTTAGTGCAACATCTTTATGGGTTTCTGAATTTCTAGCAGACCTTGGTGGTTTCTTAGGACCACTAGCAATAGTAGCTTACTTAGCTGCTTTAATATTCATATTTGAATTTGTTAAAGGTTTAACAGCAGAGTAGAAATAGCACACTCTTTTTTTCTTTTTTTTCAATGGAATAGCGCTACTTATTTTCTATCCAGTTGCAAAAGATAGAAGAACAGATCCTCCAACAATTATCGCTACACCTATCACTTGAGGCATTTTGATTTTCTCTTTAAGAAATAAGTATCCAAATAACAAAACAAAGAATGGTGAAATCGAAGAAAGAGGTGTGCTTATAGCTGTATCAATCCACATATTTCCAATAACAGTGAAAAAAGACACTCCACCTATACACCATGAAACCACCCCTCCACCCATTAAAATGCCTAATTCTTTAAAGTGAATATTTTTAAGCATTTTAAGACCTCTATTCTTAATCAATGATGAAATTAATGCGAAAACAAGAGCCACTACAACCATTATACCATTTCGAACACCCATCATTGGTATAACTTCTACATCTGTTCCCTCTAACAATCTTCTAGTGAAAAATATTGTACCTCCCCAGAAAACTGCGGCAATTAGAGCTAAGATTATCCCTAAGATAAACGATTTCTGGTTCTCAGTTTCACTTGATTCTACTTTAGTTTCTTTTTCCATTTCATTATTGTTTCTTGAAAAAAAGGTAATTGTCGCTACACCAATTGCAATAAGAATTGCCCCCACTATGATCTCCCAACTTATCACTTCTGTTCCTGTAATTACAAGAAGTAAAATTGTAACAAAAGGATAAATTGTAGTAATCGGTTGAGAAATGGAAACATCAATCTTTTTCAGAGAAAACAAAGAAAAGAAGTCACCAAGAGCAATAAAAATAGCTGATAAAATTAACCATAGAAGATTTTCCCCAAGAAATGGTTGAGCTAAAGAACTTGGCGTATAGAAGATAAGTCCAATTATTAGTAATATTGGAACAGCTAATAATCCTTTTACATACGTCGCGGTTAAAGGATCGGTGTTTTTCACTCCAACTTTGAATATTACCATGCCTGTACCCCAGGCAAGAGCTGCAGTAAAAGACAAAATGATTCCTAACGCAACTGACATCAACTTCGGCTTATTGCGTGAGTAAAAAAAGTTTGTTACAAATACAAAATATGTACTAGTTTGTTATCAATCAGAACAATAGTTTTTTAATTAGTTCTTCAACTTACAATTGGTTATAATAATGAGCAGTAATATTCCAATAAAAGTAGAACGTAAAGAAGGTATGGAAAGTTATTATGCTGAAAGCATTCAAATGGTTCATTCTATTGCTGGATTCAAGCTTATTGTTTTCAAGGATAAGGCAGAATATGCATTAGATCCAAGTGTTGGACCAAGTGCTTTAATTCCAAGATCAATAGTAAAGGAGATTATCACAGAAATTAATTTTTCTCCTCAACAACTAAAAATACTTTCCAAAGTTCTAAATGATCAATTGAAAGCATATGAATCTCGATTCGGCACAGTAGCTTTACCTGAACAAACTAAGAAAACAGACAATTCTTCAGCAAGTTTCATCTAGTATTGGGGAATGAACTTAGCTATTCTCCGTTTTTCTCTATTGTATCAATTGTAGAAAGAAGATCGTCTAGACTAAAGGGCTTTCTTAAGAAATGAGGAATGCCTAATTCTTTTACTTGATCTTTTGTTATAGTATCATCAGCTGTCGCAATTATTATTTGATTTTTCAGAAGAGGAGATATCTCAATGATTCTTTTAGCAACTTCAAGACCAGATTTTTCTGGGATCCTATTGTCGATGAGGAAAACTATGTCTTCAATTTTTTCTTTTAATTCTTCGATTTTATCGATAGCAACTGAACCGCTGGAAGCTATACCTTCAATTTCGATACCTTCTCTTTCAAATAATATTTTGTAAAGATTACTGATATCCTTTTCATCTTCAATAATGTAAACCTTCTTCATTTTAACCCCTAATTCTTAAGTTATACTTAATTTAAGCCCTCGCTATTAAATATTTCGCATTTGACTAATTCTCTATTATTATGCTCTAAAGCCATTAGAACACATATTAAAGAGTAATATACGGAAATATAGAATAGTCTAAACATGTGAATAGATAATCTTAATATATTACCTTAAAAGCACTTACTAAGAAGTTGAAGTGATATTATGGTAAATGTTCCAACTGATGAGGCTGTAAATTTCAGGTATGATATCGTTACTGTGATAAAAAATTCTGAAATAACAAAAGAAAATCGAAGAGAGTTTTCAGCAAAAGTGAAAGATCATATCATAAAAGACTGTATAGGTGATAGTCTGGCAATAACAGGAATGAAAGGGATGCTGAAAGTACATTGGCATGCAGATATACCAGATGATGTTCTGAAAGTCTTGGAACAATATGGAGAAGTTGTATCTCATGAAGTAGAAGACATGAAAGAACAATATGAAGCTTTCAAAGCTAAAAAAGCAAACTGATGATTTAAACAATGTCGAGGATCTTTTTATCATATAACCGATGTAGTGATTGTGGTAAATGCTGTTTCGATTGTGAATTTCTTGACAGAGAATATGGATGTACTAATCACACATTTAGGCTATCAACAAGATGTGCTTCTTTTCCAATACTTTTCGGTACTCCATCTCTGATGGGTCACAGAGATGATAAACTAAGTGATAGAATCTCTAATGAAGAAACAAAAGTGTGGTTTATTTATAATTATCCTGAATGTGTTCTTCAACAAGACGAAATTTTATTTAATAATTTACGATGGATTTTAGATGATATAAATAGTGGACAAAACATCTCTTTTTTTCATGTACAACTTGAAGAAAGCGAATTATCGTTAGAAAA
This sequence comes from Candidatus Heimdallarchaeota archaeon, assembly GCA_030668875.1. Taxonomy (GTDB): domain Archaea; phylum Asgardarchaeota; class Heimdallarchaeia; order Heimdallarchaeales; family Heimdallarchaeaceae; genus UBA460. The sequence continues at coordinate 14,790 of DAOVER010000058.1, forward strand.
CAAGAAGCAAAAATACTAATTACTCTTCGATTTCTGGTTTTTTGTCTTGCTTCTGCTGTTCTTCTTCTGCTAGAACTTCTCTGACGTCAGTTCTTAGGTTTTTGAAAAGAGGAATGATGATAATTATAATTACAACAAGTGTTAGGAAGATACCTAATAATATCCACGGAGTTTCTAGGATTCCTAAACCTTTATTCAGATCTATCATACTGAAAACAGCTGAAACAGTCCAGACAATAAAAATGGTACCTAAAAGAAGAATGTTTCGAAGTTTTCTTAATTTACTTATAGATCCTTGATTTCTATTTTGTTCTACTTCTTCCTTCTTCTCTTCTACTGTCATACAGTCAATGAGACGAACTTCTCTTCTTAACCTTTTTCATGAATGATTTTTTTGTACAAAATTTAAAAAGTTTGGGTCTTTTTATAAGAAAATCTGCATACAAGACTGATGTTAACTAAAGGGAAAAGAATAACAAAGTGGCTAGAAACAACTATCCCTTTAGTACTTAATCCAGGAACAATGAAACAGCTGTATTTGTGTAAAGCTCAAGCTAAAATCTTGGCTTTTGCACAGCAACTTTTACCTTACAAACAACAAGCTAATTCAGCTCTGCAATTCCACCATCTAATCTATAAACGGTTCAAGTATCTAGGTATACAGAGCCAAGTACAAGAAGCAGTACAGAGAAGAGTGTATGCAGCAAAACGAGCTAAAACATTTCATCATTTTCCGATGGAATTTAATTTTCCTCGTAGTGGGAATCTTACTTTATCTGAGAGAGGAAATGCTATAGTTAAAGTCTCACCACTCAAGAAGCGTATTGCTCTCCCTATTGTGATGAATGGTGGGTGGAGAAGAGTAGAAGAGCATAGAAAAGGAGGATGGGAAGCACACAGCTGTAAAGTATTTAAAAGAAAACAATCCTGGGTAATGCATCTTATTATGCGTAAAGCACTTCCCCCGCCCCAAGAGGTGGAAGGGACCATCGGTGTAGACATAGGAAGGAAGATCATGGCAGCTATTACAGTCAACCATCCTTCGTTCCCGCTGGTGGAACAATATCTTGGGAAAGATCTGGCATGGAAACAGCACCAGTTCTACAATCGCAGAAAAACCTTTCAAAAATATGCTGCGCAAGGAGATAAACGTGCACGGCGTGCACTTAGAAGATTAAGAAGAAAAGAAACAAAGTATGTTCAAACCCGTTGTGCTCAACTAGCACATAAAATAGTAGACCTAGCTGTAATATCCCGTTCAGCTATAGTTTTGGAGAACCTCAAGCATTTACGAAGAATGTGGACGAAACAAGCTATGAA
>DAOVER010000070.1 GCA_030668875.1 Candidatus Heimdallarchaeota archaeon
AACGCATTAAATTATATACTTATTCCAAAATTAAAGGCAGCTGCAACTTTTATTGCAAGCACACTTGAGGAACAAGAAAGAGAAACATTTTCTAGACTTAAGAGAGTAAAAGCAATTTTGGAAGCAAAAAAGGAACAATAGTCAAAGAAATTTCCCTTTTTTCAATATGTTACATATCACAGTTCATCACTTTTTAAGCTCAGATTGCTTTTTGCTTTGAGAATATGACTTTTAGGTTAAGAGTGTTACATATCACAGTTCATCACTTTTTAAGCTCAGATGTCATGGCAACAGTAATAGAGTTTATTAAGCTAATATCGGTAATAAATAGACAGAGAAAGAAATAAAAGGATTCTAAATAATAGAATTTTCAAGAGGCAAAAATATGGCAATTACAGATTGGTTCGATAACGTATTTCCAGATACTATGGATTCAGGTCTTAAGATGTTAATATATCTACTAATAATATTTTTAGTTTTAAGTGCAATGGCAGTAGCCATTTCAACAAAGGTCTACAAGAAAAAAGACGCGCCAACTTTGCTAGACATGGATATGGAAACGGATCGGCCCGTGCCATCTGATATCGTTCCAGCAGAAAGGATAGCTATTTTAAAAATTGAGAAAGCTAAGTTTTTAGCAGCACAACGTGCATTATCAGATGCTCACAAAAAGAAAGAAATAGGTGAAAACATATTCACACGATTATCTGTAAGATACACATCAGATGTAAAGAAAATTGAAGATGAAATTGAGAAAACTGCAAGAGAAGCAGAAGTATCCCAATTAGAACAAGAACTAAAGAAAATGCAAGGGGATTATCTCAGTAAAATTAAGGGAGAAGAGAAAATAGAAACTCCTACCCCTATTCCAACAACTGCTCCCCCAGCTCCTCCAACCAAACCTGTAAAGGAAAAGAAGGTTAAGGAAAAGAAAGTTAAGAAGGAGAAAAAGGGAAAAAGAGTAACTGTTGCTCCTCCAACACCACCAATGCCAACCGCACCCACACAAAGCGGCGTAGCACCACCAAGTCCGCCAATGCCACCATCAATTGGAAAAACTCCACCCCCAACAGCAATTCCAACACCACCAATGCCAACCGCACCTAAGTCTGGAGCAGGAGCACCCGCAATTCCAGCACCTAGTATGCCAACACCCAAACCACCGGCACCTTCAGTAGCACCATCCCCAGCCCAAGAAGGAGGGGAAGGGGATTTGTTCGCAAAGAGCACTTCAATTGCAGCACTGCGCAAAGAAATGTTGAAGGAATTAGATCGTCTTAAAAAATTCATGAGTGAACAACAATAATTTCACTTTTAGCATATTAAAAACGAGAGGAAATATTTCAAATTAAAACTCTCAACTCATTTCTATTTTATTTTCATTAACTGTCTTTCTTAATACAAAAGATTTTACAAGTAATTATTTCTAATGTTATTTAGAGTAAGTGATGTTGAAATGACTGAGAAGATTGATAATTCGAAGATAAATGCAGCGGTAAGAGTTGCTAAAGAGTTCATCTATGATGATTTTACTGTTGGAATAGGAACGGGCAGCACTGTAAAATACTTCATTCAAGCTCTTTCTGAACTAGTTGACAAAGATGAATTAAACATCCTCTGTATTCCTTCATCCTTAGAAAGTCAGATTGAATTAGCGAAGGTAGGGTTACCAACAGGATCGTTGATTGAAGAACCAGAATTGGACATTTATGTAGATGGAGCAGACATAATTACGAAGGATTTTGTACTTATAAAAGGTGTAGGTGGAGCTTTGACAATGGAAAAAATTATGGCACGAGCATCCCAAGAATTTATTGTTATAGCAGATTACTCTAAATTTCTCCTAGAACTAAATAGCTTTCCTGTTCCAATTGAGGTGCTTCCTCAGACCATAAATACCATAATTAGACCCATTTTTGATTTGGGTGGTGAATTTAAATTACGATATGGGGCAGGTAAAGTTGGACCAGTTATTTCTGATAATGGGAATGTAATTGGAGACGTTCACTTCAAGGACATATATGATCCTTGTGTAATTGAAAAAAAATTAACATTAATCCCTGGAGTAGTTGAAAACGGCATTTTTCCAGATGATGCCGATAGAATAGTTATTGGACACCCAACTTCCTCTGATGTAGTCTTCACGAGATCTTAAAAGGAAGAATCATAAAATTGCGCTGATTGTCGCTCCTTTATTGTAAGCTGCAGATAACGCTCTTCCGGTTTCGGTATCTTTTGCGACACTGATTTCTCCAGATTTTCCTACAGTTAATTGAAACATAACCTCACCATTTATTGCTATTAAAACATCTTCACCAATACATGTTGAAGGGAAAGTTATATTCATCTTACTCTTTGTAGGATAAACATCCAATATATATTCTGCTTCTTCGTTTTCATCTTTCTCTCCATAAGTTTTCACATCTATTGACAAACCAAGCTTTTGCTCTATTTCATCAATCCTTTTTCCATTTTTTCCTATTACACGTGGTTTATCTTTATCTGAAACGAAGAGTGATAATGAATTTGGGGGTTCGAATTTATAATTAAAATCATAAATGGAATATTTTTTTAGCACTTTTTGTAATCTTGCAGGTGTTACAGCAGCGATGGGTTTCCCACTTGCTGAACGTTTTGGAGATTTATTAATTGGGGAAACAACTATTTGCTCACCAAAAGTGTAAATTTCATATTCTAGTTTATTTGTGAGGAAATCCTTTACGAGAATCACTGGTCTGCTTAGATCCTTTTCTGTCATGCCTGTTGGCACTTTAACAGTCATAGTAAGTGTGTAAGTTTTTGCAACTTCTCCTTTTGCAATGAAAATAATGGTGTCAACAATAGAAGGGATAATACCTAAGTCTACTCGTTTAATAAATCTCTGGATGCCATCTATTGCTTGTGTTGCATGAACTACACCCAACAGACCGATACCAGCTAAACGCAAATCTGAATAAGTTTCAAAATCTCTTGTCTTTCTTAATTCATCGTAAATAACATAATCAGGACGCATTAGAAGAACCAAATCTGCAGAAGCAGAGATGTCTCCATCAAAACCAGACATTTGTGTAATTCTATTATCAACTTGTAAATCTCTAGGATTTTCAAATGTTTTTACAATCTTGCCTTTATCAGCATAAAACTCAGCAACAGCTGTAGCAAATGTACTTTTTCCAGCACCAGGAGATCCAGCAATAATAATTCCTTCAGCTTTTTTCTCAATTCTTTCGAGCAATTTATAATCCAATTTATAATCTCTTAGTGTTAGTTTTAGAATTGGTCTTACTGCTGTTATTTCCATTGCATCACTAAAGGGAGGACGAATAATCACAATTCTGGTATTCTTTAGTTGAATAACAGAAGTACCAAATCTGTCAGATTCTATGAAACTATCCTCTTCTCTAGTTGCTCTCTCTATAACATCTTTAGCTAGTTCTTCGAGATATTCTCGAGTAAGAATCTCCTCATCTGATAATGTAACTAACTCAAAATTTCCGGGTTTTCCCTTTTTTCCTAATGGAGGATTATTCTCACGTAAATGAATCGACATCGTTTGTTCATCAAAGTAATCTTCAATTTTCTTACCTATACTTCTAGCAGCTTGTTTAAGGTATACTACAACAAGCCCTTCAGCCTTCCCAATTTCTGCCATCACTCTATCAGAAGTAACTAATATAGATTGATGCTCTTGTGCTAATTCTCTAATCTGTGCATCTAATTCTCCTGCAGGAGCTCCTCGTATCTGATTGCCTGTTGGTCTATACCCGTCAATAAGTATATTATAACCGTTCTTTGCACAAATATCTCTCATCAATTGCAATTCTTCTAATGCAGCCATCCCTGTTGTTTTTGCTTGATTGGCCATATTTTCTATTTCAGCTAAAACAACACGAGAAAGGACGATTGTCTCAACATCTTTTTGTGTTGAAAGATATTTCAAAAACTGACCATTTATTATTACACTTGTATCAGGTGTGTATTTCATTACTTCAAATCTCCTTTTGTTCTGTAAGATCGGGGAACTCTAACTCACTTACACTGTAATATGAAACATCACCTAAACTGTCAATCACAGCAAAAATCAATTGCTTACTAATTGATTTTGATTCAGAGACAATTTGATCAATACCATCAATGTCAAACAGAACTCCTTCTACCATAGGTACAACCAATGCCAAATGAATTGCATTATTAGGAGTTGCACCTCTTTCGTAAAGTTCAAAGTATTTGCCGTTCTTAGAGTTTCTTTTAATGACGTATCCTCTTCCACGTAAGTCTTTGTAGAGAAGGTAATGGATAAGAAAATTTGGGATGTTACTTGAAAAAAATGCTACTACTTCAGACAAAGAAAGAACATTACTATCAGATTCTACAACTTCAATTCTACCTCTTTCCAGTAGGATCACTGTTTCATAGGGATCTAATTTTAGATGATTCTTGTTTGTATAGTGACCATACCAACCTTGACTGTATAGAGAATTACCTTCTTTCTCTTCAACTAATGCAAAGTCTTTGTTCAATTTGGCTAGTAGTACCATTTTCCTCTAGTAATATGAAAGAGAGGATAATATTAAAAATTGACGTTAAAAGATATTTTAGATTTGATGAAATTCAAAGAGAAACTTCAAGAATCACTAAAGGGGACAATACCCAAAGATTTACTGAAAAAACTACCGTCTGGGTATTCTGTTATTGGAGAGATTGCAGTTTTTAGACATCTAAATCCGAAGATAAGTGCCTACAAGAGAACTATAGGGGAGCATTTAATCTCAATTGATCCTCAAGTCAAGATAGTTGTAGAGCAATTAGATACTGTTTCATCTTATCGAAAACCAGTCATAGAACACGTTGCTGGGGAAAAAAGAACGCAGACTATCCACAAAGAATTCAATACTATTTTCAATATAGATTTAGTAATGGTCACATTTTCTTCAGGAAATAAAAATGAAAGAAATCATTTAGTTCAAACAGTGAGTGATAACGAAGTTATTTGTGATATGTTTGCTTGTATTGGAAACTTATCCTTACCCATTGTTGTGAATAAACCGTCGGTCAGAATTTATGGTGTTGAATGGAATCAAAGAGCGTTTGATTTTCTAAAACAAAATATTGAGGCAAACAAAGTAGATGAAAGATATTTTCCAATCTATGGAGATAATAGAAAGAGTACACCGAAAAACTTTGCAACTAGGGTACTAATGGGTTACTTTGATATTGATTGTAATCAGTTTCGATGTGCCTTAGAAGCAATAGAAAATCAAGGATGGATACACTATCACAGCATAGCTCCTCGAGGTAATTTAGAACAACCACAAGAGATTATTGAACAAGCTAGAAACGAATCTGGATATAAAATTGAGGTAAAAGAGATTAGGCAAATTAAGAAATATTCTCCAAGATTAAATCATTTATGTTCAGATATCTTTGTTGAGAAATATTAGAAATAGCGATTTCTTGCCAATGACAATTTTTATTACTACTACAAACAATCTACATAACATGCCTAGATTGGAAAAACCAACGCTTTACGACATAAGGCAATTAAAAGGAATAGCCGATTTTCAATTTGGTAAGGGTTCAGGCGATATTCTATTTCCTAAAGATATAATGGTCGAACGTTCAAGGGGTACAAAAAGGATAAAAATTGCTTATCTAAATGGGGACAGATTATGTTCTTTTCGTGTTCGTGATGGTTTTCTTATACTTTCCATCTCAGGGGGAGAAAAATTACATAAAAACAAACTAGGGTTGAGAGTAAAGATAATTGAAGACGTAGAACCTTACATAAGAAAAGGCAAGTCTGTTTTTGCAAAACACGTTTTAGAAGCTGATGAAAAAATATCCTCCAAGGAAGAGGTACTAATTGTTAATCCTCAAGATGAATTCCTTGGAATCGGAACTGCAAAAATACCCGGAAAATTAATGCTACAAATGAATAGTGGTGTTGCTGTAGATACAAGAAAAGGAATAGGGGAAAAAAATAGATAATTTATTTCTTTGTTTTTAGTTTTACAATGGCTCCAGCTAAATCGCCGTTTTCTTCTTCTAGAGCTTCACGAACTTCTTCCTCCGATGCTCCTGTTTGCGCCATAACTAGTTCTACATCTGCTTCGTTGATACTAACACCGGCTACTGCACCAGATTCGCTACCTAGAGGACGATCAATGCCAGGTCCTACAACTTGCCATGTATCTGAATCCACCATACCAGGGATAAAAGCTTTCATAACAGACGGAGTATAGATTACTGTCTCTTTGTCTGCAAAGCGAATAATTACTTCTTCTACACCTTCTAATTGAATTTGTCTCATCCTCGCTTGCATTCTTTTAGCCTCACGAGGCGACATAGGTCTTTTTCCACCCTTCATATATATTCACCATTATTGTTTAATTTTCAATTATTTGTTCTGATATATCTTCCTTAGGAGCTCGATTCTTTAGAAAATTGAAACCAATCCATACGGTTAACATTGTTAAAACAAAGATTGTAATAAATAGCACAATTGCTATAGCCATATAGGCTTCGAACAGAAACTCTTCATCTAATAACGGAAGGATAATGGTCCATATAAACATAAAAACCATCACACCTAAAGAGCCGATAATCATTACCACTCCAACAAATTTGTCATTCATTGGTTTTACCTCTATTGAATATAGAAAACTAAGTATATAGTTTTTTACATTTCGATGTCAATACCTAAAGCCATCTTGATTAATGCACGAACTTTATCCTCGGCACTATCATATTTTGCTTTCTTTCCAGGGACTTCAACGATAACAGGGTAGGGATGAATGCTTATTCTTCTTATAACATCAACATTTGCTTTTGCTACTTCTTCAGTTATAATCAGAACGGCTAACTCAGGATCATCTGCAAGAGAACGCAAAATAGAACCAGATTTGTCAGGTTCTTCGGTGTACACCTCTGATATTCCAGCTAATTTAAAGCCCATAGATGTTTCTTCATCGCCTACACTTGCGATTTTTGTTCTTTGAGGAGTACTCATTGGAATCACCGCCAATATTTTACATTACTTCTTCTAGGATGAAGTCGATTGCTTTTTTCTCTTGTTTTTTTGCTTTAGCCTTTAACTCATTTTGTTCTTCTTCGTATGAATTAAGCATTTTGACATATTCCTTTTCGACTCTATCTTTTACACCAGACAAAATTTTAGTAGCTTTCTCTTTAGCTTGAATTTCAGTATCTCGAATTTTCAAAACTGCTTTCTTCTCTGCTTCCATCAAAGCATTCTGTTTAGCTGTTTCGGCTTTTTTGATATTTTGTTCGCACTCTCTTTCTGTTTCTCTTATAGTTTTTAGAAAGTCAACGCTCATAGTAAAGACCATCTTTAATTCGTGTTGTTAAGATATCCCGACGTTGTAGTTTTTAAAAGATTTTGTTCTATCTCTATGTCTTCTTGTTTGATTCTTACTAGAATAATACTTAGAAAATGTTATAATATGAGATTTATTCCGTGGTGTAATGAACAGGAAATATTTCGGAACCAACGGGATAAGGGGCATTGTTGGTGATTTAATTACACCTTCATTTATATCAAAAATGAGTTCTGCCATGGCTTCGATGTTAAAGAATAAGGGAACTGTAATCATAGGTGCAGATCCCAGACTTAGTAGCCCTTTTATCAAAAACAATGTCATTTCCAGTTTCCTTGCAAGTGGGATAGAAGTGATAGATTTAGGGGTGGTTCCAACTCCCATGGTTCAGTTTGCAGTAAAACATTTGCGCGCAAATATGGGAGTGGTGGTTACAGCAAGTCACAATGCTCCTCAATTTAATGGTCTCAAAATCATAGATGATGATGGAATTGAAATTGATATAAGAAAACAACTTAAAGTCGAAGAAATTTTTGAGAAAAAGCAATTTGCCTATGTTCCTTGGAATGAGAATGGTTCAGTCACAAGAATGAATCTTAAGCAGGAATATATTGATCAAATAATACAATTAGTAGATATAGACACCATACAAAAGAAAAAGATGTCCGTTGTAGTTGATACTGGAAACGGAGCTGGAAGCGTCATTACTCCAGAATTACTTCGACAACTTGGAGTGAGAGTAATTACGGTAAACGGCAACTTAGATGGAAGATTCCCAGGAAGAGGGTCAGAACCTACCCCAGAAAAACTAACGGAGATGAGTAAAATCACTTTGCAAAGTAAATGTGATTTCTCAGTTGCACATGACGGAGATGCCGATAGAGCCATATTTGGAGATGAAAAAGGCACTATTTTCTTTGGAGACAAATCTATAGTTTTGTTTGAAAAATGGTTTATGAGTAATCATGAAAACAAACAATTTGTGACACCCATTAGCTCGTCATCTGCAGTTGTTGATATCGCTGATGAAATGGGAGGAAAGGTAATCTGGACTCCAGTAGGTTGTATTTTTGTAAGTAGAGAAATGATATCCAAGAACATTATATTAGGTGGAGAAGAGAATGGAGGGTTATTTTATGGGTTACATCAAAGTGTACGAGATGGTGCGATGGCAACTGCTCTGATGGCAAATATATTAGCAGAAACTGAAAAAACTTTTAGTGATTTAGTATTAGAATTGCCAAAATATTATCAAAAGAAAGACAAATTACCTTGCCCAAATGAATTGAAAAAGAGGGTAATGGACCAAATTATTACAACTATCCCAGAAACAGTTGAACTCATAGATATGGATGGAGTGAAACTCATCTATGATGAAGGTTGGGTATTAATTAGACCTTCTGGAACGGAGCCTATTTTCAGAATTTTCGTTGAAGCTAAAACTGAGAAAAAAGCAAAAGAGATTATGGCTAAAGGTATGAAGCTTGTTCAGGAAGCATTACGGGAATTAAGTTAGAAGAAGAAAATAGACTTAATTCCCAATTTGATAACAATCTAAAGCAAATGAGGAGATTTAATAAGACTTAAAAAAAGGAAGCTAAAAGTAAAGGAAAAAAAAGGAAAAAGGGAGAGTAGGAACATAATCATGAGTTTGTTTCTACGACAATTTCTGAGAAAATTGTGAAGAATACTTCAGGACTCATCCTCAACCAGTGCCCAATTAAGAAAAACTACGTTTTTCATAAAGACATAATAGCACAACAAGAAAGCAAAAGCAAGTAAAACTTAGCGATTCAAGTTGTGACTGTTCCGGTTGTTAGAAAAATTGACTAATTCTGTTGCTCATATCCCTTCAATATTTCAATCAATATTTGGACAAAGAAGCTATTTGGATAGTTTACCTCTAAAAGCTCAGCTAAACCTTGGCAACCGGTGCTTTTTATAAACACCGAGAGAAGCTCATAATCATCTTTTAATTGAGATGCAAAATAAATTAGAGCTAAGAAGGTAGTTTCATTCATATCTGTGTTTCCTGTAAGGTAAGCACCTACATCTCTACATAATGTCCTACATTGTTCTTTTGTTAGTTTTCTATTGAATGTCATTATATCACATATAATTGCACTTTTTAGTATATAAAACATCTCAATTCAGAACAAGAAAGTCTCCTAAGAGAACTGATTAATCTTGAAATTTTATTTGTAGATTTTATCAAAGTTTCATTCTCTTTTTCAAGAAGGAGCAAAGAAATACATAAAAGACTAGAAAATGTAGTAGGGCATTTGGATAATATTAAAGATGAGAGGGTCCTATTACTTATTCTTTCTGTAATTTAGATAAAGACCAAATGATCCTCCCAAGAAAAACAAACTAGCAAAAACGATAGCTGTTATTCTACCAGCGATATTTTGTTCTATTAAAATAGCTAATGGTATTAAAAAGATTTCAAAGGCTATGCTAACTAATATTAACCACTTATCAGATAAGAATGAATATAACCAATTAGGTTTTTTTACTTCATCTATATCAGATTCTTGTTCTTCTTGTTTAGGTTCAACAAAATCTGCTTCTAAAATTAGATTATTGCTTTGAAGAGATAATCTGTTCAAACCATCAAGAACTCTCTTAACTCTACTTTCTACTGTTTGAACTTTCGTTACCTATGAGATATAAGATAAGGGGTCTTTTGCGGTTTTTGAGCCATCATACTTTATGATAATGCAATCTTCCAAAAAGCGTTCTAATTCAGTAAAATCTATATTGAAATTTAATTTTAAAGAAAATAGTGGATCATTTCTTTTCTTTTTTGCTTGTCCAATTGTTCTCTTTAGACCAGTTTGAGTGATTCTAGCTTGGGGAATTAATATTTTTGACACAAATGAACCTAATTTTGCGATATTATCAGTTTGAACTTTATCTTTTTCCTTTTGTTCCTTTACTTTTCTTATTTCATCTTGATAATGACGAAAGATGGAGATATTTCTCTGGACTTCTTGTTGTGCCTTATCCACTCAAATCACTTATTTTTCTCAAGGAGCTATAAAAATATTGTAATATAAATATGTATTACAGTGCAATGAGTTAAAATGTTAAAAGAAGTTATTGAGTTTCATCTGTACTATCTTCTTTTCTTTTATCTTCCATTCAGTCTTTCCTTTCTTGATTAGTTTAATCCAACAACTCATATTTTATTAAGAAAGTGAAAAATTGAAATTTGGATGATTTAACATGCTTTTCCTCTTAATTAAGTTCTTTTTCACTCCAACAAGTTTTGGGACAATGTCCGTATTGAAAAAAATAAAAGGCGAATAATACTAACAATCTATTGTAATTCAATAGTTTTTACCCTTTTTTTTCCTATTTATTATTACTGCTGCAAAAATAAGAGTAGGTATAACTGATACTAATAATGGGAAGTCAACAAAATCACCAGCAAGCCGTATGAAATTATTTACATACCAATTACTAGCAATGATCATGTCAAAGATTTTATGAACTGTCTTCATTTTATTTTTAGTGAGACCAGACTTATAATAGATTTTTATACCTATTTCTCCTAAATCTCTAAATTTTATAACATAATTATATGTTTCATTAAAGACTAGTGGTTCTGAAAGATTAAGTAGGGGGAAATCTCTTTCCTCGGGCCAATTTGATTCTGGCCAATTCATGCTAATATTATCAATTTCAAACATCATATTTTTTAGTGAAAGAATGCTAGAAATGAGAATTTCATGAAATTCGTTATTTTCTATCCATTTTTCACCATCATTTATGAAATTTGATGCAATAATCCCATCCTTTGATTGGAAGTCTAAAATAGTCTCGTTACTTGTAGAATAGCTTTCATTAAATGTTGAAAATAATGTGAGATCAAGCGGAGCTTGATTTGCAAAAGCATATCCAAAATTAGAACCATCTGGAGGGATAATTGAAGGAGTTACTGTCTCTACGTACCACCAACGGTCATTGTCAGAGTCAATCATATTAAATAGTTGTTCATACACGCTTTTATCCTCATAAGAGACATTTGCTAACAAGAAGTCTACTTTCCCAGGTAATACAGTATCATTAAAATTATAGACTAAAATGTCATCTAAACCAGAGATTTGATGAGATAACCAATTCAAATCCTCAATAATTCCATCTTTTAGTATTTCATTCTCTTCATATGTTTGGCTAGTTTCATTGAAAATTAATAGTTGGGCAGTAAGATCCTCCTTTGTCAATCCATTTAGTTCTATCGTAATTAAAGAGTAGATGGATGGAATACCCGTACTATTCACTAGATTTACATTAGGGACAGAGAAAGAAGAAACAAGTAAGAACATGAACAAGCAAATGAGAGATGTTTTTTTCTTTTTCATTATTGAACTTCCTTTCTAATTTTGGTTAATGACATAAGTAAATCGCTGTCTGCAAATCGTTGAACTCCATTGGATGTTGATCCCATTCTGGATGGGTTGTAGTAATCCAAAAATAAGCGGTAGCAAACGCTGTGTTTGTATCATAATAATAATTATAGAATATATCACACATTTTTTGTAGAAACGGGCTAGACATCTGACCTATTCTGACTGCTAGTGACGAACTGGGATCATAACTCCTTTGCAAATGATAACCAGTTTCGTCCCACTCACAAGCTACCATCACATGCTTTTTGTTAGTTAATTCTTGTCCTCTGTAAAGAAACCCTTCTGCATGGCAGCTATCCATGATATATATTAAGTTATCAGTTTCTAAATCAGATAACCAACTTTTCAGTTCAATAGCAGTAACACCCGCACCATAAGGTGTCCACTCCCATTCATGAAACCATGTGGTTGTATGAGAATATGTCCACGCATCCCAAGTTGGTGGAGGACCCACAGCATGTCCATGTGCTGAAAATAGGACTACTACAATGTCTTTTTGTTTTTCTTTTGTATCTAAAGTATCTAATATACTAAAGCATGTCCCAAAACTAGTCTGCGTGGACTAGAGCTTCTCTAAGGGAAAAAGAGCGTTTTAGCGGAGAAAAGGGGGAAAAAAAGCAAAGACCGAAGAGTCTAAGTAATGAGGGTCAAATCTTGAAATATGCTAATACTACAAAAATTCGACCCTCAAGTAGTTAAGCAGTTTATTGAAATAAATAAAGATTTGGTTAGAAGGAAATTCCCAGAGAAAAGAAAAGTAGACCGGAGGAAGGGGGGAGCGCCAAGGATAGGTGAAAGGTGGATAATAGTCTTACTTTGTGTGATTGGAAGGATAGAAGGAGTACCTTGGAGAACACTACCTCTAAAACTGTCCTTGTGTGAATTTCTGACAAGAGAAGGGTACCTTAGAGTCATACCTTCGAAGACAACTTTTCACAGAGTATGGCAGAACACAAGAGTAGGATCATTAGAGAGCTGGATTAGAGGCATGGGCTACATCCGGGCAACACAATGGGAAGACGCGGAGTGTGCAGTAGACAGTTCGGGTTTTAAGATTGCCACAGGGTCGCTTTGGCGTTACCTTAAGTGGGCAAAAAGACAACTGAAGAAGACCTCAAAGATTTTCAGAAAAGTGCATATCATCGTCTCTCTCCCTTCCCGGGCAGTAGTATCGATCACTACTTCTCCCTCTCCTACTCATGATAGCAAGGTCTGTGGCAAACTCTTCCAAACTCTATCTAAAAGACTAATTCAACGTTTCAAAATTATACATATGGATAAAGCTTACTGGGATGAAGACATCTTGGGGTGGATAGAACAAGAAGGTATGCGACCTGATATCCCACCCAAGGAAAATGCTATCGATCATGGAACTAACAGTCCCCATGATAGAATTGTAAGAGCATATGCAGCTTATCCTGGTCTATTTCGTTATAACCACCACTCAGAACATCGTGCAAGTGTTGAACATGTCTTCGGTCTGATCAAACTCCGTCCCCTCACCATCTATGATAGAAAGTTAAACAACAAGCTCAAGACCTTACTCTGTCCTTTCCTCTGGTACAACTTTCTTTTATACGCTCAAAGCCTGTGGAGGTGAATAGGAGGTTTTGGGACATGCTTTAAGACGATCATAAGAGCTTCATAAATATATCATCAGACAAAAAGTATTCTACTATGTTTGACATGGTTTCAGTGAGAGGGTATTGTGGTCTATAACCTAATTCAGTTCTAGCCTTTGAATAGTCACACAGTAAAACATTTACTTCAGCAGGTCTATATCGACTCTCGTCTATTTCAATCTTGTAATCAATATTGTAAAGTGAGGCAGTTAATTTTATTAGGTTTTCAATACTTATTCCTAAACCATGACCTAAATTATAGACATCACCT
>DAOVER010000016.1 GCA_030668875.1 Candidatus Heimdallarchaeota archaeon
CACTTTCCTATATAAACTCGTAGAAAAATGGAAGAAAATTGGAGAGGTATTAACCATCACCACCTCAACATGCAATGGGGGACAACTCAGAGACTTCTGGCAAGATTGAATAAGATTTTAATCATCTGTTGCTAACGGTGAAGATTCTTTATTCCCAATATGGGGTTATTCTTTAATTGGAATAGTTATTATTATTGCAGTAACTGTAATTTTTCTCTATAAAAAAAGATAGAAATCAAATTCTAGATTTTTTACTGCAAATGTTAATAAAGAAGAAAGTACAAGAGAGATAACAGTAAGCTGAATTAATGAGGTTGCAAAATGAAGGTTTCTAAAACAGACGTTAAATATCTAGTTTTCGAGGGTGGAGGAGGAAAAGGATTGATTTATTTAAGTGCAATTCAAGCGCTTGAACGATTAGGTGTGTTATCTTATAACACTGTCAATGTAAACGGAAAAGAAGTTTTTCGTTTAGACAGTAAAAAAATCCATGGTGTTGCTGGAACATCTGTTGGTGGACTTACAGCTTTACTTATTGCGGCTGGTTTTACAACAAAGGAAATATTCAATATTTTAACAAGTAACTTAGACGATAAGATTCTTGATTCAGTCGAATTTGGAAAAATACCTACTGTTCATACTTTAGATAGTCCCAGACACATAATTAGTGACAGACCAATCAACAAAGATAGAATGTTATTTGACGAATACTGGAACACCATTAAGCACTCTAACAAAAGAACTTTGAGAGATTTGTTTAAACTACCAGTAAAGGCTTTTAAAGAATTCAATATGGGTTTTTTCTCAGGACTAGTCAAATGGTATATGGATTACGAATCAAAAAAAGTAGTAATTAAAGAACCTAAACATGAAGTATTTGGCGTTATTCAAGATATAGCAAAAACAAAAACAACAAAATCCGCTATAGACCTTGTCTTAGAAAACTCAGCTGATAGTATGTATAGCTTGAAATATGATCTCGGACTTTTCTTATCTGAATCTTTAAGAGATGCAGTTGATGAATTTATTGAGTTCAAATCCGGGATTAAGAATTGTACTTTTGAGCAATTCTATGATACTTTCAAAATTGATCTTGTTCTTACTGCATTTGATGTTTCAACTAATGAGGTCTATTACTTCAGAAACAATGAAAGGTGGAAGAACCTCTGTGTTGCTGATGCTTTAAGAATGTCTGTAAGTATTCCAATGGTATTCAAACCTGTTGTTATGAAAATTGAAGGTGACAAAATCATAACTGTTACTGATGAAATCTCTTCAGCAAATTATATTGTCGATGGTGGATTGGGTAATAACTTTCCCATACATGTATTCGATAAGGAAGATTCTGACAGTTTAAACTCTCATGTGTTAGGTTTCAGACTTATAACAGCTAGGCCTTTCGTAGAAGGGGAAACAACATTTTTTGGTTACCTGGAAAATGTTTTCATTTCTCTACTTAAATTAACTTCAGAATCACAATTAAAAAGAGAGTCTGAGAGAGATCAAACTATTGCTCTAAACACTGAAGGTATTAACTTCTTAAACTTTACATTTGAGACTATCTCTGAAGAAACACTCACAGAAGCAAGAAAATTAACATTTTCGTACTTTGAATGAAAACTTGATTTTATTTCTTTATTTATTTTCTATCTATTACCTCTTAATTAAAATGTTCTGTGGTCACCCTTACATTTCAATAGTGTGCGTTTGAATAGTCCTATTGTGAATATCCAACATAAACTTGTGAAATTAGGACTAACTAATTGTAGTTTGTAAATTACTACGTGAATACTTAAGAAAGTCAAGAACGTTTGATGCTTGATGAAGAGAAATTTAGTGTTTTTACTACTTTCAATTCCTTTTATTGTAGTCGTACCTATGTTTTTCGATAATTCATTACTCTACACTGATTATTTCCGATATATGATAGCTACAATTTTGTTCGCTAATCTAGTCATTTGTATGATATTCGCTACTCGATCTAAGGAAAGTGATGAAAGAATTTTTTTCGTTCTTCTAAGTGCTTCCGTGTTCTTTTATTTAATAGATAGTATATTTGATATAATTGCAATTTACTCAAATTACCCAATCAAGATTTATAATTCTATTTCCGATTTCGTTGGAAATTTGCCTATTGTTTTCCTATTGATTTATCGATTTGTGATTGATTTTAAATACATAAGAAAAGAAAACAGAACTTCTTTACTTCTAGGTTCAATTGCATCCTCTTCCGGTTTTGTCTTAATAGGTGTCATTGCTTTGAAAGTAGCTTTTTCTACTCCAGATATCCCTGTAAGTGATATTTTTCTTTATCTTCCATTCTTAATTGTTACCATTTTAATAATGGTTCTCCTTGTAATGCTCAATATTTTATATGTCGAAGTTAATTTTAGATATTATTTGCTTGCCTTGTTATCAGGATATTTTTTTGCATTTATTGGGGATGTTTTTGAGTTATTCTGGGGTCTTTATGGGGGGATTGAGAATAGGATAGTTGCAAGATCTATGACCTTGTTTGCGTTTACTTTGTTATTTGTTGTACTTGTTTGGATTAGAGGTAGCAATATCAGCATCTCAACATTAAGTCAAATTGAATCAGAAAGAATGAAATATAAAAAACTATACCTAGAATTAGATGATAAATTGAGCGATTTGCTTGTCTTAACCCAATTCTTACGACACGATTTTGGTAATGATATTGTAGTAATTTCAAATGCTCTTGAAATCTATAAAGAAAATCCATCTGTAGATTTGATGATAATGGCTCAGAAACGTCTAAAATTAATGGAAGAAAGAATCAGTAAGTTACGAACAAAAGAAGAAATTTATTCCAGTCTTAAAACAGTAGCCATTCCCATTACATTTATCGAGGATATTGCAAAATTATTCAAAAACGTCTCTGTTCGATTAAGGAATAGAAAAATGCTAGTTAGGGGAAACCAGCTTCTCAACTCTGTACTATTCAACATAATTGACAATTCTTTCAAGCATGGAGGAGAAAATGTCAGTGTTCAGATAGATGTTAAAACAAAAGATAAGCATGTGATTATAAAAATCATAGATAATGGGGTGGGGATGACAGATCAACAGAAAACAATTATCAGAAATCGAGTAGCAACTTTGGATGAGAATCTAGAAATTCCGGAAAGTGTGGGGCTGATGTTAGCTAAAACTACAATAAATGGTCTAAGTGGAGAATTGTTCATTGAAGACAACAAACCTCAAGGAACAATAATAATACTTGAGTTACCTCTTTTTGAGGAGAAATAAAAGTCGGGCTTCTTATTCTATTCTTCAATTGCACAATGGTGAATATTCAGCTTTATAAGTGCAAATGCATTGTATTTTTTAATTGTAATTAAATGGTGGATATTATGGATGACATCAAACGCTTTAAGGAGCACTTAATTAAGAAAGAAAACAAACCCGAGTATATTGAAAAAGCCGTAGATATAACTAAAGAATTTGAAGAATTCTTATCTTATAGAAGCAAGTTGTTTACTGACATTGCTTACGATGATTTCTTTGCTTTTTCCGATTTTCTGATAACAGAAAAGAGAAATGATGAATTGCACTATGGTGCTTTAGTTACTTTTGGTTTATTTACTAAAAATAATGAATTAGTCAGATGGGGAAGAGAAGTATTTGATGGTAGTGAAGTGATGATTAACCTTTCTAAACGATTAGAACTAGAAATGAGCAAAGAGTTCAGGGATGAAGTTTTTGGAAATATAGGATTACCTCCCTTCGGAATTAATCCAAAGGAAAAACCCAACTATACTAAGAAACTTATCAATAAATTGGTCGATGAGGTTGGAGAAGAAAAAAGTGAGGAATTTCTAGCCAAAGGTCTTCGTGATCCCTATACAGAATGGCGAAAACCAGATCGTGAGAAATTCCTTAAATCAATAAATATTGATGAATTCATGAAGATGAAAAAAGAAGAACTCATTAAAAATCTGGAAAAGCACAGAGATGATAGCACTTTATTCTTCACTCAAGAAATAAATGATCAAGTTATTGATTACGTGATAAATCATCCTTTGGGGGCTGAAGGAGGTATAAGATAAGGTAATAAGATAAAAGTTGCCAAAATCCCTCATGAAACTATCAAATATTTAAACGAAACAGATGAAAAAATGAAAGCTTACTACTATTGTCATTGTCCTTGGGTTAAGGAAGCAATGAAAGATGGTACTGCAGATGAAATACCAGATGTATTTTGCAATTGTAGTGGTGGTTATTACAAAGATTACTGGCAGATTGTTCTAGATGAACCCGTAGCTGTCAGAGTTTTACAATCAGTTAAAAGGGGAGATCCTGTTTGTCAGTTTGAAGTTACATTGCCTGAAAAAGTTGTTGAAGGTTTAGATTAAGAAATAGCACTGTGACATCGAAATAAATTCTACCTCCATTTCTTCTGTTTTGAATCTTTCTTAGAAAAACTATTAAGTGAGTACAATCGGTTTAAAACGGGTCTAGGACATGATTTTACAGTTTAAACGTTACAACCATGAGAAAGATTTCAAACGAGTGAGGAGTTTTTACATCGATAATCATGAATCCACCCATCCTTACATATGGACATTTGAGAGATGGAATTATTTGATATATTTCGTCCTCGATATGTTTGAATTTTCTATTGAAAAAATAGAGGCTACGATAGGATTATGGGAAAATGAAAATGGAAATATCATAGGAATAGTTACTAATGAAGCAGAAGGAAGAGGAGAAGCATTTATTCATCTTCATCCAGACTTTTATGATAAATTTGTTCTTAAAGAAATGTTTGAATTACTTGAAGAAAAATATGCAATTGAGATAGAAGATAAAAAGATAATCAAACTAAGAATTTTGGATGGAAACACAGAATTAGAGAAATATGCTAGTGAAAGGGGATATGTCAAAAACCCCAATACTATAGAAACAACCAGTCTTCTTTTATTGGATGAGGAATTAAAACTACCAGAAATCCCTGATGGTTATAGAATCCAAAGCATGGCTGATAACAATAATATTGAAAAAAGAACTCTGACATTTGCAAAAGCATTTGGTAATTATTGGACAAAAGATCAAGTTCAACCACATAGTTATATCGAACTTCAGAAGTGTCCTGACTATAGAAAGGATTTAGATGTTTATGCAGTAGCTCCTGATGGAGAGCTTGTTTCCTTCTGTTTAATATGGTTTGATGAAAAAAACAAAATAGCTATGTTGGAACCTGTTGGTACAAATCCTGATCACAGAAAAAAAGGTTTAGCAAAAATAGTTGTCTATGAAGCAATTAATCGTGTAAAAAAGGAAGGTGCAAAAAAAATTTATGTTGGTGATGGACAACAATTTTATCTCTCAATTGGCTTCAAACATGCTTATAGAAACATAGTGTGGATTAAGGAAGTGAATGAATAATTACTCTCTTCGCCTTCCATTCTTTTCTAATGTGGTATAAGAACCTGTTTGAATTGTTTCAATGTTTTTGAATAATTTACTGTTCCTTTCTCTCGATTATACGATTCGATATTTTCTTGTAGCTCTGCTACTGTTTTAATTCCAAATACAATTGAATCAGCTTGTTGATCTAAACCATATTGAAAACATTGAGCAGGAGTTGAAGGTTCATCCAATTTCAAGGAGAACCTATTTCTTCCAGTATAGTAAGCTGAATAATTGGTTTTCTTAGTAGAGAATGCTTTTCCTTTTAACAAGTTCTTTATTGCTATTATTGCTACCTCATTCTTCTTACAGTACTTAATCAATCTTTGAGTTGAATCAAGAATCCCTGTAGAAAAATTTAACGGAAACATGATGATATCAAATTGCTCTTTTTGTAATATTTTCAATAGAAGCTCAGGTTTATGAGCACTGAACCCTATAGCTTTTGCTCTCCCTTCTCTTTTCAACTCCTTTGCATAATCTAGAACTCCTCCACTTACAATTTTTTCAAAATCTTCCATATGGGTGACATATTGATGTAAAGCAATGTCTGCATATTCTACATTCATTCTTTCAAGCATTCCTTCATAGGTGGATTTTATTGCATTAAGCGAACGAGATCTTCTGCGGTTTGATCCTTCTGCACTAAAAATACTGCCTAGGTGTGCAGTAAAAGTGATTTTTTTCTCTTTATCTTTAATGAATTCTCTAAATACATCATAGAAATATGGAATATTGAAGACTACATCATAATGAGTGATGCCCAATTTATAAGCTGCTTCAAGTATGGCTATGGAGTTCTGTTCTGGAGTCATATTGTCTGGGTTTTTTGTTCTAACTACGAAGTGTTCAATCCCTAAACCAAAAGTACTTAATTCTACACCATTTTTTTCTAATCTATTCATTGAAAGATACTCCACATAAGATTAGATTCTAAACCTTAAGATTGTTTCTTTTCTGGTTTCTAAACAAAAAGAAAACTTAATATCTTTACACAAGAGTGAATTGCTAAGGTGATTGAGATTTTTTCAAGAAAAAAGAATGTCAAAAGTATTAGAGATTTGTTCATAGAGACTAGCAGTTTAACCAAAGATGCTTTTGAAACAATGAGGAACGCTGTTCTAGCATATGTGGACGGAAATTTTGATCTTGCTAAAAAGGAATCTGAAATTACAACTGCAACTGAAAAAAAACAAGACAGGGTAAAGGAAGAGCTTTTTGAAAGGATATTTTCCAGAGAAACAATGGTTTTTTCTAGAACTGATCGAATTTTAATAATTGAAAACATAGATAAAATCACAGATAAAATCGAAATAGTTGTTAGAAAATTATTGCTTTATCAATTTGATATAAAGGCCCCTCTTAAAGAAGGAATTAAAGAGCTAGCTAATTTGAACATGCAAATTGGTAACGAAGTTCATAAGATGGTAATAGCTGTTTTAGCTGATTTTGAGAAAGCGAGGGTTCATATCACTGAGATCACTAATTTAAGAAGAAACGTTCGCGAAAAACAATGGATTCTCCAGAAGATGAACTATGATTATCAAGAAGATTTTCTAGCTTTCAGATATACAGAGACTTTAATCAAATATTTAATGGAAACTGCTGATAGAGCAGAAATTTTTGCTGACCGTGTTTTCATACTTATTAACAAATATGCACTATGATCTGACAAACAATGGAGTAGAGTGAATGGAACCCATAGTAATAATCATATTGGTTTTGATGGTAATCTTATCTTTTGGAATAGGTGCCAATGATGAAACTATGGCTACATTAGTAGGAAGCCGTGTTCTTAAAACAAAATATGTAATTGCTCTTGCTGCTATTTTATCATTTATTGGAGTTTACTTCCTATCAGATAAAGTTGGTAAAACCATAGGTGAAAACCTTCTAGGACCCTATGTTGAATATAGTATAAGCATGCTCATTGCGATTATCATAAGTACAACAATATGGTTAATAGTTGCTTCGTCCACTGGAGCACCAATCTCAACAACCCATTCAGTTGTAGGAGCAGTTTTTGGAGTAATAATTGTTTGGAGTTTTCTTCCTGCTCAAAGTTTTTTGACATCAATAGATACAATCTACAACCTAAGCATTCAACGCATTTCTGGAGGTTTCCATCTTGGTCAAAGTTTTTTGGTTTCAATGGATTGGTCCGTACTAGGACAAGTGGCTTTAGGTTGGGTTATATCCCCATTGATGGGATTCTTTGGCGCATTTTTGTTTAAATATGTATTAAATAAGATTTTAGCAACACAGATGAGAGGTCTAGAACGTTTAGAAAAACTAGAAAGAATCTTAGGTTATGTATTAATATTGCTAGTTGGTTGGACACAAATAAGTAGAGGGGGAAATGATTCAGCAAATGCTTTGGGAATTATGTACGGTTTGGTTGATTCTGGTCAATTAACAAACGATCCACTGACCATAACGTTACTAACACTCACAACTGGAGGTGTTCTGGCTTTAGGTATTGTAATTATTGGTAGGAATGTTATAAAAAATGTTGGAAACAATCTGATAGCAATGAGACCTTCTGACGCAATTAGCATTGAATTAGCAACAAGTATAACACTGTTTTTGGCTACAATTTTTGGTTTTCCCATTTCTGGAAGTCATGTGTTAATTTTTGCAGTAGTAGGCGCGGGGATGGTGAAAGGTGAACGTCCAGATAAGAAATCCTTCAGGAAAATGGTTTTAAGCTGGGTGATAACGTTCCCAATTGCAGCTGCTTTATCAGCGCTAATCTATGGTGTCTCAATAGCTATTTTCTGAAGTTAATTTTCGATATTTATTCGATCAAACGATCTAACAAAACTTCTTTTTTGATTTTAATAGCTCTGATAAGTTTCTTAAACTCCTTTTCTCCCTTTTCATTTAAATGGTAGAGATAGGCTATTCTTTTCCCTGTGACCTGTTCTTCCTGAATTAAAATCCCTTCTTCTACCATTCTTTTCAATTCCGGATAAAGAGTACCTGTTTTGAGTTTAATCCGTCCATCAGTAAATTCTTTAACTAAATTTATTAATTTATATCCTGAAGATTTGGGATTGTCCTTTAAGAGAAAAAGTAGCAGAGTTCTAACTATGGGGACTGTTTCCAAGATGTTTTCCTTACTCGTTTCGCTCATTATTTCACCCTCAATTCTATAAAATAAAAAGAAGAACGGATATTAATAATTTTACCCTATCCTAAAACTGCAATGACACCCAGGTAAGAACTTAGGAATAACACTACGATTGCAAAAATAACATTTACTAGCAATAATATTTTTGCTATTTTGCTTTTTGGTTTCTTTTCTATTCCCTTAATCCTATCTAAAATTGCACTTCTAAAGACAGCGATTAATGCCATAAAGATGAACAGAATGTGCTTGATTGATAGTAATGTAGCATCTATGTTCTCAAAGGATAGAAAACTTGTTGTTAGGGCTGATACTTTTGTCATTAATAATCCTGTAATCATAAGAACAACAATTGCGATGTATGTAAATATGCTCAGTCTTGTTTTAATCATCTTATTAACTTTATTAAATTTCTCTTCTTCAAATTGCTTCTTTAATACGGGCATTATAACTAATACTAATAGAAGCATACCCCCTATCCAAAGTACTGTGAATAATTCGTGTAGGAAGTTGATCAATGTAAGGGCTATTGGAGTTACCATTTTATGTCACCATTTACGATATGTGGGTGACCTACATATGGTTAATAAATGCATTGTTTTAACAAAAGTAGACCTGAGGGGTAAAATAGCTAACTTCAAACTTAATCGACTATTCTCCTGTTGAAAATCTATTGTATACTGTATGGTGATTCTCTCATGTGTTTCGATAGCTCAACTAACAAAACTATCCTATCAACCGCATCCTTTCCATAACGATTATAGAACTCAGATAAATCGTTATTATTTTCAAGGCTGAAAAGTATTTGATCAACAACCGCTGTTTCTCCAACTAATTCTTCTTTATTTGGTATACCTGGCAAAACATCAGGGTCAGGAGGCTTAATTTGTATAACTTCAGGTATTTCAAGATATTTAGCTATCTCTTCTAACCTACTTCGATAGATATGGATTAATGGCATAATATCCGCACAATGATCTACACCCCATTTACAAAATGTTCCTGTCATCCATTCTGTTTTATTAGCTGCTCCTACAACCATAAGATTATGTTGATCAGCATATTGATAGATTTTAACCATCCTCATTCTATGTTTTGTGACAGCAAATGAATTTCCTTTTGCAATCCAAGAATTGGCTTTCGGTTTTAATCTAGTTTCTAGAATTTTATCGTTCCCATCCGCAAAAAACTTAGATCTTGCATATTCAAATACTTTAGCACGTAATTTCCTAAAAGGTATGAAATTGAGGGGAATCAATCTATAAATATTGGATGATCTTAGAATGGGTGTGAGTGATTTAGTTTTCAACTTTACTCCAAGCTTTTTAGCTAATAGCTTAGCATGATGTTGGTGAATAGGTTTACTATCTCTCTCAGGTAAATTTAGTAGATGAACCTTATCTGCTCCTAAACTTCGAACTGTCAAAGATGCTGTTACTGCTGAATCTAAACCACCACTTAACCCAATTACAGCCCCGTCACGCTTCATTTTAAGCATAGAATCCTTTATGAATTTTTCAATATCCTTGCAGGTATTTGATATGTTGTCCTGATGAAGTTGTAGTGATTTTGCCATTCTATTAACATCCATTTTGATTTGAACCTAAGATATCAGTTCAACCAATATATTTCTGTTAAATTATAAGTTGCTTAAAAATCCTTTAGGTAGTTAGGATAAAAAAGCAATTCTGCAAGTCTATTACTCTTTATTAATTCGAATATTATATATAGAAAAATTTATAATGCGTTATTATTCATAACTCTTGTTTCTTCTGTAGAGACGCTTTTAGTTTAATTAAACACAGGTGAAAGAAATTAGTTACGGTAATGAAAGAGGACAAAGCAGAGGAAGAGGGCAAGGCGGAGGAAGGGGACAAGGTGGACGGGGGCAAGGTGGTGGAGGCGGTCCAGGGGGTGGACGGGGGCAAGGTGGTGGAATTGGGATGGGAGCTAGAGGTTGGTGTAGATGTCCTGTTTGTGGGAATAGAGTTGCTCATTTACGTGGAGTTACTTGTTTTCAGATGAAGTGCACTTCCTGTGGATCTGGTATGATGAGGGAAGTGGGAAACCAAGGTTTTGATCAACAGATCCCACCAATAGATTCATATACTAATCAGCAGAAATTTCCAGAAATCGGAAAACCAGTTGTTAATGAAGCAAAGTGTATTGGGTGTTCCACTTGCATAACGAGTTGCCCATTTCATGCAATATCTATGGAAAATGGTAAAGCTCATATTAAAGAAAATATGTGTAGAGGGTGTCGTGAGTGTGTATCAGCTTGTCCTCAAGGAGCGATATTTTAATAAAACATAGATTACAAAAGCAACTTCGAAATTATTCAGTAAAACTATTCAGTACTAATAAAATCATATTCCTGATTTTGCTTGTAAAAACAATTCGGAGTTATTCCAATGACTATGATAATTATTGAAGAATTTTTTCAAAACTTGTTTACCAAACAATTTAACTTGAGATTCATAACATTCCAATGCTTCAATTTTGAGATTTTCATATCCTTTAATAGAGTTAGTCTTTAGCTCCCAATCAATATCAAGATATTTTGCAGGAAGTAGTTTCTCAATTGTTCCTCCGGAAATCATTGAATTCATAATTGATGTGATTATGAAGAGTTTAAAGCTAGACCTCTCTGGTTTTTTTGTTCCTATAGTTACTAATCTGTTACCTAAGTAATGTTTTCTTCGAATTTTTGTGCTAATCATTCCATAGAAATCTACATAGAAAAGAAATTTATCGAAGATCGCATAATCAATCATGTACTTCAAGGATGCAAGAAACACTTCAACATGGTCATAATGATTGCCTATTGCTAGTGGAGCGTAAAATTTCACTTTTGGATATTTCTCAATAAGTTTATCTATTTCAGCTTGAATCTTGGTGATGTTCGAGAACTGTTCCAAGCCCTTAGAGAGATTAATCTTGAAAATGTCGGTAGGTTTCCTAAGTAAAGGATCTCTATAGGCTCTTTCTTCTATATCCAACCATTTGTAATCAACACTTAATCGATTGAGAGCTTTTTGGTCTTCCTTCTTTCTTTGATCATAAATAGCAAATTTGTGAAGCTTTTTAGGAATCTTCTTGATATCAGGATTTTTTGTGAAGACTGATACAACTAGAACATCTTCTCTCTGATATACGTGTTTAGCAATTGTTCCTCCGCAGCTGACTACAGCATCATCTAAGTGGGGAGAGAGAAAAATGTGTTGCATAAAAATAATAAATCATCAAAATTAATAAAGCTTATTCTCCTTGGTTTTCATTATCCTTGCTTTTGTGTTTTCTATATTAGTTGGTGTTTATGTTTATAACAAACCATCTATAACAATTATGTTTTATTTATAAGTATCTGTGAACGTTTTTAATTATAATCTATTCGTTAAACTCACCCCAAACATTATATTAGGGTCACCGAATTTCGACTAATTTAAATAAAAGCGATATTGCGTTATAATAGTTGACTTACAAATTTTATTGTGATTGCTATGATTACAAAGAAAAAAGTGATGAAAAAATTCGTTAAAGCTATTTGGGTATTTAATTGGTTCAATTCATGTGGCTTTTCGGAATTGATCCCAGTTGTAGGTTCTAGATGGGATATGGAACGTTTTGGTTTAGTTGCGGTGAATTCTCCGAGGAAAGCAGATGCTTTGTTTATAGCAGGATATCAAACACCTAAATCAATGAAAAGAGCTCAACAGATATATGAACAAATGCCAAGTCCGAAATTTGTTTTCGCAATGGGCTCTTGCACTATGACAGGAGGAATGTATTGGGATTCTTATAACACTGTGAAACGAATAGAAGATTATGTTCCCGTTTTTATGTATATACCAGGTTGTCCCCCAAGACCTGAAGCTATTTTTGATGCAGTACATAAAGTTGTGGTGCATGTTGATGAGTTGCCAGATGAGTGATAAAGATGAGTGAAAAAAGTAAACATGATAAGAATCAAACAATTGAAGAAAAGCTAATCGAAGATTTAAAATCGAAATTAGGCACTACGGTTAATTATCAAAAGGAGAGAAGGTTATGGATGACAATTGATCCTGATCTAATAGTCGAAACATGTACTAAAGCATATGAATTGGGTTTTGAACATCTTTCAACCATCTCTGTTACAGATTGGCTAAAAGAGGGAAAGCATGAGGTGACATATCATCTGTGGTCTTATACTCATAATCATTTACTAACAATAAAAACAAAAATTGACAGAAAAAGCCCTAAAATTTCCTCAATAAACTCAATTTGGGGTGGTAATGCAGAAACATGCGAACGTGAGTGTCATGAGCTATTTGGAGTAAAATTCGAAGGTAATCCTAATTTAACGCCACTATTTCTTGAAGATTGGGATGGTCCTCCACCATTTTTGAAGGATTTCAATTGGCGAGAATTTGTTAAGAAGGAAATGTATGACCAGAATAATCCAAGAGAAAAAGTGTACTTTGAGGTGAAAAAATGACTAAGACAAATGAAAATGAAGTTAATAGTGACTTCACTATGAACTTTGGTCCTGCTCATCCAGGATCAGGAAATTTTGCAATAAAAGTAGAGATGCGTGGAGAACGAGTACTTAAAGCAACTGCAGATCCAGGCTATTTGCACCGCGGGTTTGAAAAATTGATGGAATACAGGGAACCGATGCAAAACTCTGTTATGTCAGATAGAGTGTGTGTTCTGGAACCTTTGCAATGGAACTTGGTTCATGCTGAAGCAGTTGATTATCTTATGGGTTATGAAATACCTGAGAGAGCAAAGTATATCCGAGTGATACTTGCTGAACTTTCTAGAATTCAGTCACATTTCATCTGGTATGCTGTACTTTCTTTAGGAACAGGTTTTATGACTGGTTTTAATATCTCTATAGGGTACCGAGATTATATTCTAGATGTTCTAAACCTTATTACTGGTGGAAGAGTATATCCGGCAGGTTACATATGTCCTGGAGGGGTTAGAAAAGATTTTCCTGAGAATGCTGAAAATAAGATTCTTGAACTTCTTCCAAAAATTGATTATATGAGAAAGTTTGCATTAAAAGAGAATCCAGCTTGGCTAGCACGTTTCAAAGATGTTGGAGTATTAACAAAAGAAGAAGCTATTAAGTTTGGAGCAACTGGACCAGTACTACGTGGAAGTGGTGTTGCTGCAGATGTTAGAAGAGATGATCCATACGAGATTTATGATGAACTAGAATTCAATATTCCAGTTCTGGATAAAGGAGATGCTTATTCCCGCTTCAAAGTTGGTATGCTGGAAATAGAAGAGAGTATGAAGATAATCACTCAAGCTATTGATAGATTACCTAAAGGAGAAGTTAGAACACCTAACCTCAAACCTATAGTGAAATTTCAAAAAGCTGAAGGAGAGATCTATATCCGTAATGAACTTTCTCGAGGAGAAGGTGCTTTTTACATGGTTGCTACTGGTCAGAAAACACCTTATAGAGTGAAAATTCGTGGACCTTCTTTTACCCATATGATTCCGATAGTTGAACATCTATTAACAGATGTAGATTATGCTGATGTTCCAGCAATTTATTGGAGCTTGTATCAGTGTCCAGCGGATGTAGACAGGTGAGATGATAAAAATGAAGTTAGGTATAATTAAAGAAGTGTTCAAGAATGTCTTCACTAAACCAATGACAGTACTTTTTCCTTTTGAAAAAATTGAGATTCCAGAGAGGAATAGAGGAGAACATAGTTTTAACATTGATACATGTATTTCATGTGGAGCTTGCGCTAGAATCTGCCCGAATCTAGCAATAGAAATGATAGAAGCACCTCAGGAATTAAAGAAGGAGTACCCAAAAACCTATCCACAGATAGATCTTGGTAAATGTTGTTTTTGTGCATTATGTGAAGATACATGTCCAAAAGGGTCGATTAAGTTAACAACTAATGTTTTCTTGGCCACCTTTGATAAAGATGACACAGTGAGAAGTCCTATGTCATGGAATAAGTGAAGATGTCCTCCTTCCTTATTCCTCCTCTTTTTTTAATGATAAATTGATTAAGGTGAGTGCTTGTTCTACTAAGGTGACAAGAAGACAAATGAACATCATAAAGCGTAAAACATCTAAATCTGCTTAAGGACTTTCCATGCTTCAGTTTCTATTTCATATGCTTCTTTGATTCTGGTTTTAAGTTTTTCAAAGAATGGATCATAATTCTTCACTTCTTTTTTAGCATCTTCAAGAGCTTGTAACATCTCGTTATCAAGCTTACTTAGATCTTTTTGGTAGGTTTCTCCAGATTCTTCTTGTATTTTATTGTTCTCTATCATAATTTCACGAAGTTTCTTTAGAGAGGATAATTCATCTGGAAGAAGAGTTATTGCTACTTCATCCCATTTTTCTTCAGCTTTTGCAAGCTCCAGAGGTCTTTCATAAAGAGCTGTTATGCGATAATTAGAATTTGATTCTCTTGCAGATTGGAGCATCTTCTTTAGTCTTTCTTTTCTCATTTCTATTGATTCAATATATTTGTCTAAACACTGTATTACATCAGCGAACTCAAGAATATCTATGTAAGCAATTCCAAGCTCAAAAGGGGATATTGGCTTCGTATTTATTGAAAGAACATCTTTCAACTTCTTGCTTAATTCTGTTCTTCCTGTTGAAGTTATTGTGTAGATGCGTCTAGAAGGTTTGCCTGTTGAATGTTTAATAGTGCTTTCTACAAGATTCTTTTGTTCAAGTTTATTCAAAATATAGTAAATTATTCAAAATATAGTAAATGGAAGAAAAACCCATCTTTGTCCAATATCTCATATTTCGATCTTCTATGATTTTCTCATTTTCATGCACATATAATGAAACTGCTTTTAGTAATCCAAGTATTGCAACTTCTTTCTCTCCAATCAAAAACATATTCTAATCACATAATATTCTAATATTAGAATATATACGCATTTTCGTTTGATTGTCATTAACAAATTCTTCAATTAAACACGATAAATAAAAATCGCAAGTTGCGAATAATTTTTTGAAATCACTAACTCTATGCAGTTTCTAAATATCATTAAAATATTCAAGAGTCTTATCTCTAGACTTTGCTATTATTTCTTCTGGAAAGTGTTCAAAGGTGAAATCAAATATCTTCAAATCCCCTGAATCCAAAGTTATTGTTTGATCTCTTTCACTGGGAAATCTTAACTGTAATATTGTTGCATTTTTAAGCAAAGTATAAAGCGTACTTTCAGTAAAATCAACAAAGGAAAGAATCTCATTAGGTTTAGTCTTACTAGCAGGAACAAGCGTAAAACCTAGTACGTACCTATTCAATTCATCCAAATTAAGTTGATCAAATGCATGAATTGGGAAGTTATCCACAACACCACCATCTACCATAAAACTAGCTGATTGAAGATTACCTGTAAATGATTTTATTTTTTTATCTGTTTCTTCAAATAGAACAGGTTTGAATACGTAAGGTACGCTAATTGACATTCTAACAGCATCAGCAACGCAAAGATCTTGCCATTTTCCTCTATTTCTGAAATAATAAGCTTCTTTTGTATTTAGACAAACAGCAGTAATGACTAAATCAATGTTAAATTCCTTAGCAAACTGCTTAAATGTGCAATTTCTTATTCCCGACTTGTTTTCTATAAGATCATCAAAGATTTGTCTTGCCTTTGCACCTAGATAGAAACCATATTGATACTTTAAACTATTTAGGGAATGTAGAGGGTCTTTTAATATTGTCGAAGCAGCTGTTGATGGTGTTTCTGATTTAAGAATTCCTTGAATTGGAAGCAAATCACCCTCATTTAGATGAGGTTTTGAATTATACTTTTTGACTTCAAAATTCAAATAACCCTTTAAAAGCAAAGCAAAAAACTGATAACTGATGTTTTTCAACGATTTACGAGGAATGTCCAAGAAACCTTTTAAAGATTTTTCATCTGATTGTAAATAATCTATCCAAGAATTTCTCATGTAGCTTTCTATATCATCAAATCTGGGATCTTTTGCAATACAAGTAGGATTCTTTTTTGTATAGATTGTTGGAAAATAACCAAATTCTACTGTATCAAGAATATTCTTTCCAAAGTTAGAAATAATAATTTTCTGAATTTCAGTGGAAGTATATCCACAAGCAACAAGCAAAGCTGAAAGTGAACCAACAGATGTCCCAGCTATACCTTTAATTTTGTTTGAATCCAATCGTATGGAGGTTTGGTCACCTTTTTTTTCAGTTATATGAGTAATTATATCTAACTCTTCCAAAGCTTGAAGTGCCCCAAGATAGGTCACTCCTTTACCACCACCACCCTCAAACGCTAAATATTGAACTTCTTCTTTTGATACCTTTGTCATTTAATCACCATAATTTTTATTATTGTTTGTAATTTAAATTGAATCTATAACTGATTTGATGTATTTACTTCGGCTTTCATGGTCTTGGATAGAGAATCCAAACAGTTTTACAAAATCCCTAATGAAAAGCAAAGGATAAAAAAGATCTGCATTTAATTTGACCAATTTAAATTGAATAATTTCTCCTTCATTTATATTTGTGATTTCTTTAATAGTTCGAACTAAGTACTTATTGGTTTCATGCAAAGATAATTCGAGATTACTGTCAAAATCTATAGATAAAAATAATTTGTTGCTCATAATCGAAATTACTCCAGGATTATTCACCATGTATTCAACTAAAGAATAAGCCCACTTGAGAAGACGTTTTTTTGGGGTAATTTGAGTATCTTTTAGTATATTTTCAAATTCAGCATACTTTTTACTGAATTTCTTCTCTATTTCTTGAATCAATTTCCTTTTTGTTCCAAAATAGTAGTTAACAGATGCGATATTAACATCCGCATTTAAAACAATCTCCCTTATTGTGAAATCTAGATTTCCCTTTTCAGCAATAAGTTTAAGTGTTGTATTGATGATTTTATCCTTTTTTGAAATTTTTTCCTTCAAGGTTAATTCTCCATTAAATTAAATATCTAGAACTTAATCAAGTTTATGTCTGAACCAATCACTTCTTGAGCTTGTTCAAATATACTGTTAACCTCTAATATTATATGTTTTCTCTACAGTCTTGATTTTTTTTTACCAATTATTATTGCAATGAAAACAATTATGATATGACACATAACTCAATAAAAACAGATATTTAAGACTTATTTTTGAAACAACATATTTAAATAGTTGTTTGAAACATGTGTTTATATCCTCAAACGTGATGGTAATGATAAATGTAAAAAACAAAATTAATGGTGCTTTTTTAAATATTGCAACTAGATTTGCAATAAGGAATCCAGAGAAAAATATTCCAAAGATGGTTAATGTCTTTGCACGATTTGCAGCAAATTCTGATCAAAAGCAGGCGATCCAATCTATTCAAAATGAAGACAAACCAATGAATAAGTTTCTTATAGATTCCTTTAAAAATATAAATCCAAAGACTGTGAAACTATTTGTACGTAATCTAGGGGTAAACACATTTATGACTGGAGTAGAAACTTCCCGCAAAGTGATGAGAGAACACCAGTGCAATGTTCCTCTAGCTATTCTGATGGATCCAACATCCTCCTGTAATCTGAACTGTACAGGGTGTTGGGCTGCAGATTATGAGAAAACAGATAATTTAAGTTTTGATTTAATGGATAGGATCATACAAGAAGGAAAAGAACTAGGGATTTATTGGTACCTATATTCAGGTGGAGAACCAACAATCAGAAAGAATGATTTATTAAAATTGGCGAAAAAACATCAAGACTGCTTCTTCTTGGCATTTACAAATGCAACTCTGGTAGATGAAGAATTCGCTAAAGCTTTAGCTAATGTTGGAAATTTCACTTTAGCAATAAGTGTGGAGGGTTTTGAAGAAGAAACGGATTTTCGTCGAGGTAAGGGTACTTATCAAAAGGTAATAAACGCCATGACCCTGCTTAAGAAACATCAAGTCATGTTTGGATTTTCTTCTTGTTACCATAATAAGAATGTGGACATTATGGGATCAGAGAAATTTATCGATTATATGATTGAGATGGGAGCAAGTTATGGATGGCTTTTTACATATATACCAATTGGAAAAGATGCTAAAACTGAACTAATGAGTACTCCAGAACAAAGAGAATTTATGTTTAATCAAGTTCGAAAATTCAGAGAAACAAAACCTGTTTTCTTAATTGATTTTTGGAATGATGGAGACTATGCGAGAGGGTGTATCGCTGGCGGAAGAAGTTATCTTCATATTAATGCAAATGGAGATGTTGAACCATGTGCCTTTATCCATTATTCAAATGTTAATATCAAAGATGTAAGCTTATTGGAATCTTTGAAATCGCCATTGTTCAAGCAGTTTAACATACATCAACCATTCAATAAAAACTATTTACGCGTATGTCCACTTCTTGATGTTCCTGATAAATTGAAAGAAATGGTGCATGAATCAAATGCTCGATCTACACATATGATTGATGTAGAATCTGTTGATAATCTTACTGACAAATGTCAAAAAGCAGCTAAGAATTGGGCACCAGTAGCTAATAGAATTCGATGTGAATCTAACAAGTTATCAAATTTTGTAAATTCGAAACCACCTCGATACTGGGATAAAAATTGGGATGGTACTGAGGAAGTTTGGGAGGATTCCAATAAAGATCATTAAATATGAGGAATACTAATGTTAGACAGATTAAAAGCAAAAACAAAGCAAGTTATAGAATCTTTAAAATCAAGAATTAAGAGAGAGAAAAAAAGCAATCAGTAGCAAAAGTTGGATATTAGTGAATTACTGATAGTTCTTTCATTTTTTTTTTATTAAATTAACATTAAGAAGTGGTCGTAATGGAACCTGAAACAGTTGGAAGAAATAAACCTATAGACAAGACAACAACTATCGTAAAAATATCGTTATTAGAGAAGATAATTCAAGAGTTTAGAGATGGGTATTTTCACATTTTTTTCGCTATTTCTTATCTACTTTTTGCTATTGTTTTACTAGTTATTAATGGGGACGGATTTTTGGGTTTTTCCTTATTATCAGGAATTGTTTTTATTTCAATTGTGGTTCTTTCTGCTGTTATTTATTTGTTAAAACCCAATAACTCTAAATCCCCTATTACCTTATTAATTAATAGTCTTCCTTTTTTCATAATTTGGTGTACCTATGAGTTAATGGCAAATGTAAAAGAGCACTTAATCTATCCACGCGTTTATACAGAAGTCTTCTATAACTTAGAGATGAAACTATTTGGGTGGATTTTTGGCGGGATGACTCCTAACCACTGTTTCCATATGACCTTCAATTCTGTTTATACAGATATTATATTTGGGGGCGTTTATTTGTTACATGCTTTGATTCCAATGGTTTTTGGGTTATACTTATATATAAGAAATGATCGGGAAAATCTCAAATTCCTTGCAATAACTTTCTACACTGCGACATTACTCTCTTTTATACTTTTTATGATTTTTCCTTCAGCAGCTCCTTGGTATATTGATCAATATGGTTTTACTCAACCTGATATTGCAGTAGATTATACACAAGATATAACAGCTGGTTTAGGAAGAATCGACGAGATTATAGGAGTGAATCTTTTTTCGTGGTATTATGGAACATTTGAACAAAACTCTTTTGCAGCATTCCCAAGTGTTCATGCTGTTTACGCATTATCAGCAACCCTTTGTATTCGTCAAAAATGGAAAAAATCACTATATTTAACGATTCCTTATTGTCTAGCCATATTTCTAGGAGCTATCTATTTCAATCACCATTTTATTGTCGATATTTTATGTGGTATTATGATATCAACGCTTAGTCATATTGTAGCATTATGTTTAAAAAAGAACATTAGTATATTCCCTAAGCTGAAATTTCTCAAGTCATAGATGCTAATATAAAATATGATTATCCTTCGATAAGATATAGCAAGACTCTCATTTGAACAATACACTTTGTTAAATTTCTGATAAAATACATTGATTATATATCATTAAAATTTTTAGTTGACCAACCTTATTTAACCGAATCGTTTAAACTAAAAAATGGAAAAAAATACTTACATATCTGTAAATATATTTCCAGAAATATGGAAATGTTTTTATAACTGCTAAAACTTTTCTACTCAATGAAACCTTCTCTTAATTGGAAAGAATTAGAGATACTTAAGATTGTTAATTTGAAGAAGGAAAAGTATAAAACTGCAATAATTAAAGAATTACAGACTATTTTTCCTTTTTTAAAAGATAAACCCTCTAGTTCTTTCTATCTAATGTTCGACAGATTAAAAAAAGAAGGGCTGATATCAATTGATAAACATGAAGGTGCAGGTCATAAAGCTTTTGTGAATGTTACAGACGAAGGTCGCATGGTTATAACAGAATCAATGAAAACAGCTTTTGATTATTTTATTCCAACAATAGTTGACAGGTTCATTATTGAAATCGGGATGATTATTGAAGAAAACTTTAAGAATTTTGATAAGGGAAATCTAGCCATTGTAGCACCAGATATGATCTTATCTAATCCAAGCCTTCAACGACTATTCACCCAAAAGATTCTTGAGAGTGATATTAGACCATTTAACCTTCAGATGTCTTTTTCCAGTTATAGCAGCTTGGAGGGATATGAAACCATAAAAACTACATACGACGAAATACCTCTCAAAGATGATTTTTTCTCACTCATAATCTCTTTCTTTTCTCTTGGCTTTCATGAACCAAAATATTACCAAAAACTGCTCAGAGAATATCAACGAGTGCTTAAGAAGAAGGGTCGGATTATGTTAGTTGAAGCAAGATACTTTTATAGTATACTTGAACAAAGCATGATTTCATTTATTGGGGATTTGAACCCCATAAAAAAGGATTTGAACATAGATTCAAATCAATTTCGACGAGAGGATTTTCAAGAATTAATGCAAGATATATTTCCTAAATCGAGTTTTGTAGGCGATTTTGCTGAGATTCTTGTTTGCATAGGGGAAAAATGAGGTGAAATTTTGAAAAATAACAACAACAAAAAGAATGGTAAATCTGTATTCGCAAAAATCGCGGAAATTACAGAAAAATATCGATGGTTTATCCTAATTACTTGGATAGTACTTGCATCAGTAGCAGCACCTTGGGCTATAAATATAGGTGATAAACTTGAAACTGACGAAACAGCGTTTCTTGGTGAAACACCAGCAGGTGTAGGATTGGATATCTTAGCGGATAAATTTCCTGAATTTAGCAGTAGCTTTGTAGCAGTGATTGATGGGTTAGAAGAATCAGACTTAACATCACAGAACTTTACGAATTTTGTGAAGAGTTTAGAAAGCACTTTTGAAGATGAATCAGCCTATCCTTATATTGATTCAATTCTATCAATTTATTCGGTACTAGAGGATTTACAGACATTTTACAATGTTACTTTAGATGAGGTACAGACTTTTCTAAATGTTACATTTACTGAACAAATTCCTTTGATGTATGATTATATCAGCTTAGCAAATGAAACAACAAAAGGATTGATAGATTTATTAGAACAAGTTCCTCTTTACTACTTATTTGCTTGGTCTGATTTCTCTAAATTCATTTATTATACAAATAATCAAACAAATGCATATTCAAACGGTTTTTTCAATTCAACTGAATATGTACTTATGAATAATTGGACTATGTTTGATAATACTACTTTAGATATGTATCTTATGTCAACTCTTCCATTAGCTCCTGTTATTCCAGCGATGCTAGCAGATCCATATTTGGCAGATAACATGACTTCAGTTTTAGCATTTCAAGTTGTGAATGCTTCAATGTCAGCAATGTATAATGAATCAGAATACGGAATTCCTTACTTAAACTCGCTAAGTTATAATTATCTCTTGCTTTTGAATGCAACGTTTGATACTATCCGTTTATCAAGTTTCCTTCCACAAAATGCTTTCTTTGATGATTATTATGCAACTTCTGATCCGATTTTGACTGATTTTCAACAAGGAATGCTTTCACAACTAAACGTGATAGGTAATCTTTCTACATTAAAACCAAGTATGAAGACTCAATCAGGACAGCTATTAGTTGATTTGCTACCTCCAGGTTCTGAAGAGCAATCACTTCTCCAAATGGCATATATGTTAAGAGAAGAAAATTATGAAACAAGCATTATTTATAAACAGACATTAATCAGTTCAATAACTCAAGCTGTAAATGCTTCATTTTCAACGTTGCTAGAAAATTTCACAATAAGTGGTTTTGATTTTGATCCAGAGATGTTCTTCAAAGATTTTGATGTAGAAGGAATGGTAACTTCGCTTTATGAAACACCATTATTTATGCTAGATATTGTTACTACAATGATGATACAGCAATTTTCACTTCTCGTTAATCAGAAAATAGCTCAGATCATGCCTTATCCTACCATAGTAACTGATTTACCTGCAGATATTTACTACAGTTTAATAAGTTCAGATAATTCAACTATG
Organism: Candidatus Heimdallarchaeota archaeon; assembly: GCA_030668875.1. GTDB lineage: Archaea > Asgardarchaeota > Heimdallarchaeia > Heimdallarchaeales > Heimdallarchaeaceae > UBA460. The sequence continues at coordinate 23,006 of DAOVER010000016.1, forward strand.
GTTATTGCTATATTTCTGTCAGACGTGGATGAATCAACAGATTTGGGAATCTACACACCAGATATTAGAGCAAAAATAGCTGAAATAAAAAGTGATACAGATGTAACTATCGACATACATCTGACTGGGACGCTTGCATTATTGTATGATTTAGAATATGTAATGGCTTCTGATTTTGAAAATACTGATATAACGTCTATACTTTTCGTTTTAGGAGTGCTAGTTATTGTGTTCTTGTCACCATTTACACCTTTCGTTCCTTTAATAGCAATTGGTATGGGTTTAATGATTGTTAATGCATTGTTCATGTTAATGTCGAACGTTATTATGATGTCTTCGTATACCGTAATCATTACGTCTATAGTAATGATGGGAGCAGGTGTAGATTATTGCATTTTCATGATTTTTCGTTATAAAGAACAACGAAGAAAAGGTGATACAAAAGAAAAATCAATTGTAGAAACAACAAAGAAAATTGGCGAATCAGTAATTACATCTGGTATAACAGTTATGATTGGTTTCGGAGCTTTATTATTCTCTAAGTTTTCCTTGCTGAGATTAATGGGATTAGGTCCACTATTGGGTATAGCTATTTCTTTACTTATAGCACTAACTTTGATTCCTGTTATTTTACATCTGCTTGGAGACAAGATTTATTGGCCAAGAATGGGGAGAAATGGTAAGAAAGAGAAGAAGGAGAAGAAGGAGAAAAAAGATGTTGATGAAAGTAAACCAGAAAAAAGCAATCCTTTGTTAGAGAAAGTGACACACTTTACTCTGAAGCATCCTCTAGTTGTTATTGGTCTTTTCTTACTCATTTCCAGTCCATTAGTGTATTTTGGTGTGACTGGTGAGCAGAGCTATGATATAACTTCAACACTTCCTAGTTCAATGGATAGTATAGCTGGATCAAACATACTAGCAAATGAATTTGTTGTAAGTGAATTGCAACCAATTCAAGTACTCTTGATATGGAATGAATCCTTAACTCTTAATGAATCAACAGGTCTTCCTGAAGAAGCAAAGTTAATTGCGCTAGAAAGCCTTATATCTCATATTGTAACGAACTATGACAATGTTTCTAACATTCATACAATAACGCGTCCTAATGGTGAATATATCCCACCAGAGATGATAGATACTATCCACTTAGAACAAATGCAACGATACATTTCGGATGATAATACCACAATAATGTTGATGATATATCTGGAACTTGACCCATTTGGAAAAGAAGCTTTAGATGTAGCACAAGACCTGATCACAAATCTAGGTACAGCAGTTTCAGAAGAACTGGCTTTTCAGGATACAGTAATTTTCATTACTGGGATGACCGCACTTTACTCAGAACTTAACAATATGATGGTTGTAGATACTCCAATAATAATAACATTTACAGTTGTAGGTATTTTCCTCGTATTATTATTTCTACTCGGTTCAGTTTTCACACCTATTAGGTTAGAATTAACTATACTATTATCGGTTTTCATCAGTTTAGGTGCAACAAATTTGGTTTTCTATCATGGTTTAGGACAACCTATAGTCTGGTTTCTACCTGTATTGTTGTTTGTAACAATGTTTGGTCTTGGAATGGATTTTGATATTCTTCTTGTTTCTCGAATCAAAGAAGAGATAGAGAAAGGAGCTACTGACAAGGAAGCAACATTCAAAGCTGTAAAAAGTACTTCAAAAATGATTCTAAGCGCTGGATTTATTATGTCTGCATCATTCTTCTCATTGATGTTGTCACAGTTATGGCCGTTAAAAATCATAGGATTTGCTATAGGATTCGCAGTAATTTTGGATGCTACAGTTGTTCGACTGTTTCTTGTACCTGCTCTAATGATGGTGCTTAAGAAACTAAATTGGTGGCCATATTGGAGAATATCAAAGGAAACAGTTATGAAAAATTACGCAAAGAACAATAATAAAAAAGACTAACTTAACGTGTTAGTCTCGTTCCTTTTTTGTAATCAATTTTCTCTTTTGTTATTATTCAGTTTCTTAGTATTCACAAAACTAGAAAGTAATAAAAACAGAAGAAGGTAACTCCTTCCTCCTAACTTGAGCCAGATTGTCTTAATTCATCAGCTAAATTCATTTTCTTTATCTTTCTCATTAACCTAAATGTTGCTAAAAAGAGTGAGAAGAACGATACTAATAGAACTATCGGCCATGTATATCCGGGAATTGTTGTAGGCATATAGAAGCTATCTCCCATAATATAATTCATTGACCAAGCATAAGTCAAGTATCCTAATGGTATGGTTAGAATTAGACTGATTGTGCTTAGAATCGCGTTTTCCCAGAATATCATGTTTCTCAAATACTTCGTTTTAGTACCCATTGCCTTAAATGATAGAAAATCCTGATGTCTATCTACAAAAGCCATATACATCGATTGAAAACTAAATATTACCCCAATAAGAATTCCTATCCCCAAGAATAGTACCATAATTCCTATCATAGCTTCCATCATACCAAATACAGACTCTCGTACTTTTTCTGATTCTATCCACATCGCCACATTAAATCTATCTTCAAATTCTGCTCGAATTGCTTGTAGATCTGCTTCCTCATCTACAGTAAAAATTGCTCCATTTATCCAATTATCTGGGATTCCAAAAAGATGATTTGCATTATTCTCTTGAAATGATTCATATGTCCATAACACTGCATAATCAATCAGCTCTCCTACTAATCCTGTAACAGTTACAGAATAATTTCCGAGAATTCCAATTTCAATCTCATCACCTATTTTTATGTCATACTTCCCTGCTATGGTGTTACCAAGTAATACTGTTTCATTGTCTAAATCAGAATTTTGTTCAAATTCTCCTTTAATTACATTGAAATTTCTTAGAGTAGAGTTTTGTTGATAACATGCTAATTCAGTCCAACTCAGTAACTCATTATTATGAATGATTTTTGTATAAATGCTAACAAATACTTCATAATGATTAACATCATCTAAAACCTCAGGGTTATTTTCTTCCATAAAATTTTTGATATTACCAATTGAAACAGGAGTTTCAAAAACAACTTGAACATCATGGATGCTATATTCATCAAAATTATTCGACATCACTATAAAGACGTTACTAAACATAGCGAAAGAGTTGACAAGAAAAATCATTGAAGTGATCAAAGCAAGGATAGTTATCAAACTCTTTCTCTTCTTAAGAAATACCTCTCTTAATGGAACAATCATGTGAATGGATTTGAATAAAGGAATCCATCCAAGCATTCTTTCAGCTACTGATTTACCTGTAGTTTTAATCCTAGTAAACACTATGCTCATAGCTTCTTTAGGTGTTAGAGATGTTATTGACAAAGCACTAAAAATGGAACCGAGGAAACATATTGTTAGTGTTACAACTCCTCCATAAACAAATTCTAAGGCAGGAATTGTCCAAGCTATCTGGTGAAATCCATAGATACCTATTGTTAATTCGGTCATTCCGAGTGCTAATCCATAAGCTAGAGGAATACCTATTATTATACCGAATGCACTTAAAATAAGAGTTATGCTTGAATAGTGTAGTAGAATCTTGCTGTTTTTAGATCCCAATGAAAGAAATAAGCCAATATTCTTTCTTTGAGCATTAATCATCTTACTTAAAGTATTGAAAATGATAACAGTGCAGATTATCAGGCCAATTATACCAAAAATTGTTCCCATCTTGTCAACAGCTCCTACATCACCTTCAAACATCTTATACTCTGCAGTCTCATCAAAAAGCACAAACCTCAAGGTGTTTGGTGAGATACCAGTTGCTATTAAGTAAGAGGAAATCCTATCTGCAGCAGATAGAATCATCTCTCTATTAAACCGTTCATCAACTGTAAATAACAATTGACTGACCATATTTTGTCCTTCATACAGAAAATTCTGTGCTGTTTGAAGATTAATCCAGATAATTGCCATATTACCAAAAAGCGGTAAATTCATTTCTTCATCAACTATGTAAGAGTAGTAGGAATCCTGAGCAATACCCTTTATCGTAAAGTTGGTTGTTACTTCTGGAAATGTAATTGAAATCTCATCGTTCAGGCTTACATTTTGTCCAAGAAGTCCAAATGTCCTACCGGCAAAATGAGTTTCAACTAAACAACTTGTATTTGAATCTAAAATGGTTGATTCATCACTAATTTCTGATGATTTTTCTTCGATTACCAGTTGATTTAGCTGATTCGGGAAATTGACACCGATAACAGCTGCAGGAAACTTTTCTCCCTTAAATTCTATTTCTGTCATGAAGTAAATCCTACTTTCTATGCGATCTACAGAAATTTCATCTAGAAAACTCGAATTTGTTGTAAGTGTAGAAATATTGTTGTTTCCTACTGGTTCAGAAAAAGAGAATATTCCATCTGCTACGTTATAATAGTCTTGATTGAGTTCATAGGAATTAAATAGAACGGGCTCTCCGGCTCTTAAACCTGATAACAAAGCAATAGATATAGCAATAACTAAAACTATTGATATTGAACGGAATTTGTTCCTCCAAATATCACGAAATAGTTTTTTGGTTAGGATCTTCATATTACTCTTCTCTTACCTTTTTGGTGTCTCGATTTGTGGGCTCTTCCTCAATTTTCTCTATTTTACCCATTCGAAGATGAAATACTCTGTTAGCATACTGTGTTATACTGATATCATGAGAAACGACAATTAAAGTTGTTTTTTCTTTTTCATTTAATTCTCGCAATAGTTCTGCAATACTTTGACCAGTAACAAAATCTAGATTACCAGTAGGTTCATCTGCAACTAATATCCTTGGGTTTTTAACCAGTGCTCTTGCAATTGCAACACGTTGTTGTTCTCCCCCTGAAAGCTGTGAAGGAAAACGGTGTTCTTTACCTTCTAACCCAACCTTCTTGAGAACGTCAAAAGATCTCCTTCGAATTTCTCGTTTATCTTTTATCCCTTGAAATTCCAAAGCTAAACCAACATTTTCCCAAGCTCTAAGACTGGCAACAATATTGAAGAATTGGAAAACCCAACCTACTTCATCTCTTCTGTAAGTATTCATTTGTTTAGTTTTATAATTTGTAATGTTTCTTTCTCCAACATAAACCTCTCCTTCAGAAGGAAGATCTATCCCTCCAATCATGTTAAGCAAAGTTGTTTTACCTGCACCTGATGGTCCCAACACAACAACAAATTCACCCTTATATACCTCCATATCAACCCCGTTTAATGCATAAACTTCCGATTCACCAAATTCAAAGCTTCTTATCAAACCTTTAGTTCTTACAGCAATTTCCTTGGACAACAATTTCATCTCTTATTCTTTTTTTGACAAATGATTCTTAGTTTAATATGCAAAACTAAATGTTAAATCGAGCAAACATCTGATATTAGCTATAAAAATCATTTCAACAAAATTGCTAATTTGTATTGAAAGAGTTCATAGAATAACGAATGTTTTATTCAACACCTTCTTTTTTAAGAAACTCAGTAATATCTTTTAGGAATAAATTAAGTTGATTTTCAATATTCATTTTTCGAGCTTTGTCCTTTAAGAAATTGGTATCTATTCTTTCTTTATTTCTAATATAAACAGCTAAAGCATCTTCATAGTCCTGTTCAGAGCCAAATTGAAGTTTATATAGAATAAGATTGGTTGGATTATTAATTTTAAGTTCAATATCGTTATAAATTCCATTAATTGACATTCTTATGCTTTCAAGTTCTAATTCTGAATATGCTCCTTTAATATCAATCCTGAACATACCTGTCTTATAAAAGAATGAACAATGAGACTTTTCATCAAATCCCTCAAGATCAGTTAAAGAAGCATCAAAGTTATTTTTTTGTAAATACTCAACAAAATCCTTCCTATCTAATTTTGTATGATCTAGAATGATGTCGATGTCCATAGTAAATCTAGTCCTCCCTAAAATAAAGACAGAAACACCTCCTACAACAACATAAGGGATTTTTCGAGAGGTAAAATACTTAACCAAACGCTTCAGACTTTCAGATATAGGGTCAATCGTCACTTTCTTTACCTTCCTCAGATTTCCATTGAATTTCTATTTCTTTGAGAGAATAAGCAAACTTGATAAAATTAGCTGTTTCTCTAGTGAGTTCCTCTTCTGTGAACTTTCGAGCTCTTAAAGCAGCCCTCATAACTTCTTCTCTTCTCTGCTTAACCCTTTCTTGATTAGGCATTAAAGATGTCATATCTATCAATATCAAATTTTAGTATAAAAAGTATATTGCTCTAAAAGTAAAGACTTACTTGATGACTAATACAAAATGTATAAAGTGATAAATAAGAGAAAAGGAAATTTACTTTCTACTAAACATTTTCTCCCCGATTAACCAATCTTCTTTCCCCCTCTAATACTCAAATGGATGTGACATCCTGCATAACCTCTAATGTCTCACTATATTTTCCAGAGTTATCTCGAATTGCGAAGTAGCGCATGTGAATAAATTTGCCGTTCATATTTATCCGGAACTCTGCAACATCTTTTTGAACAGTTTTGAAAGCGTTTTAGAATAGGATCTAATTCCACAAATAGTTCCTCTAGAAAGGGAAATTTATCAATTAGATAGATGATTTTTGTTGCTTCAGAAATAATATAGTTTGACACTTGAAATCACTCGTGAAATTAAGCACGTTAGCAATAAAAAACATGCTGTTTGGTCGAAAATTCTTCACAAATTTCTAGTATTTTGAAACTCCAAATCTTGTTCCCTTTCACTCTTTGGAATCGAAATCTATATGTCCACTATATTGTCTGATTAGTCTATATACTTGTAATGATTCTAAAACAGATTGAAACAATCTTTACCCAACTTTCAGAGATTTTAGTGAATTAAAATTTTTCACAGATTACACTAAATTATGTTTCAGCTGTACTACAATACTTTGATATCCTATTTAGTAGATTCTTTTTCGTTATAGGTTTTGTCATAATTTCAAGTGCTCCCTCTCGTAACATCTCTTCACCTTTAACAGAGGCATAAGCTGTAAGACCGATAATTTTTGCATCTGGAAATTTCTCCAAAATAACTTTCGTTGCTTGAATACCATCCTTTTCTGGCATAACAATATCCATTATCACTAGATTTGGAAGTTCTTTAATGAACACCTTGATTGCTTCACAACCATTACCTGCTTCACATAATTCCAAATCCATTTGTTCCCTAAGCATTAATCCTAGAACCAATCTTATATCTTCATTATCATCAACAATCAAAATCTTCATTTACATCACTATAAAGCTAGATAAATAATCCACTTCATTATTAAAATACTTTTTGTAGAAATTTAAGTAAAGATATTCAATCGAATAATCCAATAACTAGTATTTTCTAAGAAATTCTTTTATTGTTTCAGAGACTATCCATTCATGATCGATTTGCTTGAGAATCTTTTCAACTTCTTCTAGCTGTTTAATTATGGGTTCAGTACTTTCGAGGGTATCTAGTTCTAAATAGGCCAGAATAACTGCTATAGGATTGCGTATAGAATCTATCAAGAATCCATACTGCTCAATATTTTTTTGTATTTGTTCAAGAGATTGCTTGATTTTCATCTGACTCATTTGAAGTTCTTCTGTCATTGAATTAACACCCTTCTGTAGAACACCTATCTCATCTTCTGAAATTGGTTCATCCACTCTAGCTCTCAAATTTCCATCTTGAACATCTTTTAATACACCAAGTAAATTCTTCATTCTTTTTAGCGCTATAAGTCTAAATGAAAGAAGAAGAATAATGAAAGTAAGAACTAAGGCTATTACAGAGCCTATAATAAAAAGTATCGAAATGTTTCTTTTCTCTATTACACTTTCCTGAGTTTCAATTTCCATGTAAACAAACCATTGAGGTGTATAACCATCAGGAAAATATATTCTTGAGACACTGATCAAATGCCCACTTCCTTTAATAATTAGATCATCAGAATTATTAACATTGAACCAATTTAGATCTATAAAGTCTATATCAGATATACTTTCACCTAGAAGACTGGAGTTCAATGAATAATAGATAATATGATTTATACCAACAACCATTCCATTAACAAGATTTTCCCCAACAAGTTCCCTCATCATTTGTTCATCACCTATAGCATCATAATCTAATAGTCCTGCTCTCATCAGTTTTCCAGGTAATTGAAGTCGTTCTATACTTCTTCTATCTACTTCAGTAGAAAATTGATTAATATAAAATACCCCCACAACTCCCAAAACAATGATTTCAGCGATGATTATAAGTATACCAATTTTAAATGTCAAACTCTTAAAGAATAGTTTCATTTGAATCGTCTCTTTATAATTTTAGACAAACTAGATAAAAAGTGATTCCCTCTTTCATGATTCAGAAAGAGTAATTCTTTGAATTTAGTTTATCTAAATCTTCTAACTACATAGCATATTAAGCTATCTTGAGGATTTTTTGAATTTTGGTTCACAACACCATTTGGTTGTTTATTGTTTCCATTCACTTTCGATATCTCTTGTGATTCATTCTGTTGTTCTATATAGTACTGACAAGGATTAGTAGGTCCTGGTGTGGCATAGGACCAAGATCTTGGCATTACTAGTGGGACGTTGTGGAAGTTTGTTTTTTTTATGAAATATTCATCTGGGGGAGAACAGATGCCCATCGCATAGAACTCCTCCTCTGCGATTATAAGTATTTTATTCATTAGATATGCTATTTCTTCAGCATTATTGCTAGCTACAATTTGGTTGTAGATCAGCATTTGTTCTTTTGCTGCTGAGGATGGTTCTTCTGCTCTAGTGTCACTGATATTCTTATACCAATAAGCCCACGGTATAGCAAAGTATGAATTGTATTTGTCAAATGGTATAAATGTACCTGCTTCCATTAATACATAATATCCTCCCTTAGAACCACATACAGTCGCATCATGTTGGTTCAAAGAAGTGATTTTTTTATCTCTTTCACTGCGACTCAAATCCTCTACATTTACTATGATGTCCAGCTCATCCCAATATTCTAATAACATTAGAGACCCGTTCAATGGATCGTAATCCCAGTGGGAGGTAACAGTTATTGTGAAATTGATACGATGTCCCTCAGGGGTGAGACGATATCCCTCCGTATCTCTCTCGTTATATCCTGCTGTATCCAATAGCTCATTTGCGTATGTGAGATTGAACTCTGTGTATTGAGTAGCCAAAAGATCCCTATAATATGGTGATTCTCTTCGTGGAGCTGGTTGCATAGGTTCTAGATTTAAGCCATAAACTTGCTCAATAATTTCTGTTCGATTAATTGCGTGGGATAGAGCTATACGGAATGTTTTGTTCGAGAAAACAGCTCTCAAAATTGGGTCTTTGTGTACAATATTAAGATAAATAGCTAAATCATTGGAATTTGTGTTAATCAATGTGTGAAGATTGTACTCTCCATCTTCCATGTTTGCTACGTAATCATCATAATAAGGAAGAATCGAAAGTTCGTGTTGCATGTCGATTTGACCAGCAATTGCAGCAATTCTTAATTCCTCTCTTGTTGAGTATATCGTAAAATTAACTCTATCAATATATGGTAGTTGATTATATTCTGTATCTATCTTCCAATAATATGGATTTCTTTCCAATAAAACATAAGATGAGTTCGTGTTGTAGTGATTAGTTAAGATCCAAGGATTCACAGTTGGCATGTCAGGATTATTCCATTCAGAATACTTCATTTTCCACAATTTAACCCAGTCCTCAACACCAGCTTCTTCAATCAACTCATCAATTTCTGGATTGTAATCAGGATGAAACTGCTTCATATAATGCATCGGTCTGTTTGTAATCCAATCTCCTACCATTTCCGCAAGACGGAGTGGAAATAGACCATATGGTTCAGAGAATCTGAAAATTACAGTGGAATTATCGACTTTTTCAACAATAACCGGAATGCCATTTTGAGTATACTTAGAACTATAGGAAGAATGCAGTTCTGTATTTAGAAAATCTGCTTCATACCAGAAGATAATATCATTTGAAGTGAAAGGAACACCATCTGACCATCTTAACCCCTTACGTAAATGAAAAGTAAATTCGCGTGAATCTTCACTAACATCATAAGACTGAGCTAAATTCGGGAGAATTCGGGACCATTCAGGATTCCATCGCAATAGGTTTTCATATTGTGTTGTGGTTCGTAAGAGTCCAGATCCAACCCCAACCACCCCCATATGCCATGTTCCACCATAGATTCCTACTTTATCGTGCGGCTGAACAACCATTGGATTAACTGGAAGTCTTTCTTCAACAGGTGGAAGTAATCCTGCATCTACAAGTTCCTCAAGCATCGGTGCTTCTTGGTAAACGTCCTCGACAGGTCCTGGTGGAGTACCGGGACCACCAGCGATATAATACCAGATGAGAAAACCCGAAAGACTTCCTCCAATAATAACTATTCCTCCAATAACTGCCCAAATTTTTGTATTCCTAGATGAAAATATCAAAATTTTCATCACCTCTTAATTCTGATTTGAACCCAAATTGAACTAAATCGTCCAAAATTTAATTTATGAAACTTCAGCACTGACTAATTTAATCCAGTTTGAAATAATATAATATCTTACACTAAGTGATTATATCTTTTAAAATTATCGCAATTCTTGTACAATTATTTCAATTAATTCCTTTTTTCTGAAGGGTTTTATAATAACTTGTTTTGCTCCAACTTGTAAAATATCATTTGCTTTTAAAGAATATGCTGTAATCGCTATTATTGTAGCTTTAGGTTCAAATTCGATGATTTCTTTTGTAGCTTCTATCCCATCTTTTATTGGCATTAAAATATCCATCAGAACTAAATCAGGTTTGTGTTTCTTATAGAAAGTTACTGCTTCTTGTCCATTTTCTGCTTGTATTACTGTAAATTCTGATAACATGATACTATATAGCAATCTTAATTCATCATTATCATCGACTAATAGTATTATTGCCATTTGAACCAGTAAAACCCCTATAATGTGACAATATACTATCCATCAATATATGTGTTTTGTTTACTTAATGGCCTTTCTGATAGGTTGTGAATGATTTCCATTTTTATCCATTTTCTTTTCATTCTTATAAAACTGAAAATGATATAGTAAATTAAGATAAAATATTTTATTGATAGATCATGATGTGCCCCTGGCACTTCTAAAGAATTTGTACAGAATTCATATCATGGAGATTTAATCATTAACTGGAATAGTCCCTTTTGGGTCATTGTCTTTTATAGTTACTTCTCCACTATACCTTTCCAAAGTTTTTTTTACTATATAGAGTCCTAGGCCTGAACCAGCAGTTTTTCCGTATTTGAATCCTTGTCGAAATAACTTCTTTTTGTATTTTTCAGGGATACCTTTTCCATTGTCGGCTACTTCAATCATGCAATAATTATCACAAGGATCGATAGAAACTATAATTTCATCTGCTTTTCCATGTTTAATTGCATTTCCGATTAAATTATCCATAACAGAGAATATAGCATTATTTGCAATAATTATTCCATTGCCTTCAATTTTAAATGAAACTGAAGCAGTTGGGTAACCTATAATAACTTTTTCAACTATTTTCCTAACATCAATTTCTTCTAATTCCTTTTCTTCAACAAGTAATCCTTCAAGGTCTTGCATTTTCTGAATAAGGTCAAAACTTTTGTCAACAGCATATTTAGTCATTTCGAGAAATGCATCATCTCTAATATCAAGGAATGCACCAAGAGAACCCTCGATTATAGAAATATTATTACCTAAATCATGACGAAGAATATCGTTAATTATCTTAAGAGATTCATTAAGTTCTTCAATACGTTTTCTAGCTTGTAGTTGTTCAGTGACATCCTCAATTGTTCCAATAAAATAACGAGGTTTACCTTCAACATCGAAAACTTCCCAAACAGTTAAATGAACAGGAATAAATGATCCATCCTGTTTAATATATCTTTTTTCAACTACAGCTACAGGAAGTTCTTTGTTAATCACTTTTTGGACAGTTTCATTATTTATTTCTTTATCATCTGGATGAGTAAGGTTTCTTAACTTTCTCTCTTTTAATTCATCATAAGAATAGCCTAACATTTGAATAAGCGCTGGATTACACCTCAATAGATTTCCTTCCGTATCTTCAAGGGCAACACCAATAGGAGAATTATCAATAATAGAACTTAGTAGTTCTTCATTTTGCTGAAGAGCTGCTTCTGCTTCTTTTCTTTTAGTAATGTCTGAAATAATTAGTAGTAAAAGATTATCATTCCTAGAAATAAAAGGAACTATGTAGTAATCTAACCAAGCTTGCTTGCCAAAAGATGTTAAAAACACAGTGTCCAATTTTCTGATCTCATTAGAAGATAATGCTTCTTCAGCAGCTTGAAGAAGACCATGTTTTTTCCAAGACCCAATTTTTCTGAAATTCTGTTCTAAGAGTTCATCAACACTAGCACCAACTATATCTGCATGAGCTTCATTTGTAGAAACGCATTTACCTGAAGAATCATAGGTTGCGATTCCAATAGGTAAATTTTTGATAATTGAACTTAAGAATGCCTCATTTTGTTGAAGTTCGCTTTCTACTTTCTTCTGTTCTATAGCCAAAGCGTAAACAACTGCAAATTTTTCTATTATCTGAATATCCCTATCAGTGTAGTTGCGATCGGAATTAACTAATGTAATCTGACCAATAAGTTTGTTACTTATCAAGGCAGGTACAGATAGAAAACGTTTGATTTGAATGTGACCTTTTAGAGTACTAACAGATGCTTGATGTTCTGTAGGCTCATTAGTTACTAATGATTTTTTATTCTTTAGAACCCAGCCCCATAGACCACCAAATTTCTCATAGACTATTGCTTTAATAAAAAAATATGAACATGATAGATAAGGGTTATGAATTCCTCTACTAATTCGTGATTAGAACTCCCTAACCACACAAATTATCAGGTAATGGTGCAATTTGTTCTTCTGATTCAGTTCTTTGTTTGAACTCCGGAATAAATTCTTTTAACTAAAGTATATAGGAATTTACTCACATAATTTTTTGAGATTTTTCTCCCCAATTAACCAATCTTCTTTCCCCTTCTAGTTTACGTATAGAGGTAACATCTTGCATGACTTCTAATGTTCCTCTGTAAGTACCAGAACTATCTCTAATCGCAAAGTAGCGTATGTGTACAAATTTTTCTCCCATATTTATCCAGAACCCTGCAACATCTTTTTGATCAGTTTTGAAAGCTTCAATAATTTCCATAACTTTGTCAAGACTTTTTGGTGGGTGGCATCTTTGGACTTTTCTACCAATAACACCTGGACTGCGGGGAAATATTCGTTCTTTAGTATCTGAGTAGTATATTACTTCCTCATTCTCATTAATGAAAGATACTTCAACTGGAAGATTAGTCATAATCAAATTGATTTGCTCTAGAGTAAGTTTACCAGTTTGTACATCCAAGATATCTTCAAGCTGAGGTTTTTCTTCTACTTGATGAATTACTTCTGGAGTGACAGGTTTCCATTCGTCTCCTGGGGTGACCCACGCAAAGCCTATCTCTTCCTCACCTTTTTTCACCCTTTGCCAATCTTGACTGGTCAACAGTTCTAAACTTGTTGGGAAGAGTATTGTTTCTTCTTTAAATATCATATCTTCTACTTGTTTAGTAAATTCTTCAACATCAATTTCGCTTCCTTGACGAATCAATTCTCGAACTTCATCATGTTTTGCCCACATTACTTGAGTTGGTCCTTCGAATTCCTTTTTCTCCAACATGGGAAACAGCTGATTTTCCAGTCTAGTATAGTGAAGCTCAATATCGGCTAGTTTTTGAACTAATTCTGGAGTTGGATTTTCTCTAATGCTTTTAATTAACTCTTCAGCAGCACGATTTTCTTCCATATAGGTATGTATTGGGTGACCTGGAGTTTCTTGAGGTGTCTGTTTTTTTTCCAATGTATCTTCAAAGATTCCTACATGTAAATCGCATAACAATGTGATTTGTTCAACAGTTAGCTCTCCAGAATTGATCAATTCTTGTTCCATTGAAGCTATGTCTGTAGCTTCTACATCCCCTAGTATTTCTTTGAACCGAACTTTCAATGCAGATTTTTCCCCTCCTGCATGAAGCTCTAGCACAAGAGCTTTAAGCATTTCACGCTTTCTTACTTGTTCATCTTCAAAACCACTTATACCTGTTGAACCAATTTGTATGTCCACTTTGGTTTCTGTTTGTTGTTCAATTTTGATTGAGAAAAAATCTACTATAGATTTAAGATCTTGATGAATGAGGTTTGCAACATCAGTCATTGTAGCTTTTCTACCCACAGTTTTACGAAGGATAGGGTTTTGAAAGCGTTTTAGAGTAGGATCTAATTCCGCTAATAGTTCCTCTAGAAAGGGAAATTTATCAATTAGATCTATAATTTTTGTTGCTTCAGATATAATATAGTTTGACACAGTAAATCACTCTTGACATTTTGCGAACCATCAAATAAAAAACATATGGTTTGGTCAAAAATTTTCTGCAACTTATTAATTTCTTAGAAATACCATGATACTGATGACAAAGTAGTATGTCTGATAGAAACTGACTATGTAGCTTTCTACCAAATAATTATTCTTAAGTAAATAACACAAATTAATATACGACTTATTTTTTCTATTTTTAATGAATAATAAAAATGTCATTGTTACTGGAGCTAATGCAGGAATTGGGAAAGAAACTGCCTTTAGGTTAGCTGAAATGGGAGCTCATGTTATACTAGTCTGTAGAAACGAGAGAAAGGGTATCAAAGTTCTGGAAGAGATAAAAGAGAAAACAAGTAATGAAAATCTAGATTTGATGATCTGCGATTTTGCTTCTTTGAAGTCAATTAATGATTTTGTGAAGAGTTTTAAGAAGAAATACAAGCAGCTTGATGTTCTAATCAATAACCATGGAGCTTTCTCAATAAGAAAGGCATTAACAGAAGATGGTGTTGAAACAACTTTTGCTGTTAATCATATTGGATATTTCAGCTTAACTTTACAACTACTAGATTTACTCAAAGCAAGTTCATACTCCAGAATAGTTAATGTGGCTTCAAGCTCAAATTATAGTGTGAAATCATTAAACATTAATGATTATAATTGGGAGAAAAGAAGATATAAGATGATGGATGCTTATGCAGAATCAAAGATATAAAACATTATGTTCACTTTTCTGTTATCTGAAAAATTGAAGGGAACGAGAGTAACTGCAAACTGTCTTCATCCAGGTTATGTAAAAACTAATGTTGGACTGAACCATTTTCTGCTTAGGTTAATTGCACCATTAGTTAAAGTGGGAGCTATATCTACTGAAGAAGGAGCTAAAACTTCGTTATACTTGGCAACATCAGAAGAGGTTGAAGGAGTAACAGGAGTATATTATCACAGAATGAAACTAAGAGAACCAAATATACTAGCACTAGATAAGAAAGCTCAACAAGAGTTATGGGACATGAGTTTGAAACTTACGGAACTTTCCTCAAATTTAATTTGATATTTTATCATTTTGATCTGAAACACGCTTCAATTAACATTTGTTAAGATAATATTTTACTATTTTAGGTGGATTTTGATTCCATAGTTATTTATAACCATACGATAAAATAATCTTTGATGCAAAGGGTGTTTAGATGAAAATAAACAAAAAAAGTTTATTCACGATAGGAATACTGGTTTTCTTTAGTTTTTCAATTATCTCACCAGTATTTTGTAAAGCTACAGCAGCTCATGATGTGATATGGGATTTAGAGCAGGATAATTATCTTCTAAAAAACTTCTATGTTGATGAAGATGATAATTTCTATTTCTCTTACAAAAATACAGATGAAAATCAGTTCTATTTTACTAAAATTTCAGATGAAGGAGTAAATTATTATACAAAAAATCTTGATTCAGAACCTTCTTTCTATAGCTATTTTGTCGATGATTCAATTAGTTACTTTTTTGTTTCTATCGATAAACAAATATTTCCTGGAGATAATGTATTAGGAAGAGAATTTACAATTGTCAAATATACAAATGAGTTGATTTTAGATTCCATATTTCACATAAATCTCTCAAGTTATTTCGAAGGTAATTTGGTAGGAAATCTTCGATATGTAGATAGTGATTGCGTTTATATCGATATAAGGGAGTATCAAACAGAGCTTACTGATTTAGATAGTCTTCAATTAGCCAAATTCAATACTCAAGGTGAGCGGTTATGGAATAGAACGATTGCACTTAATCCCGATAGAAAATTCTTTAGCTTTTGCAAAAACAATCTAGAAAATGTTTATGTAGAGCATGAAGGAGTTCTCTATTACTTCAATGGTGAAGATGGATCGGAACTTTGGAAGAAAGAAATCATATTAGATGATCCTGGTTTAATTGCGTTTGAAGAAAATGTTCTGATGGTAAAGTATACACAAGATGGAAATTTAGCTCTATATCTTGTCAATGTTAATCAAAATATTGAATGGGAGTATATTATTCAAAAAACCATGACAGATAGCTATTTTGAAATTCAAAATGTTTACATAAAAGACTTATCTATCGGTGTTTCACTTAAAGAATTAAAATTTGATAGTGCAAAAGAAACAATGACAAATATATTTCATTTAAAGATTCTAAATGCAACAAAAGATGTTCTTTATGAAGAAAAAATTGAGAGAATGGATAACGTTGAGACTCATGCTGATATATTTAGGAATATCAAAATATATCCTACATCGGATGGAAATTTTTATCTTTACGAATTAATGAAAGATAGAGTTAATGATTTCGCAAAAAATACTATTCAGTACTGTATACCAAGAGCTAATTTTAGTTCAGGGTTCACGATATTTGCTTCGCTCACAAGTGTCAGTATTCTAGTTCTATTGGTTATCTACAGACGAAGAACATCAAAGTAACTCCTCTTCCTTCTTTGCTTTTATTTTATTATTTCTATAGCTAATCCAGTGAATTTCGTCCCCTAGTAAATCTGATATGATTTTTGAGGATTTGACTCCTTTGGAGAGATTCTGCATTTTAACTAGAACCCATTCGAATGAGTCTTTCATCTTGATTTGTATAAATAATCTCACCGCTAACTCATAGAATAGTAATATGTAAGTTCGAAGAAAATAAGTTTGTTAAATCTGTTGGAAATATATTTATTCTCTCTATTATATATTCAATGGAGATGAAAATAAGTGAGCAAGAATCTCTGATAAATCACACTCACTATAACAATACAGATTCCTTTGAGGAGAAAAAAGAAGAATCACTAACAGAGATAGATAAGAAAAAGAAGCGTTATTTGAGTATAGATCTTTTTAGAGGACTAGCAATAGTAGGAATGGTTTTCGTAAATATCCTAGCTGAATTTGATAATACTCCTGATTGGTCTAAACACACAGTAGATTATGGATTAACATATGTAGATTTAGTCGCTCCCTTCTTCATTTTCGCTATAGCTTTAACGTACAAGATGTCTTTTGATAGATATCTAAAAAGAGAAGGATACGTGAAAACTTATACGAAATTTGTTGTTCGTTATGGTGCATTAGTAGGTTTTGGATTTATGGGAAGCATAGGAACATTTGCTACTGATGGAACAAAATTTTCTTGGGGTGTTTTACAAGCTATAGGCTATGCAGGTATTTTTACTCTATTCTTCATTATTCTACCAAGAATTGTTAGATTTGTAATTGGTATAGGTACATTAGTAGCTTACCAATTCATTCTTATGATTACTGTTGAAGTTGAAGGTGTTTTTATCTCCTTAGCAGACTTGAATCTTCTAGACAGTCATGGAGGGGTCATAGGTGGGATTGGTTATGCAGCTCTGATGCTAATTGGCACTGCTATTATAGATGTTTTTAGTGAAAAAAGAAAGTTACCTATTCTCGTTAGTGGGATTGTCTTTTCGATAGTCGGAACAGCAGTTCATTTTATTTGGAAGTTCTGTGAAATTCCACTATATGGCGGAATATCTAAAGAGAGAATGACTCCTTCATATGTGTCTGTGGCAATGGGTTTAGGAGCAATATTGTTCTGGTTAATCTGGTATCTTTTCGACAAAAAAGAAATAACTAAAGACAAAAGTTACTTCCTTCAACCATTTGGAAGAAATGCATTTTTCTTGTACATTTGTCATCCGCTCTTAATTCTGTTAGCAACTCTTTACCTCCCTCAGAACAGTCATGTAGCTCTGGTGACATTTGTAGTTGTAATGAATGTAGGTATTATTTGGTTAATAGCTTTTATGATGGATAGAAATAAAATATACATAGTTCTCTAATCTTCATTTGATTATGTAGCTTAAAAAGAATAAGAAGTAATTCCAAGTATTAATATACTCATCAAAATTTGTCCTTTTATGAAAGACAAAATTATCCTCGTTACTGGAGCAAATGCAGGAATAGGGAAAGAAACTGCTCTCAAGTTAGCTGAAATGGGAACTCAAGTTATATTAGTCTGCAGAAATGAGAAAAAGGGGATCAGTGCTCTTGAGGAGATAAGAGAGAAAACCAGTAATGATAATCTTGATTTAATGATTTGTGATTTTGCTTCTTTGAATTCAATTAATGATTTTGTGAAAAGTTTTAAGAAGAAATACAAACAACTTGATGTTTTAATTAATAACCATGGAGCTGTCTCAATAAGAAAGGCATTAACTGAAGATGGAGTTGAAACAACTTTTGCTGTTAATCATCTTGGTTATTTCAGTTTGACTTTACAACTTCTGGATTTATTGAAAACTAGCTCATATTCCAGAATTGTTAATGTAGCTTCAAGCTCAAATTACAGAGTTAAGGAATTGAACATCACTGATTATAATTGGGATAAGAGAAAATACAAAATGATGGATGCTTATGGTGAATCAAAACTATACAATATTATGTTTACCTTTTTACTTTCTGAAAAACTGAAAGATACAAACGTTACAGCTAATTGCCTCCATCCCGGTTATGTTAAAACTAATATTGGTTTGAATCACTTCTTGTTAAGAATGCTTCGCCCACTTGTAAAGGTGGGAGCAGTTTCCCTAGAAGAAGGTGCACAAACAACCTTACATTTAGCTACATCATCAGAGATGGAAGGAGTTACTGGAGTATATTATCACAGAATGAAACTAAGAGAACCAAATAAATTAGCTTTAGATCAGAAAGCTCAGCAAAAATTGTGGGATTTAAGTTTAGAATTAACTGGTTTAACTAAAGATTTAGTGTGAATTATCTTGAATTGTTTAGAAATCTTTAAACCTAATAAATAATTCAATTAACATTAAATAATTCCATGTACAAATCTATCTTGACAAATCGGTGTTTATATGAGAATACATAAAAAAAATCTTTTTGCTTCTGGAGTATTGGTTTTTCTTTTTCTTTTAGTTATCTCACCAATGTTCTGTACAGCAGAAGCTTACAGTGTTCGATGGGAAATAGAACTGGAGACAAATTCACCCCGTGGCTTCTCCGTTGATATTGATGATAATCTTCATTTCTCTTATTGGAATTCTGACATAAGTAACAACTACTTCTCTAAAATTTCAAAGGAAGGATTAGAACTTTTTGATAAAGCTCTTAATCCACAACCTAGCTTCAACACATATCTAATTGATGATTTTGGTAAATACTTTTTTGTATCTATCGAAGAAATGATAAATACTTGGAGTGGATATTTGGGTAAGGAATTTACAATAGCACAATATTCTGATGAACTCATCTATATTTCGACATTTAATATAAATCTTTCAAGCTACTTTGAAGGGGAATTTCTTGGAAATCTTAAATATGTTGATAGTGATTGTATCTATTTTGCTATATTGGAATATCAAGGAGAATACGATGAATTGAACACTGAATTAGATTGCATTCAGTTAGCTAAATTTAGTACTACAGGAGAGAAACTTTGGAATAGAACAATAGCCCTTAATCCAGATAGCACTATTTTTGGTTTTTGTAAAAACAGTTATGGAAATGTCTATGTTGAGAATGAAGGAGTTCTGTATTACCTTGATGATGAAAATGGAATGGATATTTGGCAAAATACTATTTTAATAGATGATCCAACCATCTCACTAAACTCTGTTGAGAGTAAATATTTGATGGCGTTTGAAGAAAATACTTTGCTGGTAGTTATTACTCTTGGTTTAAGACTATTTACGAAATTTTGTAAAGTAGATGGGACTTTTGATTGGGAGATGAAACTTGAAACAGAGAATACTAATCGTGTTTTTACCAGCAAAAGTATTGCTGTTGAAGATGATTTTTTGGGTATCACTACTCTTGAAGAAGACTTTGTTTATGATGAAAGAGAGAAAACAAATATATTCCATTTACATCTATTAAACTCTGCAAAAGAAGTTCTTTATGAAGAAAGAATAGAGATAATAGATGAAGTTGATGCAAGTTCAGATATATTCAGACTCATTAGAATTCTCCCTACTTCAGAAGGACATTTTTACCGTTACGATTTAACGAGAGACTTTGTGAATGATATAGTTGAAAGCACAATCAAGTATTGTATACCAAAAACTAATTTTATCACAGGTTATACATTAATAATCTCCATTTCAAGTATTAGTATACTCGTTTTATTAGTTGTTTATAGGCGGAAAACATCTAAATAACTCCTCTTCTCTTCTTTTCTTTTACTTTATTATTCATATAACTAATCCACTGAATTTCATCCCCCAGTAAATCAGAGATAATTTTTGAAGATTTGACTCCTTTAAAGAGAGCTTGTACTTTAACTAGCAACCATTCAAAGGATCCTTTCATCTTAAATTGTATAAACAGTCTTATCGCTAACTCATAGAACAATAATATGTAAGCTATTGCTAGAAACATCCACAACTCTTGCCCTCTACCTATTATTCCTTCTTCCATGAAATTATACCCTGGTAGTTTCTGTAAAATGAGCGACAGAATCCATCGAGGAAGTAGCTCTAATATATGCAAAGAATAGATAGTCAAAGAAAGAATTGACCATCTTCTAAAGAATTTAACGATTCTTCTATTTGCAAATGTTTTACCTTTCCCTCTGTATTCTATTAAAGCTAGAAGAGTCATAAGTAAGCAAACCTGCCCTCCTAATCTAAGTAGGTAAGTGGTTATTGCAGGAGGTTGTTCAAGAAAAGTGAAAGGCAATCCTAAAACAATTAGGATTAAACCTGCAATGATCATTAAAACACCTACAAGACTTAGCCACAACAGTATTTTTTTCGGAGGTATTGGATCTGCAAGAAGCATACCGATAAGCGCTCCAATGAATGAAGAAGCTAGATAGGGGAAGAGAGGTTGTTTGGGACCATTAACTATTGTTAAGAACCAAGTTCTAGCAGATCTATTGTGATAAACGAATTCTATGTCAGGCCAACCAAATTCTCCTGAAGGATATAACCAAGTAGAGTTTGAAATCCAGTTGGAAATAAATGGAGTAAGAACTATAACAAATAGAATGAGACAAGCAAAAATAGCAATGTTTCTTATAACCTTCTCATAGCCTTTATTACGCATCAAAATATACATGAGTAATCCATTAATTACTAAACAAATACCTATTATCTGCAAGGTTTGGAACCAAAGAACTTCAACTTTGAAGTAAGCGAAATTAGTCCATTCTAATGTTCTTATTGAATATCCAATATCGCCATAGTATCCCAAGATTCCCTCTATGAAGTAAGCTAATATTATAAGAACTACTCCTGTTGTAATTTGCTTTAGAAGTGATTTTAAAGGACTAATGTCAGCTTTTGTTTTTCTTATAAAAGTGTAAGAATTCACCACTGAAGAGATAAACAAGAAGAACCCATACCAAGATCCGAGGTAAGCAAATAATCCCATGATAATCAACAAAATTATAGGAAATTTTAGTATCTCTTCTTGGTTTGCCATAAATCCTTCAACATCGTACATCTTGAAGAGAATATGAAAAAGAGTCATCCCGAAGATTGCTACTCCTCTAAGAAAATCTAGAGTAACTAATCTTTTAGGTATTTTTGGTAATTCTTCTGATGAAGAAGGGGATTGAAGGTCCAAGTCTATCTCTCGAAATCTTAAATATTAATGATTCTTGTTCTCCTAAACCATATTAAAGTTTTTCAAAAAACTCAATTGAATAGAATCATAAACAGTCTGTTAAATTCTCTATCATATACTTTCATGCAAAAAACTACTGAAATAATTATTTTTGTAGCTGTAACAGCTTATGTGACAAATATCTGTCTTCAGAAAAGATAAATTACAAGTTGAAAAGAAGACAATTTATCCTTCTTTCTTTCCACAAATGTTCGTTTAAATGATTCTATAAACGGGTATATCTTTTAAGTTAATGATTATGTGAACAAAGAATAACATGAGTTTTAAATACTAGCTAATACATATTACTTCGGCAAATTGTGGACGTGGAGAAGTAACAAAGAAAGTATATACATTTGATTACAATTTTGCTAAATATGAGGTATAAAAATGCAAATTAGAAATAAATATAGAATTTCTCTGCTCATTGTTCTTATACTGAGTATGAGTGTGATAACAGCGATAACATCGCCTGTTATGGGAGTTACCATCGTGAAGATGGGAGATAATAATGCTATTGATAAAAGCATATTAGTAATTAGAGAAGATGTGCCAAATCCTTCAATCATGGAATATAATTCATTGGAATTTTCCTTGAGAATTAGCCATTGTTTTGGTCCTGTAATATGGATAGGGCATGGGAATGATCAGGGAATTACAACAGAAAATACCCAGATGTCTTGGGTTGAATTCGCTTCAAACATTGAAAAAACTCCTGCTAAAGATATAGTACTGTCTTGTGATTCTAAGAATCTAGTAAAACAAACAGATTTAGAAGAAATAGATGTGTTTACATTTGAAGGATCAATTGATGCAGTAATTGGAGGATTGTTTACATCATATATAATAACTAGATCTCAAACTATTATCGACAAACTGCTTGTAAGAGCAATTGATATTGTATCAGGAATAGCTCAAAAAGAAGAGCTCGCAGTGGTAATTGGTGATGGAGGTGGAGGAGGAACTACAACATCTACAGTTAATTACATTGTACGTAATCCTTTCGGTCCAGAAGGCGGATGGGGAATAGTAGAAACTATATGGAACTGCGGTAATCTGGCAATGGTTTTAATAGGCGCTTTACTTACCTTTTCATCATGCTGGATTGTGGTAAAAGTGAAATCAGTAATCAGCGCGGCAAGTGTAAATTTCTTTACTGCTGCGGCTAACTTCTTTGCTGTGCTATTTAATCATATGAGTAATGTTGCAATGATAGGTGGTGCGTTACTTGCCTTTTTACCTGAAATAGTTATTTTTATCTGTACTAAACTGATCCCTGCAATAGCTTGGTTTCTTCAAGCTGCAGCAATTGCAGATGTGACTGCTCAAGCTGGGGTAATAGCAACAACAGCTGGAACTGCTACTGCCCTTAAAGTATTGCAAATTATTTCAATAATTGCAACAGTTGTATGGTGGATAATAGGATCTATTTCGGATCTTACTGATAAAGATGATATCTGCAATATGCCAGCTTGGATGTTTGGTGGATGAAATTAAACAATTCAAAAACATTAAAAGAATTGAATATGGAGATGGATTTGAAATGAAAAGATCTAATTCATCTTCAAAGTTTTTTTCTCAAGATAAAGAAGATCTACAAATTTGGGGTTTCTCACGAAAAAAATCAATAAAAATATTAATGCTGATAACACTCTTTCTGTTCATCTTAGTAACTCTTTTCCTATTATGGGGATTAGCAATTACTTCGAGGTATAGGGTATATTGGTATGATATTTTTAATCTTAAAAGCTTCTTAATGGTTATTATTGCAGGGGGATGGATGAGTTTCGCTCCAAGTGCTATAGCGTTTTTATTGAAACCAAAGAAACGAGAAAGACGTTTTCTTTTAGGTATGAATTGGCTCTTAGCTATTATTGGAACAATTATTACAACAATAGCCTATGTTTTATTAATCATTTTTGTTTGGATTCCTTCCTTATCCGTTTCTGATCAATTGATACCATCCTTAAAATATGGTGTACCAATTATCTTACCAGTAATAGTATGGCCTTCTGTTTTTATCCTTTGGTTCTCCTATATTCTCTTAACGACATACACTAATATAGTAATTAATCAGAATATAAAGGAAATATTAGTTTACGGGCGCACAGCAAAAGGAGATAGATTCAGTTATACCTTTCCTCTTTCACCGGAATATCAGTTAGCAATTATGAAATATGATTTAAAAAACTCCCCTGAAAAATTCCAACGGTGGGGAATATTTTTAGAAACTGAAACGCAGTTAGTAAGACTCTACTCAGGATACGAAAAAGGAGTTAAACAATTTCTTGAAGAACTAGTAGCAATAACAAATTGGATAACAGTTACAAAGACAGATGAAGAACCACCAAATATATTAGAAATTTGTACTCCTAAAGGTTCCGTATAGAACACCAAAATCAGTTTGTATTATGATTAGTTTCTATTATTGTTTATCGTTTAATTTTGTAAGATTAATATACTTCCATGTGAATATATATCCAATAAAGTAATGGTGGTTTTATGACACAGAAAAGAAATAGCAATTTCTTACAATCAAGTGGTATTTGGGAAGGTGTTTTTGCCAATTATGTGAACAGAGATGGTGGCATTGAACAAGAAGGCAAAATAATAGTTAAAGTAGAAGTCGATACTAATGGAGTTATCACTCATGAGAATTCCTTTTTTAGGCTTGATGGAACACAGAGTGATTATGTGGGTTCATTAAACGTTAGAGTAGAAGGAAATAATCTCATCAACTTGTTGGAAATTGATGAAGATCCAAATACAAAGAACAAAATAAAAAATCACAGATTTGAAGGTTATATTGTGAAGAATCACATTTTTATTTATGAAACATATGAAGAGATTTTTCCTAATGGAAAAAAAGATTTTCGTCGAAACTCTGTTCATTATTTCTTCATTAAGGAAAATGAATTAATCATGCTAGCTGATGTATATTTAAATGACAAATTGCTTGTTTTCGCAAACACAAAATTAGAAAAAAAGGACTAGAATTTACTATGTGGAGAAGTTACTCCAGAAATAAACTAGAAGTGATTTTCTCATCAGTTGCATTTTTTGCAATAATAATTTTTTTGCAAGAAACTAACTAATTTACTAGAAACCTAAAGCTATAAGACCGATTGAATAGAGTACACCCAACACTCCACAAGCTAATGTTAAAGGTAGCATCTTTTGTACGTATTTGAGAAAAGATATAGGAAAATCTTCCCTTCGAAGTATCTCTAGTGACATTAGAATAGTAATTGATCCAAGAGGTGTCAATGCACCACCAATATTCCCAGAAAGAACAAAACCAATCCACAAACCTACTCCTGTTGCCACACCTAATCCTAAAGCTTGGTAGATATAAGAGAAAATAAGTGCTGCTGAAAAACTATTCATAAATCCTGCTATTAATAATCCTACGGCACCAATTATTATTGCTACCAAAATTAACCCTCCTATTGTTGGTTCCCCACTCCTTAAGTAAACATCTGCAATGGAAGATGGAAGGACGAGAATTGGATTTTTCTCTAAAATCCCTCCTAAGATGGTGTTCAGCGGAACTAGGGCACCTGCAGCTGTTAATAAACCCATAAGAATAAAAAGAGCGATAGCGAAAATAATCATCTCCCATTCGACACCTTCTCGAAGATAACGTTTCAAATCTGTCTTGAAAAGAAAAAGACCGAAAAATACAGCAATTAGAGCTGTAATAGCTACATCTAGAGGATTACCTGGAATGCTTGTAAGTATAAATCCTATAAAAAGAAATCCAAGAAGAATTAATGATTTCCAAATGTTTTTTCTATCAGTAATCCCTGACCAAGGATTAATTCTTCCAATCTGCTCTCCTTTCTCATCTGTGACTTTAATTTGTAGTTGCTTCTTATAAATAAGGAAGAAAAATGCTGTAGCAAGAGCAAAGAAAAGAATTGCAATAGGGAGCATATATGCTGTAAATGTGATGAAGTTAATATTTGCTTCTGGATACAAGTTGAAGAAAATGATATTAGGTATCGAAGAAACAGGAGTGGGTAAACCTCCAATTATGGTGTTGATTCCAACGAATAGCACGTAAGGTTCTGGGTTAATTTCGAGCTGTTTACATGTAACAACTGTTAAAGACCCTAGAAGAATAATAGCACTTAAATTATCAAAAAACATTGAAACAAAAAATGTTAGTCCACCTAAAGCTATTAGTAGTTTTTTTGGATCACCTTTAGTCAATTTAACAATGTATAGCGATACAAAGTCAAAGAAACCTGCACCTTTGGTAATAGCAACTATTATACCTATAGAAAAGATGATTAGTATAGCTTCTATATTCACTGTTTTTGCTAAGGCTTCTAGATAATGGACATTCTCAGATATTTCTTCATATCCTAAGTTTTTTTCAAAACCTTCCTTCCAGTTCATAAGTACTAGATACAATGTTGAAACTGCTAATGCACCAGCAGCGGTGACTTTTGTAGAATCAATTCCCTCTTTTGTTAGTAAAATAATTGTAATTAGAACGATGATTACAATAAGTATTGTTCCAATCCACTGGTAATTTTCTCCTAACAGATTTATGGGGTTTGACAATTGTTCACCTTTGTAAATTCATCTTTTTCAGAGTAGGGTTCAATCTTATAATTGTTTGTTGAATTATAGTATCGAACCGTTTGTTCAACTCTTCTGCTGATAATACTGCGTTTCTAGATTTTGCTGTACCATCAATAATAAGCAAACCTTTCCAGTATCGATGATCTAACAGAAGGTAATGTTCAGAAATTTATTAAGAGTGATTTTTAAAATGACCTTCTGTTTATTAGGATCCATATGCTTATCATGCTTCACTTAAAGCTTAACCTAAAAAGGCTTTAGATATGAATGACAAAATCTTCTTCTTATAACTTCCAAACTATGTGAAAGTGATGAAAAAACATTTTCTTCAATCTATTTTTTTCCTTGAATTTCCACAACAAAAATTTAAGGTTGTGAATTTCATTAACAAAATTAAAGAAAAATAGAAAAATGTATTAGAAGCAAGTTAATTCCTAACATGCTTTCTAATGAGTAAAACAGAAGGTACAACGAGTATCATTAATAAAAAGAACATTGAGAATTGGTTTATATTTAATTCTGATATTATGGGTACGGGGGATTCTGCTAAAGGATAGGGATCAGCAAACTTTCCACCATCAATGGAGTAATTCCCAGTTCCAGAATAATCATTCCAAAAATTACCTTCATTTGTATTGACATCATACCAAACAGAATAATTTCCGGCGTCATAAGCCTGAGGTATACCTAGTCCTAGAGCATTCGAAATGAAAGAATTGTGGTGAAATATATTATATTCGTTTACTAGAGGATAAAGATAGACTCCCCATTCAACATTCTCTTGTATGAGATTATAAGTAAAATTACAATGATTGGTATACGTTAGAACTATACCCATTACACTACCCATGAGAGTATTATTAGAAATAGTGTTGTTAAAGCAATATTGTATATACAAGGCATAATTTTCATTATCGTAACATTTATTGAGAGAAATATTCGAGTTACTAACAGCCATTAAGTTTATGTCTTTATTGGTTTGATTGTAACAAACATTTCCTTTGATCTCTACTCCACCAGAATTTATTACCCTTATTCCTATTTCTTGGTTATAACAGGTATTATCTTCAACTATTGCTCCATCTATCTCTTCTAGATGCATTCCAACTGCGTTTTCAGAGCAAGTATTTTCTAGTAACAAACAATCATACGTATCAAATAGTTCTATATCATTGTTGTTCCATTTATAAGTATTGTTAGAAAATGTACTATAATCAACATGAAGTTTAATCCTAATGCTTTATACTAATCTAGATTTGAATTGGGGGAATAGACATTAGAAATGACTGGAATTGTTAAAATCAAGAGAACTTCGTTTAGACAATATTACTAGCATCAAACATTTATCACTTTGAGGAATCACTCCATTTATATCTAGATTGTTCTAGAGTTCATGTAAATTTAATTAATTTTGAAGTTTCCTTAGTCAACTGCCTAGCAGTAAATTTCTTTGATCTTACTTAATCTCTAACTATTTCTTTTCTTCTCTGCCTAAATCGTTTATTATATAGTTTAAAGGAAGAGTTCAATATTCTTATATCTGATATTTTGAAAAAAATATCTTAATTTCATTAACTGAATGTGGTGTTCAAGTTAAACGTTGTGTAAAGGTGACCTACTTATTACTTCCAAACTATATTAAAGAGCCTTCTTAATCTAATGATAGAATCTAATAACAATGTAGAAGATATGAAAAGATACCATTTTGAATGCGAGATGATTTTTCTTTGCTCTATTTTGAAAAACAAGAATTCTAACAAGTCTTGCATATTTATTAGAATTGCTTCCTTCACAATAAATTTTCCAAGATGATTATCTTCGCTAGCAGAAAAGATGCTAAACGAAAATCATTAATAAGTAGCAATGAAATAATAATGCAGGTGAAATTCATTGTTAATAAAATTTGAGATATATAAAGATGAAGACTTCTGGTGTGCAAGAGGTATTGGAATAGATATTTTTACTCAAGGTAATACAATGGATAATCTGATGGATAACATTAAGGAAGCAGTAGAAGTCCATTTTGAAGATATTTTAAACAAAGGAGAAGAGATAAGAATCCTTTCAATTTCAGAAATTGAGGTAGGTTCAGTTGCCAAAATTGCCAGTAATTAGTGGTAATCACTTAATCAAGATGTTATCAAAATTAGGTTACAAGATAATCAGGCAAAGGGGGAGTCACGTAAGTCTAAGAAAAACAACTGAAGCTGGAGAACATAATATTACAGTCCCCTTACACTCTGAAATTGCAAAAGGAACATTGAGTGATATATTATCAAAAATATCAATTTGGAATAATATTCCAAAGGATAAACTAATTGAAATAATAAGGAAAATCTAAATAAAAAATAAGTTACTAGGAGTTCGAGTTGAAATTTTAATCTTCAAGAAAGAAAAGTCAAATGGAATAATATTTAAAAGGTTTATCTCTTTTCATTTTAATGCATAGACTATATTCTTCTAATATAGAGGATTATTCAAGAGAATTAATATCTGTTGATCATGTGGAAAATAATTAGAGATTGAATCTTTTAATAAGTAATTGCACTTCACTTATTTGGAGATAAAAATGGCAGATGTTTGGATGGAGAATATAGCATCAAAAATAGACATATGTCATGGAAAAGTATGCATTAAGGGTACAAGAGTAATGCCTTCCGTGATTCTTGACAACTTAGCTGAAGGGTTATCTGAAGAGGAAATTCTTTCTGAATATCCTTCCTTAAAGAAAGGAGATGTTAATATTGCTATTCTCTACGCTGCTTCCTTAGCTAGAGGGGATATAATACCATTAAAGGCAGAAAGCTGAGGGAATGTAAATGCAATTCAAATTTTTTTGATTACTTCTCTTTAATTT
The DNA here is from genome assembly GCA_030668875.1 of Candidatus Heimdallarchaeota archaeon. Classification (GTDB taxonomy): domain Archaea; phylum Asgardarchaeota; class Heimdallarchaeia; order Heimdallarchaeales; family Heimdallarchaeaceae; genus UBA460. The sequence continues at coordinate 52,508 of DAOVER010000016.1, forward strand.
AACATTGTGGCAGGATATAGAAAATCTATTTAATATATTTCGAGATTTAAATTGAAGATTTATTGTTTTTCAGAATCATTTTCTTCTCTGATAAATTCTTTCGCTTCTTCAATGAATTTATCAATTAAATTTTCTACTCCAATGCTCTTTGCTCTTAATTGTAGATCTTGGTCTGTAAAATTATCTTCATTATGAGCATAAACAGCTAAAGCATCTTCGTAATCTTGTTCTGAACCAAATTTCAGTTTGTAAGGTATCATATTTATTGGGTTATCAATTTTTACTTCAACTTCATCAAATTTGAAATCTATCGCCATTTCTATACTTTCATTTTCTAATCTTGAATAATTACCCTTCAGTTCAATTCTAAATGAACTATTTTTTGGATAAAACGTGCAATGAGATTGTTCATCTAACCCATCTAAATCTGACAAAGTGATATCAAAACCACGATTTGACATTGAATTCACAAAATCTTGTTTTTTTAGTTTGGAATGGTTTATAATAAGATCTAAATCCATTGTCATTCTTGCTCTACCAATTGCATTAACTGCTAAACCACCAACAATGACATAAGGCACACTATTCTCCTTAAAATATGTAACCAAGGATTCGATGTAATCTGAAATATTTTCTGTCACTTTAATCTTCCTCATTTCTTCTTGCTTTTCTTCCGTTGTCGATTTCTTAATCCAAAATTGATGAAATCAGCTGCTTCACTTGTATATCTTTCAGTAGGAATCATTTTTGCTTTTAAAGCATCTTTTACAGCGTCTTTTTTCCTTTGTTCAATCCTTTTTTTCTTCCTATCGATATTAATGCTCATTAATTATACTTTTTGATTTAAATATAAAAATTCTCGTCTGTTATCTCCTGGTAACCATTGGAATGTGACCCATAATGCAATCAGTATAACAAGCCAAACACAAACAACAGTTAACTCATTTTGAATATAGATAACTCAATTGAAATCAATATGCATGCGATAATGAAAGAACTAATCACGGCTGACCACTTGTGTTCCTTAAGTTTCGTATGTGAAATTCTATCCAGAAATGTAAGCACCTTGTTATAAGTAAGTATTCGAACGATCAAGAACAATAGTTGAAATACAGTCCCAATTGAAACAATAATCACATATTCAGGTATCGTACTTATGTAGAAAGATGATGAAACGATTAGAATTAGCAGAGTATATACAATATAAGTGAGATGAATTAACATAACTCTCCAAAAAGAATCTTTGGGAGATATATTTAGTAAAGGCCATACTAACCAGTTAAGTACAAAACTAATTAAAATCAGTAGTGTAAAAATAACTCCTAGAATTACAGGATGTACACCCTTTTCCAAAAGACTTCCCCAATCATTAGGATTATCAAAAAAAGGTTTGAGGAATACACTGTAACCATTTAATCCTTCCATTAAATACGCAAAACTTGAGGTTAGTAAAAATGGGAGAAGATATTGATTTCTGAAAAACACAGAATTAAAGTCATAATTGTCGTGGTAGCTATGCTGAAAATTGGTCCTGCTAAGGACACAAATACTTCATCTTGAGCTAGTAAAGGTGTTCCAGTATATGTCACCATAAAAAGGGTTAACTTCAATCCTAACATCAGGATAACCCTTGACTATGAGCGCAAGAGCATGACCAGCTTCATGTAAGAGAATATAAAGGCTAATAGAGAAAAAAACGAACCAAAAAACAACAAGCTACTCTTCAAAGTATCTTTTTTTTGTGGCAAAATGATTCTTTAGAAAAATTTCTGTATTTGTCTCTGTTTCACCTTTTTCTGTGTCATTCATATAGATGCTTAAGTTAAAGCACTTATAAGATCTCTATTTTATAAACCAAACCTTGCATTCAGTTCTCCTTCTTCGAGTTTCCTGACTATGTGAAAGGATTAGTGCAATATGTCATTAGCAACAACATATAGGTGCTTGCAAAAAGTGTCAGAAATAAAATTGATAACCGCACATTACTTAACAGAGAAACCAGGGCAAGTATTATAACGAATAGCAAAAGAGGGGAGTTCAATAATCATTAAATTGTATGAACTACTAGGAGGAAGCATGTTACCCCCATATGTAGAAAGCAAACCTGTAGTTGAAACAGAGATCTAATGTTAAACATTGTTAGACAAAGTATATTAGGTCTTAAGATAAAATTATAGCTAATGTTCTTCAGTAGCAAAATGAAGATTGGTTTAAAATCTATAATGTTCATAATATTTATTATTTCAATTCTATTTTCTTCTATAGTTTACTCGTCATTATATTCTGTGGAACATAAACATGATAGTATACTAGCTCAAGTGTCATTAAAAGATTCCTTGATACTTGAAAATCATGATCCAATTATCATTAATAGTGATTCAAATTTAGATGCTTCAGGATTTCCTGGGAATGGAAATTATGCTGATCCTTACATTATAGAAAATTTTCACATAGTTACAGATGATTATTATTCCATCTCAATTTCAAGCACATCAAAATATATTACTATTAGAAGCTGTTATACTGAATCAAAAAATTCAGGAATAAAAATTGATGATACAGTGAGTTTAAACACAGTATTGATTGAAAATAATGAATGTAGAAATAGTGTCTATGGAATTAAGATTCGATCTTCCTCTTCAATTATTCAAAATACATGTATTAATAATACCTATGGTATTTCAATTAAAACTTCACCTAATTCAAAGGTTCATAATAATGAATGTTTAGAGAATAAAGTAATGGGAATAACAATTTCAGGTTCAACAAATTCTGAAGTAAAGAGCAATATTTGTTCAAATAATAAAAGAGAAGATGGAATTCATATTGACGATTCTCCTAATACAAGAATAGAAGACAATATTTGTGAGAATAATGGCTATAATGGGATTTGGCTTCGATTTTCTCACTCATCGATTATTTCCTACAATGAATTAACAAATAACGGGTTAACAATCTACGAAGATAATGTGGAGGATTATTTGTCTCACACCTTTGAAGGCAATAGCGTTAACAATAAAACTCTAGGATTTTTTGAATCCCAAAAGGATATCATACTAGATGAACCAATATATGGCCAAATATTCTTAATAGATTGTGAAAATGTCATCGTGGAAAATCAAGAGATTTATGATGCTAGTATAGGAATTAAGGTTCTATATTCCAAGTTTGTAACGATTCGAAATAATATCTGCAATAAAAATTCTTGGTATGCAGGAATATATATTGATCTCTCTATCGGGTGCAAAGTCATTGATAATGAGTGTTTGTACAATGAAATGACCGGCATACGAATCGCATCTTCATTAGATACAACAATAGAAAATAATCTTGTTGTCTATAATAGGATTGGAATTTCTATTGCTTATTCCTTTTTTGCAACAATTATAGATAATCAAATACTAAATAATTCTTTTTCGGGATTAAGCGCATATGAAATTAATTCTTCTTATATTTGGAATAATACCTGTTTCAGGAATGACGCAGGAATAGCTATAGCTGCAACTTCAGATTGTGAAATTGTAGAGAATTTATTCTTAAACAACACATTACATGGTCTAAACTTAAGATACGAGACTTATAACAATACAGTACATCACAATGCGTTTGTTGATAACAATATCAATGAATATTCTCAAGCTAAAGATGACGGTGAAGGTAACTTATGGTATGAAGTGAGTTCTGAGGAAGGAAATTACTGGTCAAATATTGGACAAAATTATACTTATATGATAGCTGGGAAAGCAAATTCCACAGATCCTTATCCATTATATGAATCACCAATATCAATTGAACTTCCAATACTACCTATTCCCCCAGTTATAGATACTGAAGAGGTAATTTTTCAATTCTATCCTATTTACGTAATAGGCTTATTGTTTGTGATCTATATATTCAGGAAAAGAAGAAAAAAATGCTGCATTGACTGACATTGACTCTATCCTTGCATTCAGGTCTCCTTCTTCGAGTTTCCTGACTAAGTGAAAGGATTAGTGCAATCTATTCTTTTTACACTTTGCATACTTAATAACATTAAATCTCAAAAAATAACTCCTTAGGTAAACTAAAAGACATACTTTCATATACTCAAATAAAATATTCATTTTTAATAAATATCTCAGAGGTTTAATCTTGTTAAAAGCAGAAAATGTGTCTAAGACCTATCCTATGAATGGTGTAAGAGCTTTAGACAGTTTTTCTATCGATATTAAACCTGGAGAGATTATGGGGCTATTAGGGCCTAATGGTGCAGGTAAATCAACTTTTGTAAGAATTGCTGTTGGAGTTCTTGATAGAGATTCTGGTTCATTGTCAGTTTGCGGATGGGATTCTGATTCAGAGAGAAAGAAGATATCAAATTTAGTTTCATGGATTCCTCAAGAGGGAACTTCTAAGATGATTCTAAATAGAACTGGTCGAGAGAATATAATCTATTATTCTTGGATAAGAGGTATATCTAGAAAAGAAACAGAAAGAAGAATTGATGAGATTCTTGAAAAATTAAACATTGAAAAAAAGATATTAAACAAAACCTACCGAATCATGAGTGGAGGACAAAAACAAATAACAAATATTATCAATGGTTTGATAATGAATGCAAAATTATTATTTTGTGATGAGATATCAGTAAGTATTGATCCGATTATTACTAAGTCAATTTATGATTATCTCAAAGAATACACTTCTAATGGTCGTTCTGTTCTTCTTACATCACAAAATATATCAGAAGTGGAAAATCTTTCAGATAGAATAGCAATAATACAAACTGGAAAATTAGTGGCACTTGATAAACCACGAGAAATTTCTAAAAAAATACTTAAATATGAAATCATCGACTTAAGTTTTGAAAATAGCGTTATAAAAGGTAAGGATTTTTCTAGTTTCAATTTAGAATTAGAACAACAAGACTATTTTCGATCAAAAGAGCTAAGTAATAATATTCTTCATATTAGATCCGATAACGCTAATAAATTGCTCAATTCTATCCTTGTTTTGCTAGAAAAATATTCCCTAAATCCTTCAATAGAATCTGGTAAAGCGAATCTTAGTGTAGCTCTTCAAATGCTGAAAAAGGAGGAGAAAAATTGAGGACTTTCTATGCGAATTTCTGGAGAGAAATGAAATACAACCTTGGTCGAAGAGGTGTATGGATGGGAAGACTAGTAAATGTTACTGTCTCCATAATTACAGCATTCGCAATGGGGATTATTTATTCTTTTAGTGCTGAAGCTCAAACAACTGTAGGAATAGCAAATGTTGGCTTGTTTCTCTTAACTGGTTTTTTCTTACAGTATTTAGTTCTTTCAAGTGTTACAATAGCTCCTAATACTTTTTGGGGTGATATAAGAAGTGGATCTTTCGAATTCATCTTTCACTATGAATTTAGTATCTCTGAATATATTTTTGGAATTTACTTTGCTCAGTTTATTATAGACTTCGTTATTTCTTTGCCTTTTCTTATTGCAATTATTATCGTAGCAGCAGGACAATCAACTCCAGCCATTCTCATCATCTCGTTTATTGGGTTCCTTATTTTTTCGTTCCTGTGTTTATTTTCTATTACAATGTTATACTCTTCTCTTTATGTTCTAAGTAAACAATTTATGGGTTATCATGGAGCTGTTACTTATATCGCTTATTTCATCTGTGGTGTCTATTTCCCTATTTTAGGATATCTTTCTCTCTTTGGAACAAAAGCAGGATGGGCGATAATTGGTGTAATTTCTATTCTCCCATATACGCAAGTATTTGACATCGCTAGATACATTATTTTCGGTCAAAATTATGTTCTTGCTTATCCTACTCTATGGCTAGCTTTTCTAATCATGATTTCTACCTCAGTTATTTTCTATGTCTTATCACTAATCATATTCAGGAAAGGTTTCAAAAATCTGAGAAAGGAAGGTTTCGCAGCTTACCGTTACTAATTTTCTTACACAGAAAATTTAATATCAAGTTATACTACTTTCTAGAAAGAGTTGAATATCGAGGGAATAAAATGAATAAGGAAGAACAACCAATAACTCCTACATTACCTTACGTTTTTCAAACCAAAGTTACTCAACAAGGCATTATAACAATCCCCTACACTTTAAAATTAGATTTAGATAAGCATTATTTGTTCAATTTCCAACCTCTAAAAAGTGAAATCATATATTCCCAGGTTAAACAGATAAAACATTCAGGACAAAGACAATATGTTTCTTGTCGAATTAAATCTCCTTTCTTGCAAAAGGGAGATGAAGTAAAGATTACCATAATCAAGGAATTTAAAGCTTCATCAGAGCTTACATTTGATGATGATGAAGAGTATTCTCTCTTGTTTAACCAATCTGTTCGATGTTTATTTCTGTACTCTTTTCAAGAGAAAGATGAAATCTTGACTGCAGAGGAAAGCAAAGACTTTCTATGTGAGTATCCAAATTTCACTCAACAGGAGTTTATCAAAAACTCCCTTGATTTGCTTAGCAAGAAAAACATTTTATTTGAAAAAGAAGAAGGAGAATTCTTTGATATATTACGTTTTCAAAATTATGCTGTAATTAGGTTTGTTGGAACGAAAAGATTATTGAGTTTTGATATCCTTCAGCAAAAACCCTCAGAAGAGGCAAAAATTGCCTATGAAACACATATTCCATTTGTCTTCCTTGTTCTAACAAAGATTGATTACCTTCAATTTTTACTCTCTCAACATATTAGAACTAGATTCAAACTCTTTCTAGATAAATTTCAAAGTGTATCATCATATCTACCTTATGTGATTAAGGAGTTTTCTTCACTTCTACAGAGTGAAATATTTGAGATAATGACCAAGGCTGATGATAGTATAAGAAAATTTAACAGTCTTGATGATGTGAGATTCTGGTTCTTTATACCTGCTGAATATCATGATCTAATCAAAAAAATCCAGATGGATTTTTACTCAGGAAAGAAATTTGTAATAATAAACGAATTGATAGAATCAATTAAAACTAAAGATGGAAATCTTGAAGCAAAGCAACTCGTAGTTAATGCAATAGAATGGTTGTATAGGCACCAAGTGATAAATGTAAGAGAGATGGATGGAGAGAAAATAGTGGAGATGTATAAGATTGAATAAACAATATAAAAAATTAAATTCTCATGTTATTAGCTTCTATTCATATAGAGGTGGAACAGGAAAATCAACCGTCGCGTCGAACCTTGCTACAGTCTCTGCAAAAAAACACAAAACAATTCTCGTAGATTTAGATCTCTATTCTCCTCAACTAACATACATCTTTGAGAAAACAAGCAAGAATTACATCAATGATTATCTGCACTCCTCGCTCTTCACATCTAAACATGCTAGAAATAGAATTGAAAGCTTAGATGAGGTGATTTGTGAAAGCTCGTTTGAAAACCTTGATCTTATATTAGCAAACCCTAAGATGTCTCTCACTGATAACACAATTTTGCATGATGAAGTAATTACAAAAAAAGTTTTTCCTTGCTTCCAACATATGATAGAATTACTCAAAACCCAATATGAAGTAATAATCCTAGATTGCCCTGGAGAATTGAATTACTATACACTTAATGGAATAGCTGTAGCAGATAGAGCGGTAGCAGTAAGTATACCCACCATAGCTAATGTAAAGGGAATGATAGAATTATTGAAAATTTTTAGTTCTGCACTTCAAGGTAAAAAAACTGATATCATTCTGATGATGATAACTCCAAGACCTTCAAAAAAGAAAATAGAGAAATTAGTAGAATGGAAACAAGAACTCGAAAAATTTGAAGTGGAAAATTATCTTTGTTTTGATTATTCAGAAAACATTGCTTATAGACATCAATTTGAAGATGACTTCTTTTATCTCCCAGAAGAGGAGGAGTATCAGAAATTGGAAGAATACCTGACTGCAATTCTGAAGTGACTAACATGGAACTCAAAACTCTGCTTTCGGTAAAGAAAAAGGATAAATGGATACATTATAATCTGATAAACCAAACAATGGTAAAAACTTCTCTTTCTCCAACAGAGTTAGATAGATCTCCTTCAGATATCAAAGAAGAGCTGTTGTATGGTACAGATAAAGAAATGCTAATAGAATCTCACAAGCTATATTATCAAAAAATAAAGAAGGAAATGATGAAGAAAAGAGAGTTGAATTCTCCTTTTCTATCAAGAAGTGAAGTTAATCTAACTCTATGGTATGATTGTAACTTTGATTGTCCATATTGTTACCAACAAGAAGAATATTATGCTGGAGCAAAAGAAAGCGATAAAATCAATATAGAGAAGACCTTAGAATTCTTTAGAAATAAATCAAAAAATGATGAATTTCCTCCAAAAACTGTTGTTTTCATAGGAGGTGAACCTTTACTAAAAGGTAAGAGAAATAGAGATACTATAATAACACTAATGGGATATCTCAATGAACACTTTCCTGGAATTGAAATACACGTCATCTCAAATGGTTATCTTTTAGGTGAGTATGCTGAAACCCTTTCTAAATTCAAGGATTTGAATTTCGTATTGACAATTACTCTGGGTTCTACAAGAAAAAACCACAAGTATGAAAGAATTCTCAAAACCAATAATTCAGTAGATACTTTTGAGCAAATCTTCGTAGGTATGAAGGAATTCAGAAAAAAAATTCCTAAGGGTTGGATTAATATTAGAATGAATTTTGCAAAGGATTACAGAGAAGTAGATGATACAAAGGAATTGATGTATCTGATTAAAAAAGAAATACCAGATGTAAGATTTGAACTCTCTCCAGTAGTTTCATTTTCGAATCATCAAGAAATTGGCTTAGGGTTTTTCAAATTGCTTAAGGATTTAATGTCAAATGAGGTTTTTTCTAAGTCCTTCGTAATGAAACTAAATGACAATCTATACTTCTTACTACGCAATTCAATTCCACAACTAGAAAATAAGGAAATTTCATCAAAACCAAAAATATGCAATGCAGTTTCTTTTACAACAAACTATGATTTGTTCTCAGACTTCCAAATTCAACCTTGTGAGGATTTTAGATATTATAAGAGAATAGATGTGGATGATTTGAAAATATCAGATCTCTTCTTAGAATCTCTTGATAAGAGAGTAGAGCAATGTATAGATTGCCCTTTTTTTGTAGGTTGTATTTCAAATCCATGTAAAATAATAAAAAGAAAAACTATAGCGAAAAAAGTATGCTATGAAAAAGAATTATTACCACTCTTTCAAATAATTGAAGAATTTTATTGAACTATAAAAGGGAATATATTTAAAAGAGCGAGTGTCATTAATGTAACAAGGTGCTATGATGGGAAGAAAAGATAAGAAAACAGAAGAAAACACAGCATTTGAAGTGCTTTTACGAAATACCAGTGGTGTAAACCCTGGTATTGAAACAGTTTATGATCCTCCAGGTGATCTGCCAGGAAATTGTAACCAATCTACAGCAAATCTTTCTGTTCGATCCTCAGTCTGTGATATTTTACTGATGTAATAAGGTGGTACTATGAGGAGAATTGGTGTTTAAAATACTATTCTCTTTCATTTACTTGAAGAAAAATCATCCTTTAAGGGAGAGTGTACTAGAATCTAGTAAACTTTTTTGTAATTATTCAGCTTCAGATTCTGATTTGATAGAATCAGCAAGAAAGTTACTAAAAATTTCAAAAAACCATCAGCTAAAGGACGAAGAATTGTTTACAATAAAATCTACAGTAGATTGTATTGAAGTTTTTCTAAGGGATTATGACTTTAAGAGATTTGATGAAATTTGTGCAAAAGCAAAGACTGGAGGATATCTTGAAAGTTATGTTGATTTATTACTCTTAAAGGGTTTCATTCTATGTTCTTCCAGTATGTCTGGAATAAATCGTGCTTTTAGAATAAGAGAAAAAGAGAAAATTTTTACTTCATTGAATGAAATTGGTGTGGAAGAGAACATCTATCTAGACTTAATATATGGGAAGTATCTCTTCATCAAGGGAGATGAGAAACAAGCTGCAATACTTTATGAAAAACTAAAAAACAAAATTGATCAGGATGATTGTGCTGCTAAAGTTATTCTCTTGAATCTTCTCTTCTGTATATACGAGCGAGATCCTACCAAACAGCTTGCTATTATACAAGAAGGTTTGAATGGAACTTGCTTCTATTGGAATTTCGTTATTCAATATATTGACTTTTTAACACAAAGAGGAAGATATGTTGAACTAATAAACGAAGGTTCTATTTTTTTGCATAAACTAAATGAAAACAATGAAGAAAATAGAATTCCTAATGAACTTAATATTTTGGACCATATGATAAAAGCATCCTTTAAATTGAATGAGCAAGATAAATTGCATAATTATTGTCATCAATTTAGGAAATCTCTAGACACACTTCCCGAGGATGATCATGGTATGAAAAAAAATTACGCGTTTCTTCAATTCACACATGAGGTTTTATATCAAGTACTTTTTGAAGAGGAATTACTAATTGATTTGAGTGAAAAAACTATCCTCAATTATAGCACAAATCATTATCTGAAAATGTTGAGGTCATTTCTTATCCTGAACCCATTAATAAGTAGGTTGATACAAGATAATGAATTTGATCAAGCTTTTACTTATATAAACAATATCGAAAGAGGAAAAGGTTATTCTAGCTCTACTGATGATTTATTAACTTTCATTAAAAATTTCTTTCTTTCACTTCTTATTGATAAATCACTAAAATGGAAGAAGTACAACAGTAAAAACTATGAAGGGGATCAGACTGAAGTAGCGTTAACCTATTTAGAAGAAGCTGTTGCATATCTGGGTGAACTTGATTATTCATTCAAAATAGCATCTATTCTTCAAGAAATTATCTTGAAATCTAGATTAGGTAGATTAGACGAAGTAAAAGAAACAGTTTTAGATGAAATACTGCTAACTGAAGGTTATGATCGTATACTTTCATTGATGGTATCACTGCTATACTATTCGGGTAAAGAGGAGATAGATAAATATCGGCAAATCAAAGAGATATTACTCTACGAACTTGACAAATATAGAAACTTGAATTCTTATACTACATGGAAAAAACATCTAAGTGATATCTTTTCATTCTTAGATGTCAAAGACAAAGTTCTCTCTACAAAGAAAACATCATTTTTAGATATAGAACAAATCAAATCCTATACATCTTTCTTACAAAATCAGCTTAACAAACAACTGATTCAGTAAGAGCAAATAAGTTTTCACAGATTTTTCTTTTAAAAACTATATAAAGATGAAACAAAAATTTTCAAATAAGCGAAATTTAGTGGTTTTTTTAGCAAAGAATTATTTTGCCACTTTTTTTGTATGTTCTTTTTAAAACCCTTTTTTGATATTTATATCTCTTTGAGAATTGTTGTATAGTTCTCTCAGCCTCTTCTAAGGAAGATAGTTGGAGAGGACCATAAATGAATAAACAATAAAAAACAAAAAAAGTGAAAAAAATGAAAAACGCGAAAAAAACAATTGTCCTCGTAACGTTTTTTATTACAATTTTTTTAGCAAGTAATATTTCTAATGTTATGAGTTTTAGTTTTGAACCAGAACCCCCTCCAGATGATCCTCCTCCTACCCCCCCACCCCCCGCAGATACAACAAACCCATCTATAACAATCACTTCACCTGGAAATGGAGCTATTTTATATGAAACAACGACTATAAAAGCTACAGCTACAGATAATGTTGGAATTCTTCAAGTTACGTTTAGCATGGATGGCAACCAGCTAGGTTATGATACATCATCACCTTATGAAGTTACTTTTAATGCGATAAACTATGACGAGGGATATCATACAATTACTGCATTAGCTATTGATACAAGCTATAATACTAAATCTAGTAGTATTACAGTACAAATCAAGAGACCATTTGCACTAGAAGTAGAGAGAAATGACTTCACCTACACAGACGATTACTTTAAACAATTGTGGTTATTAGATTTATGCAATTGGGATACAGTAAATTACAACTATCATGCTAGAAGTTGTGATGATGGTATTGTAGAGATAAGTGAAGTTTCTGGTAAAGCTGGATCTTCAGCATATGTTTCTGGTGCTCTCGATCTGAGTAGTTGGACTGGAATAGGTGATTTGAATTTAGAAATAAAGGTTCGAGTCCAAAGTAGCTATTGTGGATCTTCCTCTGTTACTCAGCTTCGCTTAGGAATAGTTACGTGGGGCGAAAGTCCAGTAACTAAATGGTCCTATTATGAAAAATTTACTTACACTAAAGATACAGGCTGGATTGTAAAACAAATAACTATCCCTGAAGAAAATCTAATCTCATATGGAGGTTATTACAGATTCTACTGGGGATTCTATGATAGTTGGTCTCATGATTGGAATCAAAAAGTGAGTATAGACTATCTAAAGGTGACTGGTGATGCTTATCCTGAGGCTACATTGATTCGTGCTCAAGAAGCTGTGACAACAAAACCTCAAGTGAATGCATTTATGATAGAACCTGAATTTGATCATGATAGAGTAGATATTGGTTATAGCACCAAAGTTTCTGGAATTGATACTCTTGGATTTGGATATGTAGATGAACCACTAATTGAATCAGCTATTCAGATTGTACTTGATCCCGATGAAGACAAAAATGCTGCTCACTATCGTTACAATTTAGTTGATTTTGTGATGATTACAATACAAATTGAAAATGTCATATCCGGAAATCTATATGAACCTCGATTAGAGGGAGTATGGACTAATGAGGTAAACGAAGTTGAAGGAGATATGGCAGAGTTGGATACATTTTGGGACGTGGTAGGTCTTATTGGAACATATGTAGCAGCTGCTGCGGGCATTATATGTTTAATTCCTGGAGGGCAAATTGCGGCTCCTGTTGCTGCCGTTGGAGGTATTGTTTCAGGACTAGCCGCTTTGGGTGGTGCTATCACCGATTATGCAACGAAGGAATATGAGACGTATACTCTGACCACAGTTTATGATCCTACTGCCAAAAAGACTTATGTAAAAATTGATTTCAATGAACCTAAACTTGGTTCTACAGATTTAAAACTTAAACTTGCAGTTAGACCAATTTTTGATTTCATAAATAACAGAAATACCTATTACAGAGTTAAAATTGATTATGATGTAGGGCTTAAACATGTCCAACATAGAATTAACAAAGAAACAGACTTTGCTCCAATTTCCTATTCTGAATGTTTTGATTATATTACCTATGATACTACACAAGACAATGTAAGGATTGTTGATAAAAATAGTTGTACCTTTTTAGATGGTACGCTAATGGATTTTTATTTCAATGCCCCAGTTAGTTTGTCAGGCGATCCAGGTGATTATGTTCTTGAAACTGTTAACGGTCCTCAATGGTATCTAGTTGTAGGTTCATCTGGAAACTCAGTATATTTAGATGCACCAGATCAATTTACATACTCAATTTTGTTTGTAGATCATCTTTTCCAATTTGAAAAAATAGAAATGAGATACTGGCAACCGACTGTACTTCAATTGAATCCGATTAGTTATGCCTCAAATCAAATAAACAGAATTTTAGAAATTAATGTTCTGTTCTATCAATTTAGAATAGAATACAATCAGATAACTTAACATCCTTTTTCTTCTTCCTTTTTTT
>DAOVER010000067.1 GCA_030668875.1 Candidatus Heimdallarchaeota archaeon
GCGTTGCTCCCACCGACTGCAAAAATTCCTTCAAGCGTACAGTTAATAATAGTTGTTCCACCAGAAGTGCCTCCATCGACATACACTCCATAGGTTGAACCTTTTATATTGGAATCTCTAAGTACAAAATAAGAGTTAACATAATAAAAGTGAACTGCATTACTGTCTGTTGTGTTAATATTGAGGTTTTCGATGATGTAAGGATCATCAATAGCACCTGTTCCGGAGGAACTAAAAGAAGCTATATTAGTATCATTGATTAAAATTCCATCAGTTAGTGTAAGATTAATCTCTCGTATGTGTCCGTTTTCATTTTCTAATGTTGCAAGACTACCACTAGTTGCTTGAAACATTAAAGCAAATATAATAAAGATTGTTAGACAAATCTTTATTGTTAATTTAGTTATTTTTAGTTGATTCATTTTTACGGTAAAGGCAACGAATGAGTTCTTTTTTAAACTTTGTTTTACTATCCAGAGATGTTAACATTCCTCGCACAAGTGTGTGATTCTGTTTCTATTTTTCTTTTATCTTTTTAAGTTCAATTCTCTATTATACAGATGTAGTATATGGGAATTACATGAATATATAAAAAAAAGCACGTTAGTTAAGGTAGAACTACATAAATTGACGTTATAATAGTCTTTGAAAATTATTTACGGTGATACAAAAAATGAGTTATGGCATTAAAAACGGTATCTTGAAAGAGCTTGAAGAGGAGCTATGTGACAGATTGGGAAGGATTCTACAAATCAAAGAAGTGAAAGTTGAAGAAAAAGAAAGCAGAGAAATGTTACTTGATCTTCTAAAAGGCGCTGATGAAGTATTAACTAAATGGTTGTAAACTTTTTCCTAAAAACACCTTTTTTACTTGTGATTTATCAAGAATAGAATGGAGCCAGTTGTTTTATCATGTCATAGGTGGAAAACTCTGACAAAGTGAAGCTAACTCCATAATAATATCTAATTTACATCAATTTAAATTTTTGCTTTGACAAAAATAAACTTATTTTGTGCAGAATCAGATTAAAGTGCAAATAATACTCCTTGTGGAAGTATTAATAACTGCAACAAAAATGCTTGAATGAACGCTGTAATATAGTCATTTTTGGTTATTTTCTGAACTAGAATGCTAACTGCAACTGATAATCCGAGTATTATTAATCCATTAAAGCTTCCTAGCATTCCAGAGAAAGACCCTAAAACTAGATAGAAGAGGGCTAGTAGGAAGAAAGGCACAAATCCGATTAGTGTGGAAAGAGTAAGATATAATTTTGATTTTCCAAAAGAACGCAACATCATTTTCATTTCAAACAAACTGATATAGAATCCTATAGAAGTAAAGAAACTAAATATTATCAACCAGAAAATCCTTGATGTTGGGAAAACATACCACAGTCCTGTATTAACAAATAATGAGCTTAAGAGTATAATAACTGCTCCAGCTAGAACAGAAAGAACAGGTTTAACCCAGTTATAGTCTTTGTTTAAAAGATATTTGAGTTTGATCTTAAAGATTGCAGATTTCGTTAATAATTCTTCATCTTCAACTTCTAAATCTTGGAAACCAAATCTCATCCTTCCCGTTACACCTGGCATTTTCCCTATGAGATACAGAATTAGGAGCATGATACCATAACCGCTAATAAAACCAACATAGATAAGGTTGAAGATAGGTAAATCTATTGGAATTAATATAAACAGTCCACACAGAAGAGCTGCTATTGGCAATCCGCCTAACCAGAGAAGTAATTTTGACCATAGAAACTTTCTTGGTTCTGATACTACAGCTGCATGGTCATCATTTCCCAATCTTGTTTCTTTTAAGGGATCAAAAGATAATATGGTTAAAATGATTGCAGAAAAAAGACTCAAAGAACCTATTATCCAGAATATTATTCTCATTACAGTAGCATCAACATTTATTGATTCTACAGGAAACACCATCAAATCAACAGTCCATTCTTTTGCTTTTTTCATCACTCTTACTGAGAAAACTTCGTGATTGTGAAACAGATTCTTGACGATTAATAATTCCCTTGTTTTACCTTGAATGTTAGTAAATTGAGCATTGTAATCTGTTGTTTGTTGATCAGTCAATTGTTCATAAAGCAAGAAAGCTGATTCAACAGGAAGTACATCATCCCATGAACCACTAATCATGATAAGGTTAGTTTCGGGAGTTTCAGCACTTAAACCTTGAACCCAAGCTAGCTCTGAATCTGTTTTTCCTGTGAAAAAACTAGGTTGAGCATTGACGTCGAGATTCAATTGTGTCCCTAACAAGATTAACCCATTAACTGGATGGGGGTCATAAGTAACAGCTTGTAAAGCAACTCGTGCACCTATTGAATGCCCTAACATGATAATTTCAGAATTGTTCAATCCTGCAAGGTTAATGAATTCGTTCTTTGCTAGTAATGTCTGATTCGCCAATCTATCAGTTTGAGCATAATCAAATCCTAACGATCCATCAGATCGACCGTGCCCTGAGAAATCAAATGCGAAGAGATGAAAACCAAACTCTGCAAATTCAGTAAGGATGTTTTTCATAGTAACATGATCAGTACCAAATCCTTCTAGAACCATTAAACCAACATTTACTGTGCCAGGATAGTATTTGCCCCTTAGAGTATCTCCAGTGATAGGTTCAGTCATCGTTACATCTTGATAATTAGAAAGAGCACTATCGTTTACTTGTAACATTGTTATTGAAACAAATACTAACAAGAAAGATACAAGTGACAAAATGATTTTTACTTGAAATTTTCTCATGGTCTACAATTACCATCTATGCCACACTTATAAAAGATTTTTTTGAATCAAAAAGCAAAACAGAAAATAATCATATCTAAAAAGAGTTGAAGGGGGCTATCTTAGCAACTTTAACACATTCTCAGAATAATTAAATTCACGATCCTTACACAATTCAATATATTCTTGTCTTACATCATCTAATCTTGGTACTTTCATGCTTTTTAATTGTCCAAATATCAACGGATTGTTCATCGCAGCTCTTCCAATCATAACGCCAACACAACCCATTTCCTCCATTTTTTTTACGTCCTCTTTAGTTTTAATATCTCCATTGGCTACAATGTTTTTTCCTGTCTTAACGCATTCAGAAAAAACTCTCCAATCTGCTTTTACTTCATATGACTCGGACCTATGTCTGGCATGTACTACGAAAAAATCTGCATCTGCTTTTTCTATTAATTTGAGATAGACTTTCTCTCTCTTCTCTGTCCTATTTACTCCTAGACGCAATTTGATATTAACATTGTAACCATGATCTTTTACAATTTCAACCATTCTTTTGATTTTTGTTGGTCTTTTAATCATTGCACTTCCTATGCCTTGTTTAACATAAGTTTGTGAAGGACAACCAAAATTAAGATTAAAACCTTCAAAACCTTTTTCTGGGGTAAAATCTGACATAAACTCAACTAATTTTTGCTCGTCTTTACCCATAATTTGGATCATTGTAGGGGTATCATCATAAAGCTTAATTCTCTTCAAAGCAGATTTATTTTTCTTCACCAATGTTTCAAATCTTATTAGTTCGGTAAAAGTAAGATCTGCACCATATTTATGACAAAGATATCTAAAACTGGAATCGGATATCTTTTCCATAGGTGCAAGCATATACTCCATGATAATTTGTTGTTTCTTTGTGTCTTTAAACATTTTTTGTTTAGATATCATTAGAGAATGTAAATGGAAGGATAAAATCTTTTGGAAGGGATTTCAAATGGTCTACCCGAATGGTGAAAGTTCTAGCTAAGAAACCTATTCTTATTGATGCCTTTGCGCAATTGTGTAAATTAAGATTAAAATGAGGAAGAGCACAGTTTTCAAATGATTTTTTGACATAGTTTTTACTCTTGCTATCCCATTCTGCTGGTTCTAAGAGACTTTTTGTGTTGCTTTATTTAACTTATACTTAATTTCTTATAAAGTTCATCACATGCTTATCAGAAACATTTAATCGTATTCTTGAAAATAAAATGAAGAAACTAAGTTTACAAAAACTTATATGAAAGGGAAGGTTTAATACACGTACATTAACTACCTTGGTGAAGATAAGGTTGTTACAGTTACAGATACTTCACTTAATCAAATTCTCAAACACCCAACTTGCAAAAGCATAGGAGTATTTGTCCAATAACCATCTATGTCTCAATATCTATAGTAAATGGAGAAACAGAAAAAAAATAAAAGGATTATAAAAAAATACGATTTCAACATTTTTATTATCTATGAAATATAGTGCTAAAATCTCTGCGAAGATAACAATTTTTCGAAAAATCGGTCTTAAGAAAACTGTTCTAGCTTCTGGTTGAACAATTGCGAAAAATGTGAAATAGATTATAAGCTTTATGATCTTGTATTTTCCTTACTAAGAGTTTTTGAATGTGCTTTTTTTATCTTTTTTTCCACTATTTTAACAATAAACACACCTACTACAGCAACAATTAGAGAAATTAAACAAGCAATAGAAGTATAGATTAATGTTGCAAAGCTTGATGTATATGGATAATCAATAAAAGGAAGCACTATGAAACATAGACCAAGGCTTATCAATCCAATAATATTGAAGACAGAGAAACTTTTTTGTGAGTTCTCTTTTTTATAGGAAAGGTAAAGTATAAGTGTAGTATAAATGAGGGCGAAAAGTGCAGGAATAATAATGGGTAAAAAGGCTTGTGTTTTAAATAATTCTTCAAAGAAATTAATATAATTTTCAAATCCTATCAAGAGCGTAATTAAAAAAAAGAATGAGTAAGTTGCTGAACAAAGTGTCAAAATAATGATTTTGATTTTCTTATGATCTAACTTATTAGAAGTTTGTTTTGTTACTTCTTGTGATTCTATTTCGAAGCTTTTTCCCATTCTATTACTCTCCTATAAAGCCTATGTGTGCAAAAACTGAGGGGTTAAATCCTCTTTTCATCAACCAATTCTCTACATATAGTGATATTAAATTGAAGGTTTTTATAATAGCATTGTTATTAGAATAAAAATCATATAATAAATCTAATCTTGAATTTATTTCTGCAAAGTAAATACCTATAATTGCTTCTTTATTTATTCCAGCCTGCTTTAAAACATCATCAAGAGTTTTATCTTCGTATAATGTTGAGTGTAAGAATTTAGTTTTTCCTCCATCTTGATATTCCAACTTTATTGATTGAATATCCCAATTGTATATCTTTGCAAGCTCCATAAATTCTGTTATCAAGGTAGGATTTTCTAGTGTTAACAACGTGTTAACAGTCTTGTTACTATTCTTGGTCATCTCCCTTTCAAGTAAACTTAAAGACCATTTGTTAAAATCGTTTCTCTTAATAGTATCACCGTTAAAACCTAAATCTGATACAATTTTAAATTCGCTATCTGATATTTTTCTTACTTCAATATTCAGATTGATCTTAGGAATCTTCAAAATTTCTAGTCTAGTACTTTTACGTAATGAAAGTGGTATATAAGTGTGTTCTTTTTCTGTTGAACGTATAAAAGGTCCTCCTCCACTACTTGTTATTTCAAAAGTAAATTCTTCTCGTAGAAGATGATCATAATCATTACAGCCAAGACCAAATCCTTCTACCTCTGAAGTAAGCCAATGTGAATTTCGGTAAAAACCTGCTGTTAGAGCTTGGAAACCTCTCCAAAAAGAAGTAACGAAATAATCTTGTTCTGGGTTTAAATTAATATCAGGATCCCTAACATGAAGTTCCCATTCAGGATCGTCTTCTACCTCATAGTCAACAAAAGTATCTGAGATGGTTGTAACATAATCACCATCATAATTAAAATAATGGATGGCAGAGCCACTAATTCTTCGTTCTTCTATTTCATGAGCATAATGATATCCTCTTCTCCACCATTTATGGAAATAATCTTGAAAAGCTTGATCAACTGTAAAATGCGATGTAAGTGCCATGTTTGGAATAATATAATGACTACCATCAGGTATGTGAGTATTTGAAAAGCTTGTTCTTAAATTATATAAATAAGGAGAAAAATCAAATGTGTGTCCTTCATTATCATCTTGGTATACTAAAGCAGTAACTGAATTAGAAGGTATAATGAAAATACATAAAATTATTGAAACTATCAATATCCTTTTTTTAGTTTTTAAAATCACATTTTCAATATATTTCCTTAGTATATAAAAATCTTCCTTTAATTAGAACTTCCGCAATAAGACTTTTTCCCTACATTGATGTAAAATCCAAAGCAATTGTGTTATAATTCCTTTCTCAATTTCTTTCATTGTTATAAGTCTTCTATTCTCATCTCTAAAATGTTCAACTCAGGGTATGAACAAATCAGCTGAATGTTTCAAATCTAGTTAGTTCTGTAAAAGTGAGATCAGCACCGTATTTTTGGTATAAGTATCTAAAACTGGAATTGGTTATCTTTTCCATAGGTGCAAGCATATATTCCATGATAGCTTGTTGTTTCTTTGTATCTTTAAACATTTTTTGATTTACATGATTTCAGCTTTGACAAAAACAAACCAGCACTAAATTTAAATTAAACCTAGTTTCTGAATTAGATTGATAAGATGTCAAAGAGCAATTCTGATAAAATCTATGATGTAGCTATTGTTGGCTCAGGACCTGGTGGATCTTCCGCTGCTTTCTACCTATCTAAACTAGGCAGGAGTGTTATAATTCTAGATAAGGAGAAACTCCCTAGAAGGAAAATATGTGGAGATGCAATCTCACAAATTGCTCAAAAACATTTAATGAATATGGGTGTTCTTCAAGAGATACTAGAAGAGAAGAAGGGGCGTTGGGCTGAAGTTGGAGGATTAGTTAGTCCAAGAAGAATCACCTATATTGATAATTCAGCAGAGGAAATTGGCAGTCATCTGATGATTTCTATTAAGCGAGAGATTATGGATTATAAAATGGCTTTAGCTGCTAAGAGAGAAGGAGCAAGTCTAGTTGATGAGTACAACGTAAAAGAAGTTAAGTTTTCTGAAAAATATCAACTCTGGACACTTATTCCTCATGGTGATAAGAAGAAGAAATTTAGAGCCAAGGTTTTGATTGCAGCAGATGGGGCTGTTTCGAAAATTGCTCGATCTTTGGGTATAATCAATTCTCCACCTCAAGCGGTTTGTAGCAGTGTTTACATAAAATCTGGTACACATCAGTACAAAGAAGATGGTGTATGTTTATACACCCAAGACATTCTTCCCGGATATACTGCCCTGTTCAAGGAAGCTGATGGAGATTTGGTTTTCTGTTGTTACATCATCCCTGGTGGAAGATATAAGACAAGTGATCTCCAACATGTTCATCAAAGTTTTCTATCTGGGGAACCTTACATCTCAAGAGCTCTAGGACCTAAGGCAAAGATTGAACCAATGAATTCAGCACCTTTGAGATTGGGAGGCGTAAGGAAAAGTTATGCAGATCATCTGCTAATTGTTGGCGATGCAGCTGGTATGATTGATCCCTTAACTGGAGAGGGTATTCAGTATGCTATGGATGCAGGAGAAATCGCTGCGAATGTTCTAGATGAAGCATTTTACAAAGATGATTTGAGTGAAAAAAGCTTGAAAAAATATCATGAAAAATGGATGAAAGTTTTTGGAAGAGATTTCAAATGGTCTACTCGAATGGTGAAAGTTCTAGCTAAGAAACCTATTTTTATTGACGCTTTTGCGCAGTTGTGTAATGACAAAGGTCTTAGTTACATGATAATGTGGGCAAAAATAATGACAGGTTCTCAATCAAAATTGAGTTTTTTCAAGCCAAAACTTGCATTACCGTTACTATTAACTTCCATAAAACTAAGTTTAAAGAAAAAATAAAGATATATTTACACCTTCCTTTTCAAACTTAATCTCTGAAACATAAATGACTTTTTATTTTTATTGGATATGATACATATTTTGTTCTTGGTTGAGTTGATATCCAATTACCTGTTTCATCTATTTTGGAAAGTGTTCTAAAAACATTAAAGTGACCCATCTGGAAAAAAGAGTGTAGGATGCTGAAAAAAAACTTATATTCTTTTTAATATCTCTAGTTGTTGGTGAAAATGTTTGTCTTCAACTAAATTCAACTTTTCCTTTATTGAGAGAGAAATACGAAAAAATACATTTGGAATACTAACTACTTTGAATTCAGATGGGACACCTCATACAACTGGGATTCTATATGGAGTTTCAAAACATGAATCTGAATTTTCTTTGTTTCTTTTAACTTCGAGGAAGTATAAGAAAGTAAGAAACATTCAGAGAAACCCAAAGGTATCTTATATTATTCCTTTTCCACATCATCACTTACGTTTTGTTCCTTCAGGTACGATTACATTGAACGGAGTTGCTAAATTAGTTCCCGTGAATACAGAAGATATAATTGAAATCTTTTCAGAGAAGAGAATTCTGAAATTGATAATTGCAGATATAGATTTTGAGAAAGATGAAGAATATATTTTCATTAAGATCAAACCAGATCCAAAGATTTTATGTTATGGAGTTGGTTTTAATATCTGGAAGCTACGAGGTTCTCACACTGAAGGTGGATATTCCGTTACTATCCCTCCTAAAAGGTGAATGAAAGAGAATAATTAGTTCAATGTTTTAACATGTCCCATTTGACTTCATATTGCCTTAGAAGAGCTTTCAGCTAATGAAATTACTCACCACTATTTCACATCTTCAAAGCTTAGTTAAAGAAGAAATAAAACATATTTACTCCTTTAATCTTACATTTCCATTATGTTGACATTACGATTAGATTTAAAAATGGACATTTGGAGAGTGTTTCGATGGCTATAGCATCTATTACTGCACTTGTCTTACTTATTGTAACAGTTCTTTTTATTGGATTTGCTATATTTTCATTTATTAGAGCATTTTTGATAACAAGAAATGCAGCATATTTGCATATAGGTATTGGAATAGTCTTAGGTTTCTTTGCGGGTATATTTTCAAGTATAGCTAACTTCTATCCTAATGAGGAGATTTACAAGGGAACTGTATTAATTTTTATCATCATTACAAACATCTGTTTCTCACTTTCACTTTTTTCAATTTTTAATGGTCTAATTTTCATCCGAGAAGATAAATTACCGATTTTTTCTTATATTGCTGCACTTATGATAGGTGCTGCAACTGCTTTAATAACAAAAATAAATACAGGAAATCTCGATTATGATAATATCTATGCTGTCTGGAAAGTTGATTACTTATTATCTGACTTACAGATTTCCTTTGTGATTATATTAATTATCGGTCAAATAATATTCTTAACATATCTCATACTATATTTAATCAGGAAAAGCCAAAAAATTAGGAATATCAAAAACCTTGATATTGGTTTCATAGCCATCTTTTGTTTAGCGATATGGATGATTACACCTTTCCTCAATGAGATTAGTGCATTTAGATTTTTCCTATTTCCAATATCGTTAGGTCTGTTAGGGTTAGCTGTGTTCTTAGATCCTTTAAACTTGCTAGTTACAAATATATTACCTTCAGAAATCACTCTGGTAACAAAACATAGACAACCAGTAATCAGATACAATTTTCAGAACAATGAGATTGATAGAAACATCGATGAAATTCGATTACTTATCGCTGGAAAAAAAGTCATTTCTGATTCTGTTAAAGCAGATGAAACCCCCAGCGATCTAATAATGAAAAATAGAGAAGTTAAAATCATAGATCTACAAAATTTCTATGTTATTTCTGTAGGTATAAAAATAAATAGTAATGTTGTTTCAGCAATAAAAACCGCCTTCAGAGATTTTGAATCAGAGACAGATTTAGATTACGTCTCATCATCTTCAATACTAAATGAATCAGATGAAACTCTGTTCACCAATATATTCGCAGAGCATTTGAAGAGAATTGATGGAAGAAAGAATGTCAAAATTTCTTCTGAAAACTAATGAAACCAATTTTGACAAATAGATTTAATAAAAGGTAAATTATTTGAAAGTTGATTAGAATGCAAATTCCAGCACTACTACTTATGATTGAAACCTTTTTATTAGTTGGATACTCTATTTTTGCATTCATCCAAGCAATAAGGGTAACAAAAAATGTTGCTTATATGCACATCTTAGCAGGAGTAGTTTTTGGCCTAGTCACAAACATATGCATAAGTGCAGCAAGTTTCTATACTGTTGCAAGCAACCTAGTGGTAACGTTCATAATTATTGCAAATGTATTCATCAGTTTATCATTTCTTTCTATTTTTACAGGATTAATCTTGATAAGAGAAGACAGATTACCAATCTTCTCTTACATAGCTGCTCTTATTGTTGGAGCTACAATGATTTTTTCTACCGATATGGATCCCAGTCTACTCCACTATGATTTTAACGCTATTTGGTCTGTCGAATATGACCAAGTCATGATACCAATAATGACAGCAATTTCTTCTTTAATCTTATTCACATATTTCGTTTTATATTCAATCAGAAAAATTAGAAAAATGAAAAACAATCAGAGAATAGATCTAAGCCTTTTAGCATTTTTATTATTAATATTCTGGATTATTACAGCTTTTGTTAATTCTATGAAGGTAGTTAGAATGTTTGTTCTTCCCATAGTTTTCTTTTTACTTGGCTTAACACTTACAGGTAATCCTCTAAGTTTGTTAGTAACAACCATTCTTCCTGAAGAGATAATTCTAGTAAGCAGGTTTAGTCAACCTCTAATAAAGCTAGATTTGAGAGAAAGCAAGATTGGTAGGGAGTTAGAAGAAGTTAAATTACTCTTAGCTGGAGAAAAAGTTATTTCTGAAAGTTTGAAATCTATTGAAACACCAAAGACACTTAAGATGAAAGCTAAAGAAATCAAGATCGTGAATATAGGAAACTTCAGCTGCTTAGTAATAGGGAGAAAAGTGGATAAAAATTGTATTTCTGCAACTTATACGGCCTTTCGAGAATTCAATAGTAAAACAAATTTAGAGTATCTGGAATCTGCTTCTGTACTCACTGAAAAGGATGAAAAATTGTTTTTGGAAATTTTCTTGGATAACTTCAAACGAATAGATGCAACAACAAGAGTCGAAATCTAACGTGTATAGCGCTTATCTCGATGAATATGTATAGCTCAACTTGATGAATTAACATTAAAATATCATTTACAAGCTACTTGTCACACACTAAATTAGTTCTTCCTTTTTCTTTTGAGGAAAGGTTTAAATTTCTCTGTGGTTATCCAACGATATGGGTGGATTCTTTCTAACCGATGATGATTCTGATAATCTAGAAGAGAAAATCAAACAGATATTTTTATCCAAAGACATGGAAAAATATGATTTGTTAAATTTTAAAAAGTTTAAGGTTTTTTATTTTCATAAAATAGGTCACTCCGAATTTAAGCATGTTTTCAAAAACGGTGATGATTATATCATAGGAGTCGGAATATTCTTTTACAAAAACAAATTTGGAATTCAAGCTCAAGAAGAAATTTATAGCGATTTGAAGAACAATCAGGATTTTTCAATTTTCAATCAAGTTCTAGGTCATTTTAATTTCATTTTATATATTAATGGAGAACTAAGAGTTATTACTGATAAAACTGGGACTTATCATTCCTATTATTGTTTTAACGATGGATTCCATTATGCTTCGACTTCATTCTACTCCATTATTGAATTTTTAGAAAAGATTACGATAAGTAAACAAGAACTTATAGAATTCATGATGATTGAAACATTCATCGGACAAAAAACAGCTGTTAAAGAGATAGAATATCTGAGTTTTGGACAAGTTCATCAGTTGACATCAAAAGACAAGAAAATATCTAAACAGTATTTTGTTGAAAAGAGTATAGAAAAGTCAACCAACATGGAAATGATAACAGGGACAATCAAACAATACTTCGAAGTTTTTCGAAACCTAAACATCTCAGTAACTTGTGATTTATCAGCTGGGTATGACACTAGACTTGTTTGTGCAATTTTCAAGAATATGAAAATTAAGCATACTTTAAACACAAATGAGAATGTAGAAGATCCAATAGATTCAGAAATACCAATAACTATTGCAAAAAATGAAGGAGTAGAAATCTTCTCTTTTACAAGAGAAAAGGAAAAATATGACCAGGATGAACTTTTAAATGAATCTTTTACCAAAAATGAACTCATAAGAGATAACTTCACAGCGAGATATTCAACAAAATACTTTGAAAATAAAACTCAGAAGTTTGATATGATAGTTGGTGGATACGGAGGAGAGCTTTACAGAGACGTGAAATATCGAGATATAAAAAACTACAATTTTCTAATAACAAAACAATATACTGAATATAACGCGAGATTGATTTTAAAAGGGAGAGATTGGGCAAGATATACTAGGAAACTTAAAAAGAAATTCAAAGAATTTCTGGGAGTTAAAAGAATTCGACCAACAAAGGAAGATTTAGAGAGAGTATATTACTACCTAAAAATGATGTATTGGGGTTGCAGTAGAGTAACATATTTCAACCAGTATGGATACCGATTCCATCCTCTTCTAGACTATGAAATTGCAGGATTTACTTTTGATATAACAAAAGAAGCTAAAGATGATGAGAAATTTAATATGGAGATAATCACAGAATTTGATGAAAAATATGCAAGCTACAATTCTAATTACAATTATGATTTCATATGGGATGAAAGCAAAAGGGATATTATCAATCCAAAAGTTTCAAAAAAAGCTCGAATCAGGAGATTAGTTGGGAAGATCATTCGTGTTATTATTAGAGATGAATATGTCTTGTATAAATTAAGAAACATGATAAGAAAACTACCTTCAAAATCATTAAAACAGGAGGGTTGGAGAAAACATCTAGAAGACGAGCTACTTTTCACAGATTTCTTTGGCAAGAGGATACATAAATTAGATTTAGAAGAGAAATTGTTAGGCAGAGTATATACAGTAGAAAAATTTCTGGAAAGATATAAGGAAAAAATAGTAAAATACAAAGGATAAAAATTAGTTTTTATTGGTATCAAATGAAAAATATATCAAGTTCTTTTCCTAAAAATGAAAAATAGATATAGATAATAAATCAAACAACCCATATTAAAGAAAGAAACGGTTAGTAAGGCCCAAAACGGAAGTTGGAACAAACCAAAGAATTCCAAATACCACAGAATAATCACAATAAGTTCTATGAAAATTACACTGAAAAAGATGAACAATTTTCTGAAATGCTTTTTCTCTATGTATTTTATCACAATAACTGAAAGATAAGGAATAATCCAGATTAAATAATGAGGATAAAATATTCTATAAAGTAAGAAGAAGGAAAGGACATAAATTCCAGAGAATATGAATAGATCCAGTTTCTTCTTTTTGTATAGTTCAAAGACGAAAAATGCCGTTAATATAGTCATACCTACTCCAACCAGAATAACATCAACTTGAAAACTTAGATCCCAAAGATAATAGTAAATGCTCATAGAATTAGCTCCCCTTTGTATTTGCCATCCAATACCCAAATAATTAATGAAAGGATAAGTTGTGAATAGATAAGCTAACATCCCACCGCAGAAACCTAAAAAAATTAAAGTAAAAACAGCTGTTTCAACATATTTTTTCTTGAACAGTAACCCTAAGAAGATTACAGGTGCAAGTAGTATGGGGATAATCTTTGTTAAGAAACCTACCCCCAAAGATAAACCTGAAAGAATGGAGAAAATGATAGTCTTGTAATTTGTATCTCCTTCTATTTTGTCAAAGAAATAATAGCTAATTAGAAAATAAAGTATTGGTAAACTATCGAATTGTCCCGTGAATGTATAAATTATAATCAATGGGTTGAGTAAAATAACTAGACTGAAATATTTCCACACTTTATTCTCCTTTGATCCTTCTGGAAGTTTCTTTCGGATGAGATGTTCAAGAAGGAGATCATCGCAAAAAATGAAAACTACGAGACTTATTTTACCTGCAATGAAGCTTTCACCAAAAACCCAGATTAAAGAGGCTAAGAAATAGATATAGATGGGTAGATGATAGGGAAATTCTATACTTTCACCGTAAACAACTGTGTCTGCAAATCTTATCCAATCTTGCCAGAAGGGTTGTGGTGGGGAGTCATTGCACTCTACAAGGGAGGGCGGAAGTATTTTTACCTGCAGTACTTTTTCTACGGGTTTATATAGGAAAGTGCGGA
>DAOVER010000073.1 GCA_030668875.1 Candidatus Heimdallarchaeota archaeon
ATTAGAACCAAGGAGCACTAAGCGCAACTGTAGGATGCAAATGGAGCACTTGCACACTCCGCTTCCTCCTACCCCTAATCATGAACCTCATGATTCTTCCCCTCAACGCACGTGAGGGGACCCACTTAAACGACGGTCAGAATGCTTCTGGCAAGTTTGACCAAGTTTCATAACGTGCGTAGTCATTACCAATACATGTATTATTTGTGATGACATTATATTTTGCTGCTTCTACATGTATACCATGTTCTGTGTTATCTGTGCAAATGTTGTTGAAAAGTGTATTCTCAAGTGAATTACTATTTTCTAGATATATCCCGTCAACATTGTTGTTATTACATGTATTATTTGAAATCAGTCCATAATCTAAGCTGCCTATATGAATACCATAATCGTTCTCATTACAGGTGTTATTATTTATTATGTGCCCTCTAGATAAGCTAGATGATCCAACTATGTGAATTCCATAGCCTATAATACTCTGTCCAGAAATACCTACATGTCCATTGAAAGTGTTGTCAGCAACAGTACAATTATTTGCGTCTAGATACAAACCTATATTGCTATCATTACATACATTATTTGTAATCGTTACAAAATCTGCTCCTAAAATCGCTATCCCTATTGTTTTATTGCTGTGAAAATAATTGTTCTCTATTATACATGTGTCGTCTGCAACAGTACCTCCAATATAGATAGCATAGTGTGTATCAGTATAAACTTCACAATTTCTGATGATAAAGTGTTGTGAAGTTCCCGCGACGAATATACCTATAATTGAATCATTAACAATTTTATAATTCTCAATTATATACGGAGTAGATTCTGAGCCATCTCCTTCTGAACTATATTTGGCAAAATCAACATCATTTATAATCTGAATATTATCAATTTGTGTTATTGAAAAACGAGGAAAGAAACCTTGATTCTCTTCTACCAGTATGATCTTTTCCTCAAACTCTTGATTAATCTCAACTTCAGCTGTAATTAAGAAACTTAAAACAAATAGTGATATAATAATACAAGAAACTCCTTTCTTCCTAACTTTAGACACCCCATTTACACCTATTATTTCGAGTTTAACATGCTTTAATAAACAATAGTAAGAGGCAATTTGCTTTGTATTCAGAGTTCTGTATAATTCTACACAAAGGGGTATGTCCAAGACAAGAAGAAGTTGTGGAAAATTTATAAAGTATACAAAGAATTTTTTGATAGAATGAGTTATTTACAAGATGAGATAAGAGATAGATATGAAGGGAGAGTTGATCCACAAGCAAATAAGTGGACAGCATTTCGAATATTACAGAAGAGTTTGGAAGAATTCGAGTTTGATGCAGAAGAAATACAATTATTAGGCGCAATTATCTCTGACGTAGTTAATAAGCATGGAGGGTCTAAAGAGGAGGTTTTTAGAGCATTGTACAGAGGCTATAAAATGTAAAAAACAGAACCTTTAATCAAAATATTTTGCCATGATGACAACTTTTTACATTTTTAGTAAGTAAAAATCAATGCTATTTCAAATTTTCTCTGATTATATTTAAATACTATGCAAACCTTTATTCCTTTGATATTCTTAGGAGTTTCTGCTCCAGAATAAGGGAGAAATTAAAATGAAAAAAAGCAAACAAATAATGACTATATCCTTTGTCCTATTTATTTCACTAAGTCTTATACAGATTTCAAATCTAAGTAATTCAGTGAATGCGAAAACTAATTTGACCTTTATAGAGGAAATTAGAATTGAAAGCGATGCTGATTTTGAATTATTCGCGTCTTCAGGTGATGGTTCTGCAAATAAACCATATATTATTGAAGAATTTAATGTTACTAGTTCTACTTTGAGTGGAATTAATATCCGTTTCACTACTAAATATTTCATAGTTAGAGATTGTTATGTAACTGGTCATTACACTGGAATCAATCTGATAGGAGTTAGTAATGGAACTGGAAAAATAATAAACAATGAGGTTGAACTTAATACAAAAGGAATTTCTTTATCTAATGTCAATCATTCTGAAATTGCTTACAACAATATTATTAACAATACAATGACTGGAATCCAATTAGGAACAGAAGATACTAGTAGCGTTGAGCCAATTTATGGTAACATCATTCATCATAACAACTTTATATCCAATGATTGGTATTATGTGAATGGGGTATTTACACCATCCAGTGATCATCAAGCAATAGATGAAGGTATTGAAAACTTCTGGTACGATAATTCGACTAATGAAGGTAATTACTGGGATGATTATGAAGGTACGGGAGTATATACAATTGAAGGAGAAACAGGGTCAGAAGATCCATATCCATTAACTGAACAAGCTGACTATGCTACAGTAGAGACACCAATGAATTATTGGGCTACAGTTCTAAGCTTATCTTTGGCTGCAATGTTTGTATTCATAACACGAAAAAATATGAAACATAAATAATTACTTTTTTAAATATTTTTTTTATCAAAAAAAAGGATTAAACTAGTTTGACAAGAGCTTTTTCTCTTTTAAACAAACTAGTTGATATCTTAAACAAACCTGCTGCAATGATTAAGAGTACTATTGGTGCAACTACAATTCCTAGTATCATATTGTAGAAGAATAAAACCACCTGCAATCCAATCAACATTAATAGAGGTATTAGCAGTAATCCGCCTAATTGAGTCGCATCTCTTACGGTTGAAACTCTAGTGGAAACCAAAATCAAACCTTCAACAGCTATTATTGTGATTATCGGGCTTATTACGAATAGAAAAATTATCGATATCAGATCAGGAAAGAAAATCCTGCCTATCATCGGATACAATATAATATCCATAACTAAAGAAAAGGTAACGATAGCAACTGTAGTTGCTATGAATGAAGGAATAAATGATGAGATAATCTTGCCTGTTACTATTTCTTTCTCACTCAATGGTGTAGTCAATAATGCTTCCATCGTTTTTCTCTCTCTTTCTCCCGCTATTGTCTCTGCAGCAATTACCGATGTGATGATAATTGGCATCATAGCAACTAAAACTAATACAATATATCCTATTCCAATAGTTGATTTAGCTTGATTTGTAAAGTCTTCCCAATCATCTATAGCTCCTGATAGAATATTATCCATGAATGTTACAGAACTCTCATCACTATTTTCACCAGCTCCAAATGAACCAGAATATAGCATTACTTGTAAAGGAACTATCGCTCCTATAACCAAAGGTAGTACTATAATTGAAAACACTATATATTTTGATTTTGTATAATCTTTTATGTCTTTTACTGAAAGAGCCCAAAGTCTTTTCCACTTCATTTTGATTCCTCCATTTCTTCTTGGTGATTATCACCATTAACTAACTCCAAGTAAATTTGTTCTAAATCAGGTCGATTATGTCTGACTTCAGTAATGTCTAAATCTAATCTCGATAAATCTTTGATTATCTTTGGAGTAGTTTCTTCGATATTTTCAAGTTTTAATGTTACAGATAATTTCTCCTTGTCCTCATCAGTAATTTTTATAGAACTAGTGCTAAAATAGTCTGATATCTGTTTATCCCATGTCTTGAATCTGAAGACTGTAATGATATCAGTATGTAATAATGATCGAAGCTCTGAAGGTTTTCCAATAGCAATTAATTTTCCTCTTTCTAAAATGCCTACTCTTGAGCATAATTTCTCTGCTTCACTTAGATTATGGGTATTAATGAAAACAGTTCTATTCTCATTTTTTGTTAAATCTACTATTAGTTCTCTTACCATTTTTGCAGCTTCAGGTGATAGTGATCCTGTTGGTTCATCTAAGAAAAGCATCTCTGGTGAATGAATAATAGCTCTAGCAATTGCAACTTTTTGTCGCATTCCTTTAGACAATTTTCCCGCAGATTCATTTTCCTTGTCAGCTATGTTAAATTGCTTTAATAAATTCTTAACCCTCAAATCTCTCTCCTCTTTCGGAATATTATGCACTTTTGCAAAGAAATCTAAATTGTCTCGAACACTTAATCTTTGATATAATGAAGGTGTTTCTGTAAGAATTCCTACATTTTCTCTTATTTGATTTGAGTGCGTTTTACTATCAAATCCTAATACCGAAGCACTACCTGAAGAAGGTTCTAGCATTCCTGTAAGTAATCTAACAGTTGTAGTTTTACCTGCTCCATTTGGACCTAAAAGACCAAATATCTCTGATTCCTTTATCTTTAAGTCTAGTGCATTAACAGCTTGCAACCCGTTGAAATTTTTTGTTAATCCCTGAGTTTCCATAACACTTTTACTCATTTCCTTGTAACTCCATATTATTCACATTTCATTTGATACTGTAATTTGAACCGTCAAATAAGACGTCAAATGAAAAGTTTATAACTGTGTTGGTGTAGCTCTATTCAATGAAACCCGAAGAGACTGATGTAAAAGATATTTTTAATGGAGATAATGCAGGAAATTTAATAGAGGTTCTATCTAAAAAAAGCCGTTTTCAGATATTCATAAATTTGTTAGTTTACCCAGAATTGAGTCTTACTGAGCTAAGTGAGTCTATTGGAAAAAGCAAATCCACAATTCATAGAGATTTACAAGAGCTAATAGAATCTGGGATAATAAGAGAACATCGCCAAGATTCTTCAACTAAATCGAAATACTACGTTATACAGAAAAAATCAATTTTCCAAGATTTGCAAATAATAACATCCCCTGAGAAAATGAACAAACTATCAGCTGAAGAGCGAAAAAGCGCATTTAATCTTCTACTGTCTATGATTGATTCAGCTTTTTTTATATTAGAAAACAGTATCGGAATTGTAACCAAATATGTTGAAAGATTTAAAGAAGCAAAACAAGATCTTTCGTTACCTGATAATGAAACATTTTTAAGATGGATTAAGGAATTTGGGGTTTCACTTAGATTTGTCCCATTAAGCAACAAAACATTTCCCATTTATGAAAAACATTTGAAAAATTTTGTTTCAGAAGTCAGTTCAGAATTATTAAGTAACGATTTACAAGAAGATTTGTTTAATGGTGATTATTTGGCTTGGAACGTAATATTACCTATGAAGAAAGCTTTGAAGTAAATGAAATTATGATGTAAACTTTTGCTTCTCAAGGAAAAAGGATACGTGTTTGAATGCTTTTAAATACATAGAGCTCATTTACTTCACTGGTAAAAATGTCATTATCTGAAAAAATTCATTTTAAAATGATTTCTTTTGTTCATGATACAATGTATGGTCTTTTTGTCAATCCCTATAAAATACTTGAACAAGCAGGGCTTAAACTTAATCAAACAATCCTAGAAGTCGGCTGTGGTCCAGGTCACTACACAATTCCTGCATCAAAAATAGTAGGAGAGAACGGATTTATTTATGCTATTGATATCAATCCATTTGCAATAGAATCAGTAAATAAGAAAGTTAAGAAAGCTGGAGTAAAGAATGTTGAAGGCATAGTAATAAGCGTGTATGATACAGGTTTAGAAGATCAAAGTATTGACTTAGCTTTTCTCTTTGGTGTTAGACATGTTTTAGATTACATAAAAGTAAAGAAAGAAATGAGTCGAATAATTAAAACTGATGGAATTCTCGCTACACAAAAATGGGGTCACAACAAGAAATTAATATCGCTTCTAACAGAGAATCAAGTATTTTCTCTAGTTGAAGAAACAAAGCAAGTTTTAAAATTCAAGAAATTAGCTTCTTAAGCTATTGTGAATTTTTCATAGTATGTTGGTTACAATTTTATCTTTAATGAAATATATTTATTAATGTCCTAATTCCTATTCCGTTATGTCACAGTCAGATTTTATTCTTGATTTACTTCACAAATCAGTAGATCAAGGAGAGAAACTTGGTGTAGACTTCATTGAAGCAAGATATGATGATCTACAATTAACAACTATTGCTTTAATAAATGATATAGTAAAGCAATCTTCTGCATTCCAAAGGAAAGGAATAGGAGTTATGGCATACTTCAACGGTACTCCTGGCTATTCTTACACTCCTGAATTGAATTTGGAAGGCGTGAAAAATGCAACGAAAAGAGCTATCAAACTAGCTAAATCAACTGACGAAAGAAATGTCATGAAACTCGATTTTGAATCTATACCTGCTGTTAAAGAAAAAATTGTGTTAGATGTGAAAAAACATCCTAAAAATTTTGAGTTCTCAGAGAAACTAGACATGCTAAAACGTGGTGTAAGCTCTATGAAAGAGGTGCTAGAACCTACAAGTACAACTGGAATGTATGGGGAGATGTATGGAGAAAAATTTCTAGTTAACTCCGAAGGGACAGAAATATACTGGGCACCTGTGATGGTAGATATTAGAATGGGGAGTGTTTTTATAAGTGATGGTCAACAAGCAACATCATTCTCAGGACATGGAGCATCTAAAGGACTAGAGTTCTTTAATGAAAAAGAAACAACACCTGAACAAACTGGATCAGATGCGGGAAAATACTGCAAAGAACAGATAGACGCAGTAGCTGCCCCTACAGGAAAACAGACAACATTAGTTTCTCCTCAAATGGGTGGGGTAGTTGTTCATGAATCATTTGGCCATCTAAGTGAAGCAGACTTTGTAGTAACTGGACAATCTCCTATAGCTGACAGAGTTGGGGAGCAACTAGGAAGCGAGCATGTTACATTAATCGATGAAGGTGTTACTCCATATGGTGGATTATATCTTCCTTATGACGATCAAGGAGTGAAAACAGGGAGAACAGTTCTAGTCGAAAAAGGCATCCTGAAAGGTTACCTACACAATAGAGGTACAGCGCAAAAGATGAATGCTGAACTAACTGGAAATAGCCGAGCCATAAATTTCATGTTTAATCCAATCGTAAGGATGAAAAACACTTACTTTGAAAAAGGTGATCTGTCTATGGAAGAAGCTCTTGAGCAAGTAGGAAACGGTGTTTATGCAGTAGATATGTCAGGAGGACAAGTCGGTTTAGATGGAAATTTCATGTTCAATTGTAGCAGAGGTTATCTCATTGAAAATGGGCAAATTACCAAACCATTGAAAAATCATGCTTTATCCGGAAACATTCTAGAACTTCTCAAATATGTTCAAGGTGCTACGAAGGATATAACTATTCGCACAGGATATTTTGGAGGCTGTGGGAAAGGTGGTCAAGGTGGTCTAGCTGTAGGATTTGGTGGACCGAATGTTATCATGGATCAAGTTCTTGTTGGAGGTGCTTAATAATGTCTTTAGATCAAGTTCGTGAAAAGATTTTAGGTATATCTGATCAAACGCTCAAATATGCAAAAGATCTCAATATACCTTCTACTGAAGTTTTTGTTTACAATTTATCAAGCACTAATCTTACAGATAACAAAGGCAAAGTTGATAGTAGAGATGGTCTCTCTTTAGGTGTTGGAGTAAGGGCAGCAATTGGAAAACAAATTGGTTTTGCAAGTACTACAGGTTTTGATGAAGAATCACTTAAGTCAACTCTTAGCCTAGCTCACAGTATTGCAAAAACAAGCCCTGAAAACCCCATGTTCCAAGGTTTTGTTGCAGAAACAAAGACTTCCAAAGAAGGAATATTAGACCTTGAAATCCCTCATCTAGATGCAAAAGACATGATTGAACACTGCAACTTAATGGGGCAAGGTTTTGATAATAGTGATACCAGACTCATCTCTGTATCCTATGAAGTCAACATCTCCTGGGGTGGTTACGCATTAGGAACATCTGAAGGTTGTTTAGCTTCTTCTTTGATCACAACCTATGGAGCTAGTAGCTTTGTTGTTGTTACCGAAGCAGGTGATCGCAAAACAGCTGCTGATTTTGTTTTAGGTAGAGAAATAAAACCTGTTGAAGGTCTTACTGCAAATGCTATGAAACATGGTCTAGAATCTCTAGGCTCTAAAGCCTTCGGAGGATCTGAGGTTCTTCCAACAGTCTGGAAATCGCGTGAAGCCGCTCCTTTTCTAACATTTCCTTTCGTTAGTGTTTTATCTGGTTCTGGGTATGTTGAAAAACGCAATCCGTGGAAAGACAAACTAGGTGAAAAGGTATGTGTAGATGAATTTACATTAATTGATGAAGGACAAAATCCCGAATACGAAGCTTGTAGATCAATTGATACAGAAGGAACACCAAAACAAACTACCACAGCAATCGAAAATGGTGTCCTGAAAACCTTTGTTTTTGACAAAATGCATGGTGAAGCAGCTGAACTGCAATCTACTGGAAATGCAACAAGAGGAATGGGTTTTGGTGGTGGAATACCCTTCGAGAGTCTTCCCACTGTTGGACCAAATCAAGTTTTGGTTAAAAACGTAGGGAAAAATCTTGATGAACAGATAGCAGAAATTGATAAAGGAATCCTAATTACAGGAACACCCATAGGGTTGTTTACAGCTAATCCAGTAACTGGAGACTTTAGTATAACCACCAATGATGCTTTTCTAATCGAAAAAGGTGAAATAGTTAATCCTCTAAAGTCTATAAGTATCGCAGGAAATAACTATAAAACACTCAAAAACATAGTAACTATTGGATCTGATAGGGAAGCTTCTGGATGGCCTTTAGATGCTCCTTCAATGACTTTTAAAGGACACACTATTTCAGACTAATTTTCTCCTTTTTTCTTTCTTTTTTTCTTTTTGAAATTCATGAGTAAATATTATATACTTCTAATTTATTATTTAACAAACTTTGAGGTTAACACATGTCTGTTACAACACAAGTATATGATAAATCAACTACTGATATGTTGAAATATAGTGCGTTGATAATTGTCCTCTCTAGAGCAGTAAGCTTTGGTTTGGGCTTCGTAGAATCTGAATATATAGGTCTTGTTGGATCTGTAATCTATGCAGTAGGACTATTCCTTCTCGGTAGTGCTGTATATACCATTGGTATGTCCTTTCCAATTGCTAGAACTGATGCTAATTCAACAAGAACATGGCTGTTTATTTACGGAGGTTCACTCATAGCTTCGTACATTCCAGTTGTAGGATTTGTAGGTGGCTTGATTGCCCTTGTTACAGGAATTGGCTGTTTTTTGAAATTGAATGGTTTATTTAAGAGGATAACACAATCAGCTCCCCAACAAGGTAAGTTGGATTCATGGGTTTTTCCATTATTTGCTTTTTATGGGTTAATTGCAGGTGCTGTTCTAGTCATGGCTGCGATATTCACAGTCTTTACTCTAGGAATAGCTCTAGGATTTTTCATTGTTGTAGCTTATACAGTCACTGGTGGTTCAATATTACTATCTTTAGGAGTAGCATATGTTTTATATCAAAATTCTAAGAAACTGGAAATGATAAGACAATCTACAGACTTTTCACAGCTTGCTCCAGCTCTTGCTCCTGGTGTATATACGCCCATTTCTACTCCAGCTACCTATGCCCCTGTTCAACCTATTCAACCAGAACCTATAGTACAAGATATTAAACACTGTTCAAATTGTGGAAATAAAATATTAGTTTCTGATAAATTCTGTCCAAGTTGTGGTGCATCTCTATCCTAACTCAACTAAATAGTTAATTTGAACATTATTTCATTTTATTTTTCCCTTTTTCTTTTCTTTATTTTTTCTTAACCCAAGAAGTGCATTCTCTTACTAATCTGACACCAGCATATCTCTTTCTGGATTTGAGATATGTCCAGTTAACCCTGTTAATTACTTCTCAAGGAAAAACATAATAACGATAAAACCTTTTGTTTAAGTAATTTAGTGATAGAAATGG
Organism: Candidatus Heimdallarchaeota archaeon; assembly: GCA_030668875.1. Lineage (GTDB taxonomy): Archaea > Asgardarchaeota > Heimdallarchaeia > Heimdallarchaeales > Heimdallarchaeaceae > UBA460. Next base: position 9,691 of record DAOVER010000073.1, read on the forward strand.
GTTCAAAGGTGAAACCTACATTAGATGGTTCAAAGATAAGAAAACAAGCTTCCGCTATTGATAGAACATTTTTTGTAGGTATAGCACTTTGGTGGACTATCTTTACTCTGATACCTGTATTAATATTCGCCTTTCAAGGTGATTGGAACATTGCATTTTCTATAGCGAGTAAAATCGGAATCGTTTTTGTGTGCTTGGCATGCATCCTTCTAAGTGCAAAAGGAACATTCAAGGTAGTAAGCCGTGGTGGTGTGGTTGCTCCCGTTGACTATGAAGATGAAGATGAAGAAGAAGCAGTTATACTAGAAACTAAACAAGTTATTAACTATTGGGAGGTTCTTCTTATGGGGAGAGTATGGATGCTATTATGGGGATTCATATATCTGATACCTTTAGCATTTGGAGTTCCATTCATCGTTTAATCTTGTCGAGCTTAATGGTTGAAAAAGTGTGAAAAAAAGAAAAAAAGGGGAAAAAAAAATAATTAATATGTACCAAACATAATTGAACTTTTTTTAAGAACATCTACGCGGTGTCCTTCAACTTGTTCTTTTAAGCTAACTAAATTAAGAGAACCTTTATTTTCTGCGGAGGAGATAAGACTATTTTGAATGTCTTGTGTAATCTGTTGGAGATATCTAGATATTGAATCTCCTTCGCAAGTAACTACTTGTTCAACCATCTTTGTTTTTTGAGATATTGTTGCTACCATTTTAATGCACCTCATGAAAAGATTAGAAGAAAACTCCTCTTAGCATTAGATATGTTTGAAGATTCTTAGCTCTTAGATCGTTTTGCTTGGCCTTTTCCTTTTGATTGAAAGTTTTTTTTGCGTTCATTTTTTACACCATTCTCATGTTGTATGAGAACTTTATTTCATTACTCGTTATTAAAGATTTCGATAAAAGAAAATCTTACCGGTATCAAGTGAAAATACAATAAACAAACTGTGAAATTCCAACTTTATTGAAATGAAAACATTTTTATAATTTTGTGAAACCTGTACACTAAGGAATAGAAACAGGTATAATTATGTCAGCTCAAAACTTCATTGATTATGAACCAGAGGCTATAAAAATAGTCCGAGATGAAGAAGTATACAAAGTATTGTTTGATCCAGTTTATGAACCAATACTAGTGGTTCTGAGGGATGGACCTATGACAATTGATGAAATAGCAATTCGTTATAATGAATATGTTGAGATACAAGGGCGAGTGAGCAATTTAGATTCTGATGCGATAGAAAAAAGTAAAAAATCTTGTATGACTGTATACCGTTACTTGAAGGATCTTGAAAAAGAAAATATACGTCTAGTAACTCAAGCCGGAAGGAGGATTGAGAAAGGAAAAACAACCACAAAAGCTCTCTATTCTCGAACTGCAAGACTATTTTATCCAATTCTGAAGTCTGTAGATTATAGGGATGATGAAACATCAAACAAATTTGTGGACGTACAAGCCTCTCTTTTACAATTATATATGAAGAATACTAAAATTTCAAAACATTTGCTTAAAAAACTTCTAAAGAAGATGGATACTGATGCAAGTGAAGCTGGGGCTAAAGTTTTCGAAGAAAACAATGAAGCTGTAACAGAATTAATAAAGGATCTAACCTTTAAGGAGTTCGATAAACATCTTACCCAATTAAGTTTTCTCATAATGCTCTTTGAGTCAGAGAAATACCTTGAAGATTTCAAAAAGTGTTGTGAAACTGAATAGACGTTTGAGAATGAAATTTCTGAAAATCTTTCTAGTAGCCCGTTTAACGAAATTCGACATATAGCGAATTTCATGATGATACTTGTTTTATAATAAATTTTTGTCATGTTGTCATATTAACTACCATTATATCAGTTTAAATGGACAGTCTTGAGTAAATATTACGGGAGTTTTTATAAGAATCTCTAGGTAAAGAAGAGATGACG
>DAOVER010000077.1 GCA_030668875.1 Candidatus Heimdallarchaeota archaeon
ATATCTATCAGCTAAAATGCCTGCTGGAAATACGAAAATAGTTAGTACTATTCCCATCGTAAAGGAAGTCCAACCAAGAATTTTATTCGAGTCAGATAACAATTTAATATAGAGAGATAAAACGTTCCCCATCCATATTCCCCGACCAAAGGATTGAAAAAATGAGTAAAGGAACACTAGCTTTACATTGAAATTCATTTTTGTTTTGGTCTTGGTTATTGCATTTCCTTCCATAAATGTAAACTCCCACAAATAGTTTGGTCTTGTAGTTTTGAAAGAAATATTCCATTTAAAAATTTAGTTAAACGGAACAAATTAAAGATGAGTTATTTTACTTTGCTTTCTTGAGTAAAAGTGAAAATGTGGTACCTTTTGTATAGTCTTCCTCTATGGTATTTTCAATTATTACTTGCCCTTTATATCTCTCAACCAAAGTTTTGATTATGAAGAGACCAAGACCTGAACCTTTACCAGTTTTTCTAAATTCACTGTAACGTTCAAAAATATCTGATCTTTTGTCAGGAGGTATTCCTTGTCCATGATCAGAGATTTTCAAAAGATAAGTCGAATCTTCTTTTTCTGTAAGACTAAAGTCAATAATAATTTCGTCAGCTGGATCATTCTTTACTGAATTGGTTAAAACATTAATTACTAATTGGTCAAAAAGTGTATCAGCTAGAATAACTTGCTCTTTGGTGATGTTTTCAATATTGATTTTAAATAATTTATTTGGATATATATCTTTCAAATCGGTAATACATTGATTGATGATTTTAAGAAGTTTTACAGGTTTAAGTTCATAGTCCCTACCTAAATCTCTCTTCATTAGAACAGAAATATTATCAATCAAGTTATCTATTTGTAGAAGAGAAGATTTTGATTTCACTGCTTGATTCTTTATTTCACTTAAAGTACCTTCTTCATTTGAAGTAGAATATTCTATACACGCCCATATCCTAGCTAAATAATTGCGAAGATCATGTGTGATAATATCTAGAAGAAGAGTTTTTTCTTCAATTTGTCTCTCTCGCAATTTTCTTGCTACAACTCTGTCAGCAATCTCCCTAGCACTTGATAGAACGTATTTATTCTCTCCATCAGAAAATAGACTCGAACTCATTTCAACAGGCAACCTATTCCCATCTATCAGTTTTATTTCAATTTCATATGTTAAGAAACCAAACTTAAGTATCCATTGTATAGCTTCTTTTCCTTTTTCTTGCATGTCAGCTGGGATTAGATTTTCAGGGTGTAGCTTCAGCAATTCTTCTCTTGTAATTCCTAGCCAAGTACATATTGTATCATTTCCTTCTACAAATTTCAACACATTTCCTTCTTCATCGATTTGAATCATGAAAATACTATCATTAGTATTATTAAATAAAAGTTTGAATTTGTCTTCACTTTCTTTTAATTCTAACTCAGCTCGTTTCTGATCTGTGATATCTATAATACTGACCAAATCAGCTGTTTTTCCATCGAAAATGACAGTTTTAGAAAAAAGGTTAATATATTTTGGACCTTCAGGTGTGTTGACCTTGAATGAGTGTGAATCTACAACATCATTATCGCCCTTTTGTTTTTTCATTAACTGTTCGGCTACAAAAGCTCTATCTTTATCGTCTACGGCTTCTAAAATCCCTTTTGCATCCCATTTGTATATCTCTTCAATTGTTACACTAAAAATTTCAGCTGTTGCTTTATTTGTATACTTCACCTGATCATCCTGAAGAAGAAGTAATCCAAGAAAAGTTTGTTCAGAAAGTAAGTGTAAAAACTCTTCATTTTCATTATCAGATGAAGTCATATCCTTCATAGCATAATAAGAAAAGAACAGTTACATAAATAGTTTATTAATGTAAGAAAAATGGAAAAAGGTGTACACTGAATATACTGAATCTAAAAAACGTTTTTCTTCCAATCTTTTGTTCTATAAGAATATCCAATAGCTATTACTAGGAATGCTACAAATAATTACTGATAAGAACATAATAACGCCGATGAATATTGCTCCTGCTAGAGCTAATACAAGTGTCAGAATGGTATTCTCAAAGAACACACATGCTATTTTTCATATCTTACCTTATATTTTGAATAATCTTCGACAGTTGTTTTTTTCGATTTGTGGAGAAATCCTTTTAGTCAATAATTATTTTGTATGATTTGTTATGAAGAACAAATTCAAACGAATTGTTACTAGTGCTTTTCTAATGTTGATATTATTATCAAGCATAACAGCAAACTCAGAAGATGACTGGTGGGAATATGTATTTTATGAAGAATTGGAAGTTGGAGACAAGATTGAGTGGGAAATAGATACACTCTCCTATGATGACCCTAGAATTGAATCCATGAGTATCAATGAATCAGAAGGAGACATATTTACTCTGGAGGTTATTCATAACCCCAATGATGTTACAGTCAATACAGAAGAGTATAACCCCGATCCTAAATCTATCCCTAGTTATTATTTTGAAGAATTGCCGTATAATGCTTATCTTAATGATGAAAAAATAGTTGAAGGAGATTTATATTTTATTCCGGAATCTAGAAATTACACTAGTTTAATAGCACCTTATTATTTTAGGAATAATACTCACGAATTCAATTTCTTCTACCAGAGATTATCTGAATGGGCTGATAATCCTTCATTCTGGGTCAACTCAGGAGGAGCTAATTCAATCTATCTCAACTACACTTACCGATACGATTATGTTTCACATATCCAAACTTATTGTTCAATGACTGATAATAGCATTTACAATTTTACAATTATAGAAGATTTTGAGTATGAATACCAATTTTATGAAATAGAAATTAATAAAACCTTGCGGGATCTATTGGTCTTTACAATCTCTTATGATGCGAATACAGGCATACTTTTTGAATATGGTGCAACTCTAATTAGCACGCATATAATGTTCTACGATGATTATATTGATTTTACAAGTATCAATTCCGTTACTAAATTCAAGTTAACATATATTGGTGTAACTAGTAGAATAGATTTCTATTGGTTTATACCTACTTTGGTCACTACTTTGATCTTTATGGCTTTATTGAGAAGGAAATCAATAAAACTAATCTGAACTGAAAATGCAAATATTTAAATAAAATGCTTAATAGCCCGATTGTGCTGTTTACCGGTAGTGTTGCGAAGAATGTATTATCAAAATATACAACCGATTGGTCAGATTAAACTAGAACTTAGACGATATTCCAGACATATCGCTTACATGAATTTAAGTGCTATGAGTGTTATTGCTTTGCTCTTTATACCATTCTTCCTTTACTATTATTACGCTGCTATAATACTGCTGATAATTATAGGATTTCTATCATTCGGCTTAGGTATCTATAGGCTTTATTGCACTTATAAATTGGCAGTGTCTTTTGAAAATCTAGGCTTATATTATATGAGTGAATCTCCTTCTGCCAAAAGAGCTGGACAAATGCTTAAACTTTCCCTCCTCCTAAGTTATCTAGCAGGACCAATTGGTTACGTATTTGTTACAATATCTTATTATCGAATTGCTGAAACTTTCAAAGAATTACACCATCACGGATTATATCCTAAGAAGGAAAGTAGACTGCTTTTTTATTCAGTAATTGGAACATCTGTAAGTTTGACTCTTTACTTCATGTCTATGTTTGTATTTCTGTTATCTTTTTCAGTCGCATCTTTAATGGTTATAGTGATTCTCTTTAGTATTTCTGGTATCTTTTCTATTGGATCATATATTGCTAACGTAGTTGGTCATTTCAGGTTAAGTAATGATGTCCTAGAAATCTTGGAGCAGGCTCCCTCAACAGTTATTTATCAACCTTATCTTCCTGCTCCTCCTGGAGCTGTTTACCACCAACCTGTTTACCAACAACCTGTTTACCAACCTACTCCACCTTCCCAATCTCCACCACCTTATCAACAACCAAGTGTGAAACCTACAATAAATGAATCTGAGAAATTCTTCTGTCCAGAATGTGGAACTCAAGTTGAAGGAACAATCAGTTTTTGTCCGAAATGTGGGATAAACTTAGATTATTGATGGAATCTGTGTAAACAATTCCTATAAAATTTAAAAACTACTGATACTTTGTTGCTTATTTATAAAAAAAAACTTTATATAAACGAATGCTCTAAGCGGATTGATACATATGTCAGAAGAAGGAAAGGAACTTACAGGTATTGCAAAGACAATATTTGAAGAAGTTATGGATGAAATCGAAGAAGAATTTGAGGACAGTCTTGGAGAGCTTATTGCAGAGGAGAAACTCAAAGCAATAATTCAACAATTACAGAAAATTGTTGCTGTTAAGGTAGCTGAAACGATTGAAGAAAACTATTCTGAAGATATGAATACTATAAAGAAAATGATTCTAGGAGAAAAGCTTTCTAGAATAGTCTCTGCTGGCGCAAAGATAGAACTACAAAAACTTGTTTCAGAAATTGTTGAGAATACTTACGACCTAATCGATGAATTACGAAACGAAATTATTGGTGAAGTCTTCGAAGAAACTGAAGAAGAGGAAGAAGAACAACACGCTGCTGCATAGATAATAAAATAACGGGATTAATAGATGGTTTTATGTGGGGATTCTTTTGTCGATGAAAAGATTCGACTAAATTGTTGAATCGTTTTAGAAGAAAAAACTTCGAAAAAGGAGTTTAGTTTGCTTTGATCCTCTTTTCATATTTTCATTCTCAAATAGAAGTAATTAATACCTATGCCATTATTTCAAGTTTATTTAATTTGCTTTTTTACCATCAATTTTTTCTTCAAAATCCTCCCAATCCTTAAATGCTTCATCTAACATCGTTAGGAAAGGCATATTTTTTGATACTTCAAACACTGCACCACCTGTTTCCTCAAAATATTCCCCAAACATCTCTTGGTTTTGAAACATGTTCTCTAAGATTTTTATTGTATAATTAACATCAGATTCACATAATTTAGCAATTTCTTCTATCTGTAAGCGTGGATATTTTGTGGAAATATCAATTAAAGTAATTCGGATTTTAAGTTCAGCATATAATTTGTGAAGCTCATTATACAAATCCCAAACCCCTAATTCTCGACATATCTCAAGAATAGGGATAAGTTCATCATAAGCTGGAGTATATTCTTTGTTTGTTAGATGAGTTTTAATTTCATTTGTTTTTTTAATAATTTCTTCTCTTGTTTTAGCAACATCCTGGTCTATTTGGAATTTGAACTCCTTTAACTGAATCTGAATATCATCATACAACATCACATTAGAACCTAGTAATTGAGTTACCGGTATATTAAATAATTCGAGTTCGGTTTTTTTTATCAAATTGAAAGTTTTTCCTAATTCATTGCTTTCACTATAGCGCTTTGCCTCTTCGGTTTGAGTTGTAATTTTTTGAAGAGTTTCAAATCCCTTTTTTTTACTATTAATTAATGAAAGAAAACGGATGGAAATGAAAATAAGACCTAATGACCAGCAGGATAACTGAATTACAGTGTTTAAAATATCAGGTGCTAAACTCATTTTATCTAAATTAGTTCCATCTACTTCTGCGATTATCAGAGAATATGCATTTGCATCAATAAGATTTAGACCAGAAATATGTTTTTCTCCAACTCCTACCTTTAGATAATAAATGCCACTAGTTATTGCTGTAAAGTTTAAGATGTCAGTAGTTCTTCCATAATATCCAACCAAAGCCCATGGATGCTTACTTATGGATATTCCAACATCAAAAGCGCCTTGTGGGTGTAAGAATAGTAGAGAATAGGTTTTATCTTGTTCTAATTCAATTTTAAATTTTTTAGCATCATTCAACGAAAGCGGGTGAGAGACGTTTAGTTCGAGTGTTCCAGGATAAGCAAATTGATAAAATGAAATTCCCATAAAGATAATAATTATGAATGTAAACGAAATAAGTCCTGTATTAGATCGTCGTTTTTTCTTCAGTAATAGCGACAAACTAAGAGTTAAAATTACAAAACAAACAACTATAAATGAGTCTATAGTCCAGAAACAAAGTGAAAAAATAACCATGATAAGAGATAGAATTAAAATTACAAAACCAATAAGATATACTTTTGTTATCTTCCCAAGAAATGAAAATTTCATAATAATAAATTAAGACTGAGTTCTAAAAATATTGTGCAAAAATTCTTAAAATTGCTGTTTTTTCGATCTTTTTGTTCTAGTATGTAAGAGAACAATCTATATGATTTAATTAATAAATAGTGTAGTACTACATTATGGCACTATAATGCTTAGTGTTCTATCAGAATAGAAATTTATATTTATTCTTGAGCTGTTCTTTGCAACCTTTCCAATTACGGCTCTTTAGCAAGATGTTCTTGATGCAATCTGGGATTCAGATGGTTTTTTAAGCATCTTCTTATCAGGGCTTTGAAAAAAAAAGAACCACTAGTGAAAGAAAGAATAATAGCTTCTAGACTAGAAGAATCTATCAGTTCTATTAAAAAGCAAATAAACGCTAATTTATTCGAAGAGAGTGGAAATGATCCTACATCACTGAAAAACTCTTTGTTTTAAAAATATAACTTAGTATTTTTTTTAAATACATTAAATTTTTTTATTATTTTTTCAGGATTAAAATTTTCTCTAAACCAAATTTCTTTTACTTATTTAACAGAGGATTGTCCATAAGTGATTCATTTTTGAGCAAAATTATTGCCAATTTCTACTTGTTTTTCAATATATGATTTGCATAATGTTTAATCTTATACTTTGACATGCATAATGTTTAATCTTATACTTTGACATGCATAATGTTTAATCTTATACTCTGACATGCATAATGTTTTATTGAGACATTTATATTTTTTATTAGTTTCAATAAACTGTTTTCAAAAAAATGTTTGTTGATCAGCTTATATTCCATTTACTTGATATTTATAATAATGAATAATAATATCTCCAAAAGAGAGGATGTCTCAGATTAAGAAAATGTTCACCGAAGTAAGACACTTTAAAATAGGATTACTGAACAAAAAGAGGGGTAATTTCACATTACAGGAAAAATTTGCAGGTTCTAATACTGTTGTTGACGAAACATGCAAAGAGGTAACTCATCACCGACAAGCTTTGATTGATTCGGGATATGACGTTTGTACAATAGATTGGGGACCGGATTTTATTGATGATTTAAGAAAAGCAAACGTTGATCTTGTATTTAACGTTTCCAGTATGGTGGAAGCTGCAATATTAGAAGAGCTTGAGATGCCTTATGTTGGCTCTGATACTTTCGCAATAGCAATTTCAACAGACAAATCACTTACAAAAAGGATGTGGCAGCATGCTGGTTTGCCAACATCACCTTTCCATGTAGCAAGAACAGAAGCAGATTGTAGGATTTTTAAGGAAAATCCACCTTTTGATTATCCACTTTTTATAAAACCTATAGCAGGAAGAGGTAGTGCCGGAATAAATGAGGACTCTGTTATTGAAAACTATGATCAGCTAGTAAAAGGTGTACTGGAAATATATAAAACCATAAGACAGCCAGTCTTGATCGAGAGATTCTTAAAAGGAAGGGAAATAACAATCGGTGTTTTAGGTAATAATGAAGATATAAGGGCACTCCCACCTTTGGAGATAGTGTGTAGTGAAAGGAATGTCACATTGACATATGATAAGAAAGAAATGGACAATGATAATTTTTTCTGTCCTGCAAAGCTAACAAAAGAAAAAACATTAGAGCTGCAATTGCTAGCAATTGAAGCTTACAAAGTATTAGGTTTTAGAGATTATGGAAGGATTGATGCTAAATTAACCGAGGACGGACCCTTCCTGCTTGAAGGAAATACTTTTGCAGGTCTGATGTGCACACCAGTAGAAAAACCTCATAGTTATATTGGATTTATGGCTGCTGCAGAAGGAAAACGTGGCAAAGAATTGCTTGATGAAATAGTTTTGGCTGCCATAAAGAGGTGTGATTTAAGATAGAGTGACTGTTTTGATAACACCCAGGATAGAGATAGACCTTGCAAAAATTGCACATAATGCCAAAAAGTTGAAGGAGCTATACAGTTCAAAAGGTATCGGTGTAATTGGTGTCACAAAGGTGGTTTGTGGAGACCCCAGAATTGTTGATGTCTTGATAAAAAGTGGAATAAATACTCTTGCCGATTCAAGGATAGCCAATATCAGAAGGATGCGTAAGGCAGGCATACAGGCACAGTTTGTCTTATTAAGAACACCCATCCCTAGCCAAGCTGAATCAGTAGTAAAGTATGCCAACATTAGTCTTAATTCGGAGCTATCAGTAGTCAAAAGCCTCTCAAAGTTTGCCGTGAAAAACAACACAACACATAAAATCATTTTAATGGTAGAGTTGGGTGATCTAAGAGAGGGGTTAATGCCTTTGGATTTGGAGGACATAGTAAGAGAGGTAGTAGAACTTGAAGGGATTGAGCTTTCAGGCATAGGAACAAATCTGGCTTGTTTTGGAGGGATCAAACCGGACGAGGAGAAAATGGACTATTTGTCCTCACTAGCTAGAGAGGTTGAAGAGAGGTTCAGTCTGACATTGGAGTTTGTTTCAGGTGGGAACTCAGCCAATTATAACTGGTTCATGACCACAGAAGATGTTGGGAGGATCAATAACTTAAGACTGGGTGAATCGATTTATTTGGGGCGTGAAACCCTCTATAGAACACCCATCCCAGGGTTATTCACAGATGCATTTACACTGGTTGCAGAGGTCATTGAATCGAAAATAAAGCCATCTGTACCCTATGGAGAGGTTTGTCAAGACGCATTTGGAAATATTCCCAAATTTCAAGATCATGGACAAATAAGAAGAGCTATACTTGGAGTTGGATTACAGGATGTTCTAGTTTCCGGACTAACTCCCAGATCGGCGATTAACATCCTTGGAGCGAGCAGTGACCATATCATAGTTGATGCAAAGGAGATAGATTTAAATGTGGGAAACGAAGTGGATTTCAGTCTCAATTACGGTGCGTTACTTTCAGCTATGACATCTCCCTATGTAATGAAAAAATATGTGAATGGTCTATAGACTCATTCCTTCAAACATCGTTTTGAGACTTTTATTATCCATTGCTCTTTTCATGAAGGTTGAGCTTTTTTATCAAAAATAATGCATTCTTAACTAATCTTCTAAATTGAGAATTTTGGTGATATGAGCTTATATATACCTACAAATACATCTACTAACTCATAATATTATACTTCATCTATATATTAAGAGTGGAAAGAAATGAATATAATTTCATCTATTCAGACTCAACATTATCTAATTACAGCTACTGGTGATTTAGGTCCTTTTAAATTATCTCTTGAAAATTCTTTAGATATTGACGGAGTTGAATATATTACTATCCAAATGAATGCTGATAAACCCTCACGTCCAACAACTTTAATTTTGTCATGGGATCATCCTATGATTAATACTCATTTTAAATGGTTTCCAGGAACCTATCTTAATCGAACAATTCTTCCTGTATGGAGTAAAGATGAATGTATTAGTAAAGCTACATCGAATGCTCCTGTCTATGCTCTTTTCAGTATGGATGGTACAAATGCTCTTACTTTTGCTCTTTCTGATGCTTTGAATGTAGTGAAGCTTCAAGCTGGTCTTGATGAACTCACAGCGATGGCTCACTGTGAAATTAAGCTTTTTACCGAACCTATGCCTATGATTAAACAATATGAAGCAAGGATTCGTCTTGATACTCGAAATATACAATATTATAAGGTGCTGCAAGATGTAAGCAAATGGTGGTCTTCTATGCCAAATTACAAACCAAGCACCATACCAGAGCATGCAAGTTGCCCAATTTATTCTTCATGGTACAGTTTTCACCAAGATTTATCTCCTGAAAAACTTGAAAAACAGTGCCAACTAGCAAAAGAAATGGATATGGAAGCAATCATTGTTGATGATGGGTGGCAAACAGATGACAAAAATCGTGGATATGCTTATTGTGGTGACTGGGAAGTTACAAAAAACAAATTACCTAATTTTCAAGAACATATCAAACGTGTTCATGATGTTCATTTGTCTTCTTGTCTTATTAGACAAAGCTAGGTACATGTCGTGCTTAGAGGTCATCATATAGAGCGAAGATACTCTATACTCACTCTCTGGGGATACATCACGTATCCTCCTACCCCGTTCACCTTGCGTTTAGACAAAGCTTTCGGATCGCTTTTAACTAAAATATTATACGCAGCATTAACATCAGCATTGATCAAGTGTCCTTGAGCAGTTCGGAACAACCCTCGATAGATTCTTTTCCCCTTATACTTCCTGTGAAATTTAGGAAATTCATTATCTAAGAAACTGCATTTGGAAGTGTACTTCTCAGGGATAGTCTCCACCTTTATCCCTCGTTCCGCTCCTTTGTACTTTAGAATATTGATAATTCTTAGAAAAGGGATGGTGACGAACATCTGAGTGGTTTTTTTCCAGAAATGAAGATTCTGTTTCCAGAGAGGGTTGTAACCTATCACCACCTCATGGAGACCTCTTTCCACCCATACATCAACCAAATATTTGGTTAACTTGTGGATACCATCTTTCAGTTTCCTCCTCCATTTCTCTTTAAGCTTGTAGTAAGCTTGACCGTATTGTAACTTGTTTCTTGATTGCAGCGATTTCTTCTGC
>DAOVER010000054.1 GCA_030668875.1 Candidatus Heimdallarchaeota archaeon
ATAGTCACTAGAAGAAACAGTAGCAAGGAGTAAGAGTCCTTCAACAGACCAGATGTAAGAGGTTGAACGATAAACATAGTAAGTGGTTGCTCCAAGTACATTATTCCAATCTAGATTTACAGTATCAAGTTCAGTTGGATTAGGGACAATAAAAGCTAGTTCAGGAGCAGCAGGAGGACCTGCTAATAGTTTGTAAAAGATGTCCCAATCAGTTCCAGCACCAGCAAAATCAGTTATATCTTCCCATGCTATATATACATTCTTAGCAGAATCAACTGTAAGAGAAGAAGAGAAAGAATTAGCTGTACTTTCGGTGGAAACAACTTCTGTAATAGTCCAAGAGGAGGAAGAGTCCCAGCATTTGTAGAAAATATCTAAATCTGATCCAGCTCCAGCATAATCAGTCCAATCATGCCATGCTATATAAATATTACCAGTATAATCAACTGCAAGAGAAGGAAAGTGAGAATCAGCTGTACTTTCGGTGGAAACAACTTCTGTAGTAGTCCATAAGGAGGTAGAAGCTTCCCAGCGTTTATAGAAAATATCCCAATCTGGTCCAGCACTTGCATAATTAGTAGTATCATACCATGTTATATAGATATTACCAGTATAATCAACTGCAAGAGAAGGATATTGAGAATCAGCTGTACTTTCTGTAGAAACAACTTCTGTCGCGGTCCATGAGGAGGTAGAAGCTTCCCAGCATTTGTAGAATATATCCTTATCTGTTCCAGCTCCAGCATAATCAGTAACATCATGCCATGTTATATAGATATTACCAGTATAATCAACCGCAAGAGAAGGAAAGTAAGAAGTACTTGTACTTTCTGTAGAAACGACTTCTGTCGCGGTCCATGAGGAGGAAGAAGCATCCCAGCGTTTGTGGAAGATATCTGGATCCATTCCAGCTCCAGCATAATCGGTATCATCCCGCCACGTTATATGAATATTCCCTGCAGCATCCACAGCAAGAGAAGGATGCCAAGAATCACCTGTACTTTCTGTAGAAACGACTTCTGTCGCGGTCCATGAGGAGGTAGAAGCTTCCCAGCATTTGTAGAATATATCCGCATCTGATCCAGCTCCAGCATAATCAGTTAAATCCCGCCACGCTATATAGATATTACCAGCAGAATCAACTGCAAGAGAAGGATATTGAGAATGACCTGTACTTTCGGTGGAAACCACCTCTGTTGTGGTCCAGGAGGAGGAAGAGTTCCAGCGTTTGTAGAATATATCCATATCTGTTCCCGCACCATTATAATCAGTCCAATCTTCCCACGCTATATGCATATTCCCTGCAGAATCAACAGCATGAGAAGGATACTCAGACCAACCTGTACTTTCGGTGGATACGACTTCTGTAGTACTCCATTTCCAATCAGTTCTATCAAAGGAATCTGTGTTGTATTGATTATGTGTTTTATCTAATGGCGTTTTTACGCTAGAAGTATTAAGAGAAGAAGAGCTTATTAAAAAAACAATAAGAAGAATACTTAAAACTATAGATGGTTTATTTTTTTTCTTTTTCATAATATAACCTTTTTTTTAATTATTATTTCGTTCAAGTTCAAACGAAATTTTTCATATTGTGTACAATAGGTGTGAAAAATAAAAGCATTTTCCCTTTAGTTCAGATTTACCTCTAATTTTCTTTCTCCTTTAACCACCAAAAAAGACAAAATTACAGATGGAAAATAATGTTTTTCACAAATTACTCAAAGCAGATTCATGCTCTAGAACAATATTTATTTAAGATTTTGGAGCATTTTTCTTTCTCCATAAGTTTATAAAGATAACTTGAGAGTTCTACTAGATTACAGTGTTGTTCACAGAATTACATTGTAAACTGAAATAAACTTGGATATGGTAAATATGAAAATAGAATTTGAACCTAAATTATTCTTTTGGATTACTGCTGTTGTTGCCGGTGCCTTTGGTTTAGCTTTCATCTTTGGACCACAATTCATGTACGAGCTAATTGGTTTCTCCTCTGATGCAGATGGCTATCTGATGGTACGATTCTTTGGTTTAATGGTTTTGGGCGTAAGTATCCTCACCTTTTGGGCTAGAAACTCCGAACTTTCTCAAACAAGAGAAGCAATTATACTCATGCTAACAGTTTGTTACACTTTGATGACAATAACACATTTGCTTGTGATGTTTATACGAGGACCACCTCTACTAACAAATGTTTGGCTATGGATTGTTGTAGTTCTACATCTCAGCTTAGTAGGAATCTATGGATACTTCTTAATAAGAGACTGGAAAAAAGTGAGAGCGTTATAATTTTAGAGAAGAAGGAATCACTATTATGTATTCTTTCATTTTCTTTTCTAAAAATCTTAAATGAGATAATGTCTTCTATTTGACAAATTTCTATGAATTTATCCGTAAATCTAAATTATTGGAACTATTCCCAGCTTATGTTATACACATTTCCCGCAAAATTCATATGACATATATAGTAATGTGTATCCATGAAGGCTATAATCAATGTGAAAATATATGATTATGAAACCTATATTGAAAACGGTTTTTGTATTTATGGTAAAGAGATCAACGCAGTCGGAAATATGAAGAATTTTCCTGATTTTGATGGTGAAATTATTGACGGTAAGAACAAAATTCTCCTTCCAGGACTTATCAATTCTCACACCCATATCTATTCTACACTTGTTCGAGGAGCTTCCATTCCTTTTAATCCTAAGAGTTTCAGAGACATTCTAGAACAGCTCTGGTGGAAGTTCGATAGCAAGCTAGATAATACCTCTACTTTCCATAGTGCAATGGTTTATGGTTTGGAATCGTTGAAAAATGGTGTAACTTCATTAATAGATCATCATGCAAGTGGAATAGACATTATAGGTAGTATTGAGGCACTAAAGAAAGCTATTGTTGATAAGCTTGGTATGCGTGGAATTTTCTGTTTTGAGACTAGTGATCGTTTTGATGTTGATGAATGTATTGAAGAAAACTTAGCTGGTTTGGAATATGATTCTTTTGACGCTAGTGGAATGTTCGGTTTGCATGCTTCTATGAGTCTTTCAGAAGAAACTCTCGATAAGGTATCTCGAGTTCTCAAAGGTGCTCCTATCCATGTTCATGTAGCTGAGAGTATAGAGGATGAAGATGATTCAATTGACAAATATAGGATGAGAGTTATCAATCGTTATCTAAACTACGGTCTTTTGAATAAAGATTCTATTCTCGCTCATTGTGTTCATATTAATGAAGATGAAGCTAAATTCATTAGTCAAAATAAAGCTGTTATCGCTCTCAATCCAACTTCGAATATGAACAATGCTGTTGGTTCTTTTAACATTGATCTTTTCAGAGATAATAATATCCAAATACTAATAGGAAATGATGGTCTAGGAACTAATATTGCAAAAGAATGGACTTACTTCTTCTTTGCAGGAAAAGCTGGAATTAATGATGCAGCAGGAATTGGTTTCGATGAGTTGTTAAAGTATATTAATGATTCATATGACTATTTTGGTAGAAGAATGGGTATAAAGATAGGAAAAATCAAGAAGGAATATGTAGCTGATTTTGTGCTAGTTCCTTATATTAATCCCACTGAAATGAATTCTGGAAATGCTTTTGGTCATGTTTTCTTTGGTTTATTTGACAATTTCAAACCATCTTGTGTGATAGTTAAAGGTGAAACTCTCATAGAGAACTACAAGAGCGTCTTTGATGAGGAAACATTATATAATAATGCTCGAATTTCTTCTAAAGCCTTATGGAAAAGGTTAGGTGACGTTTAAATGGATCTTTCAGTAAAAATTCTTGGTTTGCATTTTGAAAATCCTCTTGGTCCAGCAGCTGGTCCTATCGTAGAAGGACTTGAAAATATGCTGTTCTTCAATAATAACACATGTGGTTTTAATGTTGCTAAGACTATTTCTGTTGAAGGGGCTATTGTTCCTAAGCCATGTATTGCAGGTACTTCAAATACTATCTACAACTGTGAACTTTGGTCTGAGTTGCATTCAGATGTCTGGATAAATGAAATTCTTCCAACTATTCACAAAGATAAGAAAAAACCTGTAATCATCAGTGCTGGTTACAAAGAAGAAGATTTTAGATATCTTATTCCAAAACTTGATCCTTTTGCGGATATGTTTGAGATTTCTACTCATTATGTTTCAGAAGATCTTCTAGCAGGTATAGTGAAAAGTATCCGAGAAAACACTGACAAACCTATTTTTATGAAACTCAGTCCTCATGTAGATGATTTTCTTGGATTTGTCAGAACTGTGATTGATGCTGGAGCTACAGGTATTGTAGCAATAAATTCACTGGGACCAGGTACAGCAATAGATTTGAAAAAACGTTCAGTTCTTTTAGCTGAGCAAATATGGATGAGTGGTCCTTCAATTAAACCTATAGCACTTCACAGAATTTACAACATTAGAAAATCATTCCCTGATATACCAATTATTGGTGTTGGAGGTATAGGAAGGGCTGAAGATGTACTTGAATTCATTCTTGCAGGAGCAGATCTTGTGCAAATGCTTTCTTCTGCCTTAATTAAAGGGAGACATTTGTATGATACAATAATAAAAAATCTTCCAACAGCTCTTGAAAAATACGGTTTTTCATCGATTGAAGAGATTAGGAAAATTAGAAAGGAAACTATTTTCAAGGATATAGATACAGCTGTTGATAACTATCCATCTTTCAACGAAAAGTGTAACATGTGTGGACTCTGTGTTCGTATATGTCCAGCTGGAGCTTTATCTGAGGCAGAAACCATAATTGTAGATAAAGAGAAATGTATACACTGTGGATTATGTGAATCACGTTGTCCACAAAATGCAATATATGGAGTGCTTAGATGAACAATCACATATTGAAATGTATAACTTGTAAAAAAGAATTTGATCCAAAACCAGGTCTCTATTACTGTGAAGATTGTGGTCAGATTATGGGTACTTTGGAAGTTGTTTATGATTATGATACCTTAAGAGAGGATAATTTTCTAAAGGAAAGAATTTTTGATAAGAAGGCTTCTATGTATCAGTTTGATTTTCTTCTCCCAACCAAACCAAAATGCAAATTTGATGAGCACATTGGTGGAACACCTTTGTTCAGATTTGATCTTTTAGGTATCAAGAATGTACTAGTCAAATATGATGGTTCCAATCCATCTAGTTCCTACAAAGATCGTGCAAGTTCAGTTGCTATCAATAAAGCTCTTGATGAAGGTAACGACATTCTTTTTTGTGCATCAACTGGAAATGCAGCTTCATCATTAGCTACTCTTAATGCTCATACTGATATGAAAACATACATTTTCGTTCCTGCATCAATACCAGCTGGTAAGAGAGCTCAACTAGAAATTTCTGGAGCAGAGGTAATGGCAGTTGAAGGAACATACGACGAGGTTTATGATGTGTCCCTTGAACTTGGACTCAAAAAAGGTTGGTACTGTAGACATGCTGCAATCAATCCCTATCTTCTTGAAGGAAAGAAAACTGGAGCATTTGAGATAGCTATTCAGAACGATTTTGTTATGCCTGATTATGTTCTTGTAGGAGTAGGTGATGGAACAGTAATTAGTTCTCTTTACAAAGGATTCTGGGAATTCAAGGAAATTGGTTTAACAGACAAGATTCCCAGAATCATTGGCGTTCAAGCTGAAGGTATACCTGCGATAAAGGAAGCATTTGATAAAGGAAAACCATATACACCTGTATCAATCAAAGGTAAAACTGTCGCTGATAGTATCTCTGTTGGTAAACCACGTGATGTCATTAAAGCATGTACCTATATTGAAGCTTGTAATGGTTATTTCATCACTCTGTCAGATGAAGAAATTCTTGATGCAATAACAGAATTAGGGAAAGAAACTGGCTTATTCGCAGAACCAGCTGGAGCTGTACCTTATGGTGGGCTGAAAAAACTTATTTACGAAGAAAAAATAACCGAATCAGATACTGTTTGTCTTGTTATTACCGGTAATGGACTTAAAGATGTCAATGCAGTTGAAGGTTTGATAAACACAGGATCCTTATCAATTAAGGAATTAGAAAAAAGGTTTGAATGATGAAGTCAATTCTTAACCAAGAGATAATAAAAATAGATGAACCATTAGGTAACTCTACACTTGATTTCTTACGAAATAAAGGTATGAAAGGAGTTAAGGAAGCATGTCATGAAGGGGAGTGTGGAGCATGTATGGTGCTTCTTGGTGAGTTAAAGGATAAAAGTGTAGAATATAAAGCTGTTACATCTTGTCTTCTCCCCCTAGGTGAAATTGTTGGCAAACATATTGTAACAATTGAAGGATTAAATCAAGAAGACTTGAGTCCCATTCAACAAGCGTTGGTAGATGAAGGAGCAAGTCAATGTGGTTTTTGTACACCAGGATTCGTCGTTAGTTTGACTGGATTTTTCCTAAATGAAAAACTTGAGAAAAAAGATATTCTAACATCAATTGAAGGGAATATATGTCGATGTGGAACATATGCTGCGATTATAAGAGCAGCAGAAAAGTTAGCTAAGGAAATCTCTATGAAGGATAAAAAATCAAAAGAAAGAATCCAACAACTTATTGAAAATCGTATTTTACCTGCCTATTTCTTGGATATACCTAATCAGCTTGAAAAATTAAAAGAATCGAGTGAAACAAAACTGCCTAAAGAAGGGACTTACGTTGCAGGAGCGACAGATTTGTTAGTTCAGCATGAGAGCCTATCTGATCCACTCTTTTTGTCAGAAAAGAAACTTTCTGGAATAAGTTTAGATGGAGAGTACATCTATATTGGTGCAACGACAACTATGGAAGATATTCGCATTTCAGAAGAGATGAATACGCTTTTCGATACTAAACAAGATATTTCTCTAGTTTCCTCATTTCCTATTAGATTACAAGCTACTTTAGGAGGTAATCTCGTTAATGCTTCTCCCATTGGGGATCTCATTATCTATTTTCTTGCTCTAGACGCAGAAATAAGTCTTAAGAGTGAAAAAGACAGGAGAATTATCAAACTTAGAGATTTCTATAAAGATTATAAAATAATGGATATTAATGAGGGGGAGATAGTTGAATGGCTTAGAATCAATAGTAAAGAGAGGTTATTTAACTTTGAAAAAGTAGCGCGAAGGAAATATATGGACATAGCTAGTGTCAATAGTGCTATTTCATTTGATTTGAACAATGATAAAATACAAAACGTTCATTTATCTGCTGGAGGAGTAGCTCCTGTTCCTAAGTATCTGGAAAAAACTTCTGACTATCTTGAGAACAAGAAGATCTCAGAAGATATACTAAAAGAAGCTGTAAAAATTGCTGATTCTGAGATTAATCCCATAGATGATGTTCGGGGATCAGCTCGTTATAAGAGATTACTCTTTAGACAGTTAATTTATGCTCATTTCTTAACACTATTTCCTGATTTGGAGGTATCACTATGAAGGATCTAATTTCTCCTCACACTCGTGGTGAATCGATTTATATTGATGATATTCCTGAACCAATCAATCTACTATATGCTGTAGTCTTCACATCAGATATTCCGCACGGAAAAATCATCTCCCTTGATATAACAAAAGCGGAGAACAGTGAAGGTGTTTGTAAAGTTCTTATCGCTAAAGATATCCCGGGAGAAAATCAAATAGGACGTCTTATTCAGGATGAAGAACTCCTTGCAGAGAAAGAAGTTGATTTTATAGGTCAACCAATTGCAGTAGTTTTAGCTGAAACAAAAGAGCAAGCTAAACTAGCGATTAAGTTAATTAACATTGAATATGAGGGACTTCCTGCTGTTTTCGACTCTCGTGAAGCAGCAAGAAAAGGATTACTGATTTCTTCTTCACGCACCTTAACGATTGGAGATATTGAATCAACTTGGGAAAAATGTTCAACTGTTATCGAAGGAATAGCTGAGTCAGGGGGTCAAGAACATGTATATCTTGAAACACAAGCTTCGCTAGCTATACCAGATGAAAATGGCAGAATAATCATTTATTCTAGTACTCAAGCACCTACAACAGTTCAAAGTACAACTTCAAAAATTCTAGGATGTGATATGAACTTAATTGAGGTTGATGTGAAACGACTAGGTGGAGCTTTTGGTGGAAAGGAAGACCAGGCTACACCATGGGCAGCTATTTGTGCACTTGGAGTTTATCATACAGACCGACCAGTGAAGCTAGTTCTTACTAGACGTGAAGATATCATTATGACGGGTAAACGTCATCCCTACTCAACTGATTATAAGATAGGTCTAGATGAAGAAGGTAAAATACTTGCTTTTTCTGCTGAGTTTTATCAAAATTCAGGAGCTGCAGCTGACCTTTCTACAGCTGTTCTTGGACGAACACTTTTTCATGCAACTAATGCTTACTATATCCCTAATGTCCGTGTAACAGGCTATCCATGTAAAACTAATATCGTTCCTTTCACTGCTTTCAGGGGTTTTGGTGGTCCTCAAGGAATGTTTGTTATAGAATGTGCTATTGCACATGCTGCTGAAGTAACAGGTATTCCAGTTGCAGTTTTACAAGAGAAAAACTTACTCCAAGATGGAGATCAATTTCATTATGGGCAGCAAGTTGAGAATTGTAACGCAAAGCGAAGTTTTTCTCAAGTTGTTAAAGATACTAATTTTGAAAAAAGAAAAAAGGAGATAGATGATTTTAACACAAATAATCGATTTACTAGAAAAGGTATCTCCATAATGCCCATTTGTTTTGGGATTTCATTCACTTCTTCTTTTCTTAATCAAGCTGGAGCTCTTGTTAATGTTTACAAGGATGGAAGTGTAAGCATTAGTACAGGCGCAATTGAAATGGGTCAAGGGGTTAACGTTAAAATCAGACAAATCGCAGCAAAAACCCTTTCAATTAATCCCGAAAGGATTCGGATAGAAAGTACAAGTACTAGTCGGGTAATTAATACTTCACCAACTGCTGCAAGCACTGGGACTGACCTTAATGGAAAAGCAGCAGAGATAGCTTGTAATAAGATAATAGATCGATTGAAAAATGCTGCAGCAGAGAAGTTAGGTACAAATGCCATTTCAATAGAAAATGAGTATGTCTATCAAGACGGAAAAAGAACAGAGATCTCTTGGAGAAAACTTGTCAATTTAGCTTATTTACAAAGAGTTAATCTTTCTGCTCAAGCATTTTATGCGACACCTAGAATTCATTTTGATACTAAAAAAGAGAGAGGAAGACCTTTTGCTTACCATGCTTATGGAACAGCAGTTACAGAAGTAACTGTTGATTGCTTAAGAGGGACATATACAATTGATAAAGTTCAAATGGTTCACGATGCAGGAAAAAGTCTTAACTATCTTATAGATTTAGGACAGGCTGAAGGAGGATTAATTCAAGGAATCGGCTGGATGACTATGGAAGAGTTAGTCTTCGAAAAAGGAAAAAACTTTACAGATTCCTTATCAACATATAAAATACCTAACCTTTATTTCACTCCTAAGATTGAAGTTACTTTTCTAGAAGATGCCGAAAATCCAGAAGCTGTTTTGAAATCAAAAGCTATTGGAGAACCCCCCTTCATGTATGGAATAGGTACTTACTTCGCACTAAAGAATGCTGCTAGAGCATTTCGTAAAGATAAGGAATGGGAATATTCATCTCCTCTGACACCAGAAAAACTCTTACTCTATCTTCATGATTTGGAGTAATGGTTTGATTTTGTCTTATTGGCTTATAACAAAATCTTTCTTAGAGTTTCATTGCCGGATAGCTCACTCTGAGGGGGTAAACCACATACCCTCCTACCCCGCCCACACTACGTTGAGGTAGTGCTTGCGGATCGCCTTTAAGTAAAATGTTGTAGGCAGCATTAACATCAGCATTGATTAATAATCCTGTTGCAGAACGAAACAATCCTCGGTGAACCCTTTTCCCCTTATAGTTAGTCTGTTTCTTTGGGAATTCATTGTCTATGAAACTACATTTAGAGGTATAAGACTCATCAATAGGTTCAACATTTATCCCTTTCTCTTCTGCCTTGTAAGTGAGGAGTTTGATGAGTTTGTCAAAGGGGACGATAACAAAGAGTTGGGTAGTCTTCTTTCTCAACTTCAATTGCTGTTTCCAGAGAGGGTTGTATCCAATATACACGGTGTGTAAGCCTCTTGTTTCCCAGAGGTCAACGAGGAATTTGCTAACTTTGTGTAACCAATCCCTCACCTTCCATCTCCAATGTTGACGGAGATGAAGGAAGCTTGAACCGTACTGTAATCGAGTGTTCTTTTGACGTAACTGTTTATGTTGCTGTGCTGTATATTGCTGTTGTAACTTTTTTACTTCTTTCAGATAATATTGTGTGAGTGACTTTATCCCTTTCCCCTCGTCCTTGATGACAATCGGACGCGATCCGATGTTATCCACGAAAGTCACGAGGTTGATTAGCCCTAAATCGATAGAACCTTTCTTTTTCTTCTTCTTTCTAATTGCTTTAGGAAGGTGTTTGTGATAAACAAGCTCTACTGTGTAACCTATCCCTCTGGGGATGATGCGCACTTCTCGCAAGTCATCCTGAGCCGTTAATCGGGTCTTGATAGTAAAGTTAACTTTCTTTGGTAACAATACCCACCCATTAGCAATTTTTGCTTGTTGGTTGCTGAAGATAGCTATTGTCTCCCCCGTAGGTTTCTTGAAATAGGGAGCACAAGGACAGCTGAGGAATTTGCTAGGCTGTCTCTTCCATTCTTTCAGAGCGTAGAAGTAAGCTTTCCAGTTCCTTGACAGCAATTTGAGTGCGTGTTGAGCGGTATGGGCAGGTAAAAGTTTGTAACACTACTCTCCCTTTAAGAGCCTATCTAAGTCGTTGTAGAACAACAATTTATTGTTTTTCTTCAACTCTTCTTTTATCAGAAAGTTTCCTCGATTATAGAGATTCTTCGTTTGATGACAAAGTTTGCTTAACTCTTTGTTTCTTCTTACTTCCATTATCTCTGTCAGCAAGACTTTTGTCATCATACTTCTCTTTAGCTTTCCCTATATAAACTCAGAAAAAACTAATAAGACAGCAAGACAAATTACTTTCATAAATCAAAACTAAAGTAAAGATGTTTGTTATGAATGAAAAACAATTTTGGGAAATGGTTCTAGATACTCTGGAAAAAGGAAATAGTGCAGTACTTGTTGTTATAATCGATAAGAAAGGGTCTGGACCAAACTTACCTGGAGCAAAGATGTTTGTAACATTAAATGAAGTGAGTGGAACTGTAGGAGGAGGAATCTCTGAACTTAATTTACTAAATCATGCTAGGAGATTGTTGAAAGAAGGAAAGATTGCCACTGAAACTATCCTCCTAGAACACAGTGAAACTGCAGAAGAAAATCGTTCAGGTATGATCTGTTCTGGTTCGCAGACTTTCGCATTAGTTCCTCTATCAACTTTGGATAAGAGCACTATCAAAGCAATAATAGAAGCTTATGATGAAGTAAAAACAGGCCTAATTGCCATAAGCGAAAAAGGAATCAGTTTTGATAGAAACAAATCTTTAACGGAAGATAGAGTTTTTTCCACGGAAAACGAAATATGGTCGTATCAAGAAAATATTGCACAGCAAAATAAGCTCTTTATTATAGGAGGGGGGCATGTATCACTAGCTTTATCTCGGGTCATGAAAACATTGGGTTTTCATATTACAGTCTATGAAGATAGAGAGAATCTACCAACCATGAACAGCAACACATTTGCTCACAAAAAGGAAATTCTAAGTTATGACGATATTGCTGGAAATATCCCAGAAGGAGACAATATCTATATTACAGTAATGACTTTTAGACATTTTTCAGATGAAAATGTACTTGAGAGGATTATTTCTAAGAAGTGCAGATATATTGGAATGTTAGCAAGTGTAAAAAAAGCAGAAACAATTTTTTCCAATCTTGATAAAAAGGGAGTTTCAAAGAAACTACTTGATATGGTTCACTCTCCCATTGGTATAAAAATCCAAAGCAATACTCCTGAAGAAATTGCAATAAGCATCGCAGCTGAAATTATCCTCACTAAAAATTCTAATCTCAGATGAGGATTCCTCTGTAACTATTAGAAGAAAATTGTCTAAAGAAATTATTCCATTAAATTAAATGAAACGTTTTCTTAGAAGGTATTTTTTGTTAACAAGGGTAAAAACTGTGTTTAAAATATCATGTAGTTCCATATTTTGGAATTCTGTAATAATTTTACTAACTGAAACAGATTCAGACTTCATTATATAGTTAGCAATTTTCACATCAATATTTTTTAGTTTCTTAATGTCCTTCTTCTTCTTATCATTCACTTGTAGTGGGAAGAATAGCCAAATATACAGAGTTTCAGCAATTTTGTCTTGAATTAGATTCTTCTTTTCAACATAAGGATCCATTTTACCATCCCATACACCCTCTATTGAGAAGGAATATTCAAACCACATTATTAAATCAAACAATCTAGAAGTAAGTTCACCGTTTAACTCCTCAGATGAAAACATGAAAACTGAATAGAGGTCAGAGCTTGCTGTATTAACCACAAAGTTTCGGTATTCTAACTTCTTAATTCCACCGGTACCTATTCCACCAATTTGTTTACCCATTGAAGCAACAACTGAGAGAAATCCTGTTATCAGAGAAGTATCTACATTATTCTTGTATTCAATATCATATTCAAATACTGGGAGACTTGTCTCATTGTGAATGAATAGAATCTTTCTAAGAGACAAGATATTTTCAAACAAAGATACAAGATTAGACCCTTCAGAAACGTCAACAACAACACCACCTTTCCCTTTTCTAGATCCAACAACAACAATAATAGATATTATTCCGATTAAAGCGATTGAACCACCAATAATTATCCCAATCAGATATGGAGGAAGTTCAGGGGGGGGGTAGTAGGGGGGGGAGTAGTAGGGGGGGCTGTTACTTGATTGATTATAACATCAAATGTTGTTTCAAGTTTCTCATTGCTATAACTGGATTTGAAATGTAATTTTGATATTTCCAATATTAAATCAAATTCATTGAATCGAATTGCTTGAGAGGAGATAATGACATAGTTAATCCCATCTTCATAATTTACATAATAATCTTCTTGAGCTACTATTGCTCCTTGGATTATTATTGATAACTCGCTTTTCGTTACCTCCATTGGGTTTCTGTTTGTGTCAGTTTCATTAATTAGTCTAAAGGATAGAACTAAATCTTCAGTAGTGTTGGTTTCTATAGAAGTTTCTATAGGTTCTACAGAGAATACATTGAATATTTCAAGATTAAGAACCACATGGTGATTTTCTAGTAATATATTTGTTGTAGTAAGTTCAATTGTGTAAGAACGCGCAGTAATATTATCATCAAAAGTAATGCTGTGATAATTATCACTTGAGGTTAAATTCCCAGCATCTCCCCAACTTGTTTGGTACTCAATTGTGGTGTTTTCTATTATTTCACCATAACTAGTAAAGAATGGTTCACTTAGCTTGTAATAACTACTATTAATAAAGAGTTCATCTCCATTCTGTCGAACGATAGTTTGGGTCACGTTATTTATCCAATTAGTGTTATCAGGAATTTCCTCCCATTCAACATTGAAGTGAGTAGAAGCTTGGACGTAAACTGTTTGAGAAAAGATACCTATTTCAGTACCATTATTCCAATAAACAAGTGCTGTCCATATTCCTTCAAGGTCGCTTCCATAAACAGAAGGATCAAGAGTTATTTCGGATGAATATACTCCTGGACTATCTTGTGTAGAATCTAGAAGAGTATATGAGGACAAATCAGTATAAGTTAAATTGGTTGGAAGACTTGTTTTTAGAGGGATTATCTCTCCATCTGGGTTGAATAAAGTAAAGTTTAGTGTCCCTGAAATAGAATTTTCTATAAGCGTTATTGTTGAGTAAATTGTAGAGCCCTCATAACCTGTAGCATTTATTCCATCTGTAGTCCAATGACCTAAGGAATACAGATTTGTTTGCTCTTCTCCATCTGATAATTCCAGTGATTGAATGAAATTAGAACTTGAAGTTTCTAGCCTAAAATTCCCAGCTGATATATTAGAACCTAAATAACAGAGATATGTGTCACTATACTGTATGGTTGAAAAGGTATCCGTATCATTATAATAACAAATTGGACTATCGTACCAGTCACTTATCGTTGCTACCTGAATTATTCTATCAAAAATCGAGTATGGTAAAGGATTTACTATTGACACGTCCCAAGTTACGTTCCAATGTATTGAGTAAGCTCCTGCTGTTGAGTTAAATGCTGTATAGAAAGAATCAGCTGTAATCGAATTGGTGAAACTATATGAGTTGTTAAACATTATTTCTAAAGAAGTGTCACTCGTCAAATTATGTAGACCTATCGAAGTAATCTGTGAATCTATATCTTGGATATCATCACCGTTATCCTTCATTGTAATTGTATTTAAATCTTGAAATTCCATTGCAGAACCAGTTTGATTTGAAGGTAATAATTCAACATTTAAAGTAAAATCAACAGATGGAAGATAATTCCAAGTTAATAGATTGTCCATGTAATATGAATCACCGAGATATGGGGACACTGAATTACTATGCCAGAAATAGAATTTAGGACCTATTGAAGTGATATCTGTAAAGGTTGCAATAACATAATACTTCCCTTGATCAAGAATTTTATCTGTAAAATCATAATACAAGAATCCTGGAATAATGGGATTAGAAGTGTTATAAGGTCCATCAACACTTGATGAGTAAATTTGACTCATATTAGGTTGACCAGAAATTTCATCCGCTTTGACAATAATTAAGTCAAAATCATTTATTCCAGTCTGGCTTCCACCTGTACTCAGATGAAGTTCTGCTCCATAAAACATTGCATACTCCCAAGGAACGTTGAAACTTTGCGCTATAGCATATTTAGTACTGTCTAGATGATCGTCACCATCTTCTTCAAGTTCAATTGGATAATAATCTTGTTTTGCAAGAACTTGGGTCATATTGTAGTTTAACAAAGAAGAGTCGTAAGCTGAAGTGATATCAGTATTAGTGAAATTATCTTCAAAATATCCTGTTAACGAATTATATGTTAAATTCAGAGAAAAATCATCATAAACAGTTAGTATATCTTCAACATCAAAAGTATTTCCTGAACCACTTAGATTTGTTACAGGTGTATAAAGATATGAACTTAAATCTTCGAGTAAATTTGAGACTTGATCTACAGGATTAGTTTTTTCTAGATTATCTCTAACAAAGTAATCATTAGAATTTGTAGCAGTTATGCCTTTTAGGCTTGTGAGTGTAATGGAAAATATAATTAAATAAGCCAATATGATTATAGATGGAACTTTTGACCCTTTCGATAAACCCTTAAACATGTTGCTACTCCTATGGTTATTCTATGAAACGCTTATTTAAAGTTCTTACAAAGGCAACAATCTAGAATTTCAAATTTATGCATATATAACATACGCTTAACTGACTTAACTCTGCTCCTTTAATTCTTTAAATAGACATCAAAAAAGAGTGAAGTTGAGTTATTTTTCTCAATCTTTTCAAGTAGCAGCATCGTTATTGTTTTTCTTCAGTTTTTCTTCTTTCACCATGGTCAATATTCTTTCAAGAAGATATTCGTTAGAGTATTCATCAAGTTGATCCATTATTAGAGCTGTAGTAGCTTTACCTTTACTATTGATAAATGATACAATCTCTTGGTCTATTGTTTTGAGTTTATCAATCTCTTCTAATGTTTTGGGAGTTACTTGTAATGGGAACATGAACCACAAGAATAGTTCTTCTACTACTTTTTCATTTATGCTTTCCTTATATTCGTTAAATATATCCATTGATCCTTCCCATTTTGTGCCCTCGTACCCGAAAATCACATCAAACCACCTTACAAGGTTATCTAATCCTTGTTCAAACTCAACTTCTAATTCTGTGTCTGAGAAAATATATGCTGTATACGCTCCACTTGAAGCACTTGTTACAACAAAATTATAGTATTCAATTTTCTTAATACCTGTTCTTGCACCACTCATTTCCGCGCCTATTGATGATATTGCTTGAAGTACTCCACTGATTATTGATGGATCTAACTCTTCTCTTTCATCCAAACTATATTCATAAATTGGAGAACTAGTTTCATGATGAACAACGAGTACACGTTTTATCATAAATGCAGATTGGAAGATAGCTCGAGCTTTTGATTTTTGCTCATCAAGTTCTTCCTTTTTCTTGCTCATTTGTGTTTTAGTAAAGAAGAAAACGCCAACCCCTAGTCCAGCAACTGCAACTAACGATAGTCCAATGATCACGCCTATCGGTAATTCTCCATTTGGAGGAGGAGTAATAGTTGATGTTTTTATACTAATTGTAGCAAGAATAAAACTCAGCACTGATTCATATCCTTCTTTAGATACTGAAACTCTAACGTTTAGAGTTTTAATAGTGGGTTCTTGTATTCGAATTTTAATAGTGTATATTCCATCATCCTCTGAATTTTCTGTTATATCTACATCAGGTTCAGGAATATCCAAAGTTACAACTACATTTGCTCCTTTTATTTGTTCAGAATGAGTTTCATCTATCCATTCAAAAGTCAAAGTTATCTGACTGCTTTCATTTGCTTCAGTAACAGTTGCTATTGTTTCAATAGAAGTATCCTCAACAGCTGTGATATCATAATTGATTGTATTTGATGCTATCGGATTACCTAGTGTTTCAACAAAATAGATCTTCTGAACAGAGATTTCTACTTCATAACTTGCAGGTAAGTTGTCTAATACATCATTATAGATAGTTAACAAGAAGTGATCATCGACCCTAACACCCATGTATTCAACCATTGGTGTTAATGAAGTTCCGTTTATTGCTACATGTATGGAAAGGTTGTTAGTAATTGGAGCACTTCCATTTGTTACATCTACAACAGAAAATGTAAATTCTGCGTTGTCAGTGTAATAATACACCGGATCTACAGATTGAGGTTCAAGGACACGGAACTCGTGTAGTAATATCAAAGAAAATTGATCTGAACAAGATTGTAAGAATGGTCCTTTTGCAAATATATCTATGAGATAGGACCCTTCTGTTATATTTGGTGCTAAACTATAACTGTAATTTCCTGAATCAAATGCAAGATTATCTGTATCTAGCCAACTTGTTGTATAGTAAACATCTCCATTAGGAATGTATGTTCCTAAACCTGTAAAGAATGGGTCGCTGATATTGTAGTAACTAACTTTGATGTTAATTGCTTCACCATTTATTCTTGTAATCTCAGTAGAGGATAATTCTAACCAGTTTCCTCCTACTTCTTCTTCTACGAAGAATGAAGCCGATGTTGGTTTGACAACAGTAATTGTTTGAGTGAAAAGTCCTGCTTCAGTACCATTTGTCCAATAATAAACCACCGTCCAATATCCTTCAGCATCTGATGCTGATATAGACGGATCAAATGTAACATTAGCTTTGAAAAGTGAATCCTCTGTATAAGCATTTTTAGTGTAGGAAGAATTATCTAGATAGATAAGATTAACAGGCAATGAGCTCTTCAGTGGAAGTATATTTCCATTACTATCCAATACTGAATAATTTAGTGCCCCCCCGCTCGTTATGTAATTTTCTATGCTTGCGGTCGACATTATTGTCGTTCCTTCAAATCCAAATGCGTGTGTCTCATTATTTGTCCAGTATCCTAACTCTTGAATCGTATCACTTATGGACGTCGTCGTGATGTAATTTGGACTTGTAATCGTGAACTCAAAGTTTCCGCTATCATATTGGGTTATGTTAAATAAGATAGATAAATCATACTCAAAAACATCTCCAACCCAACTTCCAGATATTGGAGTCCCTCCATTCAATAAAAATGAGAAAGCTGTTTTATTCCAATCATTTGGAACAGAAAATGCTTGAAATCTAGTAGGGTTTGTATATGTTCCCAGACTCACAATATCTGTAGTCCAAGAATGAGTCCAAGTGTTACTATACTCATTATATGTAGAATTAAGAAGATCAATTACCGAGGTAGAAGTGTAAGTTCTACTAAATTGATAACTACTGTTCGATTTAAGGATAACAGCCTTATTTGATGTCAATATATGAAGCCCAGTTCCACTAATAATTTGATCGAGCGTTGTAACATTTAATCCATTATCAGTTAGATACACTGTTGTTGGATCCGGATATGTTAGGGGATTTCCATCACTATCCGTTTCCTGTAGATAAGCTTCAAAATTTAGTGTCCTTGCATGTGGATTATCAAAATTCCAACTGCTGCCATCATGATAGTAAATCCTATATGATAGTGTTTGTCGAGATGCCCAAGATATACCAGTGCCATCATCTCCATCATATGATGATAGATTAGCAACTACAAAATAAGATCCTGAACTCAAAACATTAGTGCTGAATTCAAAATAAGCTATATTACCTGTACTGCTTGTGGGAAATGGGTTTGATGTACTATATGGGTCGCTGGTATCGTTTGCCAATATTGCACTCATATTAGGAAAACCAAAACCATCCTCTTCAACTAAGAAAAGTTCTAGTTCATCTGAACCATAACTACCTCCATAAAGATCAAACCATATCTGAGCACCTTTAAAGATAGCATAACTTGTTGATATATCAAACTTGAATGCATATCTTATTCTTGTTGACTCTAAAGCTTCTTCTACTAACTTATTTGGCTCTAAAAGAAAGTAAGTTTCCTTATCAACAGCACTCTCCAGACTTAAATTGTATTGTAGATTATCAACTGAATAACCAGAAGGTGTTGTTATAGTATAAGAATCATTATTATTATTATCTGCATCAAGCGTGATGTTAACGGAATCATATACAGCTAAAGTATCATCAATAATAGAAGAATCACCAGAATCCGAGAAACTATCAATAGGAGTATAATCATATTTAATTCGGTTGGTCAAATCCGAAGTATTTGGTGAAATGTTATCATCATTAATAATATTTGAAAAAGAATCTATGTAGAAATTGTTAAGATTATTTTCTAATAGAATTGGTGATACAAGTGAAAATGTGAAAAGCGCAATAATTGTATATGATAAATTTTTTTTGTTGCTATTATGACCCATTATAATCCCCAAAGATATGCTTCTAGTTTATATGTTAATTTTACTTTAAATCTTTATTCTTTATATTTATTACGTAGGTGCAAATAGTTGATACTTAATCATTAGAGGAAGTAAACAAATAACCTTTATCCACTAAACCAAATATCTCATTAAGAATTTCTTCTTCATCAAATTGCTTGAAATAATCTAACAGACGTGCTGAGGTACAACTCTCGTTTTTATATACACACTCAAAGATAGTTCTGCCAAATATTGACAAATGTTCAATATCTAATTGTTTGTTCTTGGATGTTTGAAGGGGATAAAGTAACCAGAGAAATAGATTTTGAGAAATTTTGTTTTCGATTACAGCTTTGTTGATTTTAAAAATATCTAGTGAACCATCCCAATTCTCTTTTATTGATCGAAAGGCTGTGCTAAACCATGAAACCATCTTCTGCATTCCTTTTTCAATTTCTCTTTCCAAATTGGTTTCGGAAAAAACATAGATTGTAAAACCATTGAAGTAAGACCCTGTTACAACAAAACCATGAAATTGCAGTTTTTTAAATCCTGTTGGT
>DAOVER010000079.1 GCA_030668875.1 Candidatus Heimdallarchaeota archaeon
AAGAAAATAATCTAAAACTCTCTTCTTTTTTTTCTGTTAATTATTCTGATAAAGATAGGATTTTATGCTTTCAAATCAAAGGAAACAAAATATAAGCCTATTTTTTCTAATTCATAATCCTATTATAAACATTGAAGAATCGTTCTAGCTTGGAGGACAGATATTGAAAAAGAATAAAATTCTAATGGCGTTATGCGCTACAATATTAATCTTGAATCCTTTTCTAATTATTGAAGGAGTGGAAGGAAGTAGCGATAAACCCAGAACCACAGTCTTTGAAGAATCGAATATAACTGATTATATTTGGTCATCAGATGGACACTGGATTGCCTACATACAAGTCCCAGAAGGACAAACTGGATATGGTGAACTCTGGGTAGCTAAGAAACATCCAAATCAAGCCCGGTTTTTAAATAAGCATTTAATTTATTCAGGAGCTGATTGTGATCAATTGAATGATTGGCAAGGCAAATGGATACTTTTCATGATACAAAACCAGGACGGTACACCATCTAACTACTATGGAAGAAATGAACTTTGGAAGATAAGATTTAATGGAGAGAATCTCACACAAATTACTTTCACTAACACAAATGGAATAAGAACTACATGGTGGAACACTGCTTATACCAATCGAGGAACTGCAGCTTGGGGAAGATTCATCCTTGGAACAGATCTAGTATACTTTACAGCACACAATGGTAACGGATGGTACAAAGCTTATACATGTAAGAACGATGGCACAGATCAATGGAACTGTATTAGTGGAAACAAGTATGCTTTTACTAAAGCGATGTCACCTACAGGTAACAAACTTTTATGGGGTCACGCAAGTTATTGGAATGCTAAAACAACACCCATGGTAAGTAATGTCGACGGATCCGAAAGAATAACAATCAAAGCATATCCTAAACGTACATTCCCCCTAGTTTTAGTAGATGGAAACACAGTAATTTGGAGTTGGAATGATGGCAATATACATGCAACCGACATAGATGGAAGCAACGAAAGAATGGTAATAGATGACGAGTATCTTAACTATTGGGAAAATTATCACCCAGTTGATGGAGACTCATTTCTTATGAGAAGCAATCGAGCAACGGATGGTAATAACCATATATTCGTGATGAACTCAGATACAAAGCAAATTACACAGTTAACCTATGGACCATATAACGATGAAGGAGCAATGTATTCACCATATGGTAGATTTATTATGTATAGAAGATTACCTGAGGATTTTGATAAGGCAGCAAGCAGTCAACCTTACCCATATGAATTAGTCATAAAATTAGTTGTATCATTTCCGTGGAACAATGGACATCACAGACATAATCAGAATAGATATGTAACATATAGCAGCCAAGAAATCTAAATCTTGGTTTAACACCTTTCACTCCTTCTCTTTTTTTTTGTTTAAAGAAAAATAGTGTCAAAACTGTTAAAAGGAAACTTCCTTTCCTTTTTTGTTGAAATCTCTTACAGTTGATTACGATAGATATTTAAGTTTCTAAAGCATTAATAATTATGATTCATCAAATATAATTGGATCTTATCTAAGAAGAATCAAAAAAACAGAGTAATAATTGAAAATTTGTGTGAAGAAAATTAGTTATTTAAACAGAGCTAAATGTTATGAAGAGGGTAAAAGATGAATAGGAAATTAAAGGTAATACTAACCTTAATTTTCTTAATCACATTGACAAACTCAGCAATTGCTAAAAGAGAAATTGTTTCAAATAAAAAGAGTCTAGATGAAGAAACTAGTTATTTAATATCGAAAGATAATGAGATAGCAAATAACATTGAACAGGTTAAAAATGTTAATTCTGGTGCTGAGATATCTCTCGTTAATGACTATAGTTTATGTAATATCGCCGTTTTAGATAGTGAAGTTCGCCCAAACTATTTTACAGGTGGAACTTCTAACAATTTTGAAGAAATTGTTACTGGTTTAAGTGCTTTAAGTTTTAATGCATTCCCACTATCTAATTATGACATCGAAAATGGTGCCTTAATTGATTCACAGGTTGATATCTTAGTGATGATCGACAATGTCCCATCGTTATCAGCATCGGCAGTAGCTAGGGATTGGTGCAAAGCAGGAGGAAACATTCTAACATTTGATAGTAGTATGTGCTTTCTTTGTTGGGCTGGAATCCTACCTCCAGAAGCAGAAGGGACAAACGGGAATGGTGAATATTGGACATATGATTCCTCCGTCACAGGAGTCTGTGTTGATGCTAACCATCCCATTATGGAAGGTTATGATTATGGTGATACAGTTTCAGGAAATAGTGGTGATACCCAATTGTTTTCTTCTTATTTTTTGTCTTCATCAATTGGAAGTTATTATCATCCTCTAGTTAAAGAACATTTAACATCTGATTTTGATCTAATAGTAGCTCTTGAAAGTCCTTTTTCTGGAAAAACTGTTCATATTTGGGATCATAGGCACTGGTCTACAACAGAGAATCACCGGTTAATTGAAAACGCAATAAAATGGCTCTCAAGTGATTTACAAATTGATCATGAGTTAGTAGTATCTCTTGAAATACCCTCTTCACCAATAATATATCAGAATTATCAAGTAAATTTCACCGTGGAGAACAGAGGTTTAGAAGATGCTATAGACATCGAATATTTTTGTTATATTAATCATTCATTAGTCAATGTAGATGAAACAATTATTCCATTTATAAACAGTGACGATAAATTTACTTTTCATCATCTATGGAGACCAGAAACAACTTTTGATTACAATTTCACAATTTATGCTGTACCAATAGAAAATGAAACTAGAATTATGAATAATTTGGCAATTAGAATTATAACATTATCTTGTAAAATTGGTATATTAACTGCATTAAATCAAGAACAACTTACAGGAATTTATAGCTTTTATTCTTCTCAAGGAAAGCATGTAGAATATATCACAACTATGACAAATGACATGTTTGATTCCTTCTCCCTTGTATTCATTGGAGAAGGAGGAGATATATGGAATTCAGAACAATTAAACTATTTAGATTCTTATCTTAATTCAGGGGGAGGAATAGTTGTGATAGGGGATAGCTCAATCACTAACCTAAATTGGATATCAAACTATGGACTAAGTTTCTTAGGCAATCCATTTCATGGAGTAACTACGAATATAGTACCTCATAGTTTAACTTCTGGAGTTAACTCAATGGATTTTCCTGGACCCATTACCGCTATTGCAGTTTCAGATGGAATAAGTTTAGTGAATGATTCACTAAATACTAATACAGTAGTGGCTATTTCAAACCAAGTAAACTTAGTTGTAATTGCAGATGATCTAGAAAATTACCTAGATTCTGAGGACAATGATGTGTTCTTCAGTAATCTAATATCAGTTTATGCTGATTCTGACAATGATGGAATCGGAAATTATGATGAAATAAATATTTATGGAACAGATCCTAATAATCCTGATACAGATTCAGATTTGCAACCAGATGGTTGGGAAGTACTGTATTATTTAGATCCTCTAGTTAATGATTCTTACTTGGATAAAGATAACGACACCATGGAAAATTATCTTGAATATGTATACTTCACAGATCCTACAAACAATGATACAGATGGAGATAACTTAAGTGATGGAGAAGAATTTTACATCTACTTTACTAATCCAGTATTATTTGATACAGATGGAGACTTTCTCACTGATGGAGATGAAGTGCTGATTCATGGAACTAATCCTCTACTATCAGATTCAGACGCGGACACAATGCCTGATGGTTGGGAAGTAGCTTATGGTTTAGATCCTCTTCTAAACGATTCATCCTTTGATTATGATGTAGACGGTCTTAATAACAGCTATGAGTTCATCTTCAATACGGATCCTTATCTTAATGATACTGATCAAGATTTACTTATAGATGGTACAGAAGTCTTTCTGTATTATACTAATCCAGTTAACAACGATACTGATTCTGATTTTCTACTTGATGGAGAAGAAATATTCATTTATTTAACTAATCCAACAGATGAAGACAGTGATGGCGATTATTTGTTGGATGGAGAGGAGGTCCTCATTTATTTCACGAATCCTTTATCAGTGGATTCTGATTCAGATTTAATGCCTGATGGTTGGGAGATATTCAGCGGGCTTAATGCTACTCTTAATGATGCAAATGATGATTTTGATGGAGATGAATTAACAAATCTAGAAGAATTTTTACTTAACACAGATCCAAGTGACTCTGATTCTGATAATGATGGGTGTCCTGATGGTTGGGAAGTGATGTATGGTTTAGATCCACTTGTGAATGATGCTTACTTGGATTTGGATTCAGATTCTTTAGAAAATTATTATGAATTTGTTTTGGGGTCGAATCCAACTAGTTCAGACACAGATAATGATGGAATGCCAGATGGATGGGAAGTATTCTATAGTTTAAATTTGCTCTATGATGATGCAAATGATGATAAAGATGAAGATGAACTAACAAATCTAGAAGAGTATATTTATGGTGCAGATCCTAGGAATGGAGATACTGATGGAGATGGCCTTACTGATGGTCTAGAGGTTCATACTTATTTTACCAGTCCAATTAATGTTGATACTGATTTTGACTTATTAACTGATTATGAGGAAATAAATATTTATGGAACCAATCCTTTAAATCCTGATACAGATAATGATGGCTTAACTGATTCTAGGGAAGTTCATCATACTCATACTGATCCTCTCAATCCAGATACAGATGGAGATGGAGTGGATGATGGGGAAGAAATAGCTAATGGCAAAGACCCATTAGTTAAAAACTTGTATACTCCACTTTCCAAATTCTTGTTTTCTCTTCCTTTTGTAATTGTAGGGTTGATTCTTATAGCAGCTGGGAGTACTTATGGTGCAATGCGTTACAAAGGGTATAGAAACTATTTAATGAATGAATTTAAATCAAATTTGGAAAACATAAAAAAGCTTTTCTCGTCTCTTCATACATCAATGATGGTACTAGAACTAGATTCTATTAGATTTTTCATTGATGCTTTTAATGTAAAAGAAATAAACACTAACATAGATGATGTTATTGATGAACTAAAGAACTACAATAATAATTCTGAAAAAGCTATTAAGATTAAAGAATTGAAAGATGAGTGGATAGAACAAAAATCTTATTTCACAAAGCAAATACTTGAATTAGAAACTGTTGTTGAGAAACATCTCAAGAATATTGACTTCAGTTATCTAAGTGAAAAATTCGTAGTCCCTCTTGATTCATTTATTGAGAAGTTGGATACAAAAACAGGATTACAAGTTGAAGAAGAGTTGAAATTATTTCTCTCCTTCACAAAAGAAGTAGGAGGAGTCATTAGAAGCATTACAATATTCAAAACAACTACAATATCTAAGCTAATGAGCTTAAACCAAGTTATTAATGAACCAGATCTTGTTGACTGGTATGATCTGATTACTCACTTAGAGGCAATAGAAGTTAATTATAATGAGATAAGGTCAGATATTGTATCCAAAAACACTGAAATTTACAGAATTTTGATTTTTAATAGATTTATTGAGAATGAACCGAATGTTCATCTCTTATATGACAAAATAACCTCAAACAGCAAAAATAAAAAAGAATTTAGAGAATCTTTCACTCTTCTTGAAAGTATCTACAAGAAACTGGATGACTTCAAGAGTTTAAAGAATCTTGCTTGTTTATATTATATCAATGGTTTAAATTATTCGAGAAATAAACAGATGAACAAATCAATTGAGATGTTTATGAAATCAAGTTATACATACCTTCAGATTAATGAAATGACAAGTGTTGAACAATCTCGTTGTGAAGCTTTAGATTTAATGATGAATTCAACATCAATTAAGCAATCTGAGAAATTAGCCTCACAGATAATCAAATTAGCAAAAAAATCTAATGATGTTTATACTCAAGGTTTAGTTTATGCAAACTTGGCTCTTAATTTTATGGAGAATAATGATTATGTACAAGCTGAAAGTAGAATTGACAAAGCATATCAATCAGCTGAAGATCTAGGAAATCGTACTCTAAACAATATTCTAGAAATTGTTACTGACAAATTTCACACCCACAAAGGTACCCCTATTGAACAGAGACCGGTTATAAATTTTGGAATCAAAGACACAAAAGTTGTACGTTTAGGAGATTACATTTATCATGGTTTCTGGACTTTACGATGTTTCGAATGTGAGAATAATTGGTCTGTTGCAAATATTCATGATACAGTTGATGAAATTGATTTACTCCCATATGATATACTAAACTCATGTCCAAAATGTAAAGCTAAAGGAATCTCTAAACGTTATAATTCACGTGAGACCACTGTAACAATTTTAACTCAAAATCTTGAAGACATTGAAGAAAAAGAAGATGGAGAAATTCTTGATATAAACGAGGTAGAGGACTTTCAAGATGAAAATACGGTTGTCCCTATTGAATTTGACGAGGTTATAATAGGAATAGATGAATTTACTGATGTTGTTAATTTTGATGAGTTAGATGGATTTAAGGAAATATGGATTTACATATGCAAAAAGTGCAGAAATAAGTGGGTTGTAACAGATCAATCAGCATCTCAGATAGAAAAGTATTACCAATGCTCTAAGTGCCAAAGTATAGAAAATGATAAGGAAGAAGTTGAAATTATCTAATAGTTAGAAAAAGGGGAAGAATTAAGCAATAATTTATGTTGTCTGTAAATTTTTGATCACTTAAGGATTTAATGTATTCAAAAGTGTAAAGGGATAGCAGAAAAAAAAGAAAAAAAAGTAAATGTAATTAATTCTTGTGTTTGTACTTGCAATAATTGCTGTAACTTTAGAAAGTTATGGAACTTACTTCCATTAGAACTGGTTCTTTAGATAAATGCCTAGTTCAAGTATCGAAAAGGAAAAAACATTTCTATAGAATTCTACCTTTAACATGCACAACAGAGTAGTGCGCAGCAAAGCTCTGTTAATACTCTACCGAGTGATATTCTACAACACCCACTCCCACAATCATCTGAACTAGTTTTTTGTTTCTTATATATCGGTTCTGCAGCGACATAGGATTTTTGATGTTCTGGTTCTGAATGTTGATATGGCTTTTGATACTCTTCTTTGGGTTGCCGATACTCATATCTTATTGGTAAGTTTTTATTTTTATAATCCAAAATTTTTTTCTCTAGATCTGTTCCACAATAAGCACAGTATTTTCCTTGGCTTTCATGTTTCTGTCCACAGTTAAAACAAAATATTCCAGAGTTCATACAGAAATGCTTGGGAGAATAAATATTTAAATATTTTTGGATTTATTGTAATATTAAATAGCTATGTGTTTAGTAGATTAACTTTAGTAATAAGTGAAAAGTCTTAGTCATTTACTTTTTAAGACACTTAACATAAAATCTTTAGAAGGGAATATATTTAATATTTCAAATGAATATATTAACTGAATTCGAGGGACTAATACCCAAAATATCTGGTAGTTCAATATCTCTTCAGCTAGATAATTCTCCCTACTTATCAAACCAGCCTATAATTGAACATATAAAAAACTATCCAAAATTAGAATGGCAGGACGTTTACAAATTTGTTTTGCAAGGTTCTTGTGGATGGACACACCTTCTTTCAAATAGAAATAAAGAGAGTGTTGTACGTTACCTTAATGAAGAATTAAACAAGGCCTCAAAACCTTACCCAGATGAGAGATTATTTGAAATCCTAGATAATGAAACAGCTCTTTGTAGAATCAACCTTAGAGTGTGGAAAAGTGAAAATCTTGGCAAATTGCATGAGTTATGGAACTTGATGATCAAAGCTGAAAAAACCACACCAAAAACAACAGATATTTTCCAGAAAGTTTGGTTGAATATGACTAATCTAATTGATCAAGGTTATATTATAAAATCAAACAAATGTAAATACCTTGTTGGAGAATGGATTAGGATTGTAGTAAAATTATCTGAAGTGAACAGAAAAAGCTCAGATATGCCTCTGCTTCATCATTCAGAAACATATCGAACTAACTATAAGCCAAGTTATAGGTTAGTAAATAAAAATGATCTTTTAGAATATTTGGAAAAATAAAGTTAGATTAACAGCTGAAGTAAAACCTATTTTTCCCTTCTCTGAATTATTATCAAATATCGGAAAGATAAATCTTCTAAGAAAGTAACAAAGTATGCTAATAAATAAATGGGAAAATAATTTTTCGTTTTTCAGGATATTCTTCAAACGTTTCTTTGTACCATACATGATGTGATTTTGCTCTAGGAATTAGATTAGCAAGTGTCCATACTATGAATAGTAATCCTGGAAGACTCCAAGTAGCTACTGCCCAACCTGTCCATAAGATAATCTCTCCTAGATAATTGGGACTTGACACAAAACGATAAAATCCTCCATAAGGTATTTTGTAATCCTTTTCTCCTGGTTTTCTTAGATCTCTTAGTATGATATCGGAATGTCTATTGATAATATAACCAGTTATGAACAAGATTAAACCTATTATGAATCTGGGATCCAAAAACCAGTTTTCATGATAATATCCCTCAGGTGCAAGAACAAAAATCCATCGTGCATTTAGGTAAGTATTTGATGTTTGAAACAACATTCCAAAGAACATTATTAGAATTGGCATTCGTTTGTTTGTTCTTAGGAAAAATGGAAAAATCAAATCTCTTTGAATATAATGAGATAGCCAGAGAAAAGCAAAAGCTAAAGGAATT
Organism: Candidatus Heimdallarchaeota archaeon; assembly: GCA_030668875.1. Lineage (GTDB taxonomy): Archaea > Asgardarchaeota > Heimdallarchaeia > Heimdallarchaeales > Heimdallarchaeaceae > UBA460. Next base: position 8,725 of record DAOVER010000079.1, read on the forward strand.
AGATCAAAACTTCGTTCGCTGAAAGCTAGGATAACACCAAAGATAATTACTGCAGGAGCTTCCATAATTATCCAGCCTAATTTACTTGAAATACTTGGACCCCAACCTTTTCTTATATGCCTTCCATAGGGAGCAGAGATGAAAAACAATAATATGAACATAGCCACAGCTACTACCACCGACGCTATCATTAATCCATTGAATAAAATCATCTCGTCCATAAAATCTCCATCTAACAGCTCAAATTAAAATCTTTCGCACTGTATAGCTTTTTAAATCATTATTCTAAAAGCATAAAGAAAAGGATAAGAATACGAATTGTATCAAGGTAGTGTTGATAGATGAACAAGAAAAAAAGTAATTTCATGAACATAGAACTTTTTTGGAATGTTCAATTCATCTATGAACTAGTCCTTGCTCAATTGGAACTACAGAGTTTCGATATCGACTATCAAATATCAGAGGATTTTCGTGACTTTTCCGTTAAAGATATTCCTGATCTAGAATATTTTCTTTCACGAACAGCATATTTCCAAGCAGCTCTTTCAAAATCAAGTCTGTACGAAAGTATAACTTCTAAAAATATTACAAGATCAATCAACCAATATATTACACATTGGTTCTATCCTTATAAAGGAAAGTTCCACCCTCAAATGATTCGTGCCCTAATCAACTTCATGAAAGTAAAAGAAGGTGAAACCATTTTGGATCCTTTTGTAGGTAGTGGAACTGCAGCTTTAGAAGCTCAGTTATTAGGTATTAATTGTATTGGTGTCGATATATCAGAAGTATGTAGTTTAATCTCT
>DAOVER010000014.1 GCA_030668875.1 Candidatus Heimdallarchaeota archaeon
GGTGATTGAAACCTGGGTTCAACCAGGCTAAGACCCAGTAAACGCCGGAGCTAACTATGAGCTTCTTAAGGTAGGCAAATGCCTTGTCTGCTAATTACAGACGTCCATGAAGGGACCAACGAGGTGCCCACTGTCTCCACCTAAAGCCTACTGAACCCACAGTCCAGCGAACAGTCTGGAACGCACCATCGGGAAGAGAAGACCCTGTGGAGCTTTACTGCTGTCAGGGGCTGTTGTATTGGTGTGCATACATAGCATAGTCAGGAAACGTTATATCCTACATTCTCCGGGATGTAGGGGAGTTGATCTTGAAATACTGACTTTGTGCATTGGTACGACTTACCTCTCGCGAGGGGGACACCCCCTGCCTGGCAGTTTCACTGGGGCGGTAGCCTCTTGAAAAGATATCAAGAGGGCCCAAAGCCAAGCTCAACCGGGACAGAAATCCGGTGTAGAGTGCAAGGGCAAAAGCTTGGTTGACTGTGAACTCACCAACACGGTTCGCAGATGTTAACGCAGGGCCTAGCGATCCTTCGCAATGCCCTTAGTAGGCGGCGGAGGTGGCAGAAAAGTTACCCCAGGGGTAACTGCATTTCTTTATTACTTACGTATTAGAGTTGTGCTCTCATCTGGGTAACATTTATCTGTTGCACATTTTTTCAATTGGCAGAGCTAAAATAAATTATTAGAAAATTGCTCCTGTCTTCAATTTCCGGTGAGGAAATTAAATAGGTTTTCGCCAAATTGGCATAATAAAATCTTGAACAGAATGGGTCCATTATCTGTCTGATATCCCAACAAATTGATAAGGAATTCCCGAAAAAGATTAACAACACAACAGATGAAGAGCTACAACAATAAGCGTGAGTGACGATAGGTGACAGGATTTGTAACTACCCTTTACCGGGTTGACAATTGATCCTCGAACCAATGTGCTATGTATTTTGCATAAGTGCAGCCCTGAACGGAGTTGTCGTGGGTAAGAGTTCACATCGACCTCACGGCTTGCTACCTCGATGTCGGCTCTTCCTAGCTTGGTCCTGATTCAGGGGCCAAGAGTGGGGTTGTTCGCCCATTAAAAGGGAACGTGAGCTGGGTTTAGACCGTTGTGAGACAGGTTGGATTCTATCTGATGGTGCTGGCGGGCGATTGAGAGTAAAGTCTCCACAGTACGAGAGGAACAGGCGGCTGGGGCCGCTGGTGTATCGGTTGTTCTAAAGAGCATTGCCGAGTAGCTAAGCCCTTGTAGATAAGAGCGGAATGCATCTACGCTCGAAGCTACTCTCGAAACGAGTCGTCCACTCTGCAACACTATAGAGGGACTGGTGACAGTAACTTTCGTTGTAGACGAGAACGCGGAAAGAAGATCCGTTTGATAGAGCAGGGGTGTACGCGTCGAGCTTAGGCGAGATGTTTAGCCCACTGCCACTAACTGTTCAAGCGTAGTTAGGCCAAATAGGAATCGGTTCGTCAGATTCTTGGAGAGTTCTTGTCAGCTGATTTTAGTTTACATGAAATTTTTTCTTGACAAAAAAATCAGAGATGTGAAAAACATTTTAGTTTACTATTTTTCAACTTAGTAAATCAGCTTTAGAATCACTTAGAAAATATTTGTCACATTTTTGCTTTTAGTGCATCTTTCTGTTGTAAGTTCATATAGTTTAATAGAGTATTTTCCAATCTAGAGAACCCATAATTTCTACACTTCTTTATCGCCATATACTGTAAAGCTGGCCCAAGGGGGTCTCCATTCTTATATGCCCCTACCTGAATGAAAGCTTCCATGAAGATACGCATTTCCAGAACTTCTATTCTATGGAGTCTGTTATTGTATTTCTTTAACAGAGGAGAAATTTTAGTATAGTGCTTGAGTGAAAACAATTGTTGGGCAATAAGGAGATCTGCATAAGCATGTTCTATGAATGTAGTTTTACTTGTTGTTATGCGCTTTTCTAAAGTAGCAATACAACTCAGTGCTATCTGTTCCTGATTAATCCATGTTAACTTTCGTTTTCCAAGCATAAACTCTATTAGATGCTTAACACGATTAATGCTGAAATTATTGATTTCTAATAACTTTTGAAGTTTATCAGAATCGAGGTCAGAATTAAGGATGAATTCACTCAAAGACATGAAATCACTGTATTGACTTTTACAATTCTCAAAAATCTCATCGATCAGCTCTTGATGCTCCTGAGGATCATAATTTCCTAAACGTGAAATATTGTAGAAATTTACAAGATTGAGATTATGAATAATTTGTTTCTCTGTATTCTTATCTAAATGTTTTTTCATAAAATCTGATTGGAGAAGAATGTATGCTTCTTTAATTAAAACACAAGCCTGTTCTGTTTTGCCCTGCAATCCTTTAACAATCGCAAAATAAGAGTGAAGAACAAGAAAATTGCTGAAGTAGATACTGTTATTGTAAATTGGTTTAAGGATATTATAAGCCTCATTGAAATAAGATTCAGCCATTATTAAATTAGCGTTTAGAATATAAATCCAACCTGTGAAATAGTAAATTATACCTCTTATATCAAGTGGTAAGTTTTCAAAGAGATATCTATTAGCGAGAATTTGATTGCTCAGGTTTAATGCTTTCATGTTTTCATGCATTCTGGAATAGATTATCCCTAAAAGTCCAATAGTTTGAGCTAAACTCCTATAGAACCCTCCCTTGAAGAAATAATGCGCACAATCTTCTAGAATTTTTACACTTTCAGAATCATGTTCTTCTAACCATTTTTCAATTGCATATGAATAATGTACAAAATGAACAATATACGGGTCTTCTTTTTTTGACTTATCAATAAGTAAGAAGGCCTTTTCTATGAAAGATTTTCCTTTAACTTTATTTACCTTTATCTTTTCTATAAACCACCAGTATGAATAAGTTAATGCTAATCCTTCTTGATTGGAATTTTCTTTAGAAAGATTTTCCATATCATTTGCTATTTTGATGATTTTTTCCAAATTCTCTCTACGATTTTCCAGTAACAATATTTTGAGTCCGTACAGATTTACAATTGATTTATAATCATAGAAATTCTTGGCTTTTTCTATTGTTTTCTCAATTAGTTGGATTAAATTTACATTTGATTTATTATTTAATGTAAAAACCCGAAGTTGTTCTACAATTTGTTTAAATCTATCCAACGTCATATTTTCTTGGATTTGTTGTTCAAAATAATCCTCATTCACTCTATAACTCATTACTTTCGAACTATTATCCGCAAATTGATTTATAAAGGTGGATAATTATCCTCAACGAATAGTTGTGAAAAAATGAAATAAATAAAGAAACATTTGAAAAATGAAGAAATTTGAAATGGAGACCATAATAATGGTAATTATATTCATTTCCATCTTCTAGATTGTATGCTTTTTTCAATAAGTCTCTCTTTTCTTACGGATGCCACAAAGGAGGGGTTATTGCATCGTCTCCATCTTCCGGATCATATTTGTTTTTCATCATTTTTTCATCACTCTTTTATGTTATACTTAGAAGAGACAAAAGATACTAAAAGACAACAAGAAAGAAACTGACAATAAAACAGTTTTACTAGTAGCTATATACAACAAAACAAGAGTTTGAAAAAGAAAAATGGGAAATGAGATTAATTAGGTGTCCACGCAGGGGGTAAAATGTCTTCGTCTCCTTCACCAGGATCATATTTTTGTTTCATCATTGTTCATCACTCGTTAAGTCATACTTAGAAATGTAAAAACCTACAAAAAGACAACAAGAAAAAAACTGACAATCAACAGTTCTTACTAGTCATATTATCAACAAAATAAGCCTTTTATAAAAAATCTCTATGGTCTCCATAAGGGTGGTAATATGCTTTCGTCTCCATCTTCAGGGTCGTATTTTGTCGTCATTTTTGCATCACTCGATTTAGTTATACTTGAAATAGCAAAACCATACTAAAAGACATCAAGAAAGAAACTGACAATAAGGTTGTTTTACTAGTAAACATATCAATAAAACAGGCATTTTCAATAAGCAGGAGAAATTTAGTAACAAATAATAAACTTCCCAAAGAACCCTCAATTTATTCTCTAGATTTTTCTTGTTATTTCCTTCCGTTGCAATTGTAAGTAATCTAGTAATTTATTTTCCAATCGGGAGAAACCATAATCTCTACATTTTTTTATTGCCATATACTGTAAAGCTGGTCCTAGTGGATCTCCGTTCTTATATGCGCCTACTTGGATAAAAGCTTCCATGAAAATCCGCATCTCTAGAACCTCAATTCGCTTGAGTCTACTCTCATATTGTTTAAGAAGAGGAGAAATTTCCGCGTACCGCTTAAGAGAGAACAGTTGCTGAGCAATAAGGAGATTCGCATTGGCATGTTCTATGAATGTAGTCTTGCTTGTTATTACGCGCTTTTCTAAAATAGTAATACAGTTCAGAGATTTCTGCTCCTGACTAATTTCCGCTTCTAACTTTTGCTTTTCTAGCATGAATTCAATTAGATGTTTTACTCGATTAATGCTGAAATTATCTATAGTTAATAACTGTTGAAGTTTATCAAAATCAAAATTGGAGTTAAGGATGAACTCGCTGAAGGTCATAAAATCACTATAATGAACCTTACAACCTTCATAGATTTCCTCCATTAATTCCTGATTTTCTTGAGGATTATAGTTGCTTAAACGTGATATATTATAGAATTTTGTTAAATTGTAAGTATGAGTAATTTGCTTTTTTGTGTTTTCATCCAAGTTTTCCTTGATAAATTCTGTTTGGAGAAGTTTCCCCGCTTCTTTGCACATATCTGCAGCTTGCTTGGTTTTTCCTTGTAAACCTTTAACAGTAGCAAGATAAGAGTGTAAGACAAGAAAATTGCTGAAGTAAATACTGCTTTTGTAAATCGGTTTTAGGATATTGTAAGCTTCATTGAAATACGATTCAGCCATTACTAAATCAGCAACTAACATATGACCTAAACCTGTAAAATAATACATTATCCCTTTAACATCAAGAGGTAAATTCTCAAAGAGAGCTCTGTTAGCAAGAATTTTATTACCCATATCTAATGCTCTCTTACCTTGCTGTCTTCTTGAGTAGATGACACTTAGAAAACTGAAAGTTTGAGCTAGGCTTCTATAAAACCCCTCTTTATAAAAAAATTTACTACAGTCTTCAAAATCATTTGCTGTTTCAAAATTATGATTCAATACCCAATCTTCAAAGGCAAGTGAATATTTACAAATATAATAAACATAATTATCCTTTTGTTCATTTTTTGATAAAAGTAATTTTACTTTTCTTAGAGAATTAGTACTTTCTTTAATTCTCCCTTCTAACTTTAGAATACCCCATTCAATTGAATATGCCAATATTAAACCATCAATATAATTGATTTCTTTTGATATTCTAAACATTTCAGACAGAAGAAAATTAATTCTCTTTATTGAGCTTCTTTTATGAAATAATTGCTTTATTTCAAGCTCATACAGATTAACAATGGATTTTTTATGATTTAACTTTTTACTCCATTTAATTGCTCTTCTTATTATTTCTAAAACAATTTCGGATTTTTCGTTTGCTGAAACTAAACGTAAATTCTTAATTATTCCTGGCAGTTCTTCATGATTTCTAATATTTTTAATCTGTTTTATTAATCTCTCCTTCTGCATTCACACCTACTCGGAATCTAATCCGTAAATTGATATATAAAGAAGAAGAAAAACAAAATAAAAAGTGGTTAATTGGGAAACCACAATGGAGGAGTAAAGGATTCGTCACCGTCTTCAGGATCATATCTTTGTTTCATCATTTTTGCATCACTCAATTTAGTCATACTTAGAAGAGCAAAAACATACTAAAAGACAACAAGAAAGAAACTGACAAAGAAATAGTTTTGCTAGTAGAAATATCAACAAAATAAGAGTTTGAAAAAGATAAAAGGAAAAAGGACATTAGTTAGGTGTCCACGCTGGTGGCAAAATATCCTCATCTCCTTCTCCAGAATCATATTTTTGTTTCATCATTGTTCATCACTTGTTTATGTTATTATAAAAATAAATTTTAACTTTTAAAACCCATAAAAAAAGAAATGCCAGTTTCTAACCTATGTCTTCCATTTTTCATAGAAGTAACAATTTTGCTGTGCTTTTATAGTTCGAAGTAGTACAACTTTTGAATAAATTCAGTCTTCTATCCCCCTAAGAGGAGAGTTCATGAACAAAAAGAATAATCTCCATTACGAAAAAAAATACAATTATAAATCAAAAAAACACTCTAACAGAGTACTGAAGAGTTTACTTTCCTTCATTTCTGTTGTAACCGTAGGTATTTTTTCTCTATTTTTCCTCTTCCCTGAGATTACAGTATTAGTTCCTTCGACCTTTATTCAATCATTTTCTCATTTCTGTGAGAGTGTAGGAGCTGCCATAGTTGTATTCTTTACATCCGTATTAACAAACACATATTTTCTCATTTCACTTTTCTGTGTATTATTTTGTTTAACAATCATCATCTTTCTCCCGTATAAATCAGTTGAAAATAAGAAACAATATACGTTGAAAAAATTAGGTTTACCTTTCTATCGGACGGTAAACATGATGGTAGTTTATTCCTCTTCTCACAATAATTCCAAGAATTTCAGATTCAATGCATATGCAAATAAGACTCATTCTGCTTTTCTAAGTAGTTTATTAATGAAGTTCAATCTTCTTTCTTTGGTCTTTTACAAAAACGATGAAAACCTTAACATGCTCTTTCCTATTGTTTCAAAAGGCCTTAGTTTAAAAAACATTCAAAGTAAAATAAGAAGACAAATTGATTTTATTTCTAATTCCATTGATACTCATTATGGTAGCAAAATAAAAGAGTTATCAGTTGAACAAGTCAATAAACTTCTAACTTCTTTAGAAAAAATGGAATCAAGAACAAAAGTGGATCTTGCTTCTGATCTAATTAATAACTTCAATCTTACAGACCAATTATACAATACTCTCCTGAGGAATGGTACAGGTTCTACATGCCTATTGATAAAAGCAGAGAAAAAATCCAATTATGAGTGTCATTTGGCTTCAGATTTGAGCATATTTTCTGAGAACAAACAAATAGAATCTCAGGTTTTGAACTCATGTGGATTAAAAAAGAAGAAAGCATTGAATTTGTTTCGTAGGAGATTGAAATTCACCCATTTATTATTCTCTTCTCTTTGGAAAAGAAACCTTTCAAATATTGAGAAGTTATCAACATTATTTCATATTCCTTTCAATTATCAAGGGGGACCAATTTCAATAAAATCTTCTCCCACATCTGCAAATCTCTCTCCCGAACTTAAGGATCAGAATTTAATGGTAGTGGGTCAAACTGTGGAGGGTGATGAAATAGGACAAGATATCACTATAAACGTTAAAGACCTTCTTCTAAATTTAGAAATATTTGGGATGATTGGAAGGGGGAAGACAAAATTGGTCTCTTCATTATTAAAACAGGTTCTAGATTATAATATTAGTGCTCTTGTTTTTGATATTAAAGGAGAATATTCGCGGGCTTTTATAGACGATTCTCGCGTGGAAATTTTTACAATAGGAAAACCTAGGCCATTATGTCTGAATTTATTTGAAACAATCGATAGTGAAGATGTACATAATACATTGTTAATAATTGAAGAGATGATGATGTCATCAAATTTAGAATTTACTCCATCAATGAAAAACTTGTTCGAAACTGCCTTATTTCAAACACATCGTTCTTCAAAAAGGAATCTACAAACCTTTGTTGAAAATGTGTATAAAGTAGCAGAGGATATTAGATCTAACTCCAATAACTCTTATATTCAGCAAACTATTGACGCTGTTTTAAATAGACTAAATTTCATCTTCAATCCGATTAATTATGAGATATTAGGTGCGATACGAACAACTCTGGATTTATCTCTTCTGGATAATAACAAAAGCATAATCTTAGATTTGAGCCAGTTTCAAAAACGAGCGGCTAGACCTTCAGACATTTTTTTAATTTGTAATCTTATTTTGAAAAAACTTTATCGCCACGCTTCTGCAAAAGAAATTACAAACAAACTAAGATATGTTGTTGTTTTAGAAGAAGCTATTAATATTATACCTAATTTTTATCGTCCGGAGAGTTCTGCCTCCCTAATTACATCAGAGAACAATTTCTTGTTGGGACGAAGTTTGGGTATCGGACATATAACCGTCTCACAGTTGTGGTCCAGTGTCAGCAATATTGTTCACGGCAATTCCGCTACAAAAATTATCTTCCGCTCAAGTGAAAAAGCAGATATTATAGGTAAATCTATCAATTTATCTGAAGATGAGATAAGCAAAGTTCAAAGATTGCCGACCCAGCATTGCTTTATTTTCTTTGAAGGATCAGAAAAGCCTCTTAAGATTAGAACAATTGACTTACTAAGTGAACCTATTAGCTTTGCTGAATACCGCTCTAAAATTATAAAACGATATGGACGAAATGTTCTTCCCTTACTTTACAATAATTTTATAGAAATGAGAACCTCACTTTACCAGAAATACACTCTGAGCACTAAGAAGAAATTTGGCTCAACCAACCAAGGACGTAATCCAAGTAGTGTTCAACCAAGATTAGAGAATGTTTCATTCCAAGCAAAGACTGAGGACATAGAGAGAAAGAATATTGATGATTCTATAGCTGAAAAAGAAACAATGGATTTTGTAAATTCAGCTGAGTTCTTACCTGAAAACTTGTTATGTGAACAATTATGTCCAGAGAAAAATCACTGGAGAGATTGTATTAAGTATAATATTGGAGCAAAAATAATCAAGACCATTATTACTAAAAACAGTTCTTCAAAAGAGTTAGCTTTCCTGTTAGATAATCCTACTCAATTGCTATCTATAGTCAAAGATTATGCAGAAAAAAGAAATCTAGAATATGATCCGTTTTTAGCATTTTGCACTGTAAAGAGTCTTACTTTGGATTTAGTTTCAGGTGGGATACTAACCTTTCAAGAAGCCTATACTTTTCTTAAGAAATTTTCTCCCCAAACACAGACAACCTTAACCTGACCTTTTTCCTCTCAATTAATAAAACTTAAAAGCGACCAAATTTTGCTTGTATCAAGTTCTGATCACGTCGACCGTTGATTAGCTTAACAACGGAAGTGGTAGAGGATGATATTATGGTAGATAAAGAACTTAATACCGCTATTGAGAAGATGAAAGAGCAATCACCGTCTCGTAAATTCGTTGAATCTGTAGACATAGCTATAAATCTTAAAGAAATTAATCTTCAAGATCCAGCAAAAAGATTTCAAATGGAAGTGCAACTTCCACACCCATTACCAAAGGATGTAAAGGTGTGCGTAGTAGCTGAAGGTACTCAACTTGTTGAGGCAGAATCAGCTGGAGTTGCAAGAGTGATTGCTAAGGAAGAATTAGAGAATATAAGTAGAGATCCAAAACTAGCTAAGAAACTATCTAAACAGTATGATTTCTTTCTAGCAAGCGCTCCATTAATGCCTCTAATTGGACGAAATCTAGGTAAGTTTCTCGGACCACGAGGAAAAATGCCTAAACCTGTTCCTCCAAACGCTCCTATTGGGCCTTTAATCGAAAACTATCAATCTACTATTCAAATTCGTTTGCGACAATCCCCAGTAATTCACGCAAGGATTGGAACAGCTGAAATGAGTAGTGATGCTATTGCTGAAAATGTTCTTTCAGTTCTAAGAAACATAGAGGGCAAACTGGAAAAAGGCGAGAATAACATTAAGTCGATTTATATCAAGACTACAATGGGTCCTGCCATAAAAGTAAAGTAGGTGACATGATGTCAACAGTAATTTCAGATAAGAAAAAGGAGATTGTTAATAATCTCAAAAAAGAATTGCTATCCTACCCTATTATTGGCTTAGTTAAAATTGACAATATCAACGCAAAAGTTGTACAGAACATTCGTAAAGACCTCTATAAAGAAGCTAGGATTGTTATGGCTAAGAACAGTTTAATGAAACTAGCCTTAGCTGAAGTTAAGAAAGATATCAAAGGAATTGAAAAATTAACAGAACATATAGTTGGTTCCTGTGCTTTCTTATTAACTAATACTAATCCCTATAAACTAGCCTCTTACATGGATGATAATAAAGTTCAAGCACCTGCAAAAGCAGGACAAGTAGCACCGAATGATGTTATAATTAGACCAATGAATACTGGTATTCCTCCGGGGCCTGTTATAGCTGAACTCCAATCTCTGGGTTTGAAAACTAGAATTGAAGGTGGTCAAATCAGAATCTCTGAAGAAGCTGTAGTGACCAAAGAAGGTGAGCGAGTTAATAGAACAGTTGCTCTCCTTCTAAGAAGACTAAACATTGAACCCTTTCAAGCAGGATTGAGTTTTGTTGTAGCTTTTGAGGACGGAGCTCTAATTGCAGGTAAAGAATTAATCATTGACTATAATATGTATGAACAGAATCTCAAATGGGCTTACTCTTCAGCGTTAAATCTTGCAATTAATGCTGGAATTATTACAAAACAAAGCGTTGCACTAATTATGGGCAATGCTAATAGGTTTGCCCTTAATCTTTCTGTAAATGCAAGTATAATTAATAGAAAATCATTACCTCTTATTTTATCAAAAGCTGTTCAAGAATCTTTGTCTGTTGCATCCAAAGTAGCAGAACAAGATTCAAATGCAATATCTGATAAAATACAAGAAAAACTAACCTCTGCACCAAAAGCTCAGTCTGTTGAAACAGTTAAAACTGTATCAAAAGAAGAAGTTAAGGAGGAAGTTGAAGAAGAACCTGAGGAAGACTTAGGGTTAGGATCACTATTTGGATAGGTGAAAAATATGGAATATGTATATGCCGCACTAGTACTACATGAATTAGGAGAAAAAATAACACAAGCAAAAGTAAAAGGAATTCTTGAAGCTGCTGGCACAACAGCAGATGATTCTCGTATCAAAGCTTTAGTAGCTGCTTTGAAAGAAGTTGATATTGAAGAAGCATTGAAAACAGCTGTTATGTCCGCTACAGCCGCACCAGCCGCAGCTCCTAAAGGAGCAGCGAAGGAATCAGACGCACCAGCTAAAAAAGAGAAAGTTGAAGAAGAACCTGAAGAAGATACCGACTTAGGTTTAAGCGCTCTATTCGGATAATTCTTTCTTTTCTTTTCTTATTTTTCAAAAATTTCTATTTAAAATTTTTAATTTTTTAATTTATTATTCTTTCTAAGTTTTCTTTATAAAATCATTAAACGCTTCCACTATGTCATTATATTCTTCTAATATCTGATAATCCCCCAAAGATTCAATGTCCCTTTCTATAGTTAAATTAGAACTAAGAGATGCAATCCTTGATCTCCTTACTTGCCCTCTACCGTCGATTGATATGATTAATGTATGATCCTCTGCATGCATCAGAACGAAATTAAATAGTTGACCATCTCTTAATTCCTCAAGTTGCTTTTTATCAATTCTACATTCCAGCATTCTACCGCATTTTTCACAGTTAAATGCCTTTATTATGAATTGGTTCTCCATTTCCATTCTAAATCACTTTTAGGTATTTCTAAACATTAGAATATTTTGAAAGTAGTTCTTTCGCTAAATTATCCTCTTTATTCACAATTTGATTAACCATATATTCAAATGGCTCAGAAACGTTAGCTGAAAAGAGGCCACTAACTAAGAAATGTTTTCGTATGTCATGAGTTTTCATAAAATCATGAATGTCTTCAACAGTTACTTCAACATTATCGAGGTCTAATTTATTTCCAACTAAAATTTCAGGAACTTTAGGATAATAATGGTTTTTAAGATAATTTCTGGTAAGTTCAACAAATTCACTGAGGTCGAGTAGAGTTTCAATGTCAGTTACATCATAAACATACATCACACCTTTGACTCCCCGTAGAAACACATCTATCATAAATCTAAATTGCCTTTGACCAGCAAAGTCCCATATCTGCAGAGTTACCGCTTTATCAAATTGTGCTATTCTCTTTATAGTAATGTCGACTCCTTTAGTCATCGAAATTTCATTAGGATCAGTCATTTCTCCTGTGTAGCCTTTGGATATTGTTGTTTTACCAACAGATCCTAAACCAAGCACTGCAACTTTTAAGATGTTTCCTTGGTTAGTGTTATGTGGTTGTCTTGCTATCATTATATATCATATCCTAAAAAATATTTAAAACACCACATTTTTTGTGGTATTTTCTCCCGCAATCATTCCATGAAGAGAAACAGCTGCAAATACAGGTTTATTCCTAATTACAGAAAACTCTCCTCCTGAATAAAACGTTATGAAGGGAACATCATTACCAATTGCCTCTTTAATCATATTGGTTTCCTTTTCAATCTTATCTCCAGCAATTAACAGCCTATTACTACAGTTTATGAACACACCAAAACACGGATTCTCTATGTTTTGAGATGCTTTTATTGCACACTCAAATGCTGATTCTTGGATACCTGTTCCAGATTGTGTGAAGAAATCTGCACTAACATTGTCTTTTTTCAAGATTCTCTCTGGTATTGTAGTTACGACTCCATTCAGAATTGATTGGATTATTGAAACATAAGGTACATGCTCTCCTTCATCTGAACTGAGTGCTGATAAGTATAACAAAGATGCATTAGCATATCGTGCAAATTCTTCATTATACATTTCCTCCGAAATCCCAATAAGATCAAGAAAGGCTTTACGTGCAGGTTTTTTGTTGATTTTTTGAACGTATCCACTTGTAAGATAATCTGAAACATTGAAATCATCTGATCTTTGTGATTTATCAAAGGTCCAATCCATATCAAACTCTAGCTTATCTGATGAAAAGAACGTTCCAACCATTGCATCTTTTAGTACATTTATTCCTTCAAATTGAAAATTTGTCACCATATCAATATCAATGGTGGCACCCCCAATCATATTGTAGATATTTTTCTTTGCGAGAATAGAGAGAATTTCATCAGCATAATTTGCTGTTCCATATCCGTTTTTCCCCATATTTTTGTTTATGAGTTTTCCAATTGCATTGAACATTCCTTTGAACTTCTGTGCAAAGTATGTATCCAAAATCTTCATTTGTTCATATGCATCTGGTTCAAAAAAAGGACCAGCTGTTAGGAAAAATCCCATTTTGTTTTTTTGTTCTATTTTGTTATAACAATCAAGAATAATTTTAGCTCCTTTTTTTGGATTTGTTCTGATATTAGAATAAGAGTAGGGCTTATGAAATGTGATATCATCTGATTTAATTGCCATAACTGAGCATCCTTGAGTAGTTGGGTATCCGTCTGACGTTGCTACTCCTGGAAAAACACCTCCAACTATGTTGGTTGTTCCACTTTCATCACTTAATTTTACAAGAGCTTCTTCGTAAGCTTGTTTACTTCGATAATTTGGTGTAAAACCTACCATTAGAAAATCAGAAGTACCGTTTATATCCCCAATTACATCTTTTACAATGTTTTTTGTTACTTGATGTATGGATCTATGACTTGCGGTTCCTGTTGCTATTTTCATGTAAATTCCTCACAAACTCGCTGATATCAACATAGCTTTTCTTTTTGTTTCAATAGATAGAAGACTCATGTTTGCAGTTCTAATTGCTAAAGTAGTAAGAATTGTTACGTTATTGACAACTGAAAATATAACATTGAAGTTATTCAGCTCATAGGTAACCTTAGCTAAGTTATTTGTCTTCATCTCAAGCGATACTTTTTCCACGTTTGCCTTGCACCATTGTATTGTTCTAAGAATCTCGTTGGAATGCTCTTCTTTAAACGCAGATTTGATAACGTTACCATCTATCCGAAAAAGTATTGCAGCCTCAACATCATCTAGATGTATTAAATCAGATAATTCTGAGGTTAATCCAGTGTTATAGTTCATTTTTTAACCTCTTGAAGCATTTGAGGACTGGTTATTGCATCTACAAGATCTATTTTGTCTCCTTTTTCATGTCTATCATTGAGTAGATTTTTAGCTATCTGGGCAATTATTCTCTTTTTTGGATCCTTATCTTTCGACATTTGTTTGACCTTTTTCATTAATTCATTATACCTAGTATCATAAATTGAAGGCTCGTCGCATTCTGTCTGGATTGAACTTGTATCAATAGCTATACCTGCACCATGAGCAAAATGCATTGGGAAAATGCCTTCATGATGAGCTGTTCTTCTAGATTTTACAATTTTACAAGTTCTGTTGTACTTACCACCTAATCCGAGATTTTGAATGTGGACTACTGTATCTGATAGATAGATCGGAACTCTTGTTTCTATGGCTCCAATGTCTGTTTGTCCAAACGCATTAGGTTCTTCAACAGTTTGTAGAACAGTACCTAATGAGCTTAGGTGCTGGTAAATTTTAGTTAATACTTTTCTTTGTTCCCTTTCAGATGGGAACTCCCATAGAATTGGTGTAAGAGGATCTAAAATGATTCTTGTATGTCTAACGTTTTTATGCTTAAGTTTTTGGGCTAAAGCCGGAAGTATATTAGTCATAAATTCAACAATTTTTTCGCTTTCCACAAGGTGTATGAGGTCTGTAAAATTCTGTGAAACGTCTTTAATTCTTATTCCCAAAGATTCTGCTCCTGCTATAAGTTTAGAAGGTGTCTCTTCAAATGACAAGTAAAGTGTATGGTCTCCTTCGAGTAACCCTTGGTAAATATAAGCTAGTGCGAAAGTTGTTTTTCCTGTACCGCTGCTTCCTACAATGGAATTGATTGAATTTTTAATCATTCCACCTTGAAGCAATACATCCAAGCCTTCAATGCCTGAAGAAATTCTTTCAGTAATTGACATATTCATCTATATTTTTACATGAACAAGCTAAATAAACTCCACAATTTCTTTCTAAAATCAAATTTGACCTTTTATCTAGTTAATTGAATTAAACGCAATATTTTATAAAGAAATAGAAATAGATGTTCTCGAGTATCATGACATCTCTCTTAGCCAAAATTAAAGAGCTATTCATCTCCAAAGAGAAAAAATTTGTTATTGCCCTTCATGAGGAGCTAGAAAATAAGAACTTTGTTAATCTAAAAAAAATCTCTTCCAAATTATCATTACAACAAAGATACAAAGTTGTCAGTAAACTCCAATCATCCAAAGAGCTACGTGGTGTATTGCTTAGTGAAAGAATGTTGTTTATGTCTATTGATGAGAACAAATTAGATGATTTGAAGGACAAAATAAAGAATATTGGAACAATTAAATTACTTGAACTAAAAAATCGGTGGAAATTAAAAGATAACATTTTGGATAACCTCCTACAGCACATTGAGAAGGGCATAATGGGCGAAAAAGCCTTTTATACTCACAGATATCTTCAACATCATTTTATTACTAATCTCACAAAAAGTGATGAACACGATCTCGAGAAGATGAGCTCAAAACTTGGTTTAGAATCGTCTGTAATACTTCCTTTTGTTCAAAAAATGATAACTGAAGGAACAGTTTCTGGTGTAATAAAGCAACAACAGTTTTTTGTAGATTCTGAATCCTTTGAAGCTTCATTTTCTGAGTATCTTGAGGAAATAAGTGAGGATACATTAGAAAAAGAGTTCAGTGAGGTGGCTCTAGAATTAGGGGTTTCATCTTCTGTAGTTGAAAAATATTTAGTGAAACACGTTGAGAGATCACCTGGTCGCTTTGTTATATATCCTCTTGAGAAGAAAGTAAGAATAAAAAGATGAAGCGTTATTAGTACTATCTTTTAGTCCTTTTTCATTCACATTAGAAATTATATGCTTACATGTCACTTTTTACAGCATATTTTATGAGTGTATTATCTGTCGAAATCTTTAAAATAGTATGTTGTTTTCGAACGATAGATAAAAATGGCAAAGAAGCTACCATGGATTTTTCCCGGAATTAGACGACCAAATTTTAGTTTACATCAAATTTCAATTCGAATGCCAACACGAATCCCTCGTAGTGTTCTCTATATATTGATTTATGCAATTGTTTTCTATATTTTTGCTGGTGGTGCATATGATATTGTAAACAGTGAGAATCTTATTAGTATAGGCTCAGACGGAAACTCACCGATATTTATTGCCCCCAATCAACATGCACAGTATCTAATAGAGGGGATTGTAGCAGGATTCGTTTTCTCATTTGCTGCAGCAAGTTTATACCTTTTTGAACATGCAACAAAATATGCTTTTGATGTTAATACAGCTCAAAAAGTTGAATTAATTGCAACAGTATTAGTAATTGTATGGTTTGTTGTTATTCTTCTGCTATTTAATGCAAAAAGTTAGAATCTCTTTTCATCTTTTTTATATTTTATAATTGGAATTTATGCTATCCTTGGTGCTATTTATTCCACTATATAATTCATCAACAGTAATTCATGTCATAAGTTCAATACCTTGAGATGATAGAGTATAAAACATCTCTTGATTACCATACTTTGCTTTCCATAGTTTCTTGTTAACATGTTCAAGTATGATGTTGTTGTCTGCGTATTTTGTTACAATTGAATTAGCGATAGGACGCAATATTTTGAGATTATTTTCTCTGAACACACTAACTTGATTAGTTAGTACTACTGGTATGTTTAGTTTTCTACTAATCATTTGTAAATAAGCCATTTGGAGAGATAATGATTTGTTCCATTTTGTTTCATTTATATTTAATGAGCTGAACCTAAAATGATTTGTAAACCCATTTATTCCAACAAAAAGGGGCTTCTCATTTTTGAAGAAACTATGTAATTTCATTAAAATTCCTATTTGATTCGCTTCATCTATCACTCTTAAAAGTACTATATTATTAAAATCAATCTTCTTTCCAAGAGTTATTTCACGAAGTCTTCTGGCACTGAAATTTATTTCACAATCAAGTATTAGTGCTTTTTTCCCTTTTTTCAAACCTTTACAAAGATGATAAAGAATCGTTGTTTTTCCAGAATTTGGAGGACCAGCTATGTGTGTAATGCCATTTGGTACTATTGATTTTTCAAGAAATTTTGAAAGCATAGCTTGATCACACATTTTTCTGTTTATACAAGATTAGTGCTATTCTATCTATATTTAACTTTTTATTAAAATTTCTCATTTAATAAACATATATTTTTTGTTTTATAGTAAATGAAAACGTGCAAAAATTGATTTATACAATTAAAACGTACAGAACCAATGAGAAAAATATAAGGCCCACACCCTTGCTAATGCCAACCCCGTTCCATTTTCTTTCCTTGAAGAGAATAACTTTACTAGCTTTATCAGTTGAAATCATAACACCTATCCACATTCCTAGTTTTGCTATATAGACTAATGCAATGTTAAGAATTGAAAGAAGGTTTTGGATAATCTCGTTGCTAATGTCAGTAACCATTAAGATCAATATGATATTTACATGAAATATTATATACTCATCAAAAATCATATTATTACATAACTTCAAATTTTCCACTTAGTTGTGGTTACTTTCTGGTTATTGAGAGTGTTTTTGGCATTCTTCTCTTATGATGACTACTTGAGATGAGTTGTTTAATACGGGCAATTTGTTCTTCTTTTAACTGTAATTCCTCGGTAAGAAATTCTTCTTCCCTATTGTTTTCTAACCCAATTAGAAACTTGTCAAGTTTTTCATAAGAAACTCCGATTTCCTTTTCATCAGTTTGCCCTTTCCATAAACCTGCTGTTGGTGTTTTTGTAATGACTTTTTGGTTTACACCCAGTTTTTCAGCAATTTTATACAGTTCTGTTTTATATAACCCGCCTATTGGCCACATATCAGCTGCTAAATCACCAAATTTCGTTCCATAACCAATTGATACCTCTGATTTATTTGATGTCCCAGCTACCAGTCTGCTATCAATATTTGCTATAGAATATAGTATTACTGCTCTAATTCTTGCTTTTAAATTCCCCTTAGCTAAGGAATTATTCTCAACGTTTGGTAGCAATTTAAATACACTTTCAAGTATTGGTGAAATTTTTATGATTCTTAGGGGAATGTTCAAATCGTGAGCAACAGCTTGCGCATCTTCTGTATGGATGTTATCTAACTCTTCCTCAGGTAAGTGAACTAAATCTACTCTCTCTTTCCCAAGTGCGACAGCTGATAAATGTGCAATAATTGCAGAATCAATACCACCACTTAATCCTATAACTACTCCACTTGTTTGTGAAATACTTACTTCATCTTTAATGAATTGTACTGCTAAATCTATTATTTCATCATAATTCTGGATAAATTGAAACATGTTTTTACGTTCCTTAAAATTTATTATGAATTTATTACTTTTAAATTTTGAGAAATGAAAAGTCTCCGGAATAACTTTTGGAGCCTCGAAGGGGGATTGAACCCCTGGCCTTTACCTTACCAAGGTAACGCTCTACCAACTGAGCTATCGAGGCTTGTTCAATAGAGTGCGACGACTGAAATTTTTAAAAGTTGTGTTTTATGTAGAAGATTCATCCCAATGATAAAATCCACAAAGGGCGAAAAGTCTAAATATACTATCTTTTAATTCCTAACAAATTAACTGATTCGGGATATTATGAAAAAGCGTTCATTTGTGTTACTATTTATCTATCTTTTCGCAATAACAAATTTATTTTCGTCTATACCTCTCACTGCTGATATTACCATTGAATACATTATAATGTATGATGAGTATCATGGACAATTCTTTGATCGGGAGCTATTGAGCACTGCTCTTAGCTCACTTGATGAATTAGTAATATACAACAATGAAACTGAAGAAAGAGTTAATATCAAAATTAAGTTGATATTTAATAACGAAACAGAGTTCAACTCTACTAATCTTCAAGGTGTAGATTTACTCATAATGACGAATCCCGGGTTTGAGGAAGAAGACAATCTGTTACCTTCTGAAAGATTAGCAATTCTCGATTTCATGGAACTTGGAGGTTCTCTTTTTGCTTTATGCAACCCCTTATCCTATAATGAAAACGTTACAGGAAATCCTGTAGCGATTAATGCTTTGCTTAATGAGAGAGATTCATCATTAACCACTGCTCGAATACGAACAAGCGCTATCGCTAATTCTACTGTATTGGTAGATGATTTCTCCCACGTTTATGAAAATAACACTTTCCTTTCACTAAAAAACTATGAAAGTGAACATACAATCTTTGAACAAGAAGTCGAAATCTCAAATTTAACAGTCTACTCTGCTTCAATTGAATTAGGAAACGAACTTCGAGAGGAAGCCATAGGTAGAACTCTTGAAACAACATACTCTATAGATGAATCTTATCATATCTTCAGAGACCCAGCAACAGGTTTTCTAACTTGGTTATTGGCCCAAACCATGGGTAATTCACGGTTTGTCATATCTGGTTCGACAATTATGTTTAGTGATTTTGAAATTGTTAAAGATGAGAAATGGATAGATCAGGAACAAAATTTGGACTTATGGAAGAATACAATTTTATGGCTTCTAAAATACACTCCTCATCCTGAATTACCTGCTTTACCATTGTTGCCCTTCTGGAGCTACGCTTTAATTGTGGTTGGTGTTTCAATAGCAATTTTTGGGCTTTCAGTTTTACTATACAGATATCGTATTAGCAAGAAAACTGAATTTAAAGCAAAGTAAGTGGATTATCTTAACAATAAAAAGTGGAGTATAAATATTCAATTTTACTTAGTTTAATGATGGAAAATAAAAAAACTGTCATGCTCGATACTAAAGAATCAATACTAATTTCCTCTTTGCTTGACGGAGCTGTTGAAGTCAGTGATTTTCGCTTATCAATTGGTCATTTCTCTAAAACAAAAGTTATTAATCTCTTCCGTGACAGTTTTCCCAAGTTTTCTTCTGGAGTAAAATCAAAAATTACAGATGTTTTTAATAGATATTTTTTCAACAATAATAAGATTGACGAAAATGAATTTTGGCGATTTGTAGATTTTAGAGATTTTTGGGCTGAATTGAGGATTTTTCATGATGTAGTCTATTCTCGAGACATGACCTTAAGTGATGTTATCAAGTTTTTTGAACAAACACTCTTTCGAACTAAATCTCGTTTGAACTTTAATTTTCTACAAAAGAAGATAATAGAAAAACTTGGAAAAAATCCTTCTTCCCTTTATAACCAACTAGCTAAAGATTTGGGCATCTCCGAGAAAAAAGTGAGTGTAACGTTGAAACATTTGAATTCTCGTGGTATTTATCTCAGCAGTTTAATTTCATATAAATCACTTAATTTACATGAATTTTTCTCTTTTAATCGTTCTGATGGTTTTGGAGATAATGCTGTGCTCATTGCTAGATATCTGCTCTTTCCAGATTTGAACATTACTCATGGGATAATGTCACGAAAAAAACATGGGCCTTCTTTCTATTATGTTAAGGAAAAGAAAATGTACTTCAATCCAGACATTTTGAATAAAGGGTTATCGATTCAAGATTGGAAGAAACATCCCCTTATCAAGCAAAAGAATTTCTCTGGTTCTCCTCCTAGTACTGAACCGAAAAAAGTTTCATCAGAAAAACAGCCTTATCTCTCTCATCTCCTACGAAATTGTGAGCTTGATTTTAAACGACCTGACATTAAAACCATTGCAGAAACGCACGATATTTCTGCTAGAACAATGTTTAGAGTAAAATCTAGATTAATTGAAGACAAAATAATTCAACCCTGCATGGTAGTAGAAAATCCGGATTTACTTCAAGTATTGCTAGTATCTAAATCTGAATTAGTGGAACTATACGATAAAGTTCCTTTTATTCGTACTTATCAGATTCATGATGATTTTGGAGACACTAGTTGGCTTTCAAATTTATCGATCTTTGTGTCTGATTTCAAATACCTTTATTCACGTCTAAGTAGTCATGCTGAGGTATTTCAAGTGATTAAACGACAAATAAAGAATTTAAACAAAGGTTTTAGCTTGGTCACACTTTCGCATGCCAATCGTAAAACTTATACAAACAAATAGGTGTTGTCATCATATGTCAAATCAACGCTCATTAAAAGAAATTGTTGATATAATATCATCAGAAGCTGGTTTAGGAAAAGAAGAAATCAATCAATTAATCAACAATAAAATGGATGAACTAGGAGAGTTTGTAACTGCTTTGGGAGCTGCTCATATTGTCGCACGAGAAATGGGCGTTGATCTTTCTTCTGAACCCAAGGTCACAGTTCCTTCCATGATAACTGTAGATCAACTTGTACCGGAAATAATCAATGTTAATTTACTTGGAAGAATAACAAGAATTTATGATCATTTTGTATTTAAGAAGAAAGATGGTTCAGATGGAGTGCTCCAATCCATACTATTGGAAGATAAAACTGGTACCATCCGCGTTGTATTCTGGGATCAAAAAGCAGGTGAATTTCAGAAAGGAAATTGTAGTTTAGGTGATCCACTACGCATACTAAGTGCGTATACTCGAAAAGGAAAGGATGATTCAACAGAAGTACATCTAGGTCTCAGAAGCCATATTCAGATTAGGCCTTCAGGAATTAAGGATGAAGATTTACCTGAGTCTAAAGATTCTTTCTTTAAAATTAATGAAATAAAGGGTAGTGAAGTTGATGTTTCAATTAAAGGACAGATTACACAAATTGATAACATACTTGAGTTTGAGCGTTCAGATGGTTCAAAAGGAACAAAACGGGGGTTGATAATTGGAGATGAAACTGGGGAAGTCCTTGTGAATTTTTGGAATGAAAAATCTTCTCAAGTAAAAGATTTGAAACTAGGAGACATTATTAGAGTTGTTGGTTTATCATCAAAAATAGGTTTGAAAGGTTTAATTGAACTTCATTCAAGTAGGTTTACAAATTTCACAAAAGAAGATACAACAGCTGATTTTGTCGTGAAAAAAGGTCTTGTAGGAACCATTTCTAAGGAAAGCATTCAAATTTCGAAACTTCAAGAAATATCAGATATTAATCAACTCATCTCAGTTAAAGGTTTAATAATACAAGTAAATCCAATTCATGAATTTTCGCGTGAAAGTGGAAGCAAAGGAAAAGTACAAAACATAGTTATTTCAGATGATTCCAGTCTAATGAGAATTGTTTTGTGGGATGACAAAACAGCTTTGATTGATTCTAAAGATACTGACAAAATGTTAAGTATCATTGATGGAAACACTCGGAAAGGTCGGTTTACAGACATTGAAATTCATTGTGGAAACCAAACACAAGTTGATCTTGAAGAAGTTGAGATTAATGTTATTAAACAATATCAAGTAAAATTCACCAACCTTAATGACATCACTCCAACTGAAACAGATGTAAATGTAAGAGGGGTTATAAAAGATTTTAACCTTGTGCAAGAAATTACAACAAAAGAGAATGAAACTATCAAATTACAAAGTTTTAAGCTCAAAGATCAAACAGCGGAAATCAAAATTACTTGCTGGAGAGATAATGTGCAAAAACTAGCAAATCTAAGTGGTGACGAGAAAATTGAAATATACCAGACAAAGGTAAAGGAGGATTCAGGATATGGACACGAACTCATTATTACAGGAAATTCTTTTTTAAAAAAAGCTATTCACAATGACATGACACCTCAAGGTTTTGTACCTAGTTCAGTAATATCAAACATTGGATCCCAAATTCAATCAGTTAATGATATTGAAGATATTAAAGAAGGTGAAACTGTCACAATTCAAGGTACAGTTGTGAAACTTAATGAAACACAGTTTGTTTATTCCTCATGCCCAGAGTGTAAAAAGAAAGTTAATAAACAAGAGAAACTTTACATCTGTAAAGAACATGGGGAGGTTGAGAAACCTATAAACAGAATTCTATTTTCATTTATTGTGAATGATGGAACAGGAAATATCAACATTTTGTGTGCAGGTAAACTAGCAGAAATGATACTTGGTATGTCAGCTGATGCTGTTTCAAGAATGGTAGATGAGCAAGAATCAGAGAAGGTTCCTTACTCCATTTTGAGAAATAAAGGGTTTGAGAACTCAGAATTGAAGATTAGCGGTAAAGTCAACAAAAATCAATATCTAAATAGCTTGGAGATCATAGCCAGATCTATTGCGGAAGTAAGATATAAGGAAGCCTCTAAAAACATGGTAAAACAGATATTCACAGAATAATACGTTATTATCCTCCCCTCTGAATATTTTGAGTGTTTATTCATTTTTATATTTGGCTTAATGTCGAAAAGCTTATTAATAGTTACTTGACTGCTTCAACGGGTTACGATGGATTTCACTATATTACTGACCGTATCTATTATATTAATTGTTGTAGCAATTATATTTGCATTATTCTATCATGCCTTTAGTATTGGAAAAGAAGATGAAATGGAATAATTTTTCTATATTTCTAATATCATGCCCTTTTTCTTATTGTAAACTTTTACTATTGTTACTATTGCACCTAACAATACACTAGAAATTGAAATAATTGGTATTACTATACTTGTGATTGTGTTTGTATTTGTTTTTTTAATACCAACTAAATCTAGCGTCAGATAACTTCCTTTTGCTATGTCAACGTTTGATAATAAAACAAAAAGATCATTTGTTTGTAGTGAATATAATTCTGTTACATCTTCTTCTCTGCTTGAGAAAACTTGCCATGTATATTTAGAAGTAACGTAACTCTCATTTAAATAATAAACGAGAGAAATATTTGTGTAACTTTTAGTTCTTGCATCAATAATGAAACGTATTCTTATTTCATTATTTTCTTCTTCAATACTAGTTGAAACCTCTGGACCTGTTGTCTCCACAATTAATCTGTGGTTTTCGTCGCTTTTTTCAGCTTCAGTTTCCCAATAAATAATGTTATCATCCCAATAAACAGGAATCTGTAAGGTATCCACTTCTATATAGGCATTTATGATTGGAGTCATTTTCCCTTCAATAATAACAAACCATCTGTCGTGATTTTCTGGATATTGTATCCTGTATCTTAAAGTTATATTATCGGAACTGGCCCTTATTTCTCCATCTTGGATTATGTCTGCCCGTAAATCGCTAAAGTGTATTTCGTAAGATTCAGATAAAATTGGAGTATATTTATTAATCACAGAACAATTTACATAGATTTCTTTTTGGTTAAGCGGTAATTGTATTTCAAATGAATATTCTCCTAAACTATCTGTAATTCCTGTTACCACACCAATTGTTTCTACTTCTATCCTAACCGGTGCATTACCAACCGGGAGATGATTTGCAGTAACACAAAAATCAAATTGATAGTGTAATAGTGGATCTATTTTTGTATATGTAAATGAAGCTGCTAAAGTACTTTCTATAACATGAATTTCAATTGTTTCTATTATTGTGGCATGTGTTTGAGATGCTGCAAATATGTCTAGCTTGACTTCTCCTACTTCCAGATAAAATGCTGATAAATGGAGCCTAAACGTATTCCCATTATCTTCTACTGGAATTTCTTCATTATCTAAATATACAATAAGAGATGATTCCTCTATAGATTGTCCACTCTCCAAATCTAGATACCCGATATCTAATATCTGAAGTGCGAATTGTGGTATTTCAATTTGGTCTAAGGCTATCAGTTGGGATGGTAATCTGATTAAATTGATTGTTGTACTTGTAACTCCTATATTGTCTACATCTATTACGATGAACGTTATATCATATGTACCACTATGTACCCACGAAGGAAAATTTAGATTTATTGAATCATTTGTAATATAACCTTTCATGGAGCCGTTCTCAATTCCTGACCAAAATGCGAAAACTGATATCTCATCTATTGAATGACTGAATTCAATTGTCGCATTTAACATCTCAAATATTGTTAGTTCAGAAAACATTGTGTTATTTATCAAATTTTGAATAGTAAATTGACAATTGAGATTAGTAGTGGGACTAGTCTTTAGTAAAGTTAAAACGGTTTGATTTTCATTTATATTTTCGACACTTTGAATCTGAAAATTCTCTATATTCCCATTTAGAACCCAATACTCCGGATAAGTGATGTTGACTTGGTTAATTTCTAAACTTATTTGATTTGTAATTATCGTATATGAAATCGTTGTATCGTTTTCAGTTTGTACATTTTTACTGAATAGTATATTAATCGTCCCAGTTATGTTCAAAGTATATTCTGATTTCATTTCGAAATTTGAATTATGATTCCATCTCAAATCAATCTCATTATTTAGATTTGTCTCATCTACATACGCATCAATATCCACAGTTCCTGAATTTATGCTAGTTGAACTAACAGAAAAATCATTTACTTTAAGATTTATGTCTTCCGGTGATACAGATGAAGTTACTCTAAAATCATCAATAAGGAGAGAACATTCTGAATATTCCGGTGAAATAACATAAATGCCTATGGATTTAAGAACCGTGGGAATATAGGGGTCTCCTTGATCAAAAAGGTCTGATATCTCAAGGGAATAAAAGTTCCATTGATCATCCCAACTACTGTTTTCTAAAAGTCGATAAACCACAAATGGAGTGGTTGTATTCTCTCCAATTTCAGGTGGATCAATATCTGTATAGTGCCAATGTATTACCATGATTCTACAAGTATCGAAAACAATATCAAAAATCAGAGAAGAATTTATGACATTTTGTAAAGATGAATTAGATTCTAATAGATAGTTGTAACTAATGCGCGTATCTGTTTGGTACAATTCAATGTTTTCTTGATATAATGAATAGGTCATTGTTTCTGTATTACTTGAATAAAATTTCCAAACATTATCTCCTTCTATACTCCTTGGATCCACAGTTCTTTCTATGCTCAGACCTGCTTGTATAACATTCTCTGAATAGAATGATTCTTGTACTTCAGCGCCAGGATTCTGTATATACTGTACCTCCATATTTACAATTTCTCCCTCAAGACTATACATTCCTTGACCTGGAATTGAAATAATTGAATCTCCATCTTCAATTTTACCTACTATTTGTTGCCCTGTGTAATCTGCTTCAAGACTTACATTTGGATTAAAACTATCAATGGTTTCAGTAAGCGAAATATTATTTTCCTCCCAGATGTCCTCCGAGCTACTAGCACCTAGCTCAAAATTAGAAACTGTATTTTCTCTATAACTATTTCCATGAACAGAATCTTCTATACTATCATTTACTGTGATTTTTTCCACTTTATCATTGTTTTGATAATTATCGCAATCACCTACTCCATCATCCACTAACAAGGAACCTTGATTAATCGTAGATAAACTAACAAAGACCAGTATAACAAACAACAATTTTCTGTATTTCATCTCATATGTTTATCTTAACTATATATTAAAAACCGCACATTTTTTACTCTCTCATCTTACTCTTACAACTTATCTTTGCTTATTGAACACCCTTCTGTTATGGGCATTTATCTATTTTTATCATATTTTAGTATGATTGAATACTTTCGGTTAACTGTCTCTTTTTGTTGAAATTATCAGTTATAATGAGTTTTAGATATATTGAATTTAACGTGACAGTTGCTCGAACTTCATTTCAATCTTAAAAATTTTGAATAGTTTTGTCGATATTGTTGTTCTGAGTCAGATGGAAGATTATATGTGTGATGAGTGCAAGTCAAGAATAGTTAGAGAAAATGGGTTATATGTGTGCCAGAATTGTGGTTTAGTTCATGATGCGGTCCTAGATGCATCCTCTTTTCAATTAGGGTCCATATCCAAAAGTAATCAATACAAGAGCCAACAGTATACTTCTATAAACAACAGATTAGCTGTTGTGAGTTCACTCGGCTCCTCTATTGGAACAGTGGAAGGATACATGTTTAGAGACGTTAATGGATCACTATTGGATCAAAGCACTCAATCTAAGTTTAGAAAATTTAAGAATTATTATCATATCCCAGGCGCGATTAAAGGGAAGGAAACCGACTACAGGACAATAAAAATAATGAATGAAGTATTCGCGCGTCTTCATGTTCCTGAAAAAATACGCAATCGTTCTTTGTTCCTATATTACAAATACAAGGAGGAACATAAAGGTAAAATAACAAATCATGTCCTATTATCTGCTTTGTCTCTTCTCCTTAGTGTCCGTGAATTTAAACATAACTGTCCTTTAACTCTCAAAGAGATAGTTGGAACATACAGAGAATTGGGTCACCGGGTGTTAGGTAAAAACTTACTTAGTTTGATGCAAGATCTAAATATTAAATCCTCCTCTTCAAGCATTAGAAGGAGTGAAGAATATGTTTTCCGGATATGCTCTCTTATATGCCGCCATTCTCCAATAAAAGAACGGATAGAAAAAAAATACTCTATTGATGTTTATGTATATGAAAAAATGCTTCAACTACTTTGTTTACGTATTCTAGAAAGCATCCCCCACGTTGAACGTGGAGGAAAGCGCCCCTATCCTTTTTCTGCAGCTTCTGCTTATGTGGCAGATAAGCTTCTGTCAAAGAAACTTAACAGTTCTTCAGCTCTAACTCAAAAACTAGTTGCTCAATCAACTAATGTTGCTGAATTTACTATTAGAGATCATGCAGAATTCATGTTTAGTTATGACTATGATGAAATAATCACTGAAATTAGCAAAAGACTTTCTTCAAGTTTCGAATGATGCTCAACAGAGAGAAAAAATGAAATTTCTCTACTTTAGAATCGAATTAGACTCGAGAAAATATTTTGCACCGCTAATACAATTGCTATATGAAGAATAAACACAATTACTACTTTAAAGATTATACGTTTTTCATTACTCATTTTCAGTAAATAATAGTTATTTAGACAATTGATTACTAAAAAGGAAAATGACAAAAATGACCATATAGTAAATGAAAAAGAAAATGAGAAATCCCCCGTGCTAATTAATGAATAGAAATTAGAAAACAATGGAGAGAAACCTGCTATCATGGCTATTGTTATTAAAGTAACATAACGTATTATCCGCATCCTTCTTATATGAACCTTTAACAAATCATTTCTCTCTTCAAGCGCTTCTTCACGCATTTTAATGAGTTCTGCCGTTGATTTAAATCGTTCTATCATTTCTTGAGTATCAGCTTGTGATGCTGATGCAAACAGATTACCTATCTCAGGATAATCCAATTTCAGCGATGAAAAAATATCGGTGATTTCCTCTCCAAGTTGAATTCTTAGAAGTAATTCTCTAGGAAAATCTTCAATAAAGAACATGGCCCTCTCAAGATTTTCTCCTTTTTCCATTTGGTTTGCTATTTCGCGGAGTAAGATGTGGTCTGAAAATGGCAGTTTATACATTCTTTTCCCCCATGCTATTGTTTTGAATTAATCTAAGTGTTACAGTTCCAAAAACCGCATAAAGTAATGGAAAAAGCAGTAGTGTCGGTGATGTTGGTGATACTATTAGTGATAAAACCAAACTAAGAGCTAAAGGTAATAGGCATGAAATAGCAACAAAGATAACCATATTATCCTCAATCAACTTAATTTCTCTTTTTAATCTGATCAAGAAATCAGGATCGGTTTCTATGAAAGAATCAGGGTTTTTTAGGTTCTGAAAAGCATATCTGTGCTTCTTGTTTTGAAACATTATTGATTTTTCGTCAATTGTTTGATTTTCATCGGCTCCAATATTTAGATTGAAGATCATATCTTCAAAGTATTTTTTGTAGAAATTATCAACTGTTCCTTTCTTCAGAAGTAGTTCAATGGAGTGGGGGAAAGATTGTGTTGATTTCATATTAATTGAGAGAGAATTTATAATTAGAAATGCTACCTCGTCAAACAATCTGTGTTTTTTTATTATATTTGACCTAACATAATCACTAAAAACAAAGAAAAGAGAAAGTGAAATTGCAATTGAGACAATAAACATAAAAATCAGATTCAATTGAATTAGGAAGTAACAAAGTATCATCGAAACAAAAAAACTAAGAATTGCAAGATTACACAACACCACTAATTTTACCAGATCATTTTCTGATATGAACTCTTCTGAGTGTTTTCTAATCTTGCCTAATGTGATTCTGTAAAGAAATTCTTTTGGTATTAAGCTGAATTGCATTGTTCTTCGTATAAATGAAAAATACCTCGCCCCCACTCATTTCACCATTAACAATTGCTCCTTTTTCTTCTCAACATGACGTTGAAAATCTATCTCTCTTTCTATAATTAAACTAATTTTTTCTTTAATGAACGATTCTTCTTTTATGGTACCGAGTATTCTTTTCTTATCCCAAGAAGAGTCGTAAACTTTTGTTAAAAATCCATACCTTTTATCTGTTTGTGGATTATTAACATTAACTTCATAGACTTCAGCAATAGTTCTGATGAAACTATTTTTCAGTATCTCGCGTTTCATGATTATAATAGTTTCTAGAGACAGAAAGTCTGTAACTGAAATTTTGTGCAAATTCTCCCATCTTCTTAATATTTTTTCAACAGAATCGGCGTGAGCTGTTTGTATACCTTTTAAACCGGCATTTAATGCTTCAAACATGGCTTTTGTGTGCTCACTCGACTGGATTTCTCCCAAGTATATCCAATCAGGAGATCGATGAAGAAGTTTCAAAATTTCTGATGTTTTAGTGTATAAAGATCTATTAGATTCAAAAGAATCTACTTGAATTGATAATTGTTTATAGCCTAACTCCGTTTGGTTTATAGATTCAATTGCATCTTCTATTGCAATTTTTCTCCAGTGCTTTGGCGTATACAAATCTATGGCATTCGCTAATGTTGTTTTTCCTGAGTTTGGTTCTCCAATGACCGTGATGTTTTTCCTATGGTTGACAACTTCAACTAAGTAAGCTGCAAGGAGTGCAGGTAAAGTTTTCAATTCTATCAAATCAACCATTTTTAATGGATTCTTATGGAATTTTCTAATATTAAATGTAGGACCGTTTGGAGATAATGGGGGAAAATCCATTGAAATTCTCATGTGAAAGTCATTAGTTTTAAACTCGACTTTGAGTGATGGTTTCTTTGTAGTAACGGTAATAGGGTGTTCTAATTTTAATCTGGTTAGTAGACTTTTTACTTCTTCTTCTTCTAAAACTATCTCTGTATTGCACCTACCAAATATCCTATGATCAACATAGATTGGAGCATTCATTTGATCCATATATATTTCATTTACCCCATCATCTAGGAAAAGTGGAATAATCCTTTCTAGTTTTATTAATTTATGAATAAATAGTTCCGCAAATAAATCGGGTTCAATTGGCAAATTATTAACTTCTAATACTTTCCACATAAACATTGTCTTTAAAACACTCACTAACTCATCAAACCTAAGTATTTTTTTTCCTAACATTTTCTTATTTTTGAAAACTATTGACGATAATTCTGTGAATACAAGTGGATCCTGATCAAAATCATACTTGGGTTCTGAACTATAGAACAAGTAATTATCATCATTTGTAATTTTAATTTTGTATCCTTTGACTTCGTATTCACATATTCCATCTATTTTCAATTTGAAACTGTCCTTTCAGTTTTTACACTATCCCAATTACTAATTAGTATATCAACACCACTCTTTTTGAATAAATCAGCAATTTTAAGATGAAATATGGCAACATTTAGAAAAAGGGCTTATTCGTTGATAATTTTTGATATACATATGTAATAACTTTAAATAGAAAAAACTTACCTTTGATGATGTGAGAATATGACCAATAAGTATGATGTAATGTGGACAGAAAAATATAGGCCTAAAACTCTTGATGATCTGAAGGGTCACAAAGACATTATAATACGTCTAAAAGGATTTGTCGAAAGAAGGAATCTACCACATCTATTATTTGCTGGACCTCCTGGCACAGGTAAAACAACAGCTCTTTTAGCTCTTGCCAGTGATTTATATGGTCACAACAATGTTTCTCGTAATCTTCTGGAAATGAATGCTTCAGACGATCGTGGAATTGATGCTATAAGAACCAAAGTAAAGGAATTTGCGCGTACAGCTTCTTATGGCGACACACCGTTTAAGATAATATGTTTAGATGAAGCAGATAGTTTAACTTCCGCAGCTCAACACGCCCTGAGGAGAACAATGGAAAGATATGTAAAAACAAGTAGATTCGCACTAATTTGTAATTATTCAAGTAAAATAATAGAACCTATCCAATCAAGATGTGCTATATTTAGATTTAAACCACTTGACGAAGACAGCATTCGAGAATTTCTCAAATACATATGTGATAATGAAAAACTAGTGTATGATAAAGAAGGGCTGGGTACGGTTCTTTACATATCAGAAGGAGATTTAAGAAAAGCTGTCAACATTCTGCAATCTACTGCTGCCTCAGGTAAATCAGTGGAACAAATAACTGTATTACAAACCGTAGGACATGCAGATCCTGAGAGAATTAAGGAAATGCTTAATCTTGCATTAAACAAGAAATTTGAAAAATCTAGAGAGGTTTTGCAGAACCTCATTCTACAATATGGATTATCTGGAACAGATGTAACACACCAAATTTATCGCGAAATATCCTCTCTCTCTATTCCTGATAGCAAAAAACTGGAGATTACTGAATTTTTAGCTGAAATCGATTTTCGTATTTCAGAAGGCGCTTCTAGCAATATCCAATTAACCTCTTTCCTGGCGAAGTTAGTAAAAGAAGCTACTAAAGAATAATAGGAATTAACAACATTCCTATTTTTTTAAATCTCTAATATATCCCAGAATCAATCTTTTTTGTACCTCTTCTTTCTTCATTTTTCTTAAAATACCATTGATTTTTTCTCTAATAATTTTCAATGCTTTATCATTAATAACCCATTTTATATCTTCATAATAATGCTCTACCAAAATCAGATTATTGGGGTCAGCAGGTTGTATATTCAAGCTATCAATGTCGGTTCTTGTGTGAAGGAGTGCTTTTGTATCTTTTAATTCATCAGAGAGCCCCCAATAATTCATAACATATCCTACAATTCTTCTAACTTGTTCCCATAGAAAAGATTGAGCAACAAATTCAAATAGCATATAATTTTGTTCTTCCCTAATATTGATCTGTTCAATTTCCCTAATTGTATTGCGATGGTCATTTTTACAGAAGAGTCTATAGTCGTTTATTCCTTCAAAAAGCAAACAAATTTCTTGCATTTTACTTGTTAATGTTCCTACTTCGTCCTCTAAGTTTCCTTTTTCTGATAAATACCAATATTTCTTCTTCAAACTGTATTTAGGGGAAAAATCTTCTTTGACTTTGGCATAAGACCAACATACAATTGAGTTATCTTTGGGAAGTTGCGCATTTATTTGCTCTAAAATAATCTCCTTTTCTGCATTAAAACCAAATATATTACCTATAGCGTTTACATTTTTATCCGTTCTACTTGCGCTAATAAATCGATTCTCTTGCGCTGAAACAATATGATTTGTTTCTATGAGTGCTTGTAGTAATGTCTCTTCCACTGTGGATACACTTGGTTGCCTTTGATAGCCAAAGTAATTTTTGCCCTCATAATAAACTCGTACTATGTACCTTATCATCTTCTACATTTTATTCTCTACAAGATTAAAAATATAATGTAACACAAAGAAAAAAATTAAAAAACCCAGCAGCTCTTATCATCTTATTGCCTCGATGGTGT
Source organism: Candidatus Heimdallarchaeota archaeon (assembly GCA_030668875.1). Lineage (GTDB taxonomy): Archaea > Asgardarchaeota > Heimdallarchaeia > Heimdallarchaeales > Heimdallarchaeaceae > UBA460. The sequence continues at coordinate 32,456 of DAOVER010000014.1, forward strand.
AGTTCGGCCAATCATTGCGGACTCTCACTCCGCAGACCCGGGTTCAAATCCCGGTCGAGGCACCATCATTATTTTTTCTTACCATTTTGCTATTGCTTCTCTTCCCATATTGCAAACAGTTGTTTCAAAGATGATGCTAGAATATTTTCACTGTCATATTGATATATCAAAATCCGCCCAAATTTCTTTTCTCTGATAAGTCCAGCCTTGCATAAAAATTTCAAATGTTCTTTTACCGCCGAATGATTAAGATTTATATTTTTTGAGATTGCAGAGATGTTTAATTCATCAAGTTCTGCTAGTAATTTTAGGATCCTAACTCTGCCTCTTGATGACAAAACATCTTCAATAGCAAGCTTTTTTGTATCTTTCATTTTGCTAATATTTGTCATTTCTTTCCCCTTTTATCGATGTTCTATTGTTTTCTTCTGATTTTCAATTGTTTTAACCAAGAAATCTTCAATAGCTTCAACAGAAATGTCTGGAATACTTATTAACGTGGTTTTACCTCGCATTCCTTCACCTGAAATTTTCGTGCTTATAATGTCTTGTTTTGACAGTTCTTTCAAATAAGTCCAAATTTGCGTGTGTTTTCGTGGGTCTTCGTTATATTCCTCACATAGTAGCTTGTATGAACTAATTGCATCATTTGTTGAAATATACGCATTCTTTGTATGTTTCAATTTTCGTATTACTGCTAACAAAACTAGTTTTTGGTGCAATGTTAGAGTAAGAATAACTTCCCTTCTAACTTCCGGATGAATTAAGGCTTTGGCCTTTCTTACATGGTCGGGGTATACAATTGGAGAACTTTCATCATCTGCGCATTGACCCGCACCCCATAATAATTCTATTGCATAGCGAGCATCTCCTAATTTACTCGCGATATCAGCTATCAATTCTGTTGCATCTTCTGTTATTATTCCATCATAAAATGCTAATTCAGATCGAGATTTTATTATGTCCCTTAGATCTTTTTCGGAATATCTATCTAATGATATGTGACTTGCTTGAAAACTACTTTGTGTGCTTGCATCAAGCTTATGAATGAAGTTTAGATTTCTAGCAATAAAAATGTAAGATATCCATTGTTTTGTTGTCATTTCGCTTATTCTTAATAAAGTATAGAGAAAATCTGTTCCTGCGCGTGAGATAAGATAATCAACTTCATCCAAAATCAGCAATATCTTTTGTGAGTAGAAGTCCAGTAAACGAATCAAGAGGTCTTGTAGTTCCTCAAAAGAATATCCTCGTGGTGGAATGGCTTTGTTCAATTGACGTGCTAATGTACTAATAATGAGATAAGGACTCTTATAAATTCGACAATTAATGTAAACTAAACGGAAATTCTTTTGTTTGTCTATATTTTCCAATAATTGACCAAATCGCTTAGCTAAGGTGGTTTTACCAGAACCTGTTGGTCCTGTTATACTTATTTTTCTTAAAGGCTCATCTTTCTCTTCAAAAATTGTTTTAAAGCATTTCGCTAAAGTTCTGAGCTCTTCCTCCCTGTGAGGTAAGTGTGGTGGAATATATGTAACAGATAAACAACTTATATTCTTAAACACAGTAGGTTTTTTCAGTAAGGAATTAAAAAATTCCTCATCGGATGTAGGTATCATTCTCTCTCTGATTATACCCAAGGGAAATTACTATTTATATTTAGCAGACAGACATCTCTGAAAGTGATAATCAAAAGCCATTCTAACACACGTCTGTACTTATACTTCCTTGTCCCTAGTTACAAATTTCAGATTTGATAAAAATGAAACTTGAATTGTAAGTATTCATTTTTTAAATTGTATTCTCTCTCTCAACAGTGCTATATTGAACATGTGCCGATAAAGTTAAAAATCCATGCTATCGGCTTTATTCACGATATGCGGAGATTGCCGAGTGGTCAAAGGCGCTAGAATGAGGATCTAGTCCTTAGTGGTCCGGGAGTTCGAATCTCCCTCTCCGCACCAATTCAACAACATTTTTTTGCTATCTCCATAGTCTAATCATGAATCTCTTTTTTAGCCAAATAAGTCCTCTATAGAAGTAGTAGACCAGTCAATTAAATTTAAAATTACACCAAAAATAATGGCGAAAATGAAGATAGCTATACCAATGAGTAAGATTTCTTCAAGTATTGGAGACCCTCTCTTTTTATTAAATCTGAAACTCTTGAATAATTGAAATATTATCCACATAATTCTCAATATTTAACTCAAGTTTGTTATTTAAACTCCACAAAACAATTGTAGAACTCTTTTCCCACTATATTTTCTCTTTCATTTGCAGAACTGTTGTCGTAATAGCGACTTTAAGGATTGTAATTATCCAGCGAAATAACATTTAAAATACTTGAGTATGGAAAACCTTTTTTATTATCATAAATCGGTGCGATATAGTATTAACCTTTCCTAGGTGCTACTATGGATATAGAGCTTGTTGAAATATTTCCAAATTCAGTCAAATTCATCCTGTCAGATGTTTCATTAGCTTTTGCTAATGCTCTTAGACGCTTAGCTTTAGCTGAAGTTCCATCATTAGTAATTGAGGATGTTTATGTATTACGAAACACTTCACCACTTTTTGATGAATTTATTGCACATAGACTAGGTTTAATCCCCCTACAATATGATGTTGATGAACTCGATTTGAATTTCAGAGACAAATGTGATTGTGGAGGAATTGGTTGTAATTTATGTACAGTGACTTTAATGATCTCAAAGGAAACTGATGCTCAAACCACAGCTGTTGTTTACAGTGGAGATCTTGTGTCAGCCCAAGAAGGAGTAGAACCTATAACCTCAAAGATTCCAATAGTTAAATTAGGACCAAACCAGGCTCTTGAACTGGAATGTATGGCACAACTCGGAATTGGAAAAGAACATGCCAAATGGCAACCTGTTTCTGCAATGGGATATCAAGAATTTCCCATACCGGAAATAGAAAAAAGTAAGTGTACTAACTGTTTTGCTTGTATAGATGCTTGTTACAGAGGAGTATATCAGAAAGTAGGAGAAGAAGTTCAAGTCGCAAATCCTTTAAGTTGCACCTTGTGTAATTACTGTCTTGATTTTTGCGAACCTGGTGCTATTGAAATTGGAAGCGACCCTTCAAAAGTAATTTTTTCATTTGAAACAAATAGTGGTACTCCTCCTTCAAAAATACTTTCTAAAACAGGAGAAATACTTCTCACAAACATCGACGAATTCAAAAAGACATTAGAATCATCGTTATTAGAAAAAGAAGAAAAAGAATGAAGTGAGCTTAAATGCCAAGAAGAACAGGACCAACAGATCCAAACATTATACAGTTAATTAATCAGCTTAAAAAGAAATCAGCTGAAACAAATGTTTCCATTTGGAAAACAATTGCTGAAAGAATAGAGAAACCTAGAAGAAAAAGAGCTACTATTAATCTCAGTAAAATAAATAGACATTCAAAAGAAAATGATATTATTATTGTTCCGGGTTCAGTTCTAAGTTCAGGAAAACTCGATCACTCTGTAACTATCGCAGCTCTTAAAACCACTGAACAAGCAAAGGAAAAAATAAACGCAACAAACAGCAAATTCCTTACCATTCATGAACTCTTAGAATCTAATCATGAAGTTGGTAAAATGAAAATAATAATCTAATCAAGGTGAATTAAATGGCAAAAACTGGAAAAAACATTGAAACACAGTTAGTAAATCCCAAAATTATAATTGATGCAGATAACGCAATTTTAGGTCGTTTATGTTCTGAGGTTGCAAAACACCTACTAGATGGTTACGCAGTAAACATTGTAAACTGTGAAAATGCTATAATTTCTGGTAAAAAACACTCAGTTTTAAATGAATATAGAGCTATGCATAAAATTCACACTCATACTAATCCCAGAAGAGGACCTTTTCATCCTAAACGACCTGACAGATTAGTACGACGTACTGTTCGAGGTATGCTTCCTTGGAAGAAGAGGAAAGGTAGAAGCGCATATCATAGACTATTAACATATATAGGAATTCCTGATGAGTTCTCTAGTTTAGAAATTATTAAGCCGAAGCATGCTGATGCAAATAAACTGGACTGCAAAAAGATAACCGTTGGCAATCTGTGTAAAAAATTTGGCTGGCAAGGATAAGGTGATTAATGTGGGTAAAGTTATTGTATCGTCTGGAAAGAGAAAAACAGCAATCGCACGTGCAACTATTAAAGAAGGAAAAGGAAGAGTTAGAATAAATGGTGTCCCCTTAGAGGTTCTACCAAATGAGCTGAAACGAGTAAAGATAAATGAAGTATTCGTACTCGCGGGGAATGAAAAGAGAGATTCTGTTGATGTTAAAGTTAAGGTAAAGGGAGGAGGATTTATGGGTCAAGCTGAAGCTGTTCGTACAGCTATTGCAAGAGGCCTAATCGAGTTTTTTGATGATATGGGTCTAAAAGAAGTTTTTGTTGCTTATGATAAAACAATTGTTTCTGGTGATCCAAGGAGAACTGAACCTAAACACTTTGGTGGAAAAAGTTCACGTTCCAGATTTCAAAAATCCTACCGATAACTTTTTCCCTTCTATTATTTTTATTGTTAATGAAGAATATGTCGACCGTTTTAGATTGTTCTATGGGTGAAGGGGGCGGATCAGTTATTCGAATTTCTGTTGCATTGGCAGCAGCAAACAGCTCTCCCTTAAAATTGACTAATATACGATCTAATCGATCAAATCCTGGTTTACGAGCTCAACACCTTGAATCAATAGATGCCTTAAGGCAACTATCTGGTTTTGAAATTTTTGGTGCTAAGATGGGGAGTAAGGAAGTATCTATTCGCCAGTATGGAAAAAGAAGAAATGAAGCAACTGTAAAAATAAATACAGCTGGAAGTATCTCTCTTGTTGCTCAAGCAGTCCAGTATTATGCATTGAATAAAGAAACGGAAATAAAATTAAACATACAAGGTGGCGCTACTCATGGCAAGTGGGCCCCTTCAATTGAATTCATTACAAATGTTACTTTTAAAATTCTTGAAAAAATGAACAAAATAATTGATGTTAAGATAGACAGACATGGTTTTTTTCCAAAAGGGGGAGCACAATCATATTTTATGTTTCACCCTCATGATAAGATATTACCCCTGAATTTAACAGAAAAAGGTGTTTTAGAAGAAATACATGTTTTTTCAACAGCTTCTTCCCATCTTAAGAAAAGGAATGTAGCTGAAAGGCAGATAGATTCTTTTGTTAAACTAGCAAAATCAACAGTAGACACTGTACATCATATAAATTATGTTGATAGTGTGTCTCCTGGCACTGGTTTAACAGTTGTAAATAAATATTCAACAGGAACTTTAAAGGGATGTTTCGTTCAAGGAGAAAGGTCATTAACAGCAGAAAATATTGGTAAAATATGCTGGAAACAATGGGAAAACTTTGAGCAAAACTCAGCAGCTGTTGACATTCATACAGCTGATCAACTTATAGTTCCCATGGCCTTAGCTGAAGGAAGCTCAGCAATCACAACAGCTAGATTAACCAATCACACCAAAACAAACATAGAACTAATTCAGAAATTTACTCAAGCAGTTTTTAATGTAAATAAAGAAAATGGGCGTTATCTCATTTCTGTTAAACAGCCCTAGACTAGCTGAATGTTCATTTTTCTCTATTTCTTTCTTAACGACATATTTATATGATACTATACAAGTCGGAGTACGACATAGGAGTATAGTTTCTGTAAAAATTTTACTCTATTGAATATGTTTAGTAAAATAAATCAATCAAAGAAATTTAAATGAAACATTAAGACGTGAAAAATATGGGGCATAGAAGGGTAAGCGCACCCCATCGAGGATCTCTAGGATATCGAAGGGTAAGAGCGAGAAGAATAGTACCTGCACCTCGCGCATGGCAAACATACGAGGGTGTTCCTAAGTTACTTGGTTTTCTTGGTATTAAAGCTGGAATGACACATTGCGAATATCTTGAAGACAAACCGAGAAGTCACTTAGTAAATAGGGAAGTTACTGTGGCGGTAACATGTATTGAAACACCACCAAACGTTGTGTTTGGTTTACGTGGTTATAAAAAATCACCTTATGGTCTCAAAATTGTTGCTGATTTGATTACAACTGAGACAAAAGAAGAGCTTAAGAGAAGGGTTAAACCTCCTAAACAATACGATCTTGAGAAAGCAAAGAAAAAGTTTGAGAATCACCTTGAGGAAATAGTTGAACTAAGAGCAATTGTTCATACTCAACCTTACCTTACAGGAATTGGTATGAAAACTCCTCAAATTGCAGAAATTAAAATTGGATGCTCAAAAATTGAGGAAGGATATCAGTATGGTCTTTCTCTTCTTGGAAAAGAAATGCTTATTCGAGATGTATTCAAAGCTGGTGAATTTGTAGATACTATTGGTGTAACAAAAGGAAAGGGTTTCCAAGGGCCTGTAAAACGACATGGAATAAAAATCCTCCAACACAAATCTAAAGGAACTAAAAGGGGTGTTGGTTCAATTGGTCCATGGACTCCTTCAAGAACAATGTGGACTATTCCAAGATCTGGTCAGATGGGTTTCAATATCCGAACTGAGTATAACAAAAGGATAATGCAGATTGGTTCTGATGGATCACAAATCGTTCCTAAAGGAGGATTTGTAAGATACGGTGTTGTGAAAAACAATTACGTTTTGCTTAAAGGGTCGGTTCCTGGTCCTAAAAAGCGTACAATTCTACTAAGAGAACCCGTTAGAAAAGCTCCTCAACATGAGAAAGAGCCACAAATCCTCTATATCTCAACAAGGAGTCAACAAGGTTAGGATTGAGGCGATAAAGATGAAAACAAAAATATATTCCATCAAAGGAAAGAAACTTTCAGAAACAATAGAACTTCCAGAAGTATTCCAAACACAATTACGACCAGATATAATTAAACGAGCCGTACTTGCTGAACAAAGCTGGAAGAGGCAACCAAAAGGTGTTAGCACTCTAGCTGGAAGATTAGTTGCTGTTGAGAATTGGGGACCTGGTCGGGGTGCTGCAAGAGTTCCAAGAATAAAAGGTTCTAGAACCCACAGTGCTCAACGAACAGCTTTTATTCCACAAGCACGAGGTGGTCATAGAGCCCATCCCCCTAGAGCAGAAAAGAAGATAGTAGAAAAAATCAATCGAAAGGAACATTTACTTGCTTTGAAATCTGCGATAGCATACACAGCACAAAAAGAATCTGTTGGTCAAAGAGGACATCGTTTTGATGACAAAACTGACTTCCCAATTGTTATTGAATCAAAAGCAGAAGAACTGGTAAAAACTCAAGAAGTTGTCACTCTGTTAGATAATTTGGGTCTGTCTTTAGAATTGTTAAGAGTGAAATTTGGTAAAAATGTTCGTCCCGGCAAAGGTAAAGGAAGAGGTCGTAAATATAAAGTGCCAGTTGGTCCGTTGATAGTAGTAAGTAATAGTGAATGTTCTTTGGTTAAGGCAGGAAGAAATATTCTAGGTACCAATGTTGTTACTGTAAACAAACTTACAACTGAACTTTTAGCCCCAGGAACTCATCCTGGAAGACTAACAATCTGGACAGAAGATGCAATAAAATCTTTGAATGAACGCTTTATTTCAGGTGATAAATAATGGATCCGTACAAAATAATAATAAAACCTCTTATCTCTGAAAAAGACTTCGAGCTAATTGAGAAAGAAAACAAATTAGTTATACAAGTTGCTTTGAATGCTACTAAACACCAAATTAAAGAGTCAATGGAAAAATTGTACGGGGTTCAAGTTCTCAAAGTAAACACCTTGATCACACCAAAAGGAACAAAGAAAGCTTATGTAAAATTAAGCGAATTCGATGATGCTGCAGATATAGCGTCACGAATGGGATTATTCTAAAGGAAGTGAATTAGATGGGTAAAAAAATATTAGTCCAAAGACGAGGTAGAGGAACATCGCAATTCCGAGCTGCTTCCCATAAGAGAAAAGGTAGTATCAAATATAGAAAAATCACCAAAATTGAGTATACTGACGAAATAATAATTGGCTCAGTAAAGGACATTGTACATGATCCTGGAAGAGGAGCACCTGTAGCAATAATTCTTTTCCAAGATGGATTGAAAAAAGTGATATTACCCTCTGAAGGATTAAGAGTGGGACAAACCATTGAATATGGTGCTGGTTCGTCAGTTGTCATTGGCAACACAATGCCCTTACAAGCTATACCTGATGGATCTCCCGTCTTCAATCTAGAATTAACTCCTGGAGATGGAGGCCGTTTAATCCGAGCTAGTGGTGGATACGCAACTATCTTAGGTCGTGACAAAGGAAAAGTAACTCTTCAATTACCAAGTGGTGAAATGAAGGAAGTTCCTCAAAGGTGCCGAGCAACAATTGGTATTGTTGCAGGTGGAGGAAGAACTGAAAAGCCATTTGTTAAAGCGGGAAATAAACATTATCTCAAAAAAGCAAAAGGTCATTATTATCCAAGAGTGAGAGGTGTTGCAATGAATGCAGTTTCTCACCCACATGGTGGTGGTGCGCATCAAAGCCCTCCACGTGCAACAACAGTTTCAAGACATGCTCAACCTGGAAGAAAAGTTGGTCTTATTGCAGCAAGAAGAAGTGGAAGAAGAAGAGGCAAGAAATAGTTTTGTCTTTTTATTTTTTATTTTTTATTTTTTTACTTTTTTAAAACATAGTCATTAAAAACTCAAAGCTAAGATATACTGATAAGGAGTATTAAGAATGCAAAGTAGGAAAACATATGGAGATGTCGAGTTTATATTTGAAAAGCCTCAAAAATTTGAAGGTTGTGTTCTATTAAACGGCTGGCATGGAATTGGAGAGTGTGGTTTTATATCGATGAGTCATTTAGTTGAAAACCTTGGACTAGAACGTATCGGTTTCATTATTACAAATAATTTACCTCAATTTATTTCTATCAAAAATGAACAAATTACTTTTCCTTTTGAAATTTATCGCAAAGACAATTTGGTCGTAATATTGCCTATTTTTGAACCAATAAAATCTGAACACTTGCTTTTTACTAAGACTATTGTTGAATGGTCTATTGAAGAGAAGTTCCAACAAGCTATTCTTATTGGTGGGTTGGATAAGCGTTTGCAAGGTGAACACGATGTCAAGGGGATTTATACTCGTTCTTTCAAGAGGGGTGATTCCACTTCTGCGATTCCAGTTCTTGATGAAGGTCTATATGTAACTGGCCCCTTAGCTTACATGCTCATGTTTTACGAGCTCAATCAATTCCCTGCTTTAGCCCTCTTACCATATGCGGAAAGATCACGACCTGATCCTGTTGCCGCAAGTGTTGCAATAGAACAAATAAATCTCTTATTAGGAATAGAAATTGACACAGAAGGATTGTTGAAAGAAGCAGAAAAGATAGAGAAGGAAATCGAGTCATTAATTCAAGCAAGTAAACCTCAAAGAGATAGAGATAAAGATTCTGATCAAGGAATGTTTGTGTAGAGAAATAAGAGAAGTGGCGGACCAGACAGGATTTGAACCTGCGAACCCCGGCTTTCTTCGATAGATCTCCGGAGGCCGGCGCCTTATCCAGACTAGACTACTGATCCTTTTTCCTTTTCATATTATATAGAATTCATTAAACTTAATTCATCAGTATAAAAAGCTAAATGTCGTAAGAGAAGTCCTCCTCTTCTTGGGGAAGAAACTCTTCAGAAATTGACAATTTAGCAACATCTTTGAACTTATCTTTAGTTTTTAACACAGTTAACACTGTAGTCTTTAATGCTTCTACAAGCTCTTCTAACCCTTTACCTTCCATAGTAGAGACATGAAATTCAGTCTTGAGCTCAGTTTTAGCCTTTGTAATTTGCTCATCAGTGAGCAAGTCTACTTTATTGAGCACTCTAAGAGTAGGATTATCACTAAACTCGTTGGAAATATCCTCAAGCAAATGATTTTGTTCTTTTACTGGCAATTCAGCATCTTTCGAACAATCGAACATGTAAACAATAACGTCTGAAATATACTTGATTGAAGCTATGCTTTGACGTTCAATTAAATTGCGTTCATCAAAAGGACGATCAAGTAAACCTGGGGTATCAACAATCTGAACGAGAGTCAAACCAAAATTTGCATGACCAAATACTATCTGTTTTGTAGTAAAAGGATACTCACCAACCTCTGGCGATCCTGAAGAAATACACCTAACAAGAGAAGATTTGCCAACGTTAGGGGCACCAGCAATGACTATCGTAGGAAGTGTAGTATTGAAATCCGGTACAGATTTCAATTTTTTAACAATTCGGATAAGATATTTCACATCTCCTTGAGCCTTTTTAACAAGAGATACATATCTACCTCCTGTTTCCTTTCTTACTGAAGCCATAACATTAGGGTGATTTGTGTCAGATATTTTCTGTAATTGTTCCCTCTCAATTTCACGTAGCTGATTAGATATACCTTTTAATCTACCAAGAACTTGCTTGATTTTATCAACACTACCAACTAAATTGCATAATTCTTGATAAAATGGATGAATATCTTCAACCCAAGGAAACTGATCAAGGATACTATCAATCTTTCTGGTAAATTCATGAGTTAAGATTGAAATTCTATCTTTTTCAAGAAAAGCTAGTTTTTGTTCTCTGCTTATTCTTTTTTTAATACGAGTACGTCTAACTGCTTGACTTTGTTGAAAAGCATTGTCTATGATTTCGCTTATGGGAGAAATATACGTAACTCTTCTAAACGGGTTACTTGTTTTAAGGTTCTTTTTCAATGTTAATCACTTTCTAAATCTAGCACTGTCATGTCAATTTCGTGATCAAAATACTTGGGAAGGTTTTTTATTACTTCTTTTCGTCGAGCTTTGTGTTCTTCTTGATATTTTAGTACCATCTCAAGTAAACGGGGTTTGCAATCGAGGCCACAAATAAGTTTACCACCTAAACAACCTTGACGAGTTTCTTCCAAATCATCATCATCTTGAATGAAGTATTTTTCAAACCAATCAAAAATTGTACAAATGTAAGGATTTGCTCCAAGTTCTCTTTGTTCTTTAACTGTAGTTCTTCCACCAGTGAAAGCACTCATTATCTTTTTCTTCACAGTTTTAGGGTTATCTCTTAGGAATACACATGTTTCAGGGGAAGATGAAGACATAGGTCCTCCTGTAAGACCCTTCATATATCTGATGTATAAAGATGCAGGTAAAGTAATTTTACGCTTTCGTGCAATGTCTCGAGTTAAACGCATGTATACATCCTGATCAAGGCCAATAGGAACAACGACTGGGAATTTATCATCTACCGTGGGCTGAAGAATATGAGCAGCTTGAATGCAGGTATAATAAATGGTACCAGCATTTTCCTCACCAGTTAGCCCTAAGGCAGCTTTAATAGCATTATATGTTTGGTTAATAGAAAAAGTTAAAGCTAGATACTGGATCTTCGGTGTAACACTAGAAATGTAAGCATGAACATTGTTAGGTTTAAAACCTAAAGCAAAAATGTCAATAGCATTCTCTAAAGCAAGTTTGGCTGTGCCTTCTAGATTTTCAACTTTACGAAAAACATATTTTTCATCATCAGATAAGGGCATATAATACTTGCAATCATATTTCTTTTGCAAGTAACGTATTAACTCAAAAAGAATCAAATGACCAAAATGTAAATCATTTGATGGACCGCGACCACTGATAATAGCAAATCCTTTGTTTTGCTCAATTCTGTCAAGGATTTTATCAAAGTCTCTATGTGCAAAGACTACTCCTCTTCTAAATAATAGGTGATCCTCTCCTATTCGAGGTAGAACATTATCTATTTTAGCAATGCCAAACTCCTTGAGAATAGTTTCATAATCAGTTCTTTTCTCTATATCTCGATTTCCTGCATTCTTGCTCATTCTAAACACCTTATGAAAAATGAGAATAAAATTCTTTTCAAAGAATAGCGATTTGGTCTGGTCACTATGTGTATTCTGTAATTAATGAAACAGGAGAAAGTCATTGCCAGTCCAAGTTACCACTCTCAATATCTTTTTACAAAAAAGTCTTTATAAGATTGTCGAACAAATAAAATGATGATGAAACATTGGAAAAATAGCTATCTAGAAGCGTTGCAACTTATTGATAATGATAGTATTCTTTCCAAAGGTGTCATATTAGGTTTTAATGTCAATATTGACAAAATTATCAAAATAACACCTGAAATTCTCTCAAATATCCTCCAAACGGCTGGAGTAGAAGATAGATTGTCAGACAATTGTCGTCCAAAAAAGATTACGAATATTGAAGAATTGCTTATTTGTCTACTTCAATCAATTAATGATGGCAAAGCAGATGAGGTACTTATAAACTCAGATCAGGTTGCTATCTGGATTGAGGAGAACTTTGTAATCTCTAGAACAATGATGGGGGGCCAAGCAGGAATAATGGCAAATCTTTTGAGAAAAATTAAAGTAAATCCTGTATTATTAAGTACTCCACTTTCAAGCCCAGATTTAATTAAATTACTTAATCCATCAATTATAGACCCAACAACAAACTATGATACATTTCGATCAGAATCAGAAGAAGCAACAGAAAAAATCGAACCAATAACACACTATGTCTTTGAATTCTCTGCAGGAAAGTATATGGTAGCTAACAAGATAATTAATTGTGAAAGATCAAACCGTTTTATTGGTTCATATGATGAAGTGAACTCCCTACTTATGTTTTCGGAAGAATTTAGAAAATATAGTGTCGATAATATATCTAATTATGCCTTGTGTGTTATAGCCGGATTTCATCTTATTGATTTGGAAATCCACACTTCAAAATCATATACAGAGGTTTTTGAACCTGTATTAAGTTTAATAAGAAAATGGAAAGAGAGAAATCCTTTCCTAGTTGTCCATCTAGAACTTGCTGCAGTAAGAAATAGAGATTTGAAACAAGCGATAATCGATAATCTATTCTCAGTTGTTGATTCTATTGGATTAAATGAACAAGAACTTGTATCTTTTCTGCATTGTATTGATAAATCGCTTTCAGTATCTATACATTCAACCATTTCTTCAATTAATTTATTCAAAGGAATGCTTGCTATTTTTTCCAAATACCCTCATCTCCGTTTACATCTCCACTATCTTGATTATTTCTTGCTTCTATCCCCGTTAATCTCAGAACAATTTGCTCTTATACGAAAAAATTCATTGATCGTTTCTTCACTTTTTGCAGCAGTCAAAGCAATAAATGGAACTATAGATAGACGAATAGACACTAAATTGCTCGATTATAATATATCGAAAAAAGGTTTAGAAGAGTTGCAGAATCTAGAAAATTATCTAAAAAGTGAATGGAATGGTGATAATAGCCTCATAAATGATGGTTACATACAGACAAAATCATTTGCTATGTTTGGAATACCAACCATAGTTATACCCTCTCCAAGGTATTTAGTGGGTCTCGGAGACACCATCTCTCTGATATCAATTTTGTATGAATTCAATAAACTTGAGTAATCAGAGAGAGTTTTATTATGTTCTGTCTTAGGAAATATGTATTGATTTCTCGGTGTTTAAATAACTTCTTCTAATAAGGATAATGAGTTTCAATTCAAACTAACTGATTCTAAGTTGATGACGATGATGGTTGTAGAACACCTTTCAAAAGAAAAACATAATTCTTTAGATTGGAAGCAGAATACTGACATTGTTACAATACAAGTATTTGAGATTAGTTTGAATGGAAACCAAGATCAACTCACAAATCTGTTAACAGAATTGAAGTCAAAAAACGTCATGTTCACTCTGAAAATAACAAAAAGCAACCTCTTTCTTTTGATTTATTCTTTGAACAATTCAAGAAACACCAACAAAGAAACTGGCTTGATAAACTATTTTGTGCAAACTTATTCTCTCAAGGATACAGTTAATGCAGAGGAATTTTTCATTCAAAATGTGAAGAAAGTAGTTCAAAAGGATAATATTCTACAATTCTTTCAGGAAAATGGAAAACAGTCTTATACACTAGCTTTTTTGCTTTCCTCAATAGATTCAGACTCAAATAGTTTTTCTAAGCGTTTTACTAATTTTACAACTAACCTTGTGAAAGCTGATATATTCTCAATAATTATTTCTTCTATCCCTTCTATTGACAGAACGGCATCAAAAAACTCAAAGTGGGCGTTAATGCTTCTTGCTCAAGATGACAACCGTATTCAGATAGAAAAAAAGGAAGAAACATTTCATCGCTTCCTTAATGCGAATTCATCGAAACTAAATTGTAAATTGTCATATATAACAAAGAAAGAATTCGTGAGGCATAAAACAAATTTTAGATATCTTGTTCCTTGGCATTATCTTAAAGGTGAATTTACAGATAATGTTGAGATAAACAAATTGCTAAAAATTGATCACCCCTCTCTTAATCCAGCAACAGGACATTGCACAAAAACACTTAGTAAAAACCAATCTCCTCCAGTTCAAGAAAAGCTAAAAACCAAGGAAGATCAAGTGGTTAAACAACCCTTTCCTTCTGTCAAAGCTTCAAAATCTAACAAACACATTTCTAATCCAGTTTTTGCTAAAGTAGAGAAAAAATCATACACAAAAAGAATAAAGAGGGACAACTACATGGTAAGTAATTTAGATGATATTTCAATTCCAATGCCAAAAACAGTGAATGTTGTTTTTGATCTAGAGTATTTAAAGGTAAGAATTAGTAAGATGTTTAAAGATTTCGAATTTAAAGAAACAGTGATTTTTGAGGATAATTTTGATCTGGTTCTTAGAAAAGGATCCTTTTACATATTTACTAAATTCTATAAGGAGATTCTAAATCAAGCTGAAGCCTACAAAATTATTGAACATTTAGGTAGCATAGCTGGGTTAAGGAACCAATTTTTATGCATAATAGTAGCTGATAATATAGAAGAGAAATCTATGAAGATTCTAAATGAGTTCAATGTGCTTCATTTAACTTTAAGCGATGTTTTGCTTGAGGATACGCTTAAAAGCAAGATTTATAATACTATCTTAGCCTAGAAAATAGACTGCTTTTCTACCCCCATTTGTTTATGATGCTGTATATAGTTTCTGTGGATAACACAACTAGAAAAACTGGGGGAATGGCGGTTTCTTTCTTGTTGTCTTTTAGTATGTTCTTACTCTTCTAAGTATGACTTAATCGAGTGATGAACAATGATGAAACAAGTATATGACCCCGAACCTGGCGACGATGATATAGGACCACCATTGTGGTTTCCTAATTAATTTTTTTTCTTAATCTATTTTTGATAGATAGTTTATATCAAAGATTCCTAATTATTTATTACCCTAGTTTATATATGAAATGTCGGATTAATTTATAGATAACTGTAGCACATGTGCATTGAAACAAAATAATTGTGTAATAAATCAGTTTTCAAGGAAGTTTGGTGAGTGTTGTGTTGGATCCTAATCTATGGAATAAAGTCAAATTAGTTAAAACAAAGGAAGATTTAAGATGTTTTATTGATGTCTTGAGAATTATTGCAGCTAATGAAAAATCAGAAGAAGTAAGAGAGCTCATTAATGAAACGATTAAGAAATCTCTAGAAATTGAGGATGGTATTTCTCGTATTCATCTGTACAAATTGGAAATAAAGCAGGTTTTTCATCAAATTACAGAATTACCTAAAGCTGAGAAAAAACTAAAAGAAATGAAAAACAGTCAATTGAGCGAAATTACAAAGATGGTTTAATTCTTAGCCTTTCAATTGAATGGGGAATTGAAAAACTAAAGGGAAACAAGGAGGATAGTAAAAGAGCCATTACTCAATGCATGACTCTGTTAGAAAACAATAATGCACGCGATGAATATATCTATCATATTTGCAGATACATTTATGCAACTGAACAGTGGATAGAAGAACACAACTACCAATGTTCAAGCATCCTTGAGGAGCTTATTCCTTATTTTCATCGAAAAGGTTTCCACAGAAGCATTGCACAAATTCTAGGAATATTGTCAATTATATATCAACACACTCAAAATGAAGCAAAAGCAAGTTATATAAGCGAACAGTTATTTAGCAATAAATATCAAATTAATCAACAGTCTGATGATTTCCAAGTAATATCTTATTATTTGGCTGGTGTAGGGAAATTATTAGGTCACAATTTGAAACAAGCAGAGAATCTGTTTAATGAATCTTATGTCTTGTTAAATAAACAACTACAGCAGAGTAGTTACTACTCTTATTATTACATTAGATTGTTATCGCATATGGCGACTGTTCAAGCTCTGCAAGGTAAAATTGCTCTTTCATATGGAAATATTGGGAAAATTGAAAAATTACTTGAAGATGATTTCTTTTCAAAAAATATGGAACCATATAGCAAGAAACAAGTTCCACACTCTTTGAATTTAGTCAAATTCTATGTAAAATCGCGGTTTTATGGCTTTAAAACAGAGAACATTCAACAACTTATAGGACAGATATGTAGAGGAATTGAAGGTAATTATAGTGATTCAATCCTTCTCAGTGAATTCATTCTGAATGCAGAATTAAATAAAAAACTGCTAGAAAAACTAATTGAATCAAATAATGCAAGCTTACTACGAATTAAACACATCATAGAATATATGTTACTAAAATCACAGAACAATAATGAAGATGTTGTCGATTCTTATACAAATGCTCTGAATAGAAAATTGAAGACTAAAAGGATTACATTTATTGAACGAGCATTTGCTAAACTTCTACTTGCTCAAGAACTCTTTAATAGGTAAAAATATTCAGAAATCACCCCTCTATTGAAGAAATACGAGAGCAGGCTACAGCGAATTGAAGTCTTGGAAATGCGGGTTTTTATGGAAGCTTTCATCCAAGTAGGAGCGTATAAGAACGGAGATCCTCTTGGTCCAGCTTTACAGTATATGGCAATAAAGAAATGTAGAGATTATGGGTTCTCTAGATTGGAAAACAAACTGCTAGATTACTTACAACTACAGCGAAAGGAGATTACAAGAACAATATAGAACTCAGGTGAGGGGTTCTTATGCTATTTGGAGGTTTTTTGTTTGTCAAAACTCTTCAAGTTACACTGAAATTTTTCTTGAATTGGTTAGACCTTAGCAGAGTGAGTATAGACACCTTGCGATGATCTCTAAGAAATACTCTCAACTAGCTCTTGTCTAAGGCGACAGGGGAACAACAACTCATCATAAATCCTATAAATATAGCATTTAAATTTTCTTTGAGAATCGTCTAATAAATTCACTACAAGGTTATTGTATTACAGAAGATTATCAGTCATGAAGAAAAGAGTTGTTATTATGGAGGCAAAATCTAAGCTAATAACATCGTATATTGCTAGTATTGTTAAGAAATACTTGCCGAAAAACGAGGAAATTATCCACAGCGGCTTATTCCTGTTGTCTACGAGAGAAGAACAATTAAAAATTCCAGATTGGTATTATAACGGATATTCAGTAATTTCAGAAACTGTATCCAGTTATCTCCAAACTCTTTGCATTGATAAGGCTCTTACATTCACAAATGATGGAATGTACTTGTTTAGAGATGATCAAAATACAATTTCAAGTGAAGACATAGAAAAGGCTGTTTCTACTGTCAATAATATGCTACCTGATTATGAATCAGGAATAAAAATAGTAAAAGAAGCAAATAGAGAGTTTCAATTGAAACATATTGGCGCTGTAAGATAATCTCCTAGTATGATGTTAAGGAAACATCTCTTTCTTTATCTTCTTCGCTTGGTCGAATTTTTTTCCATATATCAGAGATGATTTTTGATTCATCTGGATGGGCATAGACTCTCACCAGCGTGAACAATGAACGATATGCTCTTGGGCCTGAGAACGTTGTAATGTATGTTGTTGTATTAAGGGCCTCATTTAATGTAAAAGAACTACTTCCTGAACGTATACGATCGTGAGGGTCATATATATAAATATTTGAAGCCTGAAATTCTTGTTCGTTTATAGTTGAGAGTTTGTATGTGGAATCTATCTTCATTTTGTTTTCAAGAGTGATGTTATTATCCTTACAGTGTTGGTTGATTCTCTTAATAAATGACTCTTGAGCGGTTAGATTACACAACCCTTCCACATTAATTCCTAGATTTTCAGCTGTAGATTCATCAATTATTTTTTCCCAAACCGATTTATAGAGCCGTCTATCGAACAAATCCTTGGCTAGTGACTTTGCTTTCTTGAGTTCATCTGAATCCTTTGAAAAGAGTTCTCCAAGTAGTGTATATTCATTTAGATAAGTATATTCTGCTAAATCATTAGTTCTCTCTATAAGATTCAGTGGATCACAGGCTTCTCCTAGCATCTCATGAATTGTAATATCAGCTGCTCTTGCTGTTTTATGAAAATAGACATTTTTGTATTCGAAAAACCTACCAATCAGTGATGAGTAAATATCATCTAGACATTTCCAATTATAATGAATTGCATCTTTATCAAGATGTTTTCTGATTGTAGTGTTATTAATAATCCTATTTACTGCAATTATTCCAAAATGCAATGTTCCTGCAAAAAATGAATCTCTTAACATAAAATCTAATCGATCAGCACCTAAAGCTCCTTGAAGTAAGGGATGTAAAAGATAGTTTTCACCATTCCAAACCTCCATTAGCTCTTTTGGATTCATGAATTCTTCAATAATCGGAAGAAGAAATTCTGACATGACCATTTTGTCACGGTGAACGTCGTGACCATGAGGTGCTTTTGGATATACTCTCTTAAAAACTACATCATCGTAAGTGTGGCTAAATGGACCATGACCTATATCGTGAAGTAATCCAGCTAAACGTGCTAACTGAACTTTTTCAACAACGTCATCGTCCTCTCTAAAAACTTCCTCCGCATAACGGCCAGCTAAGTGCATAACACCAACACTGTGAGTAAATCTAGTATGAACGGCAGAAGGGTATACTTGACGAACTCCTGATAATTGGCTAATCCATCTTAATCTTTGAAAAATAGGTGTGTCAACAATTTTATTTTCTAAGACGGTCATTCGTATTTCATCATAAATTGGGTCTCTAATTGTGCGAACGAAGTTTAGAACGTCCTTCATATCAATTCCTCTTTGTTTATCTATTTGATATTACAACCTTTTAATCTTTTTCCTCTTAACTAAATTCACGACAAAAAACATTTTAGGGCTTCTAATGGGAGAAAAGGCGTATAATTTGTCCTTTTTTATTTGTAAAAAAACAGTGGTGGACCGACCGGGATTTGAACCCGGGGCCTCTTCGTTGCGAACGAAGCGATCTTCCAGACTGATCTACCGACCCAATCTTTTACATATTTTTTCTGTGATTGAACCTGAAACTTCAAGGTGTCTAACTATGGATTCTACTGTGGATCACTGTTTATCCTATAAGAAAAAGAAAAGATAAGGTAAGTAAAACTAAGAAGCCGGTTTGACTCTCATGATTTTTCTTTTACCGATGGCATTCCAGTATTCAACTTCCGCCCCTTCTGTGAGTAATTTTTTCAGTTCCTCTTCACTTGGAAATGCAGCTTCGAATGTATCGTATGTTTCAAGATCCATTAATTGAACGCTATCATCCCCCATAGAGATAACTTGTGCGTTTCTTTTGTCAATAATTGGGGATTGTAATTTCGTATCGCCCGGAATAGAAATTTCAGTTTTACTACCAGTAAAAATGTTCTCAATCTTCATTCTGCACTTAGCATGTCCGTGTTTTCCTGTTTTTGATTTTTCGATTCCACGAACTAAATAAACCTCGTTGTTTTGAATTATATAGTTGCCTTCTTTAACCTGACCAGCTTTAACTGGAGTAATATCTTGTTCTGACATGTTATTCTCCTCTTCTTTATTTAATTTTGGTAGCTGTTCGAAATATTGATTTTATACACTACACATTAGGGAGTACCACATATAAGTGGTTGTTAATCATGTTTATTTCAATATTTTTAAAGGATTTTGGTTTTCTTCTATGAATAATATTGATTTATAAGGATTTTTTTAATTTAAATGGAACTAGCACATTAAGAAAAATTAAATTGAATAAAAAAAGATGTAGTCATCTTTGAGGTTTAGCTTTACGACCAGTTACTAACTGACTAACCGCAATTCCATTAATATGTGTAACTTGCCATTTAACACCTGGAATGTCTCCCATAGCTCCCTTTTGAGCACCTCCAATACTGCATACAAGAACTTCATCATGTTCATCTATGTATAGAAGCCCTCCGTCATGAGGAACAAAAGCTCCAACCTGTTTGCCATTTTTAGTTAATCTTACTCTGACACATTTTCGTAATGCAGAGTTTGGTTGCTTACTTTCTACACCGTATTTCTCTACAACGATTCCTCTTGCAGCGGGACTACCTTCGAGGGGATCTGTCTTCTTATCTAATCTTAACATTCTTCGTTTGTAATGAATATCTTTCCAGCGAAAATGCTTTCTCTTATTTGATAGTTTTCGAGCAGCAAATTCTCCTTTTGGACTCTTTGATCCAGTCATTTTAAATCACGTATTTTATAGATTCTATTACCCTTAAATTATCTTAAAGCTATTAGTCAGTCATTCCTCATATGCTTTTAATAAAAACCTTCTGTTCTTTTACTACTACGTGACAAGAAAGAACATTGAGGAAAAAATAAGAAAGAAAAAATATGTGCAAAAAGACTTTCTAATCCTTTTTCTCTTTGCTAAATTCTCTGTAATTCGAGCTCATGGTTAAATCAACAATACCTGTTCCCAGAGCAATGGTTTGACCAACGATAACATTTTCTGTGATGCCTTCTAGAGGATCATACTCACCTCGAATTGCAGCATCCAAAAGATGTTTTACAGTTACTTCAAAAGCAGCTCTTGCAAAAACCGAACTTTTCTTTCCAGAAACACCATGACGACCAATTTGTAATATTTCACCAGTGTGAGTCATTAAATCAGCAACTAGCATTACGTGACGTTTATCGACATCCAATCCTTGTTCTTTCATAACAGATAGTGATTCTTTAACTAATGCATTTCTTGAAGCTTCAATACCAAGTGTTTCTGCAATTTGATTTATATCTGTTGTATAACATCTTGTAGGATCTACACCAGGAATACGAAGCAGTTCGCTGAAATTACTTCCTTCACTTTGCAAGAAATATTTTCCTTTTCTGTCTTTCATCACAACAACACGAGAGACGTTTTTTATCCCCTTTATTGGTATTTCACGAACTTTTTCAGCAAGCTTAGGTAAATCAGAAAATTTCAACTCTTTAAGGGGCGAGATAATAATTGTATTCGTTTCTTCTGGGTCAATTTCAACTTTACATTCTTTTCGTCGCAATTGTATTTTCTTAACAACTGTTTGAGGTTCAATTCCTTTATCTTTTAAGAGTATTTCATCTAATCTGATTCTTATTGTTCCTTCTGAAAAACTATGAATGATACTTTGAGCAATTTTGTTGACAGTTGTAAGTTCGATTCTTCTAGAAACCTGTTTTGCTAATTCTTCCTCTTTCTCAGTGTGTTGGTCAAGATAGATTAACATTGTTGGAGTGCTTGGATTTTTTCTGGCATCGAGAATTTCAATAAGACGTGGTAATCCTCGTAAAACAGACATCTCTGCAACACCCGAATAATGGAATGTTTGAAGAGTATTATGAGTGATTAATCCTTCTGCAGTCATAAATGTCTCTAACTCTGATACAGCGAAATCGTAAACATAATCTGTTGGAGAGTTAATAGCCTCAAGTTTTACTATTTCATCCCAGATAACATCACTATTATACACACGTTCTAAGATTTTGATTTTATCAGAGATATCAATTTTCATTTCATTAGCTTTTTGCTTGAACATACCAATATATCTACCGCAGGTACGACGACCAATAAGCTGTTTCGTAGTAAATTTCTTTGTCAAGCGAGAGGGGATCTTAAGCAGTACTTGTAATTCATCAAATAGAGTGCCAATACCAGGAATCATATCTAATAAATCATATGTTATACCACCATTCGTTATTCGTTCCTCTTCAATCTCTGCTAGTTTATAGAGTGCTTCTTTTTTATAGGGTATTTCAGCACCAATTAAATCTCTGAATTCTGGAGCATATCTTGCTGGAATAGCAAGTGTATATTCTACATTCTTCTCTGATTTTGTTGTAAAAATCCCTAACCGGGATAAAAGAAGGCATATTCCATCCCTCAATCTTTTTGATTTTGAGCTAGCTCTAATCATTCCACGTTCAACACTAATGTTACCATCGCCATCAAAATATCCTCTAAGAATGCTACCAATAAAGTTAGGATTAGTGTTGAGTATCCAAGTAGGAGCAAATTTTGTTTCAGAAGTCCTTCCACACATCCTTTCAAAGAGTTTTGAAAGAAGGGTTGAATGTAGGTGTGTTGTTATACTTGCTCCATATTCACCTTCTTTTTCTGTAGTATGATGGTTTATTCCCAAGGATTCTGCATATTCAATAGCATGCTCTCTATATTCTTCAAATTTATTCGTAATAGCAATAGTTGTACCTGTATTATTCCCTTCAGCCAAATATGCGCCAATAAACCAACCAAAAGTCTCATTAAGTTCAAATTTTTCTGGAATCTTTGTATGAGCACTGTGATGAACTTTGGGGTAAACATATCCAGACTCCAATGTTTCATCTTTATTAGTTTTTAAAGCTACCCTCAAACCATCTTCTTTCACTGGTACAGTATACGATTTACCATATCCTTTATGACAATTAGTACCTAAAGAAGCTGCTATCGCAATTTCAGTGCCATACCAAACTTCGTTTTTAGGTAGATATTGTTCTAAAGATAGAAAGGTCATTGGATTATGTGCTGGTAAAGATGCAACTACCGGAATTCTATCACCAATTCTCAAATCCCGTCCTTGAATAGGAACAATTTCATTACTTTTACGTATAACAAAGGAGTGTGCAAAAGTCGCGACTATTTTTCTCCCGCTTCGTGTTGCTATTTGAAGCAATTCACCATTAGGTAAGTGTCTGCTGACTTGTAATAATTTTTGCCAGTTAATTGTTTCATTTTTCCCTAATCCGGGAACATAAACTTCTATGTTAGGCGGAATATCACACACTATACTTTCGATATAGTCATCAAGCTCGTAAGCATCATGTTGTTCAATTAATTCATCAACAAACTCACCAATTTTAACAACATCTGTTTTATCACCAATTTTAACAACTACTAATTCGTTACCTGTTAAACTCATCTGTGTTCCCGGTTCTCCAATAGATTGGGCAGCGACTGTTCCTACCGCACTGCCCGGGTCTATTTGAGCAAACTCATAACTGTTAATAATTTCTGTAATTATCTCTTCAAGTTGATTTTTCCTTACTCTCTTACCCTTTAACTCCTTTCTTAACACTTCAACAATTGAATCTGGAACAAGTTTCTTCTTCAAAAATATATTCAAACGATTTTCAATTTGGTCTTTATCAAGTATTTGTGCCATTTAATCTTCCCCCCCTTCAGCTTCATCTGGATGCGTTTCTAAGATTTTGTTTACGATAATAGAAACATTTACAGCTTTACCGTGATCGCTTTTAGCTGGATCAACATTATCCTCTCCGTACAAGAATTGTACAATCTCACCTGTAGCGTTTCGAACAGTTTTATCATAACTTGATGATATGTCTTGTAGAGCATTTACCAATCTTCTTTGCATATATCCGCTCTGGGATGTACGAACAGCTGTATCAACTAACCCTTCTCTTCCACCTGCAGCGTGCATAAAGAATTCAATTGGATTCAAACCACTTCTGAAACTACTATCAACAAAACCATGCGCCTCAGCAGAAAGATCTCCTCGCTTAAAGAAAGGAAGAACTCTATCTCTATAACCACGTTGGATTCTTTGACCTCGGACAGCTTGTTGTCCAACACAAGAACTCATTTGTCCAAGATTTAACATATTCCCTCTAGCTCCAGTTTTTGCCATGATTAAGGCCTCATTTTCGGGATTAAGATAGTTTGCTCCTATGTCCGAAGCATCAGTTCTCGCTTTTGCTAAAATTTCCATTATTCTTGCTTCTAATGTTTCTTCTTCAGTACGACCTGCTTGTCGTTCAAGAGTCCCATCATCATATTTTTTGATAATATTTTGAACATCCTTCTTTGCCTTTCCTAGAATTTCATCAATCTTCTTTTCAGCTTCTCTTGGAAGGTTAATGTCACTACCACTCAAACTGAACCCTCTAAGTGTAATATTTGTGATTAACATTCGAGTAACACTGTCAAGAAAACCTCTAGTAACGTCCGCACCATACTCTTTCAGTATTCTATGAAGAACACTATCTGGTACTTCTGCTCCGAAGGCTTTTTTATCAATAATACCGGAAACTAAAACTCCATCTCTAATAAGAATATAGCCCTCTATTTCACATTTTGTCTTCTTACATGTTTCACGCTTTTCACAGAGATTATTGTACATTGTGAAGTTAAACGTATCTGGAAGAAGAGCACTGAACAGAGTTTTTCCACTCCATAATTGTTCACCATTTTTACCCTTTAAGTCCGGTTTAGGAAGTTCTTCTAGTCCTGCAGCAGTAAGCAACTGTGCTGCTTCACTCTTAGAATATTTAGCATCTTTTCGGGTTAGGTAGTATCCACTTGTGATAAAATCTTGAATGGCTCCAATAATTGGCCCTCCATATCTTGGGGTGCTAATTTGTTCTTGAACCCTCATCAAGATACGCGCCTCAGCTTGAGCTTCTTCACTTTGTGGAACATGAAGATTCATCTCATCTCCGTCAAAATCTGCATTATATGGTCTGCATACTGGAAGAGTTAATCTGAAGGTTTTATATGGAACAACCTTCACTTCATGAGCCATAATACTCATTCTATGCAGACTTGGTTGTCTATTAAAAAGAACAACGTCTCCATTTCGTAAATGTCTTTCAATTATGAATTCAGGTTGAAGAGAATCGGCAACAGCTTGTAAGTTTCTTGCATATCGTAAGTCAACTCTTCGTCCATCGGGACGAATTATGTAATTTACGCCGGGGAATGTACGAGGCCCCTTCATTACAAGTTCTTTCATTTCTTCAATATTCCATTCTGTTACTCTTTCAGGAACAGTTAATATTTCTGCTATGTCTCTAGGGACCCCTACTTCATTAATGCTAAGCAAAGGATCGGGGCTGATAACCGTTCTCGCACTGAAATCTACTCTTTTTCCGCTAAGGTTAGCTCTAAACCTCCCTTCTTTACCTTTCAATCTCTGTGTGATTGTTCTCAATGCTCTACCACTTCTATGTCTTGCAGGAGGAATACCGCTAATTTCATTATCAAAATAAGTACTTACGTGATATTGCAATAATTCCCATAAATCTTCTACAATAAGTTGTGGAGCACCGGCTTCACGGTTCTCTAATAATCGTTGGTTAATTCTAATAATATCCACAAGTTTGTGAGTTAAATCGTCTTCAGATCTAATACCATTCTCGAGGGTAATGCTTGGCCTGACACTTACTGGAGGCACTGGTAAAACCCAGAGTATTGTCCATTCTGGTCTTGCAACGCTTGGTTTAATACCCAACAGTCTGCAATCTTCGTTTGAAATATCCTTAAACCAACTATGAATGTCAAGTGGAGATAATTTATTTGTTTGTTTTTGACCTGTTTCCGTTTCGATTTCTTCGAAATAAGTTGTAGGTTTTTCAAGCCTAATTTTATTCTGAGGTTCACTGCAATAAGGACACTCAGCTTTCTTTGCTGCTTTTTTCAAGATTTCCTCTACTAAATCATAATCAGGTACTCCCCATTGTTCTTCGTATTCATTCATCTTTGCAGTAATTTCTTTAATTTCTTCTGGGTCAAGTAAAATTCTGTGACATGACCGACATGTTGCACGTAGAACTTTGTAAAGGAGTTTATTAAAACCAACATGAATAACAGGTCGAGATAACTCTATGTGACCAAAATGACCAGGACATCCTCCTACTCTAGCTCCACAAGTCTTACACCTCTGGCCAGGATCAATAGTACCTAAAAGACCATCCATTAAACCGGAGGTAACAGGAGTCCCATCTGCATCGTAAGTGTCAGGAGTAATAATACGTTCAACCGATAATTTTCTAATAGTATCTGGATCAAGAAGACCAAACCGGATTCCAGATATTGACTTATAGCTTTCTGAGCTCATTTTTAATCTCCAAAAACCTTTGAATCTCTACACTAATTTAACATAATGTAGCTAACCTTATTTCTCTCCCTTAGCGATTTGATAAAAATCTTTTGATTCTCAACCAGTTGTGAAAATCTAACTCATTTTTGGTTATAATTGATTTTGTTCAATTAGCATAGAAAGATTCGGTAACTACTTAGAATTTATTAAGCGTTTTTAGAATCGTACGAATGTAAGTGGAAAAAATGAGTTTGAATAAAGTAAAATCAAAAAAAATCGATGGCAAATTATTTGCGCAAGAGTATTTGGATAAAGTGTTAAAACCACGTTGTGAAACATTTGCTGATACTTATAAAAAACTACCAAAGTTATCAACTATACTAGTTGGAGAGAGTCTTGCTTCAGAATCGTATCTCAAACTTAAGGAAAAATTTTTTGCTAAACTATGTGTTGAATCAGAAGTATTTCGTTTACCTGAAAAAACTACCGAAGAAGAACTCTTAGCATTTATCGATAAGCAAAATCATGATGATCAAATAGATGGGATATTAGTTCAAGTACCTTTTCCTTCACACATTGATGAAGATACAATCAGTGAAAGCATTGCACCAAGTAAGGATGTTGAAGGTCTATCTCCAGGTAATGTACATGCTTGGACTAAAGCTCTATCAAACTTAGTTCCACCCACAGCTTTAGGAGTTTTAGCCCTGTTAAAATTCTATAAAATTCAAATTGAAGGTAAGCACGTAGTAATTGTTGGCAGAAGCATGATTGTAGGCAAACCAGTTGCACATCTTTTACTTAAGGAAAATGCGACAGTTACATTGTGTCATTCAAGATCAAAACCTCTTGAGGAGTATACAAAGCAAGCAGATATACTTATTGCAGCAGTAGGGCGTCCTCATTTAATTAAGAAAGGCATGATAAAGGATGGGGCCATTGTAGTGGATGTAGGAATAAATTTTGAAAATTGTAAAATAATGGGTGATGTGGATTATGATGATCTTTCTGAGACAGCAAGTTATATTTCTCCAGTTCCTGGGGGTAGTGGTCCAGCAACTGTTTGTATGTTAGCTAGTAATCTATTGCTTGCTTTTGAGCTAAAACATATTAAGAAAAACGAAGAGAGACTAGACTGTTTAAGAGATTATTATACAAATTATGATACCATAGGTGAGACAGGTTTCTGTCTAGAATAACTAGCAGATTCCATTGCTGCTTATCCTTTTTTCAGAGATAAAATTAATAGTTAAGATCATATATGTAAAGATGATGAGTGATATAACCGAATCAAAATCCTTTGAGATTGAAGAAAGGAAATTTGGATTAACTTTGACTTCTTTTGAAAATGCTATAGCTTTGTACATCTACGAGGAGACTCCGCGGATAGGAACTTTTGGTGTTTCAGTCCCCGGTACTTCCATAATGCCTGCTTCAACACTTTACATTACTGGAGCAAAGAATGAACATTATGCAAAAATGATGGGCGAAAGATTTGCTACAAAGCTTCAGAAATTAGTTCTAATCTCATTGAGCGTGAAAGATATTGATAATGAATTAATCATAGAATTTATGCAGAAAATTGAAACAACTTTTTTCGATAAAAAAAATGAAAATTAAATATTTGATTAAATTGAAAAAATGGAAGAGAGGGTAATATTTTGATGATTATTTCAAAATTGATAACCCTGGATAGAGTGGAAACTGTTTTGTAAGTTCAAGAATATTCTCCCTAACTTTTTCGCTTACTTCTGCGTCACCCTTCGATTTAATGACCTTTTTTATGCCTTCTGCAATTACTTTCATTTCTGATTCTTTCATTCCTCTTGATGTTATTGCAGGTGTCCCTAGTCTAAGTCCTGATGGATGGAAGGGACTTGAGGGCTCATATGGGACAGTGTTTTTGTTAACTGTTATACCTGCTTCATCCAAAGCATTTTGAATTGGTCCACCTTTACCAGTTAAATCTTCAGGACGCAAATCAATGAGGATCAGATGGTTGTCAGTTCCATTTGTAACTAGTTTTATATCAAGAGCCATTAATTCATCAGCCAAAGCCTTAGCATTCTTGACAATTTGTTTTGCGTAATCCTTAAACTCTGGTTTAAGTGCTTCAGCAAATGCAACAGCTCGTGCAGCAGTAGAATGGTCGTGTGGTCCTCCTTGTAGTCCAGGAAATACCGCAGAATCTATTAATCTTGCTAAACTAAATGGTTCTCCGGTTTTTGTTTTTTTCTCGGGATGGTGAATCTCATGTAATCTATCTTCCATTTTGCTCATTATAATGGCACCACGGGGACCTCTAAGACTTTTATGAGTTGTAGTTGTTATAACATCAGCATAAGGAACAGGACTTGAATGAGCTCCACCTACAACCAGACCAGAAATGTGTGAAATGTCTGCAAGTTGATAAGCATCAACTTCTTCTGCAATTTCTTGAAATGCTTTGAAATCTATTTTTCTAGGATATGCGGTTAAACCCGATACGATCATTTCTGGCTTCTCCTTTTTAGCTAACTCGTGAATAACAGCCATATCTAACATTTCTGTCTTTTTATCAACATCATAGCTAATGCAAACGTAATTTTTACCTGAGAAGTTTACCCGACTTCCGTGAGTAAGATGGCCTCCCGATGTAAGACTGAAACCTAGAAATTTATCTTTAAGGTTAAGCAAAGCAAAGAAAACTGCTTGATTCGCTGGGGAACCAGAATAGGGTTGAACATTAACATGCTCACAACCAAAAAGTTTCTTGGCGCGTTCTATAGCCAATATTTCAACTTCATCAACAATTTCATTTCCACCATAATATCTTTTCTTGGGGTAACCTTCAGAGTATTTATTTGTTAAAACACTACCCATGGTTTGAAGAACAGATCGATAGGTATAATTTTCAGAAGGAATAAGTTCAATGCCTTCTTCTTGACGTTTTAATTCTCTCAGAAGCATATCAGCAACTTCTGGGTCGGAATTAGCTAAATCATTCATTAAATTCATATGTAATCCTCAGAAGAATACAAACTGTTTTCTTTAAATGTTTTTTCAATCGCACTATTGTACAAAAATGTAATTTGCAATGTCTTACCACGTACAAAATAATAAGTGTGGTAAGATTTTATTATTTCCAACGCGGCTTCAAAAAAGAAGTTTCTTTAGAAACAAAAATAAGATTTAGAGAAAGTCACTAATCAAAAAGGTATGACTCTTTCATATCCCGCTTTATCCTTCTTCTTTGTTGCATCAACTATTATCTTGATTGAAGTGTTATCCTCTCTATTTCGTGAAGGATCAAGAGAAGAACCTCTCACATTTTCAAGTATAGTGATGTCATTAGATCCAGCTCTAGTAATCCTTGCCCATTCAACAGCTGAACTATTACTTGTGTCTATATCTTCATCTACAACTGTACACCATTTCAGTGAAGGATGTGCTTCAAAAGCTGTCAAACCTACTTTTTTAGCATCCCCGTCATTCTCAATTGATACAGAAATAACGCAATTTAACCATCCACATCCACTTGGTGTTAAATAAACTCCGTGTACTTTGGGGACAACTTTGCTTACTCGGTTATGAATTTCTGCTTCTCTTGGAAAACCCATAAGTATGAAATGTTCTTCATATGCAGGTAGAATGGTCTGAAAGATTGCTTCATCACGATACAATATCTCCTCAAATTGAATTATAGGCTGAGTTCGGACATCATCATAGGTGCCAGTAATGTCAACAAAAGGTCCTTCCTTTACCTCTTCGTCCGCTAGAATTTTCCCTTCCAAAATAAATTCAACATCGGAGGGAACAGTAATGTTATAGCGGGGTGTTTTAACAGTTGAAAGTTTACCTCTCATAAGCGTGTTAGCTATAGCCAATTCTGTTCGATTTAGAGGAGTAGGAGAAGATGCTGCTAAAGCTAGTATGGGATGATAACCATTTACGACAGCAATTGGTGTATCCAAACCATTATTCTTATTTTCTAGAAAGATTTTATGTAAATCTCTGGGAACAATTCGTATAGTTCCTCTCTGATCATCAAGGATCATAATCCGATGAATACTCATATTGGGAGTATCAGTTCCAGGAAATTCTGCGAAAACGATACCAGACGAGAGATATCTGCCTCCGTCAATAGGAAAGAATTTCGGGATAGGCAGATGTGAAAAATTTACTTGTTTCTTGTTAGAAAAAGTAAGACTAGTCTCAGTCTTGGATGGTTCTTTTGGAGTGAGAAGCGCTTGTTGAAAGAAACCATAGTAGTTTTCCTGTTCATTTAAAGCTAATTTAAGCTGTTCACGAGAAGAAAGACTATTTCCTAATAGAGGAAAATGAGAGCCTTCTACATTATAAAACAGAACAGCTTTATCTTTGTTTGTTTGTAGATGTTCGGTAACACCATATTCAAATTCAACTTTATCGTGAATCTCGATTATTAAATTAGATTGTTTGAGTGTCTCAATATAAGGTCTTAAACTCATAACTTATAACATCCTTTGAATACAAAAGACATAAGATACAATGACTTAAATATCTTGTTGGAAAAAAAATGATTGAAAATTCAGATACTTTAGCGGGGATTGCCGAGTGGTCAAAGGCGCTAGATTCAGATTCTAGTCCTTAGTGGTCCGGGAGTTCGAATCTCCCTCCCCGCACCAACTTATGAAATCAAAACAATTTTTAACTTGAAATTTATTTGAACATAAGAATTGTGAGCGATTCTCACAACAATTTGGAACTGATTGATTAACTGATGTCATCAATAATACCAATGGTCTCTGTGGAGTTAAAAAACTATCTAGCAATTCTTCTTGGAAGTGAAGTTTCTAAGAAATACCTTCAAAAAGTCGTAACACCAATGGAGGAATACAGTCTTCATGTATATAGGGATGTTTCTAGAGTAAGTGACATTATTGATAATCTTGAATTGAAAGGTTTTGATGCACACCAACATGAGATTTTTGATAATTTAATCATCACTGCTCCAAAGGGACCATTTGAGTTAACACATTTAGAAGGTTCAAAAGAAATAATTGTTGATAATAGAGCAGCTGAGATGATATATCAAGGAGCCAATGTATTTGTTCCAGGTGTAAAGAGGGCAAATCGAGTTAAGATGGGGGATGTTGTCAACATTCTCAATCAAAGAAACATATTAGTTGCTAGAGGCGAAGCAGCAATGAATCACAATCAGATGTTAAGGAAAGGTCAGGGGATAGCAGCAAAGAACATTCTTTCCCCTTATATCGTTCCCAGTCTTGAATTATTAGATGATGAAACTCTCCCAATATACTTTCAAAGTGTTCCAGCGTATCTTGCAAGTATAAATCTTGATCCTAAGCCAGAGGATAAGATTCTTGATTGTTGTGCTGCCCCTGGGAACAAAACTTTTCACTTGAACGAGCTTACAAAGGATCAAGCTCAGATTATAGCGGTGGATAGATCTAAGAGAAGAATTGAAAAAATCAAGAGTAAAATTAGGAAATATAGAACATCGAATATAACTGCATATGTTGGAAATATAATAGAACTAAGTAAGGAATGGAATATTAAATTTGATAAAATACTCGTTGACCCTCCTTGTTCTTCCCTTGGATTAAGACCTCGTCTGGTTCACAATATTGATGTTAAAACAATAAAATCAATGGCAACATATCAGAAAGCCATACTATTTGCTTGTGATAAACTGCTAAAAGATAATGGTACAATTGTTTATTCAACCTGTACAGTTACAAAAGAAGAAAATGAAGAGATTATACATCATGCAGTTGAAAATATGAATTATAGAGTAATTGAACAAAATTTTGTTTTTTCAAAAACAGATATCTCTATAGCTAACTTCACTTTTCCAGTTCAGAGATTTATTCCTGGAATAGATAATACTCTAGGTTACTTCATAGCAAAACTTCAAAAATCAAAGAGTTAAAACCGAACTATTTTTAATGCTTACTTTTTTCTTTTGAATTGATGCCTATTGGTTTCTAAAGATTCTTGTATTCTAATAACGAGTTCAAGTCAAGAAAGAGTAAAAAAAATTGCTCTTTCGGCCTATGATAGGTTAAAAGAAAGAGGATTTAATGTATTTCTTGATTCCTTTCTTGCAGAAAGGGTGGCTGATGTAGAACCAGTTTGTTCAGAGATAACTGTTGAACTTATTTTGGTTTATGGAGGAGATGGAACCATATTGAAGACTTTCAAAAACTGGAAAAACATTCCAATTTTAGGCGTTAATTGTGGAAGAGTTGGATTTCTCAGTGAAATAAAACCTGAAGAGTTAGATGAAGCCTTAGACAAAATAGAACAAAAAGATTTTTTTACAGAATTTTATTCTGCTTTAGCTGTTTCAACAAAAGCCTTTCCTACCATCTCTGCTGCAAATGATGTTGTTGTTACTTCAGATAAAATAGGTCAAATTATCTCTCTTAAAGTTCAAGTGAATGACAAATATTTATACACATTAAACGGAGATGGACTAATTATCTCAACCTGTGTGGGATCTAGTGCATATTCTCTCTCAGCCGGTGGATCTCTAATAATGCCAACTGTTGATGCTTTTAACCTGGTACCTATCTGTCCTTTTTCTAGAAGACTGGTATCCCTAGTTATTTCATCAGATGCTCAACTAATTATTACAAATCTGAGTGATTATAGAGCGGGTCATGTAGTAGTTGATGGTGCAACTTATTACAGCCTTGGACATGGCGAATCTATAATTGTTCAAAAATCAACTGATAAAATCGGTTTCTTAAGGTTTTCAGATAGTTATGTAAAACGTGTAAGAAACAAACTATTAAAATACGATCCTGATGATTTTAATGAGTAAGGACAAACAAGAAAAAAGGACTTACATAATTGATTCTACTGCAATTATGCATTTTTTTCCAAACGACAAAGTTGCAAATGAGGATTCTTATCTTATCATCCCTGATATTCTCAGATCTGAAATAAAATCCTTTCAAGCTAAAGCAGTATTGGAAGTAATGGGTGATGATCAACGCCTTATTTATACATCACCTTCAGAACACTCGTTAAACACTGTAAAAGAAAAAGCAAAATCATCAGGAGACATTTCCTCTTTATCGGAAGCAGATATCCATGTTGTTGCTACCGCACTTGATTTTCCTGGTTCCCATGTTATAAGTGATGATAGCGCTGTTCAGAACCTATGTTCTTTCCTAGGAATACAAATTGAAACATTCTCCTTTAAAATTAAAACTAGACGGGTTTATTTCTGGAAGTGTATAGGTTGTAGTAACAAATTCAAAGAAAAAATTGTTGTGTGTCCTGAGTGTGGCAATAAATTAAAACGATTTTATAAGAAAAAGAAAATCAAGGGCTGATATCTTGAAAATTAGTCTCTCTAAAGTATAGATTCTAATATTTCTACAATTGCCATAATCAACTTATCGTTGATTTCTGAATCGCCTAGAGTTACTAAAAAGGATTTTTCGCTATCTTTGAATGGTGGGTATTTCTCGAATGTTTGAATAATTATTCCTTTACTACATAGTTGTTCATATAACTCCTTAACGTCTTTCTTAAATTGAATTAAGAGGAAGTTTGTATCACTACTATGAACTTTAAGTCCATTTAACATGCGAAGATGTTCTATAACTCTTTTACGTTCAGCTTTGAAATTATTAATTAGTTCAACAAACCTGTAGGGTGCTTGAAGAATATATTTGGTTGCTAATAGGTGAATTGGTGGTATTTCTTCTATAATATAGTTCTCCTTTAGAACCTCAATGCTTTTTGCATTTGAAACTAGAAAGGCAGAAGAAAAGGCTCCTAATCCCCAAGCTTTAGAAAAAGATCTAACAACCGTTAAATTGTCGAAATTTCGCACTTGGTTTACTAATGAATATTTACCGAATTCAACATAGGATTCATCTACTATTAGGGGAACCTCTGTCTCTCTAACCAATGCCAGAACATCTTCTCCCTTCAGCTGATTTGCAGTTGGATAATGAGGAGAAGAAAATACAATTACTTTTGGATTTTCGCTTTTTATTTGTTCTAAGATGAGATTAATGTTAAGTTCATAATCCGATGTTAGTTCTGTTGTAAGAATGTTTAATTGTTGATTTTTAGCAATTTGGTAATAGATGTCTTTATCAGGAATAATTAAAGAAACGGCATCCTTTGGTTTTGTGTTAACTCTAATCATTCTTTGA
Organism: Candidatus Heimdallarchaeota archaeon; assembly: GCA_030668875.1. Classification (GTDB taxonomy): domain Archaea; phylum Asgardarchaeota; class Heimdallarchaeia; order Heimdallarchaeales; family Heimdallarchaeaceae; genus UBA460. Next base: position 66,700 of record DAOVER010000014.1, read on the forward strand.
ATTAATTGGTTATGTGTTAGCCCAGGGTAGACAGAAGAGGTCTCAACACTTACAAATCTAGAAATCTCTTCAATTAGAGATAAGTAATCAATTGGGTATTGTTCTCTGGGGTCTATTGATTGAATCTCTTTAATTATGATTTTTTGAATTAAATTAGGTGGTATGAATAAATTATCACCAATACTTAAATCAAGTATCTGATCCAGTGATAGATTATATTTCTCTGCAACTTCTTGACGAGTTAATAATCGGTCTAGAGCATATTTTGTTTCTGAGATTCTATTAGACAGATGATTCACCCATTTACGATGGAATTAGTACTGCATCAAGCTTGAATTAAAAAAACCTATTGGTTAGATGTACCTCTACATAAAATCATACATTTCTAACTCCTTTTTGAACTTCAGTTACACAAAAAACAAATAAAGGGGCAACACTAAAAAGAAACAGTAAAAAGCAATAAGGAAAATTAACCTCTGCTAATAAGGGTGGAATTAATGGTTCACAAATTTACAGTTGAGTTTCCGGAAAGAATATGGAAAGCAATAAAAGATAAGAAAGGGCAAGGCTCAATTAAGGACTTTCTAATCAAACTTATCGAAAAGGAACTAGAACTCAGAAAAATTAAAGCTTTCATTCTCGCAGGAGGAGAAGGGGCTAGGTTAAAACCTTTAACAGAGGCAATACCAAAAGCAATGATCCCTGTTGGATATAAACCTCTTCTCGAGTACAACTTGGAGCTAATATCAAATAGTGGGATAACCGATGTTGTACTTCTAATTGGAAAACTGGGAGATAGAATAATGAAACATTTCGGGCAAAATTGGAATGGACTAGACATAAGTTATGTAAGCGAATCTACTATGCTGGATACTGCTGGTGCAATCCATAATGCAAAAAATTTAGTCTCAGGAACTTTTCTTGTTATGAATTCCGATATTCTCACAGATGTCAACTTATCACATATTATTGATTTTCATAAGAATCAAAGAAGAGAAAATATCGCTACTATGTGTGGAGTGGGTGTTAATGATTATTATCAACTGATGGGAAAAACTAGTGATAAAGGAATCTTTGCAGATTATGGTGTGTTCTATATGAATGACCAAAAAAATAATAGAATCACCAAATTTGAGGAATCACCAACCAAAGCCCAGCAAAGTGGTTATATTAATACAGGAATATATGTTTTTGAGCCTGATATAATGGATTATTTGGTCGATTCTGAAGGAAAATCCATTTCAAGTGATATTATCCCTGCTCTAATTAAAGATAGAAAATTACAAGGATATATATGCCCAAAAAACGTTTTCTGGATTGATGTAGCTCATCCAGAACGTTGGAGCAAAGCTTGGGATGTCCTATTTTCTGGAGCTATGGAAGTTTAACTACAACATATTATCGTTATGTATTTTCACATATTTTTTGTTATCTGAAAAATTATTCTCAAAAGTAAAAATATTTAATAGTTTAAGTTTTGAAACAGCAACAAGCAGATATACTGGTGACAATCAATGGATTTGAACAGAAGCATAAGAATAGCTGTAGACACTGGAAAAGTTTCCTATGGTGTAGACTCAGCTAAGAACGCTCTATTAAATAAACAAGCTAAATTAGTTATAATCGCGAAGAACATTCCCGATGATTTAAGAAAGGATGTTACAAGATATGCATCTTTATCTGAAGTACCCATACTCGAATATTCTGGTTCTTCACTTGATCTTGGAGGAATATGTGGAAGACCGCATTTTGTTGCAGCAATGACAATATTCGAATTGGGTGACAGCGATATTCTAAAAGCAGTTGAGAAAAAATAGTAAAAGGTGAATTTATTTTTTCCTTTAAATTTTCTTTACTTATACATCTAAAACAATAGAACCTTCAATGTAGGCTTGGTAAAAGTCAAGATTCTACATATCTTTAAATAGTGTATAACAGAAAGAAAAAATAAGGGCCACTAATAAATTTATAAAGGCTAGTAAAACAATTCAAACTAGGTTAAACACAAAATTAAGTTTCATAAAATGGATGAATAACATGCCAGCAGTCAAACTATCTCAAACAGAAATGCAATTTATTACAATTTTCCAAGGAATTGTTAATGTAATGATTAAAGACTGTCTAATTGACGAGGAAGATAACAAAGTTACTTTTGTAGTCTCTGAAGGACAAGCAGGTTTAGCTATTGGAAAGAGAGGAATCAATATTAATAGACTAAAAGAATTAATCGCAAAAGATGTAGAAATAATCGAATATTCTTTGGACACTGCTAAATTTATACGAAACTGTTTCTTACCTATTGTTACTAGAAATGTGACTCTCTTGGATCGAAAGAGTGGAAAGGTTGCGACAGTAGAGGTAGATAATAGAGATAAAGGTCGTGCAATAGGGAGAAATGGAAAAAACATAAATAAAGTCAAAAACCTTGTTTTAAGACAATTTGACATAGTTGATGTAATGATCAAACAGTGAGAGAGAAAATTTTTTCACTCATGTCACTTAATATCTCTCACCTTCAGATTTTCTAGTTTCAAGAAAAATTAAAATAAGAAGGATTCTAGGCTAGTTCACATGACCTCTTCTTCTGATGAAAAGAAATTAGCAGAATTATTGGCTATAATTGGGAAAGAGAAGAATCTAACAGAAGTTTTGGAAAATGAAATACTATCTATTTTTGATTCAAGGGGAGAAAACGCTGTAAAAGTACTCAAAGAAAATAATTTGCAACAATTAATTTTAGATGAAAACATTAGTATTTGGGAAGTTAAAGGTAGAAGCAAAACTTACCTCGTAATAGAAAATAACTTCTGTGAATGCACCGATTTCCAATTTCGGGTGTTAAGAAAAGGACAAAAAACTTTGTGCTATCATCTTTTAGCCAAAATTATTGGAGAGAAACTTGAAGTTTACAAAAATAGGTATTTATCTGCTGACGAGTACGATCAAATATTGAAACAAAGAATAGAAAATAAATGAAGTTAGAAGTATTTATGATATGCTTTTGTCTTTTTGTCTTATTAGTGTGTAAATTGAGTAACATTTTAGTGATAGTACGGGTGTTTTTATAGTGAACTCTGGGTTAACTATGGATGGCAAAGGTACTGCGTGCAGAACGTATAGAAGTGGAGTATCATCCGGCACTGAGCAGAGTTTGTCATCAAGCAAAAAATCTCTATAATCGCGCAAATTTTCTGATAAAAAGTGAATTGAA
>DAOVER010000030.1 GCA_030668875.1 Candidatus Heimdallarchaeota archaeon
TGTCCTACAGGAATATATGTATTATAAAATTCTGTTTGCATATAGTACGAATATGGGGAAAAATCAAAAGTATGTCCTTCACTATCATCTTGTTGTAGTGCATTTGTAGTACTCATATTACTTAATAAAAAAAGTAAAATAGAAAAATTCATATATATAGTAATTCTTTTCAATTTCACTTTACTCCAACTTCCACTTTCTTACACAATTGTTAACTTAACAAAGATATTTTACTATTTAAAGATTATTAACAAAATTCCAGCGTGTTCTGTTCTATGTTGAATTTCTTCCTTCAACCAAGTCTCTAATCTAGCTCAAGTTTTTATCTCTTATATCTCACAAGCTTATGATGGAGCAGACACACAGTCACATAACACTTTTTGGGACATAGCAAGTCTGGAAGGTAATTACTGGTCAGAAGGTTATGATGTAAGTATTGGTTACATCATCGATAACTTTGATGGTGCTAGGCATGATGGATACCCACTAGATGAGCCTGCTGAAGCACCCGTAATCAGTGAGTTCATAGGAAAGAATTTCTCTATTGTTTTGGTAATTCCGATATTTCTTGTAATACATTTACTTAGGAAGAAAAGAAAGAATCTAAGACTGAAAAAATAGACTCCCTTTTCTTTTTTTTATTTTTTTCATTTTATACTCACTCAAACATCAGGATTACAAAACCATGAGTCTTGTTGTAGACTCTGCTAATCAAGCTACTGTAGGATTATATGAGAAACATAATTCTGTTAAAGGATGGAAACGAGTAACTCATGTTTGGAAGAAAGACTAAATGGATGAAAAAATCTTGAGTTCACCTTTACTTCCGAGGAATACTTAATAGTTATATACTCAGGTTCTTTTTCTCCGTTTCAACACGATAACAGTAACTTGTAGTATAGCTAAACCTGCTACGATTGCCACAAAGCTGAAATCTGTTTCTAAGGCAGCAAGTCCTCCTCTAACGATAGCAAAGTTGTGTACATTAGTTGTTGTGATGTTATCTAATGTTATGATAGACTCTTTGCTAAATGTACCTTTCTCCAACGTTCCACCATTACTATATTCTAGAGTTGCACTTAGAACATACTTATCATAAGAGAAGTATTCCCAAGTTTGATCTTCAAAGTCATAATTTGTATCTAGAATGTAATCTGTTAAATCAAATTCAAAAGACCATTTAGTAGTTGTACTTTTAAATGCTTCTTGAGCGTCTGAAATGTTAGATTCTCCCATTATTTCATATGATGTAATCGACTCTAGAAAATCGTTAAATTCAATGTCAACTATCTCGTATCCAGTGTTTATTGATGTAATGATTCTTGATTGGTCGACTGATTCCACGAAATATTTGTTGAAGTTTACCCAGTCTGGTTCTAAAAAGGGGATGATGCTATAGAGATTGATGCTAAATGATGTTAAGATATGTCTGTTGAAATTGTAATCCCAATAATAGTTAAAAGAAAAGATATCTTCTGCATATTCTTGTCCATTTTCTATTGCATCATAGTTCAAAGTAATATCCATAGCCAAACCTAAAGAGTATTGAAACTTTGTCTCAGCCTCTTTGTTTTCCGCATCAATAGTCTGAATAGTCATTTTTATCTCACTTTCCGCTGCAATTGTAGTAGTTCCTTCTAATGTTTCATTCACCCATTCTGTACTACTCTGAAGTGTCTCTCTTACTCCAAACACTATAGATTCACCTACCATCCAATCTGTTTCACCCACTGCGATGGCTGAATTAGCACTCATACCTGCAATAAAAAATACAAAAAAGCAAATATTCACAAATAAACTAAGCTTATTCTTCATAATTCCAAATCCCTGATAATTGTTTATCTTAGGAACATTGGTAATAATCACTTTTAAAGGTTAATATTCAAATTGATAAAATATATTACGAAACTACTAATCTTAATAAATGTTCATGTCTTTAATTTCTTATAATGTCACAAAAAAATCTAATTAGTGTTGCCTTCCTTCTAATCACGGGTATTTTCATACTTCAGCCACTAGCTTCCTATAGTGTGGCAGAAAATACTTTTGATACTCATATCTCCTCTTCATGTACGATTTTTACCGCTACTATTGGGGATACTGTTTTTTTTGGTAACAATGAGGATTACAAATACAACAGTGCTTACCGTTGGTACATCCCTGCTCAGAACGTTTCTACACAATATTTTGGTGTTAAGGAAATTTATGGTGCTGTCTTCTTTGGTTTTGATAATAATAATGATTCCAATGTAGATGGGCGGTCACAAGGAGGGATGAACGAATATGGTTTATGTTATGATGGCAATGGTCTCCCTGATGTTCCATTAAATCTTGATCCACTTGCTTCGTATCCCTATACTCCCAATGCTCTTGCTCAAGTTTTATGGGATTGTAAAACTGTTGAAGAAGTTATCGCTTGGTACCAAGGTCATAAATGGAGTGGCTCTTTTGGAGGACAAATTCATTATGCGGATAGTACTGGTGATGCAGTCGTAGTCGGTGTTAATGCAACCGGGCAGTGGATTTTTGCTAGAATTGATTCTACTTATCTTGTTTCTACGAATTTTAGTTTAGATAATGTTACACATGGTCATTATCCTTGCTGGAGATATGATAAGGCTACAGAGATGTTCGGAGATATAACCGCTGAAGAGGATCTTACTGTTTCAGCTTGTTCTGATATACTTTATCAAGTCCATCAAGAGGGAACGTATGCTACTAAGTATAGTAACATCTGTGATCCAGTTAATCTAGAATTTTATTTCAACTGTGGAGAAAACTTCACAGAGAGTGAAAAATTCAATCTTCTAAACAAACTTTCTGAAACAGAATCTTTTAAGGAAAAAGAAAGTTTCTTTGGAGTAACAGGTACAGATGGAGGAGTTTTAGTAAGAACAGAGCAGATAGATATTCAATTTGAAACCTATCCAGAAACATCAGAAACAAATGGATTGACTCTTCTAATTAGTGCACTAAGTTTTTCCCTAATTGCTCTAATATATGATATAGTAAGAAAAAAGAAAAAAAGAGTTTAGAATAATTTTTCTTTTTTTTAGTTTTCGTTTTTGTGTTTAAATGAAGCTAATCTTTAAATGCAGTTTTTTATTTGAATTATGTATGAAAATAGGTTTACAGGTTCCAAATTTTACCTTCTTGGGAGGAAAGGAAACCTTTGGTCAAGATATTAAGGATATCGCTTCTCAAGCTGATAAAGCTGGCTTTTATAGTCTATGGGTTATGGATCATTTCTTTCAAATTGGTAGTGAAGGAAGCATTCTTCTAGGTCCTGCTGAAGACGATATGTATGATGGTTATTCTATTCTTAATTATCTTTCAGCTTTAACCAAGAATGTTAAACTTGGTACACTTGTTTCTGGCAATATTTTTCATCATCCTGGTATGCTAATTAAAGCTGTTACTACTCTAGATGTTCTCTCTAAAGGTCGAGCTTATCTCGGAATTGGTGCAGGTTGGTTTGAAAGAGAATCTGTTGGTTATGGTATACCTTTCTATGATTGGACTACTCGTTTTGAGATGTTAGAGGAGACTTTACAGATAGCTAAACTTATGTGGTCAGAGAACAATGGTGAGGAATTCAAAGGAAAACATTATCATCTTATGGAAACTATGTGTCATCCTCAACCTATTCAGAACCATCCACCCATCTTGATAGGGGGAATGGGTCCTAAAAAGACTCTTCGATTAGTTGCAAAGTACGCTGATTCTGCTAACTTATTCTTTGGTCGTGGAACTGATAAAGTAGAAAATGCTCTCAAAATACTTAGGGAACACTGTGAAACTGAAAACAGACCTTTTGATGATATTGAGATAACTGCTTTAGGTAGTGTTTTTCTAGACCAACCAGACTGTCCTGATGTTAATCCATATGGTGGAAAAAGCTTCAAAACTGCTAATGATATTATTGCTGTTACAAAAGAACTAGCTGAGATGGGTGTAGACCATGTTATTTTCAATATGAGAAACCCACTTTCAGACCAAGAACCTCTCAAGATATTCGAAGAAGCAATCATCCCTGCAGTTTCAGAATTTTGATGGACTTATTTCTATTCTGAGCTCCTGAATCTGGAATTCGAATGAAAAGATTTTATATCTTTGATTTAGTTCATAGTATTGCATTTGTTGCCGTAATAATTTTACATAGAAGAGTTGGTGATAATTAAAATGAAAAATATGAAAATTCAAACTCAAGTGTTGAATGATCAATTAGATGTACTAGAACTAGCAACATTAACAATTGACCTTTGGAAAATTACTAGACCTGAAATTAACTCTTCTATTGAAGGAATAGGAAATTGGATTAAGAATCTAGTTTATGATGAAGCTCCTGTAATAGTGAAGGCTTACAATGAAGAAAAATTGGTGGGATGGCTTCTTCTCTTTGTACATGATTCGAAGAAGTTAGAGATTAATCCATGGGCATTAGGGGGACCCTCATGTCTCACTTGATGAACTCGATAGATCTGAAATAACTCGACTCCTCCTCACTGAATGCATAGACTTTGCTTTGCAAAATAATCACACAAGAATTGAACTAGCTTACGAGAAGAAGGATAACCTAAAGGAATATCCTGTTGATCCTTCCATATATTCTCAAGTTAATCTCATGGAGGAAGATGAAATTGTTTTCATGTCTCTTAATCTAGCAGAGCAAGAAATTTCTGAAGTAGAATTTCCAGAAGGGATAGAAGACATTCTTTTGAAATATGCTGATGATACAGATCATTATTCTTGTTTCTATGAATCTTTCAGTCAAAGTGGAGATAGGAATTTTCTCTCTGAAACAGATGAAGAAAGAGAAGAATATTTCAAAGAACATTTTGATAAGGAAGATGAGAAGATAGATGAAGCTTCAATAGTACTTGTTAAAGGAACAAAACTCATAGGTTTCACACTCGTCAAACCTACCCATGGAGAAGGGAACGGTCATTTGTGGATTATGGGTGTCATTCCTGAATATAGAGGACGCCAACTAGGATCTAAAATACTATGCCATGCTATTGTTACACTCAAGAAACAGGGATACAAAACTATGAGTCTTGTCGTAGATAGTGCTAATGAAGCTGCTCTAAGGTTATACGAGAAACACCATTTTGTTAAAGGATGGAAACGAATAACTCATGCTTGGAAGAAAGTTTAGAAAAAGTGAAAAGAACGAGGATCTCCACCCATTTCTTCTTTCTTTTTAATATGACAATACATATCAATCTGCTAACACTGGTGTAGGAGTTTCATCCAAATTCATTTTTATATCTCTTTAGATTTTCCTTGAAAATTGATTGGTAAAATTCAGCCATTTTTTCTTCCATCATCAAATTTGTTTTTAGAACAGCTAGAATGTTTATTAGTACTACTGTGATTTCTTCCCCATTTTTGGATTTCCGCACCTTAGCATCGTAAGTATTCCAATATTTATTCAATAATTGAATATTATCAAACATCTTTTGTATCGGTTCAAATCTTGCTTTTGTAATTTGAATCAAAGAATTTGCAAAAGTTTCATTTTTGTTTATTGATTCTTTTCCTTTCCATTTGAAAATATATTTTCTTGTCCGTTTTCCTTTTACAGGTTGTTTATTTAGCAGATCCATATCTCCAAGATGTTGAAGCGCTCGACTAATTGTTGAGATTGAGATGTTCCCATTATCTTTGTCGATTTTTTCTTTTAATTCTTGCTGATCAAAACTACCTTCCTCAAATAGAAGAATTTTCAACAGTTTAGTACTATTTTCTACCCCTTTTTTATCAAAACCAAGCATTATACTAAATATATTTGCAATAGTTTCTTTTGCAATTCCTATAGCATTGTCCCCTGTTAATATGTTGGTCTTAAATTCACCCTCCATATCATGTTTTTTTTGTTGTTTAGACATCTTTTCCAAGACAAATTATATCAACAGCAAATAAACTTTTCGTAAGACTTGCAATTTGCACACCATTTGCAAAACTTTATATGCGCTTCTAACAATTGTCACATAACTTGCAATTTGCACGTTCTGTGCAAAACAAATACACGTTACGATGATAAAAATGTCAAAAAACGAGAATAATTTACAATCAAAGAATAGCTATAAGCGGTTGATGCCTCTGTGGATAGCCATTTTCATGGATGTTTTAGGATATACTTTATTAATCCCCTTATTTCCCACTATAAAGGTACTTTTTAGCGCTACTAACTTTCAAGTAGCAGCTTTAATGTCAGTTAATGCATTTTTCACTATAATCTTTGGGTTATTACTTGGAAAATTGTCAGATAAATTTGGTAGAAAACCCATACTTCTAATTTCACAAATTGGTACTTTAGTTGGATTTGTCGTCTTTGCATTTTCAAATAGCTTAACCATGCTTTACATTTCGAGAATAATTGATGGCTGTTTTGGGGGTAATTTCCCCGTATGCAAAGCGATAGTTAGTGACTCTGTTCCCTTTAAAGATAGGAGTAAACAAATGGCTAACATAAGTGTTGTTTTTGCTTTATCAAATGTTATAGGTCCCGGAATGTGTGGACTGTTATCAACTATTGGTTCAGGTCTTATAGGTCCTGGAATGTTTGGTGTTGTCCTCTCGGCTATATCAATTATAATTACTATCTTTCTGATAAAAGAAACATCACCTATTAAAACTGGAAAGTTATTACTAGGTGAAAAAACCATTGAAACGGAAAAAATAGACTTGCTAGTTTCAAGTGATAGACGTATTTCTAGAAACAAAACCGCGATGATATTACTCACTCAATTTGGATTTCACGCTCTTGCACTGATGATCATCTATTCAAATATGACCCTTTTTGGAAATGAAAAACTTGGCTTAACTACTGTCTATTTAGGAATACTACTTTCAATAGCAGGGTTATTTCAAATAGTCTTCAGGTTCACTGTTTTCCCTCTGCTTCTAAAACATCTGGGAGAAAAGAAATTTTCAACTCTTGGATTAGGGTTGTTCATCATAGATTATGCTTTAATAGGATTTGTTAATAACGAATGGCAACTCGTTTTAGCTATTCTTGGACATTCACTTGCTGCAACTGTATCAAGAGGAATACTAATTAGTTTCATTTCTCGCTCTGTAGACCCTCGTGATCAAGGTAAGATTCAAGGTTTGAGTTCTGGTTTGGATACTCTAGCACAATTATTTGGCCCTTTAATAGGCGGGTTCATAATCTCAAATTGCAGTCTGTATTGGTATGGTTTAGTACCTGCTATCATAGCGATAATTCCTTTTGCAATGGGTTTTATTCCTTTAAGATTTAAAGGAGAAGAGACGAGATATGAGAAAGAAACAACCAAAATTCCTCAATCAGTAATTCCTAATGCTTCAGGATCTCAAGAAAGTACTGTTTCAGCTGAAGGAAGGAGTAAATGAGGTAGGAAGTTAAGCTTACACAATAGTCTGTTTAACCTACTTCTCCTCCCATTATTTGTATCCTAAAAATCTAAAAATAGACGAAAGAGAAAAAAATTGATTTTTCTCCTTTATTCTTTCTTTTTCTTATATGTTCTAATTTGTAAATGTCCTACAGCTAGAACTGCAAGAGTTATAACGGTCATTAGGGGTGAAATTGGTATTGTTCCTACATTTAGTTCAACGATGATACTATCTGTTATGATGCAATTTCCCCAAGTATCAAAAACGTATATTTGGTAGCTAAAGAAACTTATATTCTCTGGAATCTGAAGAGTGAATATATACTTATCTAAATCATCATCATAGATGGTTTCGTTTTTCCATCCTTCACCGAAATCATAAGATAAAATCACTTTGTCTATTCCAGATTCATCTGATGCTTCTACGGTTATTTCTACCTCCTCTCCACTTTTAGGTTTTTTAGGATCAAGTTTGATATCTATTATTTCTGGTGCAAGTTCTTCATGAAAGATTAAACTCTTTGTAGCTGATATGCGACTGTTGCCTTCGTTATCTGTTGCATAAATCTTATACATAAGACACCTTACTGATTCTTCATTAGATATACTTACAGAATATATATTTTCTCCTGATTCTGACATTGAAACATTTGTCCACCCTGAAGTTGTATTATATGACAGAATAACTTCTGCTAACCCATGTCCATCAATTATTTCACTATAAAAACCTACATTTGCACCAAATCCAGGACTTTCAGGTGTTGTTGTAATAGTGGAGAAGTAGGGTCTACTGTCAATATTTATCGATAATTCATAGCTATAGTTTAAGCTGTAACCATCTATAATTACGCCTAAATATGCTGAACAATTTTCTGTAGCGACATATTGCACCTCTTTTGGATCATCTGATGTGTCGTCATAATCCACTATCCGTCCTAATGCATTGTACATATAGATGTTTAGTTCCCCTAAATCATCTGCAGTGAGCTCTGCAGTAATTTTGTCACCTGCAACAAGGTTTACTGCAAAATACTCATCTATTGTTGCTGTAACGATTTTTGTTTCATCATCACTTAGGGTGTAAAGCGCATCTGGTAGGGCATCGCGCCAAGCGTAAATAAATTCTCCCCAACTACTGTTAATAGCGAAATCTAAACCATAATAAGGATTAGGACTCTGATTTACGTATTGATCACCACTATTAGCATAAAACTTTTGGTAGTCTTCATTAGGTATCCTTGGGAAATAAATCCACAACCCAAAGGGGTGCACCGGGTAAGAAGAATAACTCATGATATTAATGTCCTCAAGAGCTGTTTGAGTTTCTGATGCTTGTTGTACGATTTCTATTGAGGTACTATCTTGTAGGTTTACAACAAATTCGTAAAGTTCAGCACCATAGTTGGGATAACCGTCAGAATTCGCTAACTCACGCGCAAGACCTATTTCTTCTGCATAAGTATCCAGATTATCAATAAGTACTATAGCGAGTTCATCTATCTCTGTTTGAACATAAGTCATATCAGTTGTATTCCAGATGCCAAAAGCAACTCCTAAACCATATTGATCCACATATGTTGTGCAAATATGTTCTCCCAAAACATCACCAGTCATGTAAGGATCAGCTAAGAGATAAGGTAAGAAGTTTTCATAGTCCCATCCATCTCCTGGTTCATTTAACAATGAAACACCAACATAATCGGCGCTAGGACTTATTTCATAGACAATTTCGTATTGACCCATTATACATGCATCCATACCAATGAAATCAAAATGATATCCATCAAGTGCTTCTTGGAGTTCATTAATGCCTATGCAATTATCATTGTTGTCCCAATCCCAACATATGCCCTCTAGACCACCACCATGATCCCAAAGACTAAGACCATATCTTTCTGCAGGGTAATTAGTCATAACAAAATCAACAAAGTTGGTGAGTGTCTCTCCCTTACCCATATTCAATTCTCCCTCTTCGCTAATCAAAGTAGATTCTATCTCTATATCATCAGAACCTGCTTCAATGTAGTAAATTCTTGCCTCAGTCCACGTTACACCATACTCTGAATCACCACCGCTATCGCTTTCACATAAGTCAACTAAAACTATGATATTAACATCAGCTGTTGACCCACCTGCTGCTTCCATCTCATTGATGTCATCAAGGGCTGCTGCTTCAAGATTGTTATCCCCATCTAAGTAAACCATAAAGGTCCATTCTTTCATTACAGGAGCATCATCTAGTCTAGACATTTCTCCTGAGCTAGTATGATCAGCTGAATGAGCACTGATAGAACTTGTAGACGAAGAATGTAGTACTAATAAACCTAATAACATGAAATAAACTGCTTGCTTCTTAATCATAAAGTGGATATTGTTTTGACCCTTTTATTTTTTTTGGAAGCACTCCAGCTGTTCATTCTATCATGAATTGAGCTTCAAGTCTCTTTCACCTAAAAATTGTGGTTATTTCATTAAATACTTATTATTGAGTGGCCTAGTTATGATAGTTATTGTGTCATTCTATCTATGTGGAAAAAGAAGGGAGGATGAAATGTTTTAACAAAAAATGTGCTTATTTTGCTTCCACTGAATTTTTGCTAATTTTACATTTCACCCTAGTAACGAAGGTTTTCAGTTATACTATGTAGAAAGTTACAGGGAATATTCCTATAGTTAGTAATCCCCAAGTAGGATCGTCTACTCTCCAATGAATCTCAAGACAGTATGTACCTCTAGCTAGTTCCTCAGGTTTGAATAATACACCTTGCATGTACCACCAAACAGCTCCAAATTCTGAAAAAATAGCTGTTTTAATAGCAGTTCGTCGAGTTTCTAGTTCAACACCATTAAGTAATATCCCCATTGAAAACCATGAAAGAGCTTCAATCAATCCCCAATTGTTTTGAGGGAGACCAAAATAAGGCAACCAAGCCAAATCGCTTTCTTGCATAGCGTCACCCTGATAGATTCCATGAGCATCTTCATATCGGAATGATTCTCCGTCAGACTTCAAAGAAATTCTTCCAGCTGCACCGGCTATAGGAGCTGCCAAGGGTTCAAGCCACCATTCATTTTCTCCAGGACTATATTGTATAGCCATTGTTCCTCCTAGAGTTGTTTGAAAGTTAGCTAAAATGTCACCATAAGTTATGATACCTGTTTTAGCTGTGGCAACAGGGAGTAAAGCAAATATTCCACATAACATTACAACATAAGTTAGTTTTCGTAGTTTCATTCTTTTCACCACCAAAGCTCAATTGAACTTTAGTAAAGATAACTTACATCGTTTAACTGAAAAAGGATATGTGAAAAGTACTAATGCAACGATTCTGCAACTTTTAATTACAGCCCTATTTTCTCGCTGATTTGTAATTAGAAGAGGTGAAATGCCTGTCTGGGTTTAATAATATGATTCTACAGAACATTAATATACTTTCCAATATATTATACTTTTAGAAAATTATGAAAAAAATATCCTAATCATGTATGGACCAAACATGGAGGAAGACACTTATACTCGCCAAAACGCTACAACGATGATTGCTCCTGTCATCATATTGACAATTGTAAGGATATAACCATGCGATTTCTTTCCTTCTATTATTTTCTTTTTAGAAAAAACATTTAACCCCATTCCTTTATTTATTATATGATAATATGAGTAACACTGATATTAAACCCAAACCAAAACTCTCTTTCTTTCTTAAGAATCTTAGATTGCTTTGGAAATTAAAACGAGCCAATAGGAAGGTTGGTGAGGATTTTGTTAATGCCAACAAGAAGCTTCTAGAGCCTATCTATCCTGTTTCTGAAGGTAATAAAGGACCCATGGAAGAGGGTATGATTTATGTTATGTTTAACTCTGAAGGAAAAGAAGATCCGATCAAGATTAATACTGTTTTCAGGTTTTTCTGGGTTGATTCTCCTTCTCTTCGTTTATCTGTTCTCGATTCTTATATTGTTTCGGAAAAATTTTCTTCTAGACAGTGGGAAACATTCTACCCCAAAGGAGTTCTATTAAATAAATCAAAAAATCGTTATCATCAAGAAGTTGCTGAACCTGAACTTGATTTTCTTATCGATGGCACTTGGGAAGAAGGTTATACCTTTGAGTTCCATGATAAAAAACTAGATATGAAAGCTAAATTGACTTATACTCCTCTTACCCCCAAGGGGATCTTAGTCTATTATAATGGTAGAATGGCTATTAGTCCTTCTATGGCACAAGAATTCTATGATAGTTTTGCTTTCAAAGTTACAGGAGAATTTATTGTAGAAGGTAAGAAAGTAGAAATCAAAAATGGGCGAGGAATTATTGAGCATGGGACAGGTATATTTTCTATTCTAAATATATACGACTGGCGATGGCTTAACCTTCAATTTCCAGAAGGATCTATTCATTTATTCTATCATTCACTAGATATAAAGGACGAAGGAATATTTGAAGCAGGAGAAGGTGCTTTAGTTATGAATGATGAATGGTTCCATTTTCAACCATATGACTTCATGATAGAAGAGCAAGGCTACTCTGAAGATGAGAATATCCCCTCCAAAGTGCCAACAGAGTGGAAAGTAACTGGAGGAAAAGATGAGACAGGCAAACCTCTCTTAGTCTTGAAAGTTACAACTAATGCTAAAATAACTTGGATTGGTAAACTTGGTAAAGAAAACCAATTTATCACTAATTATGTTTTAACTGCTGAAGGTACCTGGAAAGGCAAGAAGATTAAAGGAAAAGGAACTATGGAGAATATAATGCATAGAATAATAGAGTAAATAATCACTATTTACTCCGCTTCTATTGCGAACTTTCTCCTATGTTATTAATGAGACAAGGAGATAGAATGTATTCATTATACCTAAACTAATTTTTCTCTCATTTAATTCTTCTGTACAATTAACTCTTGTCAATCTATTTAATAATTCAATACTTCCTTTCTTAAAATTGAGGTTTTTTTCTCTTCCTAATCTATGACTACTAAATGTGAGTAATAATCTTACTAGATTGCAATTGAGAATTTATTTTTAATTGGGAAAATACTGACTATTCTTTCGTCGTATATGGCAAAGAGTAACAAAGGACGCAAATAAAATTACGAAATAACCTTTTAGAATAGTAAACTCACCTATTATTACTACTGTTGGTTCATTTAAGGGATAAGGATCAATAGAAGAAGAAGAGCCAGTTATTAGATAATCACCCGTTCCACTATAATCCGACCAGTAATTTCCTTCATTAGTTTCAGGGTCATACCAAGTATTATTGATCCCATCATCATAAGCTTGTACGGGGTTACTATTATTGACGAATGTATTATGGTGAATAAGGTTGTTATCTGAACCAGTCAAATAAACACCATAACCATTATCGATAATAAGATTCCAAGAAAGAAGATTGAAGTCAGAAGAAGCAAGACGGATACCATGGTTAGTATTCGAGCTAAATATATTGTCCGTCAAAGAATTATTATTTGAATCATAAGTATCGATGCCCATCAGATTATTTGAGTTGCAGGTATTATTTGTTAAAAAATTAAAATTAGAAGAATAAACAAGATTGACGCCTATATCATTATTTGAACAATCATTATCCATCAAAGAATTACTAGAAGATGAAGAAATATACATGCCTTGATGATCATTTGAATTGCATAAATTATCCGTCATAGAATTAAAGTCAGAAGAAGTATAAAGACAAATGCCCCAGCCATTATTTGAACAATCATTATCCGTCAAAGAATTATTATTAGAATTGTAAAGGTGGACGGCATAAAAATCATTTAAGGTGAATGTATTGTTCATTAAAGAATTACTAGAAGAAAAACGAAGAGAGGTACCATGACGATAATTTGAGGTACATATATTGTCCGTCAAAGAATTATTATTAGAATAATCATGAAGATAGATGCCATGGTAAGTATTAAATCTGCAAGTATTTTTCGTTAAAGAATTGTTATTAGAAAAATCATAAAGATAAACTCCATGATAATTACTTGAGCAATTATTGTTCATCAAGGAATTGAAGTCTGAAGATTCAATATAGAATCCGTATTCTTCATTTAAGACGCATGTATTATTCGTTAAAGAATTATTATTAGAAAGTTCAATATATATGCCTTGATAATTATTTGAATTGCAATTATTATTTATCAAAGAATTAAAGTTACAAGAATCATAAAGACGGATGCCCCAGCCATTATCTAAACAATCATTGTCCGTCAAAGAATTATCATTAGAAGAATCATAAAGATAGATTCCATAAAAAGAATTAAAGGTACACATATTGTCTGTCAAAGAATTATTATTAGAAGAAACAAGATAGATCCCATAACCATTGTTTGTACATAGATTCCTTTCCAAAGAATTATTATCTGAAAAATGAAGATAGATACCTTGATGAGGATTATCAGAACAATTATTGTCCGTCAAAGAATTGTTATTAGAAGAAGCAAGATAGATCCCATGGTAATCATTTAAGTTGCAGGTATTATTCGTCAAAGAATTGTTATTAGAAGAAGCAAGATGGATCCCATAGCTATTATTTTGGCAGAAATTATTTTCTATCTTAGCAGTACCAGATGCAACACTATCAATGTAAATTCCATAAATACTAGCTACTCCTCCTGTATCAATAGAATTATTGCGGATAAAGAAATGTTTAGTGGTACCACTGATATAGATTCCATGGACACCAGAAGTATTTATTTCCCACCCTTCAATAATATATGGGTCTCCAGAAGTACCTGAACCACTTGCTACACCATTTGCAGAAGTGAAGTCAGTATTATTATTTATCTCAATAGGCGCATGAGCAGAATAAGAGTAATCTAAAGAAAGCTGATAATCCATTGAACCTAAGGTTAAAGAACCACCCACTTCTGTTGTAGAACAACTTTGTATTGTTGTTTGATTATCTTGTCCATAAGTCTGTGAAGAGGATAAAATTAACCCTCCTACCAAACATAGTACAAGAAGGTAATATCTGATTGATTTGTGAGATTCTAACATTGAAAACATAAAATTATTCCAACCTACCTACCTTTAGTAAGTTACTTTTTCCTTTTAAGGATTATGGAAAATGGGCCTTTGAGATAATATATACATAAAAAAGGAGTTAATAAGATTTAACTCTTTATGCTTTTCTGCTATTTTTTCTGCCATTACGTCTACTTGGAAAGGCAAGAAGATTAAAGGAAAAGGAACTATGGAGAATATAATGCATAGAATAATAGAATAATTTGCTGAATATCTTGGAATGATCATATTATAGGTTGTGGATGTTTTTTTACATCTCTTCAAGAATTGTTTTTTTGATTGTTTGTGTGAATTCATATACACTTGGTTTGGTATGACAGTAATCATATGATTGTATATCGATAAACTTGCTGTTTAATATTAATTCATGAATCATTTGAATTTCATCAGATTCATGATATTTATCATCTGGTGTTCTAACAATGAAAACAGGAATCTTCATTTTCTTAAAATCCTCTGTTGCATCCCAATAATGTAAATCTCTACAAGGTTTCCATCTTTGTAGATCAGCATTTTTGATTCTGTCATAGAAGACTTGTTTTTGAAACCCATCAGCTACTTTATTCCTAAAATATATTCTAGCAACCAGCTTTCCTAGAGAATTCAACACAAAAGCAGGAAATAAGGAAAAGATATTTATTAATTTACTTGGAGCTCGTGGTTTTCTAGCTGGGCCTGTCAAGAAACAACCTTTTGATGTAATCATGTTTTGCCCTACTAGGTGTGCAACATAACTTGCACCAATACTAGAGCCAAAAAGAACTAATTTCTTTTCATCAAGCTTTAGAAATTTAATTGCTTCAGCTAAATCAAGAGCAATTCGATGAACTGAACACTCACTGCTTTTCATCAATTTATTAGACTTCTTCTCTCTTGGATCAACAATAACTAGATTGAATTCTTGATGTAAAGCATCCCAAAAGTCATTCCAAGTGAAATATCCTGATGCGAAACCTTGAACAAAGAAAAAGACAATATCAGATTTCGTTTTGTCACCTAAGGAATACTGACAAAAAATTTTTTGACCATCAGACATTTGGATATAAACTTTGCTTGATTCTTTAAGGAAAATAGTGTCCTGAGTTTCTTTTTCTACACATGAATTTCTTTTCATATACATACTTCCTTTAAGTCTATGTGAGGAAACAATGTAATCTAAAGCTTTTAACTCCTGTAGATAATATTACTTAGTGAGTGATTTTCCAATTTAAAACATTTTTTGTCTTTATTTCTTTCTTAGTTACATTTTATATCAGAGGAAAGTGTTTTGTTCTAACAACAAGGCACACCATTAAAACAATCGAATCGATTTCTATGTTAATCTCTATATTATTTTATCATTTTTGTCTCTCTTCTGTACAATCACATTTTCCAACTCAAGTTGCTTCAAGAATTTCATTATTCCGAGGGGTCTCAATGATAAAAAAGGGATTTAAAGAAGATTTAGCTCTTTATGCTTTTCTGCTATTTTTTCTGCCATTGTGTCTAATGCTTTGAAAATTTCTTCTTTTGGATGACCTTTGGCATAAACAGGTTCTAAAATCTCAACATCCTTTAATCCAGGTACCATACTGACAACTTGATCTATTGTCTTTGTAAACCATCCATACGAACCAATTACTGAAATTAGTTTAATTTTTGGTTTCAAGGCATTTAGTAGATAGGCTGCATATACTGCTAATGGATGGGGACCGCCATGAACTGTAGGAGTACCAAGAATCACTGTAGCAGCATCGACTAGAGTTATAGCAAGTTTTCCTATATCTACAACAGCTAAATCAAACTGATGGACAGTCACACCTTTTTTTGCTAATGCACCAACTAAGTATTCTACCATGATTCTTGTGCTTCCGTGCATGGATACATAAGGAATAACAGCAACATTTTTTGGTGTATCTGCAATCCAATCTTCATAAGCATCTATTATAAACGATGGTTTGTCATAAATAGGTCCATGACTGGGAGCTATCAGTTGTATTTCCAATTGTTTTACTTTCTCAATGTTTTTTCGAATAATTTTGCTAAAAGGCATCATTATTTCTGCAAAATATCTTTTAGCAGCTTCATAGACTAATCCTTCATCTTTAACATAGAGATCGGTTGTTGCAACATGTGAACCAAAGAAGTCACAAGAAAAGAGTATTTTATCTTCTATAAGGTAGGAAACCATTGTTTCTGGCCAATGAACCCATGGAGTATGGATGAATTTTAATGTTTTATCACCTAAACCAATTTCCTCCCCGTCTTCTACAATCTGTATTTGTTCTAGAGAAATTAACAAATGATCTATCAACATCTCTTTTCCTTTTTTAGTTGCGAGAACTTTAGCTGATGGATATTTCTTAAGAACAGCTGGTATTAACCCTGAATGATCTTGTTCTGTATGGTGAGATACAATGTAATCAATTTTTTCAACATCTTTCAATTGAAAGAAAAACGTATCTGTCATGCTTGGATCTACAGTGTCGAGCAAAACGGTTTTTTCACTTCCTTGAATCAAATATGAATTATAACTAGTTCCATCTGGAAGAGGTATAAGCGAATCAAATAACCTTCTATCCCAATCAATTCCACCTAACCAATAAACATTTTCGATTATCTTTCGTTTTTTCATGTGAAATAAAAAAAATAGGAGTATATAACTTATTCTTAAGGACAATTATATCTAAAATTGATCTCATACTTGGAAGAAAAAGTGATTGTAGAAACATTCTTCTTTATTCCATTATTTGTGGGAAATAGAAAGTTACATAGGTATACCTAATCTTCTAATCCTATTACACTTTACAAAACTCTTTCACTTGTGATTATCACTACATCCTTCATATATGTATTCAGCAATAAACTTAAGGTGAATATTGTACTATTTCACTTGAAAAATTATGCGAAAAATCATGTTTGCAGCTTTAGTTGTGATTCATGGTTTCATTCACCTTTTAGGATTTTTTAAAGCATTCAATTTAGCTGATATTAGTTTGTTAACACAAAGTATTTCAAAACCACTAGGGATTCTTTGGTTGCTTGCAGCAATCATCTTTTTGACAGTAGTTGTTTTGTATTTGTTAAAGAGCGGATGGTGGTGGATTCCAGCAGTTTTAGCAATTATTCTCTCTCAAACATTGATCATATCTTCGTGGGTAGATTCTCAATTTGGAACATTGGCTAATATATTAATTCTTCCTGTTTCAATTGTTGGATTTGCTACTTGGCTTTTCAATTTAAAAGTGAAACAGGAAAAGAAAGAGGTTTTATTGCAATCTTCCCCACAAGACAAAACTTTGATCACCGAAGAAAACATATCTAATTTACCAAGTCCTGTGCAAAACTGGCTTAAAAATTCAGGAATTGTGGTAAAAGAAAAGATACGAACAGCCTATCTCAAACAAAGTGGACTTATGAGATTAAAACCTAATCAAGAGAAATGGATTAAAGTAGAAGCTGAACAATATATTACAAATAACCCTTCATTTATTTGGAAGGCTAACTTGTCTATGATACCATTGATAAATGTCGTTGGTAGAGATCTTTATCTTCATGGTCAAGGAAGTATGAAGATTAAAATTGCTTCAATTATACCCGTCGTTAATGTTTCGAATAACGACAAACTCAACCAAGCTACACTACAACGTTATTTAGGAGAAATTGTTTGGTTTCCTTCTGCTGCAATTAGTCCATATATTAGCTGGGAAGAAATAGATGATCTTTCTGCTAAAGCAACAATGACATTTAATGATGTTTCGGGTGATGCAGTATTTCATTTTAATGAAAAAGGCGATTTGGATAAATTTACCGCACAAAGGTATTATGAAACTGATGAAAGTGCTGAATTGAAAGAATGGATTGCTGAAGTAAAGGAAACGAATATTGTAAATGGTGTTAGAATACCTACAAAATTAGAAATTTCTTGGGTTCTGGATACAGGTGTATTTACTTGGTATAAATTTGAAGTGTTTGATATTGAATACAATCAAGACGATTCCTAATTCTATTATGACAATGCAATATTTCTTTATTTTTTTAGTTAATAAAACTGAGAACTTAATCAAATATTTAATTCTCCTGACTTAACTTCTATAATTGGGTTTGTAGTGCTAATTATAGTGACTATTGGTGTTATTTTTATGACTAGGTTTGTAAAAAATACAAACATAGAGATGAAAAAGGTTCGATTCTTGGGAATGTTTAATTTAGTTCTTCATTATATTCTGCTCTGGTAGAATCATATTTTTTCGCTTCATCTGGGTCTGTTAGATTATTCCAATACTCCTTATATCTGCTAGGGATGTCTTGAATGTTTTCGTGATTGAGTATATAATTAGTGGGCATAGGGTGAGTTCCTATCTCTACCTTAACTCTTATATTCTTCTCAATATGATTTTTGAAAACATCTATGTTAGGACATGGAGGGTATCCGGCTAACATACCAGTTGCAAAATGTATAACGTTTGCACCATAATTTTTCATTCCTGAAGCAACATATTCAATATTGCCTCCTGGGCACCCACCACAAGTTGAGTAACCAATTACTTCCACTTCTTCTTTACCATACCTTTTAAAAGCGCCATCTCGTTCTCTAACAGCCCTGAAACATTTCCCTCCATTGCAAGTTTTATAACGATCACAAATAATAATGCCTATTCTTTTCATCTTAAATCGTAATGAAAATTAATTAAAATGATTTAAACCTTATTCATTGACTCTATTTGTTTGATATAGTAAAAAATGAAAATCATTCCAGCTAAATCTTTTTTTTAGTTCTATAATTAGAAATTGTTTTTTTAATTTAAAAACTTATGATTTTTCCTTTTTTACTTTCCCAAATCTCAATGTCCTTCCTTCTGTAATTGCGTTTTAGATTATCTAATTAAAAAAAAGAAAGAGAAAAAAAATTATTTTTTAGGTTTCTTAATTAGTTTGACAATAGTAAAAACTCCCCAGATTGATGCTACTGCTCCTGCACCAACGAGTGTACCCCAACTTTGGAAAAATGAAACAAATGATGATGGAATTGTTAAGTCTATAGTAAAATTGTAACAATGGTTGTTTCCTGCATTATCATAAGCTACAACCGTGATGTTGTGTGGACCACTATCTTGTTGAATACTAGTGTCCCAGTTATATTCGTAGATAGTATCTTCTTGAGGTGTTGTAAGAGTAGCAATCAATTGAAGATTATCAATAACCTCAACCTTTTGTATACCACTTCCAATATCAGAAGCATTGATTTTGATGTTTGTTATACCAATCGATGGAGAGGTTGCGAGATCAACTATTACCACGTTTGGTTCTATGTCATCTATTATTTCGTATGAATAAAATGCTCCTGAATTGTCATCTACTCTTAGATTCCCTTTTGTATCAAGTAATTCAAACCTAAACTGAACGTTTGTTCCATAGTCAAAAGCTGGTAGTGTAACCTCATAATTACCCATATACGGAATACAAGGTAATCCGACCCAGTTTGATTCATACAGGTAGAAAAGGTTAATCTCTTCAATTTCTGATAGTAAATCTTCTGCAAAGATATCCATCTTAACTTTATCGTAGTAGGTGGGGGTATCCAAAATTTCCCACGAGAGTAATTCTGGTCCATTTGTGTCTTTTACAAAGTTCATATCATCAAACATTACTGAAACATAACTACCTGTGCCATATGCTGCTGCAACTAATTCTACCCTAGTTAGATTCCAAAGTTCATCTCCAAAAGCATTAGAAGCATCTTTACTAATATCTCGAACTAAATTATTCCATACTCCAGTTTGGTTAAATTGTTTAACCAAATAGCATTGGGTGCTACTTGTATTTGTAAAAGATGCTACTTGCCCAGCTCCAAGAATGTAGTGGATATTATAACCTCCTTCAAATGTTAATTTTATAGTGGAAAAGGAATTCGTTACTGCATCAATAGAGTTCAATTTCCACCAAAAATCTGTATAGAGATTGTCTCTGACGTAGAACATCAGATTTCTATATAGTGAAACTTCGCCATAATTTTCAAAGGATGTGAGATTAGCTCCCCAAATTCTGCTATGGCTGTCATCTGTTGAAGATATGTGTGTTTCAGTAGAGCTAGTACTCCAGCTTGTAATAGGAACAGAAGGAGTTCTATACCATTCTTCTTCAAAAGAAGGATCAGCTAAAGGATAAGTGTTGATTTGTAAATCATCGATTAATAAATTAACTGTGGAATTTGCATAGTATCCAGAATTAGTAATCAAACTAAGACTAGTAATAACTTGATTACTTAAATTAAAGGCTTCGTAAAGCTCAAACATATCAATGTGAAAATGATTCCAAGCCCCTTTTACGCTAGATAAAGAGGTGTTCAAGTAATAATACTCGTAAGTTGGTTGGGAGTAATTTGACCAAGGAATTTCATCTTGACCACTTCCTAAAAACCAGTAAAAATAGCTTTGATAACTTTCATTTTGCCCTTGTAAATAGAAATATGCATATTGTTCAGTACCACCGTTTAAAACATCTGTATATTTCCAATCAAAGTCTATCTCCACCATTCCAGGTGATGAAGGATAGTATCCCCTCCTAAACGTTTCATAGGATGACATAGAGTAAGAAATAGAACTTGATGAACTTGAACTTGCGTAGTAAGAATTTGCTGTCAAATTCAAAGATTTATCTCCTTCTATTGAATCATCACTTAATCCAATGTACCCTCTTCCTTCTTTGTTACCTGCCCAACTTGATCCTGTCCCTGTTTCAAAATCTCCATTATCAGCTAAATAGTTGAAGGAAGAATCATTTTGCATACTAACGTCGTCTATAACTAGTTCAGTGAAACCAGTACCATGATACGGTGAAGTTGAGTAGAAATATATGTAATATACATATACTGTAGAAGAAACACTTCCAAAAGCTTGTTCAAAATCATTTGTAACATTTCTTTGTGCTAAATGTTGCCAACTAGCTGCAGGTCTAATCATATTGAAATATGCTCGATAAGTGTCATTCGTCATCGAAAAGGAAGATGCTGATAAATAATAGTTTATAGTATACCATTGAAAAATAGCTGGATCAAATATTCTTAGTCTCGCATAAGAACTACCTCCAATAGTTATATCTGGATTAGCAACTGTATTCCACCAAAAATCTAAAGATATATTCTCAGCTAAATTCGGTAAAAAAGGTTGACTATAATATCCCCAAATTATGTAATTAGTTGCACCACTAATTTTTGTTCCCTCACACGAAGAGTACCCTGAATATAAACCATTATGTGTTAGTGATTGATAGTTAAGTTCACTGTAAGAGTTGCTGCTAATAGAATGGTCCATACGTTCAGGTAGGCCTTCAGGAGTTGACTCTTCAAAGTTCCCATTAGGAATAATATTCGTCCATAATTGTTCTTCTCCTCCAGCTCCTACTGCTGCAAAAATTTGATTTATTTTACTCTGCTGGGGAGAATTGTTTGTTGTGGATATTTGTTTACCTAATACTAGATCTGAAGTAACTGTTGAAATAAAAAAAAATCGTAAGTAGGAAAACTGCTAAAATAGTTTTACTTTTCTTTTTCATTATATCGCCTTTTATTGTATTTAATTGGATAATTACCTTTTTAAGATAATCATCTAAAATATATAAAGTTTCTTTGTAACTGTTTTAAATCATGAAAATTAGTTTTTAAGAAAAAAAAGGAGGAAAAATATTATATTATATTATTTTTCATTTCGATTCACTTATGACATGAATTGTGTACAAATTCTTTAGAAGTGCCTGAGCACATCATGGAGACGCCACATCCCCTCCTACACCGCCCACATCTTCTTTCAAAGGTGCTTACGGTTCGCTTTTGGATGTTCGTTGGATGTAGCCCCGAGGATCATCATGTAATTGATGCATAGCTACAATCCTTAAATTTATAATCTACACTACCCTACTTAAACTCCAAAAAAATGTACAAAAAGTATGTTGTAAACAGATGAAATGAGCCTTAAATTTGAAGTTTTTGGTTTTCAAAAGTTTATAATTGTATTAACTGTTAATCTCAATAGATTAAAAACACAAGATAAATAAAGCATAAAGAGAAAAAAAAGCAGGAAGTCTCTGTGCAAATTGTGTTTTAAGAGACAAAGGAATTTCGTCTCGAAATTTCACAATCTCCAAGAGATTAGGGGAGGATTAATCCTCTCCCACTCCTTCTAATTATGGTGGCCAAAATTCTGGCTCGTCAGGGTCTCCACCGGGACTAAACATCTTTCCATGCACCTCCTTATGTCACTATTGTTTGGAAGACAACAAGGAGGGATCTTCTATGTCAAAAAGGACGAAACTTGGCTTTTTACCCCTCTTCAGTCTGTAAGATGCTGTTTTAGCTGTCGGGTATTTTTACCCGATACTCCATCATATGAAGGAAAATCGTTAAATAAAACAAAAAACTCTATAGATTGCCATGTCTGGCATTACAAATCAGAATCTTGTAATTAGATTGGAGGAAGCGGAAAAAATCTTGGAGGATGATTATACTCAATTCCATAGTATTATAGTTGACAATTATATCCAGTATGAATCTCCATTGTGGGACATAGCTTGCTTTCTGACCTTCTATGAACTTTCACCTAAATCAGTAAAAAGGCAGAAATGGGTGGAATACTGGTTCAAATTCAGTAAAACAAGAAGATACAAGAATCTAGTTTACATGGTTCCAGCCAGCTATGTTGCATTATCTGATTTGCGTAAAGCCAAAGACTTTTTCGTCGATCTTTTAGAACAAAGCAGAAAATCAGTGAAAGAGTTAGCTTGGGAAACTTTCCTATCTATTTTCTATCAATTCAGAGCATCTGTCAAACCCTCATTCAATAAAAGAGAATTTACAGTGTTTAAGACAATTCTAGATAGACAAACAATGGTTTCAAGCGAACTTAAAGATTACTTAGATATTGATCTCTCCAATATTTCAAAATATAAAACTATCGTAGAATACAAGAGAGTCTTACATCAAGGTATATCATTAAATTATCACAAACTTGATCTTTCAGTATATGGTTTGATGTTCGAATACCCTCTGACTAAGGATATTGACCTTTACTCTGAATTGTCAAATAGTGTGTTTTTTCATTCTTTGTATACTGGAAATGTTGGATGCAGATCCGCTCTCTCATATTTTGTTGCTCCTAGACATAAAAAGGTGGAAGAAGACTTCAATAAATTATCAAAGAGAATAAGTAAAAATAATCATATCCCTTACTCTCGTATTTTACGGTTTCTAACAGAAACCAGATTAAAATCATTTAATTGTGGTATTTACGATTTTAAGAATGGACATTGGACACTCAATCCTCAAAATCTTCAGTTTACGCTTCAAGATTATGATTCAAGATTAATAGAAACAGTACCCATCCTAACACGTGATTTTGAGAACTGTGATTATGAAAAACTAAAATTGAATAAAACGGGTCTTGATATCTTAAATCACATACTAGCAAATATGCATCTGTCGATAAGGGATATAGTCAGTGATCTTGGATTAACAGAAAAGGAAGTAAAGAAACAAGTTGATAATCTTCGAAAAAACGAGTTGTACAAATTAAGATACAACCCCTTATTCGTGTTTGGCTTAAAACATATTATCATATTTCTTCATGATTCTCATAAAAATCAGCATGAGATCCATAAGACTCTATCCTTTTTCCCAGAAGTATATAGTGAACAATATGTATCTAAAGGAAAAAATGGTCTTTACATTGTTCTTAGGATCCCTTATGAGCTTGTAGTTGATGCAATTGAGTCTCTTACTAACTTTTTCAAAGGAAAAATAGAGAATCTTTTCATTGTTGACCAAATGATTACAACAAGATATCAGTTGCCTGTAGATAGATATGAAACAGTTTTTCAGGAGTGGAAATACTCTTCTGAAGATATTTTGGGAGTTGATTTTTGATGAATGAAATCTATTTGACATTTTATCAATTTGTACCATTAATAGAAATGACTTACTCACCAGAACTTCGAGATCACTTGAAATTCTTAGCTGAAGGAAACACTGCAGCTAAAACCATTGAAAAGAGTTATAAAAACAAAAAGATAAGTGAAACGTCAGAAGACATCAAAACTGCTTTTCTTCCAACTTACAGCGATTTGAGATGGTCTTGGTATGATGATGGTTATAACTATTACAGAAATTTTCGGAGTTTCATTTTTCAAAAGCAACCTCTGAGACCACTTGTTCCGCTAATATCTAGAACAATAAAATGGAAGGGAACGCCAACAATAGGTTCTAAAATTGTTTCCACAAAAAAAGCTGAATTATCTCCAATTCTAATTGGTCGCTCGATAAAAAAAATAGTCCTCACGAAAACTGGTAAGAATCTTCTAGACTTTGAATCGAATCTGAAAATATTGCTCCGTTTCTGCAATAAGAGTAAAAACAAAGAGAAAATGTGTTTTCTAAATGGAGTTTTCAAAGAAACAGGAGCTATAAGTATTCAAGATTCAGATATTATAACAATCATTGAGACAGATCCACAAACGTATAAGAATATTAATTTTACAAATCAGAAAATAAGTCGCATATATTATGGTGGAATAGAGATCTTAGTACACGATATGAAACAAGTTTATATTATTTACAAAGAAAAACCACCAAAAATACTAAGGAAGAGAGTAGAGAAAATCGTTTCTTTGTTTTTCAGTTTGAAATTCCTTATTCAACGTGCAACATATTTATTGAGCACTGATTTATTGGAAAATATGGGGATTAGGGCTGTCTCAAACATTATGGAATACTTTCTATCATCCTTAAATCCGTCAATCTATTCTTCTCAAAATATACCAAATCTGCTACCAAAACATTACCAAAGAATGCTATTCAAATCACTTTGTAGAAAGATGAACCTTCTAAATAAATTTTCGTATCTTTTTGAAAAAATCAAGAAAAAAATACTCGATATGCCTGCTTATGAAGCAAGTTTCTTTTTCAAGAAGAAGAATATATTTACAAACGATCTGCGAGACAAAGTTATTCTTACTCTAGCTGAAGAGCCAGAACCAGAATTAACGGAGAAGGAAAGATTGATGTTGGACTTCTTTGTTTCTCAATATAAGAAAGAACTAGAAAATGATGCACTTTATGATTTCAAAATCCGACGAAAGAAAACTTTAGGTTCTATGTCTAGAAATTTTATCAGGAAGAACATTAACCATTGGTTAGTGGTTAAGGGTTTTCCAACCAATACTTTTACAGATAACGAGTTGAAGAAAAACCCTGTAGCAGATGTATTAAGTAGGCTAAATAAAAAGGACTTGATACTTATTGACCAAATGGAAAAAGGAAAAACAGATTTTCTTCTAAACCTAAATGACGAGAACAAATTTATAGTAAAATTATTGCTGTGAAGTATACTGTTTCTTACCTATTACTGTTAATTATCATTACTTCGTTTTTATGGTAATTTCTCAGTGTTTTTTTATAATTTTGAGACAAAAAAATCTTCTTTATAATACCATTCATTCTCTGTAAATCAATAACGTGATTAAATGTTTGATATAACCCCAGTAGTTTATAGTCACAATTTCGTGACATGGAGGGAGTCATGATGATTATGGATAGTACTGGAAGAACTATATTAAAGAGAGTTTCATTTTTTTTTCAAAATGTGGAGCAATGAAGGTAGGTTGAGTTGATTGATTTAGAATGGAGAATGAAAATGGGCAAAAGTTATCAGTTTTACTGTAAAGAATGCGAATTAAATATGATATTATATGAAGGTATCAAGTACAAAACAGATGATACTTCAATAAACTATTATTGCTTTAAATGTAACAAAATATCTTATCATGATACTTGTTTAGATTGTGGAGATAAGCTATATTACTCTATTGAGATACCAAAGGAAAAGCGAAAGATGCACAATTCTTCTGATCAACCTATTGAAATCAAACTAGCGTGTCCAAAATGTCGATCTAAAGAAACCATTCTTACAAAAATAGGTGAATGGGTGCTTTGAAGTTTGTAAAGAAGCTAGTATCTACCTTTCTAATGCTAGCAAACGGACTTGTAAATCAGCTGAAAACATATTTGCAATATAGCGAAAGCAAATCATAAACTATACAAATCTGGTAAACTATCTGGCACTTCTATAATTATCCTATTTTAAATTTCTCATAATTTGGATATAATGTTACCATTGCTGCCCCTTTTCCTACAGAGTTAACAATCGCAGGAGGAATTTTCCAGACATAGCAATTTTCCACCTGTTTTACTTCTCTTACTTCCGCTTCTAACATCTCAGCTTTCTGTTTGTCGTTTGAATGGGATATGATTATGTCGTATACTAGTTCATCTGACATTTTCAATTCTATTTCTTTTATTATTTTCTTCAAAGTGCCTTTAAACCCTATTCCTCCACCAAACCCTATAACGCCTTCGTCTAGTGGTATATGATATATCGGTTTTAGCTTTAGTGTGTTGGTTAGTAAAGACATGTGAACACTTTTCTTCACTTTACCTGATTGGAATAATGTCGAGAAATCTTTTGAAAAACCAATAGTGTAAATATGTGGTTTAACTATATCAAAATAACTCTTAATCTCTTCAATACTTTTGTTATCCTTCAGCAATTCTAGAGCATATAATACAAAAGCAGCTTGACTAGGTCCAGCATATTGAGTAGGATAGTATTCTATTTTGATTTTATCCTTCATCTTCTTTGCAGCAAGACGCACAGAGCTAACTTGATTTGATGTTTTTGGAGTCATAAATGGATAGAAAACTGTATCATAATCGCTTTCTTCTGCTTGTTTTAATACTATCAATGCGTCACTTGGAGAGGCAAAACTAGTTTTAGGAGCTGGATTAATTGAATGTAGTTTTTCTGTAAATTCCTCTCTATCTATCTCTGTTATTTCCTTCCTATACTTATCTTTGTATTCAACTAATACTTCTAATAGAGCAATTCCTTGCTCTTCTAAGTATTCTTTTGGTATAGTTGAGGTTGAATCTGTTAGTATTATTGTTTTCATTTAAGACAAAAGTTGAAGAACACTGTTACTTTTAAACATATCTTATCAATTAAACACTCCTCTAATCAATTCTATGTCTGTCCTATTGCTTTTTTGAAAAAAGTGAATCTAATTTACATATTAATGGATTTAGAAATAATTCTGTTCTTCTTCTTTAGGGATAAAACAATGGTGGAATAATGCCCCTATCTATTTTGTTTTCAATTTCACTCAAAACTACTAGTGAGGTAAAAAAGAAAAGAAGAGGAAGTAGTTTTTTCTCCTCTATTCTATTTGCTTCCACTTCTATAGTTTCATCTACTTTTGTGCGGTGTTTTTGCATTGTTTGACCTTTTTGAGATTTTAGTGCCCACATTCCAGGATTTCAAAGTCTGCAACAAAAGACCTTGACCACTAAAGTTTAAAGACTTACTAAAATATACTTAAACCAGTAACTACATGAATAATTGGTAGATATTATTTTTGCAACTGTTACGCAACTATTCGCAAAACTATCCCTACATGTATTCTACTTGAATACATGCTCGGTATGGTTTGAATTTTCCTGGTATCATCTCCAAAAAAACGTAATTTTCAAGTTGTAATCTGCAAATTTGTTTCATATCTCTCTTCAATAAATTCTTTCCACTGTGTTTTATTTAGCATGAGATCAACATTTAATCTTGTTGAAGGTGATTTTGTTATCAAACCTTGTAAACTAATACTAACCCATTCAAAAGAAAACTTAAAATTCATTTTACTCCATAAACGAATAACGATATCGTACCAGATTATAGAATATAAAGACACCAGTAGAGCATAGGTCATCTTTCCATAACCTAGAGAATTAAGAAGAAAATTTACTCCAGTTATTTCACCCAAAACCAGGTTTAGTGTCCATTTCGGCAATAAATCCAGAATCTCTAGACCATAGATTGACAAGGCAATCATTCCCCATCTGCGGCAATATCTAACAAACCTTCTATTTGCGAAAATATGAGCTCTGGCTCTATATTCAACAAATCTAAGAATTGCAACTAAAGCTATAACTTGTCCCCCGAGTTGTATAAGATGAGTGCTTAGAGCAGTTCTTTGATTAAAAATAGAAAATGGCAACTCTAGTGCAATCAGAAGCCCTCCCATACCCATAGACACCATTCCTCCGATTAATCCAATAAGTGGTAGTTTTCTTGAAGGTTCTTTTCCCGATAAGACTATACCAAATATGGCACCTATAAAAGCAGTTGAAAGACAAGGAAAGAGAGGTTCTACCTCTCCTGCAATTATAGCCATAAACCATGCTTTGAATGATGCATTTGAAGCTTGAACATGGATGTTTGGCCAATAAGGAGTTTGGACAATTTCCATATAATCTGGGAAAGTGGTGGGAATTATCCAATTCATTGAATCTACCCAATTCTGTACGAACTGTGTTGATATTAAGATGGAAACAGCTAAAGTTACGTATATGATAATATTTCTTTTGATTTTTTTATATCCATCATTACGAATAAGAAAATAGTTGATAACTGCTGTAATCATTATACTAAATGCAATAGTCTGTAAAGTGTGGATTTGGAACATTTTACTCCATATCTCATAAGTAGTGTCCCATGTATTTCTTTCTCTAATTGCTTGTCCAAAGTAGCCATAATATCCAAAGCCGTATATTATTGAACCAAAGATATACAAAAGAAAACCAGATAATAATTGTTTAAAAAGCAATTTTTTCTCGTCCATACCTTTTGCAGCTTTTTTAAACATAACAAGAGTGTTTGCAGTTATTGATATCAATAGGAAGAAAGTATTCCATGTTCCAACGAATGCTACAAATAAACCTAAACCGACAAGAATTTTTGGATACTCAAACAATAATGAAGGATCTTCTACCACCCAGTCGTAATCAAAAACATGGTAGAAACAATGAGCGAAAGTCATTACAAGAATTGATAATCCCCGGAGAAAATCCAGAGTAACGATTCTTTCAGATGATTTTTTTTCATCTAACTGTTCTTGATTGGTCCTTAACTCCATATACTTATTATTTGTAAATGACATTTAAAAATACTTACGAAGCTAGCTGTTCTTTAGATTAGTATTGTTCGAAACCAGACAGAGGGTAGATGTCAAAGGAATTTGCACTTCCCGCAATAAGGTAATTTCCACATAAAAATTAATTCATAATTCTGGTTATATTCTTCTTTTGAAGGTATTTTATAGGTTAAATGACTTGTAAATTGAATCGCAATATGGTTTTGAGTTTAGAAATAAAAAATAAAAATAAAAAATTCTAGAATTTCATCTAGAAAAAATAAAGTATGTTGAAAGTATTATTATTCAACAATAGTTACGTTTACAGCTTGTTGTCCTCTATCGGTATCTTCTAAGTCAAAAGTAACTGTTGTCCCTATTTGAAGGGCGTAAAAGTCACCACTAACTCCAGAAGAATGAAAGAAAATGTCTTTTTCTGCATCTTCAGCGTTTTCTATAAAACCATAACCTTTATCGGTCATTACTTTTTTAATAGTTCCTTGCATTTTAGTTTTCCTCTTATGGATTTTTCACGTTTTTTAACAGGAGTGAAGTCCTTCTTAAATAAAAAAGAGTAATATCAAATATTAAATTTAATTAAATCTTGAAGTTTCTAATTTATTTACGATAGTTCTTTTGGGAAATCATTAATAAATTTGTGGATAATACTTATTTTTTGTAAAAATAGGTAGGAATGAAGTATGAGCGTAGTTTTAGAGGCTTCCTCTGTGATAAACTACTGATTTCATAGCTTCGTATTTCATCTTTTTGAGAGCTTTCTCGATTTTTAAGTTTTGTATTTTTTTACTCATTTGTTACACCTAGCCTAACTTCAGTATCCCTTTTAAAAAGGATTGAACACACAAAGAGGTCACAAGTTGTGATATTAATAACAAAAAATTGTGAAAAACAGCCTGAGAGACTTTAGATCCTTAATTTTGTTCCTTATCTCCACAGCTCAAAATTATTAAAACCACAAGCTAATTGTCTTCAGGTTTGAGTACATTGTTCGAACAGATAATCAAAACTATTGAATTTGAGCCAATTTTAATTAACAAATCATTGGGTTCTTGGATATGGGATACTGAAGGTAAAAAGTATTTAGACTGTGAATCTGGCATGTGGTGTTTAAATCTAGGTCATAATCATCCAAGAGTGATTCAGGCTGCAAAAAATCAGCTAGATGAAATTATACATCGCAATAAAAGTTTCTTAACTCCTATAACTCTCGAGACTGCAGATGTAATCTTAAAGTTTATGCCTACATCTTTTGATAGAATCACTTTTCTAAATAGTGGGAGTGAAGCAATGGAATTTGCTATTAGTTTTGCTAAGAAGGTGACAAAACAAGAAAAAATATTATCCTTACACGATTCATATCTAGGGGCATATGGCAAAGCCAAAGAATCTTCTTACACTTCCTTGGATCAATTAGAACTAAAAATACCCTATCCTGTTTGTTACGATGAAAATTGCGACTGTTTAGAAAGTACTAGAAGTGCTATCGATAGTGTTCTTGATGGAATTATCCCTGAAATTGCTTGTTTTGTTCTAGAACCAGTTATGGTGAGTGGAGGAGTGTTTAAACCTTGTAGTCAATTTATTCAATATATTTGTGATAAAATCCAATCCAATGGAGGACTTGTTGTGGTTGATGAAGTTACAACAGGTTTAGGAAGAACTGGTAAAAAGTTTGGATATGAACATCTAGGGATAAATCCCGATGTTGTTGTTCTGGGGAAGGCATTAGGAAATGGATACCCAATTAGTGCAATAATAACCTCTTCAGAACACGAAAGCAAGTGCTCTTCTTCTGAGTTATATTATGCTCAATCCCATCAACTTGATCCTTTGGGAGCAGCTGTTGCAAAGGAAGTAGTTAAAATCTTTGAAGAAGATTCAATAATTGAGAGAAATCAAAGTGTTATCCTTGAGTTGGATCAATTTTTCAAATCATTGAATTATAGTTTTATTGGGGAAGTAAGATCTGTAGGAATGATATTTGCATTGAAACTAAAAGATTATGAAAATATAAACACTGTCGAGCTAGTAGTAAAACTCAAGAATGAACTACTAGCAGAAGGTGTTTTAGTAGGTTATAATATCGGTAAAGGTTTACTTAGATTGTTACCACCCCTAACAATGAATGCTGAAGAAATACAATTTCTGAAAGAAAAAATGAGAAATGTTTTTTGTAATATTTGAGATGTTTATAATCAAGGAAAGAAAGATATTGAATAACTCATTCATGATGTTGTGTTTCAGAAACCAAATGGTAAAATAGAAAAATAAGAAAAGAAGTTGAAAACTAGTTCATCCTATTTCTTTTTTTCTTGTTATATAAAATCACAGTTGGCACAATAAGGAAAGACAGTAGAACATAACTGAAGTTATAAGGAGCTCTAATAGCTGAGGAGCCACCTTTCCTGATCCTATGTTCCATCTCACCTTTGTGTATAGTTTCATCAGTTGTTACTTCATACGATAGAGTGTAATCATATGCAATCAAAGTTCCACCATCAGAATAATCTAGGGTTATATCAACTAGGTATCTACTATAGGGGAAATATGAATATGTTTCTTCAATATAATCCCGTTCAGATTCATAGATATAATTAGATAAATCAAAAGTCATTGACCATTTTGTGGAGGAGTTAGAGATGCTGAAAGGTGTTTGTTTAGTATCACTTATTCCCATTATTTTATATGATGGTATGGCGTCCAAGAAGTCTCCTAAAGTTATTTCATCAGTTGTATAATCGTGTGTTACAGTATCTACAACTTGGGTTCTATCTCCTAAAACCTCCAAATTTGTATTGAATAATTCCCAATCTGGTTCTACGAAGTAATTTATATTTCCAAAATCAGCATCAAATCCAATTAGTATAATTCGACTATTTTCCTCATCCCATCTGTAGTTGTGATAGAAGAAGGTGGTCGCGTAATAAGTGCTTATTAAATCAGCATCAAAATAGAAAGTAAGCGTGTTTTCATTACCAGAATCGTATTTAGCTTCTACTTCTACTTCTTTTGTTGATTCAAAGATTTCTGTTAGAGTGTACATCACTTCTGATTCATATATAGATTCAATTTTATATGAAAGATCTTCTGATAAGGATGTATAACTAATCTCTCCATTCATAACCATCCCAAACACATATACATCATCCTCATACCAGTCTCTAACTATTGCCGCTGAACTAGGGAGTATTAAACTAACTGATAAAACAGTTAGAAGAGCACAGGTTATTGTCGTATGCGCGAATTTTTTCTTAAGCATTTTTAATCACTCCTAGCTTTGGTCTTTTTTTCTTCTTCGAGAAATAGAGTAGAACAGGCAGAATCATTAAAGACAATAGAGAATAACTGAAGTTAGAAGGTGTTTTAACTGCTTCAAATCCCCCTTTTTGAATAATTACACTATATACTTCTTCTTCTACTGCATCATCTGTTGTCACTTCAGTAATAATGTTATATTCACGCAAATTGAGTGTTCCACCTTCTGTGAAATCTAAAGTGTAACTGACTGTATACGTACTATAGGGGAAGTAAGAATCGACATGAGTCCCACATTCTCTTTTATAAATGACGTTTGATAAGTCAAAACTGAAAGACCATTTTGTTGAAGAATTAGATAAAGTAAACTGTGAATCAACTGTATCTCTAACACCCATAATATCGTAAGAAACAATAGAATCTAGAAAATCACCAAGAGTTATTTCATAGGTTGTCCAAAGACCATCTGTTACTATATCAACTATCTGAGTCCTGTCAAGCAATCTTCCCATATTTGTATTGAATATTTCCCAATCAGGTTCTATAAAGAAGACCATATCGAAATAATGCATGTCAAAATCTGTTAACACTAACCTATCACCTTTTTTATCCCATCTATAGTCAATATCGAAGAGGGAATCTGCTAATAAACCACTAATTACTCCTGCATCAGTATATCCATCAAATTCTCCCGTACCAATACCTGCAATTGTCATGTTTGCAACTAGTTCATGGTTAATCGAATCAATACTTATTATATCAAATCTTATTTCCATCTCCTCGGAACAATATCCAAAGCCCTCAAGTGCATCAATTGTTGTTATAGTTGTTACAGATTCTGACCAGATTAATGCATATTTGACAGAGGTGCCAACATACCAATCTCTAGTAGCAGCTGTGCTATGTAAACTACTGTTAATCATTAATATAGTTATTAAAATGGAAATGAAACTGATTTTCGTTAAATGTTTTCTATTCATTTCAAATACCTTGTTATGATACTGTATATTTACTGTATTGAATATTATTAAGAGTTGTGCAAAATTTGTTAGTTGTTTGAACGTAGATACTTATGAATCAGGTCAAAAAAATTAACTTCAGACTTATGACAGCTTAACAGATAAAGGAAAAAATGGGCTATTTTCGCCATAAAGTCCAATAATATTCCCTTGCAATACTATTCATAATCTCACTTTGTAATAATTCTCCTCTAATACCATTTGTGATGATAATTGCACCTTGCCCAGTTTTAGCGCAAATGATTGGTAAACATGTTGCTCCTGGCCAATTTGTTCCAGGATGGGTGAAAAACTTATTTTTTCCATTATCTATTATGAATGTCCCTAACCCTTGACCTGTCATACCAAAGTACTTGGTAGGGTCTAGATCTAAAGTTGGAGTTATCATTTGTTCTATAATCTTAAGTGTAAAAAAGCTGTTTTCTTCTCCTCTCAAAGCATTCATAATATCAATATAAAATTTGCTCAAATCTTGAGCTGTTGTTATCAATCCTCCTTGAGCATAAGCAGTAGGTTGTAATCCTGTCTCTTTTGCTTTCCCTTCTTGATCATGAGGAACAGCTAATCGCTGTTTAATTTCTTCTGTTGGATATTTGAATGAACTATTTTCCATGTTTAAAGGTTGGAAAATATGCTCATCAACAACATCTGGAAAGGATTTCTTAGTGATATCTTCTAACAACATCTGAACAAGGACATATCCATAATTCGAATAAGCGTGACTAGTTCCTGGTATGAACTCTACAGAGAATGGTTCAGAAAGAGAAGGTTTTTCTCCATTGAACATCTGTGTCAACGTTGGTGCTGAATTAGGTTCTGAACTGAAACCTCCGTTTGGACCATTTATGCCTGATTGATGGGATAAAATGTGCTTTAATGATACTTTTGCTTTATCAGTAAATTCGTTATCTGGAATCTTCCAGGAGGTTAGTTTATTGTTTACATCCTCGTCCAATTCTAGCAATTTTTTATCTACAAAAATTAATGCTGTTGCAGCTGTAAATGATTTAGAAGTAGAACCAACTTCAAGTAACGTGTCAAGTGTTATTGGTTCTCCTGTTCTCACATCCTTTACTCCAAAGCATTTTATCCATTCTAATTCATAGTTGTTGATTACTGCAATGCAGACTCCAGGAACATTATATTGCTTCATTTTTTCGAGAATGGTAACTTTTTCTCCAGAAAAAGAAAATCGACCATCAAAATTAGAATTTAAGATATTTTCATTTACTCTTTGAATTCTATTCTTAGTTTCCTCACTTGTACTATCAATAATTAGCAAGGTATTATCTTCTAGAGTGTCCATACGGACGAGAAAGTATTGATATTTAAAAAACTAATCAAATAAATGAAAGAAAAAAAAAGAATATTAGAGAAGTATCTCTATCCAATATGCAGGATGGTCAGACTGTCCTTCTTCAATATAATGTGCTTGGATGACTGTAAAACTTGGAATTGAGAAGGGGCGTAAGAAGATATGGTCTATTCTATCTTCTGTTGGTGTTCCATATCTTGTTTTCCAAGAATCAGCTAATCCTGCATTAATGGTTATATTGTATTCAGCAGAGTAAGCTAGGAAATTGAAATCTCCCATATAAATAACATCAGCTAAACTCGCTGTTCTACTTACCATCTCTTGAGCTTGATAGATTGTAGTAATGTCTTCACCACCAGAAGGATGATTAACAAACACGTTGAAAACCCGAGTTCCAACAGTGATTTGAGCTTGAGCTGATCCTACCTGTTCTTCGTCACTATAAGCGAAGAAGGAAAGAGCATTCGAAATAGGAAATTTGGAGAGAATTGCGCAACCATAAGTGTTCGTAACAGTCTTTGGACCATAATAAGAATACATATTCAGGTTTGAAGCAAAGTATCGAACCACATCCATATTTCCCCCTGAAATTCTTGTTGAATCACACTCTTGTAATCCAATAATGTCTGGGTTAATTTCTCTGATAAGCTCCAGTTGCCCATCATAATTCCAATCTCCTGAAACATTGATTCCTTGCTGAATGTTGTAAGTTAATATTTTGAGTGATGTCTTCCCTTCAGCTGTATGATTGGGTCTGGGTGTTGTAAGAACAGCTCCTGTAATTGTTCCGATAAGAATAATTCCGAATATAACACTTACACCTATCTTTGAATTGCGTTTTTTAACCAACTTATCAAGTTTCAAAGAAGGTGAGCTAATAAGTAGCATTGTTGCTGAAATCAGAAAAGCAGGTATGAAGAAAGCTAACCAATATTGATCCCTAAACCAGAAGCTGATTGGAGGGAGATAGCCCCATACATTAGGCAATACTTGAACAAAGAGCATTACAATGATAAACAATCCTCCAATTGTAAAACTTCCACCTATTTGTGATGGTTTTGGTTTCAATTTGACAATCTCTCTAACAAGGAATATGAAGTTTATGTAGATAATTGGTGATGTAAGTATAGCAAAAGCTAATGGGATGTGATGGAACCACTGAGTTGCTGGAGCTAATAAAGGAAAAGAATCTGGATCATTTGTGAAGAATATTTGATGAACTAGTACGGTCATAGTAAGAGATATTGCAAAAACTGCATTCAAAATTGCAATCACCCAAGATTTTAGATAGTTGATGAGATCGGGTTTCCACAACATAATCCCACTAAAAACTCCCAACATACTAACTATCCCAACAACAATTCCAATATAATTGCCTTCAGTCCACCTAGCGATTACTGTAGGACTCATGAAAACAAACCAAATAAGCACGAAAATACTGAATATTCCCATTGTTAAACCTAGGATTTTTCCGAAACCTCCTTTCTGAGTAGGTTCTTTAGTTGTATCAGTATCTTTGTTTGTTAGATATTCAACTCGATCTCGTAAGTATATTCCAACAAGGATTACTGAAGCCAATATCCCTAGCGCCCATCCAATTATTTGATTCCATCCATATTGTGAGATGTCAACTGTTGAATTTGCTGTTCTGTAAAATATTGACATGGCCACTCCAATAGCCAGACCTATTGCCATATCTACACTTATCTTTTGTTCCTGTTTTCTCATCTTTGTAAGGAATCCACCAAAGAAAACAAAGAAGCTTCCAACAGCTATACCTGCCATTATGTATACTGCTTGTTTAGAGACTAATGGTTCAATCAGTCTTGAAATGATCATTAGTTCTCCTGAGACCAGTAAAACAATATTCGGGGCATGTTTCCAGAATATTAACAAAACTAGAGGCGATAACAGAAAAAGCAAACCGAGTATGTTCTCATCAGGCTCCAAGTTAAGAAGCGCGTAAGCATAGATCCTTTCAACGAGACTTGAAAGCATCTGTAAGAAGAAAAGGAATAGAATAGAAAACAGAGCAATAAGAGAATAATCTGTATTAGTGATTTTCTTAAAACCTAACATAAATAAAGAAAAATCTCACTTCTTTAAAAATAATTTCAAAAAACTCTTTAACCACAGAAACATAAAACCTATTTTAGTTTTTACAATGCTATTAACAGTACGCACACTGTTATGTTTAATATATAGCCCAAGAACCTTGTAATTTTAAATATTTTTAATATTTTCATGTGTTGAGTCTCAATATAAAACGTTCGGTACTTCGACACTCTCTCTTCTCCACGTACTCTGATACACTTACCTAATCTAAGTGCGCTCATATAAGAATAAACTAACATAATAAAAATTAATCCACTAAACAGAATTTTTGATTCTATTGGAGGTAGAGTTCTTTGAAACATTCTGATAAACAATAAACCAAGCAGTGAAAAGATAAATGGCGCTAATGTAGTTACAGAAACAAAGAATAATGTCCATTTAGGTTTTTCAATTGGGTGTTCTTCT
This sequence comes from Candidatus Heimdallarchaeota archaeon, assembly GCA_030668875.1. GTDB lineage: Archaea > Asgardarchaeota > Heimdallarchaeia > Heimdallarchaeales > Heimdallarchaeaceae > UBA460. The sequence goes on from DAOVER010000030.1 coordinate 37,533, forward strand.
CTCTGTTTATACCACTGTTTGAATCGAAATAGTTTTGATTGTTCAGACATATAGTAACCTCGTAAAAGTTAGATATAAACATTGGCTTGGCTTCATTTTATAATATCTCTTTTATCAAATTTTCTCTCTCACTATTTTAAAAACTAATTCCATATTGTCTCAATAAACACTTAATAATTCATCTAGAAAGAAATAAGTATAAGCCAACAAATAGAATTGAACTGCACTAAGGAGATAAGTAAAGTGAATGAGAAATATGCAAAATACTCCATGGGTACAGAGGCAGAGTTTCAACCTTTGGAAGTAATTGATGTTA
>DAOVER010000040.1 GCA_030668875.1 Candidatus Heimdallarchaeota archaeon
CATGTACATCACTTCTTAAATACTCTTCAAATAACTGGTTTAAAAATCTGTTTAAGAAATTCTATCTGTTTTTTTTAATCCTTTGATTTAAGCTGGAAAAACGAATTTAGGTTTATTCTCTATAAGAGATTTTTCAGTTTCTCCATCAGGTAAAAACTCTTTGAGGATCAATTTAACCAATGAAAAAGCTTGTTTTCCAAATGATAATGTAAAGCATCTAGAAAAAATGCGAAATGTTTCTCTTTGTCAAGATGAAACCCTAATGGTGTGAAAAAGGGGTCTTCTTTATTCAGTGTCTCTTTTATAAAATTATTTGCATATCTAAAAATTTCTGTTAACTCAACAGACATGGGTTACACTTGAGGGCATATGGAGAGTCAAGGGCACATTCATAAGTCTTTCACCAGGAGTTTGAAGGGTTATTCCTTGATGAGGGCGGGAGAAGTTGTAATAATCACGATAGCGACGGAGGTCAGCGTTACAGTAAGTTAAGCCTAGCCTCTTCATCTCCCTGATGATTGTACCATGGAGACGTTCGACTTTACCACAAGTTTCGGGATGATAAATTCTTGCTCGGATATGGTCGATAATACCTGTTTGACACCAACGGGTGAAGGAACTTGTCCCCCCTCTTCGTGGGTGGAAGATGGCACCATTATCCGTTAAGATCTGACGGGGAGTGCCATAGGTTTGCATAGCCTGACCTAAGAGCTGGAGGATGTCCCAAGTCTTAACAGGGCGGGGAAAGAACTTTGCTGCTACACAGAACCTTGAGTGGTCATCAATAACACTCACAAGGTGAAGGTGTTGTCCTTGCTCTTCTACCCAGAAAGGTCCCTTGATATCAATCTGCCAGAGGTCGTTAGGTTCTTCTCGTTCAAACCTTTTCACTCTCTTGTAAGCTTTCTTTGTCGTTCTCCAGGTTTCCTCCCCCTCTTGTTGGAGCGTCTTCCAGACAGTCGTGTGAGAAAGGTCTATCCCTTCGAGGGTTAATACATAGGCTATCTTAATTATATTGTAGGCATTTGCTCTCCTGAGTTCAAGAATACGCTCTTTCTTCTCTTCTGTCACTTTCCTCTTGATCGTCTTGGGTCGTGAGGATCTTTCCTTGTACCATTCCCCTTCAGGGTTCTCTGCATACCTTTTCATCCACTTATAGATGAACTTCCTGCTGACCATAAACGCTCTAGCTAGGTGGGTAATGTTTTCGCCTTTCAAAGCCTTTTTAACTACAATTTTTCTCAGTTTTACCAGGTTACGGTTGGGATTCATATGTATCACATACCCTCCGTAACCCATTCTTTTAAACTGTTACCAAGGTGGGTTTAGTTAACAAGAATACTAGAGGTAGAAAAAAGGGAATTAAGAATACTGTATCCTTAATTCTTTTGTTTATGCTCTTCCAGGAGTTTAATGAATTCAGGAATGATCTCATGCATATTCCCAACTATTCCAAAGTCTGCTACTTTGAAAATTGGTGCTTCAACATCGTTATTTACCGCTATAATGGTATTGGAGGAAGTCATTCCAACAAGATGTTGAATTGCTCCTGAAATCCCAAATGCTATGTATAGTGTTGGGGCAACAGTTTTTCCTGATTGACCTACTTGCTGAGGATGTGGTAACCAACCCATATCGACAAGAGCTCTTGAGCCAGAAACAGTTCCATCTAATACCTTGGCAAGATTTTCAACAACTTTGAAATTCTCTTTGTTTCCAATTCCACGACCTACTGAAACAAGAATTTGCGCTTCTTCGATGTTGATACCTTCATCATGGGATGTGATTTCCTCAATAATTTTAGTCCTTATACTAAATGGTTTGAGATTTACATCAATTCTTACTATTTCTCCAGTTTTATTCTCATCTGGATCTGGTTTTGGAAAGACATTTGGTCTTACTGAAGACATTTGTGGTCTTGTATAAGGTGACAGAATAGATGCCATAATATTACCTCCAAAAGCTGGACGAGTTTGAAGTAACTGTCTGTTTTCATTGATGTCTAAACCTGTACAATCAGCTGTTAAACCTAATGCTAGTCTTGCTGCAATTCTTGGAGCTAAATCACGACCATTAGGGGTTGCTCCGTATAGGACCACAGAAGGTTTCTCTGCTGCAATGACAGATGAAATAACTGTTGCATACCCATCAGTAGAATACTCTTCTAGCAGCTCATGTTCGCAAAGATAAACAATATCTGCTCCATGGTGGATAAGAATTGGTACTAGATGCTCAACCTCTTTACCAAGTAGAAGAATTGCGAGTGATTCACCTAGTTTATTAGCTAGTTCTCTACCCTTACCTAGTAATTCTAAAGCAACATTTTTGATTACAATTTTTCCATCTTTTTTCTCCCATTCTCCCCAGACAAAAACTTTGTTGAATTTAGCTAACTCTTCTTCAGAAATTGCTTTTCTTTCAATACTCAATGCTTCGAAATTACACGCACTTACACATGCTCCACAAAGAGTACAATTATCAAGAACTTTAGCTTTCTTTGTTTCTGGAACAACTATGATTGCGCCAAAAGGACAAACTCTCTCACACGCTTTACAACCTGTACATGCTTCTATATTTACTTCCAACATATTTCTCACCCTTTAATAAAATTATTTTCTACTAAATAGTTTAGAAGTTTCTGTGCAGCAATTTTAGGGTCGCTCCCATCGACTATTTCTCCCCCGGTTTTAGCTGGTGGCGCAAATATTTTATCTACTTGAGTGGGAGAAGCTTGTAATCCTATTTTATTTTCATCAATGTTCATATCCGTTGCGGTAAGAGTTTCAATGGGTTTGTTTCTCGAATCTAATACCTGTTGCATAGATGGTATTCTTCGAATATTAGATCCTTTACTCATCGTTACTAATGCAGGCATTCTTGTTGAAAGAATTTGGTAACCAGTTTCTGTCTCTCGTTTGACTTCTACTCTTTTTCCATTGACTTTCACATCTACTCCGTAAGTTATTTGTGGAATACCTAACTGTTCAGCTGTTTCTGCTGGAACTTGTGCTGTATCCCCATCAATGGCTTGTTTTCCTGCAAGTATCAAATCAAAATTAGGTTCTATATGCACTATGCCTTCTTTGAGAGCAGTGGATGTAACCCAAACATCAGAACCAGCAAATTTTCTATCAGATAGAAGATAGCCTTTATCAGCTCCTAGTCCTAGACATCTGTATAAAACAGCTTTAGCTTGAGGAGGGCCCATTGTAATTGCAGTAATTTCAATGTTCAATTCGGGAAGCTCTTGTTTTAATTTTACAGCTTGATCCAAAGCATATTCGCAGTAAGGATTAAGAATAGAATCTACACCTTCTCGGATTAGTGTTCCTGTTTCGGGATCAACTGCTACTTTGTCCGCTTCAGGAACTTGTTTAACAAGAATTACGATTTTCATATACATCTACTCCTTGGGAATATATTACCACAATTAACTAAACAATGTGGATCGAATTTACACTTGATTGCCTTCATTTGTTCAATTCCTTCTTCTCCAAACATAATCTCTAGATATTCATGTTTTATCTTTCCTATCCCATGTTCTGCTGAAACAGAACCACCAAAAGAAACCGCTTTTCTAGCAAATATCATATAAAGTTCTTTACCTTTTTTCAGTTCTTCCAAATTCCTTGGAAGAATATTAACGTGAACATGATTGTCACCTATGTGGCCCCAGACAACGTACTCAAGCCCTTCTTCCTTAAGAGATTCATGATAGAACTTCATTATTTCTTTTAGATATTTGTCTTCTACTGACATGTCAGTACCGAGTTTGTGAATTGAGGGATATTGTTTCTTTCTTTCAGCTATAATATTATTAACCATTTCAGGAACTGCGTGTCTAAAATGCTTTATGCGCTCTAATTCCCTGTCTTCATATACGCACCATGTATCTTCAAGCGAAGAATTGCACCTCTGGAGAATCACGCTTATTTGAGTAAATACTTTCTCTATGTCTTCTTCAGAATACGCCAAATCAAAAGATATGGCGGTTTTGACATTTTCTCCAATGTTTGGCATATTCACAAATTTTGGATCTATTTTCTGTTTATCTCTCACCAAATTTAATGCGTGATTATCAAAATATTCTATGAACTCGGGCGAAAGATTCTCATCATCTCGAAGAAGTTTTACAAAATCGATAGCATCTTCTTCATTTCTGAAGAAACCTACACATGACATTTGAGCATTGTATTCCTTGATCCAGATATCTGCTTCTGTGATGATACCAAAAATACCTTCAGATCCAATGAATAAATCAATTAAGTCCATGTTTGGCTCAGTAAATAAACCCGCAGCATTTTTTACCTTTGGCATGTGATAATATGGTGCTTTAATGATTAATTCCTTTCCAGCTGTTTTCACAACGAAGATGCCATCTTCAGCCTTATATTCACCTCGAGTAATGTTTAAAACCTCACAAGTTCCAAGAACAACACGGATACGGCGAACCCAATCTCTTGTAGAACCATATTTGAAAGATCTGGCACCTGATGCATTGGCACATATTGTACCGCCTAATGAGGCGGTCATTTCTGTAGGATCCATTGGATAATACATTGTACACTCTTCTATGAATTTTTCAACCCAATTACTTTCAGGTGGGATACTTTGACTTGGGTCACATTTTTTGAATTTTACATATTCATTTATCTCATTAAGAGAAATACTTGGTTGGCAACGCAAAAACCAGCGCTCTGCATCTTCATCAAAACCAATACCAATGACCTCATTCATCCTTTCTAAGGACATCACGGCTCCACCGAAAGGGACAGCAGAACCTACTATCCCAGTTCGAGCGGCAGAAATTGTGATCATATTACTTTCTTCTTTCATCTTGTTAATGATGGAAACAATTTCATTTTCTGTCGTTGGGAAAAACAGCCATTCTGCGTTACCCCCACTGATTTTAGATTCATCAACTAAATAACTGGGATAAGACTCTGAAATAATCATCTCTCCCTTAATTGACTTAATATCATCAAATGGGGCAGAATCTATTTTTTCTGCAACAATAATATTTGTGGGCATTTTGATGCTCCTATAATAATTGTAATTTCTACATTGTGTGATGAAGGTTTTCTATATAAAAGATTAACTACATAGTCGTTTGGAGGGATAAGAGCTTAGAAAAGTCTACTAGACTCATAGTTCAACAGATAAATTAATATGTTTTACTATGTCATAACCAGACAGTTAAGTGGTAGTAGTATGCCAGATATAACAAACACGGAAAAAACAAGAATTCGTTCAACTGCAATAAGATTAGTGCATAAAATATGGGCATCCCCTTTCAGTGAAGGCGTCTTGATATATTCAGATCTTTCTGAAGATCTCTATATGAAATCTGCTAGATGGCGTATCTGTCTACGATGTGGTACAATAGATCAGAAAGAAAAAATGATCGATGGAAAACATTCCTGTGATTTCAATACCAATAATTTTCCTGTGTTAGTTGCAACATCATGGTACAAATTAAAAGAATACTTTCTAGAGCATGGTTTTGTGAAACTCGTTGAAAAATATAATCTAAAACTCAAGCCACCAATTATGATCACGAAACAAGTTCCAGTAGAAGTTGAACAAGCGATAATTACAGAAGAAAAAGCAGTTACTAAAAGCAACTAATTTCTATTTTAACTTTGAACCAATTTTACTCTGTTTTTTGATACATATAGACTTTTTTCTCACAAATCTTATATGCTATGTCATCTAAGGATATACATAGTCGTGTATACCATGCTTAACCTAAAGGGGTTTGAAAGGAGTTGAGATCTTGCCAGATATTCCTAATAAAGAAAAGCATTTGATTGAACTTATTGCTGATAGGTATAGTAAAATTCTTTCTCGTCTCAAATTTAGCAATGGATCTTTAGTTTATCAAAGAACCTATGAACAACTATACATAAAATCTTCTCGCTGGAAATTCTGTCTGCTATGCGGAAAAATTGCTACTCCAACTGATTTTACCCGAGATATGCACAGCTGTCCCCCTCTTTTGTTTCAAAAGCACCCTATTTGCTGTTCAACCTCTTGGATAAAATTGCGTGATTTTTTCCTTTCGAACAAATATCTAGAGACTCTTTCTAAAGTTGGAGTAGAAGTTATTGATGAAAGTTAATCATTACATTCTACGAGAATATAAAAAGAAAGAGAATTACCTTAGTATTTTATTCTACAATCTGTTCAATTTCAGAAACATCTTCGCTGATTAGTTCTTCTTCTGTGGGTACTATTTCCTCTCTTACAAGCCTGCGCTCCTTAGTTCTTCTAGAAACTCTTCTTTCAACACCAAACTTTTGTAGAATGTCAACATACTCTCCAGCCTGAAAGAAATCTCTTAACTTTAACCAGCTTGTTGTAACTAGATATGGAAAAGCAAGCTTATCAAAACTTTTTGTGCATTGATGAGTCTCTTTTGAGAGCTTACTTGTAGAATTGATCTCACCACATTTCAAACAAATTCTAATTCTTGCTTTACCATCATATAATTTTTCAATAGTTTCTTGATAAACTTGCAACCCTTCCCCCAAAGGTGCATACAGGAGATCTGTAACAAATTTTTCAGATAAATCTTTTATTATGTTTTTTTCTTTATTTGTAATTTGATCTGTTGGTCCTCTGTGACCAAAATCTTCTTTGTCACTACTTGATTTATTCATCTATTAATATACCTCTATATTGTATATCTCCTTCCTACATATATAAACATATTCCCATTGGCATTTTTGGCATACTGCCCCATGTTTACCCTCATAATATCTCTGATATGTCGGAAATATAGGCAATTTCTGCCTATTCTTGTTTTTTGTTAAATATTTGTTTAGCGGCTCACCTATTCCATTGTAGCGATATGATGTCCTCATTTCATTCAAACATGCTGTGCCAAATAAGTCGGAATTATACCGACATTTCCACAATGCTTATATATGGTGTCGGAATAAGTCCTACATAGAGACAAAAACTGGTGAAAAAAAAGTGATGCAAAACGAAATAAAAAAACTGCTTGACCGCGAGTTTCGAAGTATCTACAAAGATTTGGATGCGATAACCTTGACCCTTACATTGAGATTATCAAGCTACAAAGAATATAACGATCCCTTCCTGCTTCCTTCTTCTTCAATTGGTTTTTTGGAATCTAACCTGCGAAGGTCAAACAAACAAAGGTGAAATGAATGAAAAATTACGAACTGGATAAATATTTGGATCAACAAATATCGGCACTCGAACACGAGTTGAAAAGGCTAAAAAGAGCCCGACGTGCTAGACGAGCAAAAGCTCAATCTAGCTTCAGATTTGGGGGAAATCCCGCTTTAGGGTAACCCCCCTTTTTTTTAAGGTGAAAACAAATGGCAACAAAAATTCAAACAAAAACCGAGTTCATCACAATCTTCAACAATTTGAAAACTCTTTACAATTTCGAATTTATAGATGAAGAAACTTTCAACTTATTCCTGAAACAAATTGCAGAACATCTTCTAGCAACTAATATTGAAGGATTGTATGATGAACAAGAAATCAAGACACAAGACATTAGTAAAGAAGTAAGAAAAGCCAAAGATCATGCTTTGAAGGACAAGCTAATGTATTTTGGTTCCTTCAATTAAACTTACAGAGGTGGACAAAGAGATGATGTTACCTTCTTCTTCCTTTTTACCAAACTCTAGCGGTTTCATATGTTCAAGTCAATCACTCATCTTACTCAAAGATTATGTTGATAATGTATTGTTGAAACACCTACCCACACCTATATATCTGTCCATCAGGGATCAGAACGGTTTGGAAAAAAAACTGCTCTTAATAATTCTCCCTCTGATCAGTAATAATCCTGATCGTTCTGATTCCGCTATATTTTCCTTGCTTCTTATCATGCAGCAAGTTCTAGAGAAATCTTCTCTTGCCCCAATTAATAATATTGACAAAAACTTTACAGAGGTGATAAAAAAATGAGAAAGATCAGTTCTGATGCAATAAGCAGACTATTAAGAAACAAGGCTATCATAAATCTATCAAGATTCTTAATCGCACTTGCTTCCCTATCAGCATTATTCTACGTAGCTTTAGCATCAATATCGGCAATCTATTACTTCGGAGCATATTAATCTGAGCTCCATCTTCTCTTTTTCTTTTTTTTAGTCATTTTTGCAGAAATCTTATATTATGCTCCTTCTAATGTTATTTTACTGTATGGTGTAGTAGAATGTCCACTCCCCCTAAAGATGAGTTGATTTTTGTTGAGAAATTGCTTAGGGAAGGGAAACTGGATGAAGCGTTACAATTAGCAAGAGATTTGGAAAATGTAATAAATCTTGATTTAAACGATAAAATGGAAGCTAAATCCTTACAGTTAGAAATATTATCCATGCAATGTGATCATGAAAGGGTTCTGAAATTGGCTGATATGGTGATTAACTTAAGCATCGAGATTAAATTACCCTATCATAGACTTGATGGGTTAATCTTTAAGGCACTATCTCTTGTCAAATTGAAAAAATTTAATGAAAGAGATGAAGTAATCAATCAGATAGAAGCTTTGTTAGAACAAGTTAGAAAAGATGAAGATACTCAATTCATAAAGCGTGAAATTCGTTTTCAAATGATTAAGGGAGAAGTATTTTTAGATGAGTATGAGTTTGAAAAATCTCTAGAAACATTCAATGAATCTCTGCTTTTAAACGAGAAATTAAACAACATGTATCTGAATGCTATAATAACAAAGAACATTGCAGATGTGTATTTCTATTATGGGCATTTAGATATCGCTATGCAAAATTATGAAACAAGTTTATCCATCGCAGAAGAATTAGGGTATAGACAAATTATTGCATTTATTTATCATATGATAGCAGGATTAAAGTTCAAAGAGGATAAACTTAAAGTAGCATTAGAATTTGAAAAGAAGAGTGGAGATATCTTCAGGGAATTAAATGATGAATACAATTTAGCTTTTAATAGTCAATATCTTGGTTTTCTGTACAAAGGATTAGGCAAATTAGACCAATCCTTGGAACATCTTTTAAATGCAAGAAATTATTTCGAGCAAATTGGTCATAAGGCTCGAGTAATTAACGTGTTAATTAACATAATTGGTCTTTATAAAACAAAAGGGGATTATGATAAAGCACTTTCAACTCTTGATAAATATTATAATATGAGTGAAGAGCTGGGGGACGAACATTGTTTAGGAATTGCGCATAGATGGTATGGCTCAATTTATTGTGATAAAGGAGAACTCGACGAAGCGTTAAAACACTATCAAAAATCATTAGAAATATTCCAAAAATTCAAGACACTTGACACTCTAGGTGGTCTCTATTACAGCTTCGGAGATCTTTATCTAAAGAAAGATGAATTAGACAAATCTCTAGAATACCATTTATTAGCTTTAGAGTTTAGAGAAAAAATGCAGATGGGAGACAAACTTAGCTTAATTGCATTATCTTTGAAATCCTTAGTAGTTCTATATTTGAATTTAGATGAAAACGAAGAAGCTCACAATTATCTTGTAAGATTAGAGATTTTTAGTTCAGAGACAGATACTGTAGAGATAGAATATCTATATCTTTTAGCAAAATCTATTTATCTAAAATATCAAGGAGAAATCGGGACTGCAAATGAGTCTAAGAAGATTTTATTTGATTTAATTCATAAGCAAAATATCAATCACAGCATCTCTGTTGAAGCTATACTGAATCTTTGTGAACTTCTCCTAATTGAACTTGGTACAACGGAAGATATGTCCATTCTTCTAGAAACAAAAGGATATATCGCTCAACTTATTGAAATTGCTTCGTATAATAATCTCTATCCCCTATTAGCTGAAACCTATTTATTACAAGCACAACTAGCTCTTATAGAAATTAAAATTGATGAAGCAAAATACTTTATTTCTAATGCTCAACAAATTGCAGAGGAAAAAGGGTTGAGAAGATTAGCTATAATCATTTCTAATGAATATGATATGATTCTAGATAAATTGGACCAGTGGGATGATTTTACAAGGAAACTCCCCACAGTTGCTGAGAAACTTGAATTAACACATATAGAACAAATACTTAATCAAATGATAAAGAAGAGAATGATTGACACTTCATATGCAGTAAAAGAAGAAGAGTATCCCATCATGCTGTTTATTCTCAATACATCAGATACAATCCTTTTCACTGAAAATTTTGATGTAGAATTAGAAGAGCAAGATTTGGAGCAGTTTTTAGAAGTTCTCAAGGAAATAAGATTAGCAGAAAGCAGTGATATTATTCAGAGAAATAGATTCCAGGAATATACATACTTGACAAAAAATATCGATTCCTTTCTATTTTCTTATATTTTTGAAGGTAAAGCTTATTCCAGTATCAATAAGATGAATGCTTTTATTGATGAAATAAAGGATCCTTCTCCCATATGGGATATCCTCAAGGATTCTGAAAATACTGGACAACCAATTAGTGTACTTAATAGAATGGCAATATCTCAAACGGTAAATAATATGTTTAAAAGAAAAAATGAAACATAAGAGAAAAATTACTTTTTACTCTTACGTTTTTTAAGATTAAGTATTGTTGTTAGAATAAAGACACTTGATAATACTGTTATGAAGAGATATGCGGAGGCTGCAGTAACTGGGCATGTACAGTCCCTACACCCAAATAGATTTAGATTAACGGCATCATCCAGTATTATGGCAGATTTGTAGAAATACCCATTTTCAGTCATTACTGTCATAGATAATATATTTTCAGTTTCATTGTAAGACACAGTAAAATTAACAATCGGACTTCCATTAGGTTCTATTATAGGTTCTATATATCCACAGCAATAATAACCTGTCATGTCAAAACCCATTATTGGTATGTTTGCTTGAGCTTCCAGTGTATTTGCTGGTGTATCAGTTGTTAAAGATCCACCACCTCTACCCCAGCAATCAACTGTATTACAGAAGGACATTGTAGTAGTAGATTTAGTACCATCTAAGTTTTCAGCTTCTACACTTATACTGTTATGGTCTCCCGGTAAGAAAACCTCATCTACAGCAATTACAGCATCATATGAATTCCTGTCTTCATCAGGAGCTACATCATCAAATGAACTTTCACTGTCTTCAGTCACCACAGAAAGTGTGATATTGGAATCAGTATATAATATGTAATACCACGTAACATTGAACCAAATATCTGAAGAATTAAGTTCTGTGGTATTCCAATATACTGAAACTTCACTAAGATTAGTTTCATTATCGTAAACTTTGATTCTTAAAATACCAGTAGAAGACATATCTGATAAATCAAAAATAATGACTGGTGGTGTTGAATCAGCTGCATCGAGGTTTGGAATATCATCCTGGCTATCAGGAGAGGAGTACAAAGTGTTAGTGGAGGTAATTAGAATTAAGCAAACTGTGACTAAGAAAAGTATTTTGTATGCTTTTTTCATAGTAACTAAACAATTCTTTGATAAATTACTTAAACTTTACCCAGTTGTAGTCTGAAAGAAGGAATATATCAAATATTTTCGTAAAGAAAAATACAACGAACATACTGAATCTTCTCTCAGTTGTAATAACAAAGTCTTTTAAAGCCTTGGTAAAAAGAATAGTCAGAGATGAGGAAGATAAGGAAATAAAAATTATTCTGTTTTTTCAACATTTCAGAAACTATGCTATTAATTGAAAAGAATCAAACATTCGCAACAATAATACTTGGTTTTGAATCATAAATAACTACAGATGAAATCAATGAAATTTCAAGATTACAACATAAAACAAGAAATAAAACAAGCTTTAGACGAAATGGGGATACATACTCCAACAGATATACAGGAAAAAGCAATCCCCACAATAATAGAGGGAGAAAAAAGCCATATTTTAGCTCAAGCAAAAACAGGGACAGGGAAAACATTAGCATTTTCTATACCCCTAGCTGAGAAACTTGACCCATCACTACGCAATGTACAAGCGGTGATAATGGTCCCAACAAGAGAATTATGTAAACAGGTATATCACGTAATAAGTGATGTAACAAAATACCGACATCTCAAAGCCGTGGAAGTTTATGGAGGGGTGTCCATAGATCGACAAATACGAAACATTCGATCCGGTGCTCAAATAATAATTGCAACTCCCGGAAGACTAATTGATCTATACCATAGAAAAGCGGTAACTTTCAAGAAAGTCAAGTTCGTTGTTCTAGATGAGGCAGATAGGATGCTTGATATGGGATTCCTTCCTGATATAGATTTCATTTTATTTGACGCTATGAAAGATGTCTTCCCAAGATTGTTATTGTTCTCTGCTACATTATTAGAGGAGATAAAGGAAATCGCTTCCGATTTCAGCTGGGGTCAAGAACTAATTGAAATAGATGTCAGCAAGGATGAACTCACCGTTGCTTCTTGCAAGCAATATTACTATGAAATTGATGATCCTAAGAAGAAGTACAACGCATTCATCAAAATTCTGCTCAAGGAAAACCCAAAGTCTTGCATCATTTTTGTAAATACGAAAAGATGGGCAGCAATGCTGAAGAAAAGGCTCATTAACGATAGAAGAATTCAATTGAGAATAGATACACTGCAAGGTGACATGACTCAAAAGCAAAGAGAAATAGTAATGAGTAATTTCAGGAAGAACAAGATTACTTGCTTAATTGCTACTGATGTTGCTGCAAGAGGATTAGATATCCCTCATGTATCTCATATATTCAATTATGATTTACCTGTCGGAAATGCTGAAAATTACGTTCATAGAATTGGTAGAACATCAAGAATGGAAAGTGTAGGGAAAGCTATCTCAATTGTAGAAAGTGAACAAATGAATATGATTCGTCGAATTGAATCATTCATGAACAGAGATATACAAAAATCCTACTTAACAGAGAGCGAAAGGAAGAACGATCGTAGTAGAACTAATTATTCTCAAAGAAAAACAACTGAACAAGTAACTTACAAAAAAGAAAAAGATGAGGCAGACGAAGATGATCCCTATTTAGCGGATCTTTCTCGTTATTAATTCCCCTTTTCAATTTTACCTATTTTTTTATACAAAGAAGGATTTTCTACGAATCTGTTCAATCGAAGTCTTTTAAAACACTGCAATAAATGCACACTTGTAGTTGAGGAAGATTAGAAATAAGCGATTATTTTGTTAAAGTTTTTTTCAACGCCCTAAATAATTGCTTAGAATCATGCCTTCAAAGAGTTGATACTTGATTTTAGGTCAGACTATAGAAAATTTAGGTTAAACTATAGATAGTGGTATCAATGAAATTTCAAGATTTAGATATAAATAGTAATATAAAACGCGCATTAGATGATATGGGGATTGACACTCCAACTAAAATACAGAGTAGAGCAATTCCTAAACTCCTTGACGGGGGTAGAACACATGTTTTGGCTCAAGCTAAGACAGGAACTGGAAAGACACTAGCTTTCTCCATTCCGATAACTAATCAGATTAGCCCAAAGCAAAAAACAGTTCAAGCAGTAGTATTAGTACCTACTAGAGAATTGTGCAAACAAGTGTACAGTGTAGTTACTAAATTAAACAAGTATAGAAAATTGAAAACTGTAGAGGTTTATGGTGGAGTCTCTATCGACAGACAAAGAAAAGAGATTAGAAATGGAGCTCAAATTGTAATAGCTACTCCCGGAAGACTAATGGATCTTTACAGAAGAAAAGCCATCTCTTTTAGAGATGTAAGATTTGTTGTTTTAGATGAAGCAGATAGAATGCTAGATATGGGTTTCCTACCTGATATAAAGTACATTCTGTTTGACGCAATGAAAGGTGTTTCCCCTCGCTTATTACTATTTTCAGCAACAATGCTCAAACAGATAACTAAGATAGCTCGTCAGTTTAGTAATGGTGAAAGGCTTGTTGAGTTAAATGTCAGCAAGGATGATATAACAGTAGCTAGCTGTAAGCAGTATTATTATAAAATTAGAGAGGCTGGTCAGAAGTATGCTAGTTTTGTCACCTTACTCAAAATGGAACAACCCAAATCTTCGATTATTTTTGTTAATACAAGGAGATGGGGCGACAAACTTAAAAAGCGTTTAATACAAGAAAAAGGTCTCAATATGAGATTCAGCTCATTACATGGAGATAAAACACAAAACCAAAGAGAACGTGTTTTGAGTGAATTCAGAAAGGAAAATATTGATTGTTTAATAGCTACAAATGTTGCTGCAAGAGGATTAGATATTCCTCATGTAACCCACATTTTCAATTTTGATATACCGAGAGAAGGACCAGAAATATATGTCCATCGAATAGGAAGAACATCTCGAATGGAAAATGAAGGAAAGGCAATTTCACTTGTTACTGATGATCAAATGAAAATGATCCGCGAAATAGAAAAATTCATGCAGAAACCAATTCAGAGGCTCTATTTCAGTGAAAATCAGCAGATTACTATACAAGCAAAATCAAAGAAATCTTCAAACTATGGTGAATCCAAAAAGAAATCCTCTAATTATAGTGGTTCCAAAAGGAAATCTTCAAACTATAGTGGATCGCGAAAGAAATCTTCAAACTATGGCGGTTCCAAGAAGAAATCTTCAAACTATGGTGGATCCAAAAAGAAGAGCCCAATTGCTGTACCCGCAAGTGATTGAATTGATGTGTTGATTGACAAAATATAGCTGTTAATCCTTTTTTATCCTTTTTACAACTCTTTTCTATTCTTTCTTTTCATAGTTTCTAATTTCCTGGAACTTTTTTGTCTTGGTTAACAGAAAAATTAATATGTATCCATAAACTAATACACTTGAGAGTAATAACCAGGTGGTTGACATGCCCGACATAAAAGACAGTGAAAAAATAGAAATTCAGCAAATTGCAAAGAATTTCGTTATGCAACTATGGAAAGTCCCATTTAATGTTGGCTTAACCACTTATACTAAAACAGCTGAAGCATTGTATGCTCAACACCACAGATGGAAATTTTGTCTTAAATGTGGACAAATAGCTAAAAAGGAGAACTTAACCGAAGGAAAACATGCCTGTTCTCTGGATTTCAAGGGTTTTCCAATAATCACTGAAACCTCGTGGTACAAACTCAAGCAATTCTTTTTAACAAATGCTTATTCTACTCTTCTGAAGGAAATAGGTGTATCTGATCTTATCAAAACCGTTCCAATAAGAACAAAACAAAAAGAACCTGGAATATCTAAAGAAGAAGCTTCTGAAGCAATAGAATCTTAGTTCTTTCACTGACTCCTCTTTCCTATTTTGTATTTCCTACTCATTTTTTCCAAAAACTATTTATATGTGTCTCAATATAGACACATATGTATGTGAGTGAAAACGTGCACATACGTGCATTGTATTTTTGGTACATACATAAAATGAGGTAAAAAAATGTCGAAATATTTAGCGATCCACCCTTTTCCAGAACCAGCACCAATAGAAGCTTTAACACCTGTCGGTCAGGCCGTCAAAGCTCATAGCAATGCTGATGCTTACTGGGTTAAGAGTTGGGCAATATTAAATGAACAAGGTCTTATCAAGAAGATTTTGTGTCAATGGGATGCCAAAGATATAGATTCAATTAAAGCAATAATAGATAAAATTCCTAATCTTCCTACAGAAGGGATATTCCCAATGGGTATATTTCAAGCAGAAGATTATAGAACTTAAGAGGGTGAAATGATGAAGATAAAAAACAAACTGAAATCAATAATAATTCTGTTTTGTCTCTCTTTATTCCTTTTATATTTCCAGATGGGTAATGATGTACTAGCTTTTGATGAAAGCTTGTTAGTACCATCTGACAGAATAGAGATACACTCTGATGAAGTATTTGAAACCTTAGGTTTTAGTGGGTCTGGTACTGAAACTGATCCTTACATTATCGAGAATCTAGAAATATCAGCTGGAACCTATTACAGTAATATAGATATTGCCAATACTACGAAGTATTTTATTATTAGAAATTGCCATCTTAAGGGCGGTTATCATGGAATAAAAATAATTGATGTAGCAGAAGGAACGGTTCAGATGTTGGAAAATCTTTGTGAAGTCAATATGAAATATGGTATATGGCTAGAGAACACTAACGATGTTTACATAGCAAAGAATACGCTTGGACCATATAATACACTTGGTGTCAGACTTGAAAATTGTTCTTCAGTTACTATCACGGAAAATATTTGTGATGGAAATAATGGCGCGGGAATAATTTTTGCTAATTCTGAAAATATTACTGTTACAAGAAATACTGCAAGAAACAATGTCTATATTGGAATAGAAAATAAATATTCAAATGATTCCTTAATAGCTTATAATCAGATAGAATACCAAAGTGAATCTGGGGTAAAAATAGCCGTTGGAGGTTGTAACAATATAATACACCATAATAATTTCATTAGCAATTTTGCAGGTACAGGTCAGGCACAAGCTACTGATCATGGAGCATGCAACATCTGGTATGATGAAACAACACTTGAGGGAAATTACTGGAATGATTGGGACGGTGAAGGTAATTATAGCATTGACGGAACTGCAAATTGTTGTGATCTTTATCCATTAGCCAAACCATATAGTACAGAAGAAGCAACCTTCCCCTATTACTTGTTTATATTGACTTTTAT
This sequence comes from Candidatus Heimdallarchaeota archaeon, assembly GCA_030668875.1. GTDB lineage: Archaea > Asgardarchaeota > Heimdallarchaeia > Heimdallarchaeales > Heimdallarchaeaceae > UBA460. Next base: position 16,588 of record DAOVER010000040.1, read on the forward strand.
TCCCATAACTTACATAATTCAAAGAAAGAGGAAACAGTAGAATTCTCTTTTCTTTATCTTTTTTCTATTTTTTTGGATAAAGTTATAATCAAAGAATGACTCCTATTCATGATTCAATACAAGCGTGTTTAACTGATGATTCTGGAGAAAGCTAAGAAACTTATCTTAGAAGGTCGACTCTATGACGCAATTGACTTATTAGAGAAAAATGAAGCTAGATACTACGATAATAAAATAAACCTCCTTGAATCTATTACACTTCTTCTTTTTGCTCACCGAAGAGCTAGAAATTATGACAAACTTCATGATATTTCACAGAAAACGCAGCAAGTGTTTAATGAGCTGATTTCTGAAAATGGGAATATTCATGCCATTCTAGAGAAGTTCGATAAATTGATAAAAGGAAAGGAAACAAGGGAGGAACTCTTAAACGCTATAGATTCTCTCTCAGGAGCACAGAAAAGCAAAATACCTTTATTACTTCATATCAAATTTCGAAATGTTATTTTTGGATCTAATTATGATGTAAATATGTCTCTTGTAGAAAAACTGTCTTATTTCTTTCTAGAATTTCAAGGTCAATTTTATTATGCTGACATTCTTATCTTTATAGCTTGGAATTTTCTCTACAAAACAAAGAACTCCTTGGCCTTAAAATATGTTGAACAATCTTTACATCTATTTCTAGAAATCGATGATAAATATGGAATTGCCATGACTCATGCAACAAAGGGAAGCATTTATGGAAACATGGGGGATTGCAAAAAAGCTATAAATCATTCCTTGGAATATCTTCAGAAAGCTGAAGAATTAGGGATTATAAACACTATCTGGCATGCTTGTTTTGCTGTTGCTCTATATTATGCAATGTCCGGGGATACTAGTCATGCTTCAACATTTAACGATAGGTGTGTTAAATTAGAGGAACACCTTTCTTTCACAGATCATCAATCTACTCACACTCGTATGCTTATAGAAACACGCATATCTTGGGTAAAAGGGGATGTTGATAAAGCGTTGAAAATGCAATTGGAGAAGCTAGAAATTATAAGAAAACCCCACGATAAATATTTCGTTGCTGTTGTTCTGAGTCTTCTAGGAGATAGCTATTACCAGAAAGGTAACTTAACTAAGGCTTATACTTACTATAAAGAATCTTTAGAAGTTCGTGATAGTTATGGAGCCTATTCTCAAGTTGCTGAAAATTACTTGCAGATTATAATAGTAAATCTTGAGCAGAATCAGCAGGAAAAGGCAACAGAGTACTATGAAAAGCTAAAAGAATTGAAGGAGTCTGTTAACGAAGCTGCTGTCAATCAGATATTTTCTCTTTCTACTGCGCTGTTTCTTAGGTCGTATATTGATAAGGAAAGCAAGAAAAAAGCTAAACAAATTCTAATTGAATTGGTTGATCAAGAGATAACTTATTATCAGACAACAGAGAGAGCATATCTCAACCTTTGTGATATTCTTCTAGAAGAGATTAGAGACTCCAATAACTTACAATTATTAGAAGAACTTCGTGAGTACACTAAAAGGCTTGCAATAATTGCAACAATGCGCGATTCTCATTTACTTCTAATTGAGTTACATTTCCTACAATCCAAAATATTCATATTAGAGCTAAAAGTAGAAGAAGCTTTTGAGCTGCTTGAACTTGCACAGGAGATAGCCCGTGAAAAAGGATTAGTGAGATTAGAAATATTACTTTCTAATGAATATGACATTTTATTGAATCAGTTGGACGTATGGGAGGATTTCACCCAACATCTCCCAACATTAGAAGATCGATTAGAGTATACTCATATTGAAACTTTGCTGAATAATATGATTAGAAAGTGGATAAATTATGCCGATGTGCATTATGATTCAGAATCCCCCTGTTATTTCATTATGTCTAATAAGGGAGGAGCAGTGTTGTATTCTGATTCTTATTCTTCATTGCCTTTTGATCCTGAAAAAATCTCTAATATTCAAAAAAAGATTCAACATATTTGTGATGAAAAAAGAGCTGACAACAAAATTGTCAGATTCCGTTTCCAAGAATATTCTTGTTTACTTAAAACTGAGCAGAATCTCAATATTTGTTATGTTTTCATGGGAAACTCTTACTTACCTCTAAAAAAGATGAGTAATTTATTGAGTGATTTTAACAACTCGGAGGTTTTAACTAAGATTGTTACAGAAACTGAAAAAAATCAAATTTTACAACTTCAAACTCGTATCAATTTATCAAAACTCATAGATTTAAATTTTGCATGACTATTTACCCTCTATTCTAAAACAACTTTACTTTAACTTTAATTTACAGATGAAAGATGAAAAATATCTGAGGAGAATCTAGCCCTTCTCCATTTATTTTATAGCCATTTTCAAAGCTGCTAAGGCATGTAATGTTGTTGTATCGAATACTGGTATAGGACTATCTTCTTGAGTGATTAATAGGGGTATTTCTGTACATCCTAATATTACCCCTTCTGCCCCCTTGAATTTTAATCTTTTAATTACATCCAGATAACCTTCCCTTGATTCTGGTGTAAGAATATGATGCGTTAATTCTTCCCAGATAACTGTATTAACATACTCTTGATCTTCCTTGTTAGGTACAATTACATCAATACCATATTTGTTCAAAGAGTTTTGATAAAAATCAGCTTGCATTGTGAAAATTGTTCCAAGCAACCCAACTCTCCTTATTCCTTTCTCCTTTATCGCTTCTGCAGTTGCATCCATAATGCTTATCATTGGAGTGTTGATTTCCACTGTTAATTTTTCGAAAATCTTATGGATAGTGTTGGTTGCAATGATAATAATTTCCGCTCCAGCATCTTCCAAATTTTTGGCTGATTTAAGGATGATCTGATAAACCTTCTCCCAAGAATTATCAACCATCAAATTTCTCACAACCTCTAAGTCTAGACTATCAATTATAAGCAAAGGAGAAGACGCCCCTCCTTTTATTATGTTATACTCTTTAACTAGAATTTTGTAATATTCTATAGTAGATTCAGCGCTTAAGCCACCAATGATTCCTATTTTTTTCATCAATACATAGTTCAGAGTTCTTTATTAGAACATTTTCCTATCTTTGGGAAAACACATGTTTCTAGTTATTCTCCATCTAGCTGAACCAGTTTGTAAATATTCATGTGTTTTTGAGTATAGCATCATCCCTTTTTCGAATGGGATTTTTGATAAAATAGTACAATACGATCGAGCTAAACATCTTATCTTTTTCTTTTTTTCATCGGATATATTTTGCATAGTAAGCAGCTCTCCTTTTAAGAAAAAAAGTTGAAGAAAAGGAACTAGTTCTAGCTGATCGTATTGAAATGACCAATTACATAGAAAAAAACATCTCATCATTAAAGTTCGACACCCATTTTTAACAATATACAGAACGTCCCTAAGAATAATGATTAAACTAGAGTACTTTCTAAATCGACTTGGGAAAAATCATTCCCACCACAACATGTTTTTAATTCTTTAATTCGCTTGTTTAGCTTGATTTTCCCCTTAAATCTGCAAGAGGAGAGTTTTGGCTTTATAAAAACAATTTTCTTCTATGACAAATAGATTAAAAAGTCATTTTGCACTAAGTATGTCTATGAAAGTACTTACCTTCCATTTCAGAAGTAGTTTGTCATTTGATGAGGTAATGGAAAAAGCTGAAGATAGAGAGAAGCAATATATGAACGTTCCAGGATTGAAACAGATCGTATATATGAAAGACGAAAGAACAGATCAGTACGGAAGCATCCTTTTCTTTGATGATGAGGAAGATTTGAACAATTTTCGTGTATCTAACTTAGCCAGAACTCTAAAGGAAGTTTATCATTCGGTGGGATTGCCTGAAATAAGGATTTTTGATGTTATAAAACAATTATCCCCCTCGGATGGATAAATCTTTCAGAAGTCTTTTTCATTTCATATAGCTTATCATTTAGAAACTAGGACCCCTTCTAGATATATCTAAGAATTAAATCATTCCGGTTCCTTGTGAAGATCATCTAGCTCCAATTTTATTTGTTTTAGCTTCTTTCCATGTAAAGGATAGAAGAATAACGAGATAAGAGCAAGCACAAGAAAAATGAGTGGTAAAATCCCCACACCAAGTCTTATACCCATAATTGCCTGAGCTGATTGAACATCCCATTTAGAATTATATCCATAAAATTGAATTATTGCAGAAAAAACGAATATTATCAGTGAGGATGCTGGTTTGGTGATTAAGGCGTTTGTCCCAAAAAACATCCCATCTCTTCTATTGTTTGTTTTGAGTTCATCTTCATCAGCGATATCTCCAACCATGGGGTTGACTAGAAGCCACCATACTGTTGACATCCATAAACAGACTCCATAACAAATCGCCATAAAAACAACTGATTGTGCAAAAAAAAGACCTGTGGATCCTAGAATCAGTAATACAATTACTAGGAAGAACGTGTAACGAAGACCAATTTTCTTCTGTAGTTTCTCAAAAGCAAATAATATAGGGATATAAAAGACTCCTGTAGCCACTGTGATAATTAAAATCTGAATTTGATCCAGCTGAAAGACGTATTTATAGTATAAGGGAATAACTGCTAAGAGATTAATTGCAACAGCATTCATCATGAAGGAAAAAACTACAAAAAATATGAAGGATTTAGATTTGAAAGTTTCTTTAATTGCTACCAAGATTGGTAAAGGTTCTACATGCTTAACTTCAAGTGATTTTTCTTTCAGTTTTATTGAACCATAAATCATCAGAATAAGTGCTATTACACCAATAGAAATGAAAATCAATGACATAGCAATAGTACTTAGTGTTGAAGTAAGAACCAAATTGGGTGTCATAGAAGCTAATCCAACAGGGATCATACTAAGTAACATAGAAATCAACATTATTCTAGTTCGTTCATTTGTACTAGAGGTTTGATCAGTTTGAATTGCACTAATATTCAAACCAGCAATAGTTAACCCTGTATCAAAAATAAAGAGTGAAACAAGTAAGAAAATGAAGAGTGAAATTTGTGACCATTCAGGAGAGGCTAACCAAAACATAAGAAAACCAACAAAATAGAATGGTATTGATAACCGTATAAAGAAAGATCTTTTTCCTCTTTTGTCCATTCTCTTTTTATCTGACATATAACCGAAAATAGGATCGTTAATGGCATTCCATATGGCGAAGATAATCATTACTGTTCCATAGTTGATAGGATCCATGTGGAGAATATCAACATAAAAACCAAACAGGGCCCCCATGAAAAGAACACCGAACATATCAGAACCAGATTTGGTGATACCAATATAGATTCGCTGTCGAATAGAAACACGTTGATTGTTTTCTAATGGTTCCCCAGTTTGTTCAGAACTTACGTCGCTCATATCTGTATCTATCAACATTATCGACAATTTCTTTATCAATTTTGCTTAAAAAAAACAGAAGGAAAGAGAAAAGGGAATATTTTACTTTTGTTTTTAATGCTTTTTAGTCAACGATCTTCATTTGTTGTTCACAAAATTTTTAGAATGGCAAGTAAAAGCCTAACAAATGACGAAGTTTAAACATATTCTTTTACCTGTATTAATCACTTCAATAATTTTTACTGGTGTGGGATTAGGCTTATATTTTGGGCTTTTTTATGAACCTCCAAATAGAGATATTGCTTTGACTTTACAAAATGGTGATGAAATTGTTGATTTCACTCTGAATGAACTTAAAGATCTTTCTGGTAGTATTACTGGATATGGGGGTTATAAAAAAACAACAACATCAATAGTTGGTCCTTATCAATATAAAGGAATACCAATTTTGACTCTTCTTGAGGAAATAGGTGGAATATTAAGTGAGGAGGAAATGGTTGTAACTGCTAGTGACATCTACAAAGTAACGTATACAAATAATATGATCGAAGGCAAAGTTACAACCTATAATGAGACTGGAGATGATGCAGGTATAAATGATGTTACTATGGTACTTCTTTATGAGGAAATTGGAGCTTCAGAACTAACGGGTGGGCCTTTAAGAATTGGCTATTTATCTTCAAGTGGGTATTTAACAGATGGTCACCTTTGGGTAAAATATGTTGAAAACATAGAAATTAGAGAATCACAAACCTACTGGGAAGTTAGTCTTCATGGTTTTATAAACTATACATTAGATAGTACTTACTATGAAGCTGCAATATGTTGTCCAAGTCAAAATCCTGAAAATCCTCATCGTCTTACATATTCAATTCAAGAAGGTGATAGAGTAAATAACTATGAAGGAATGGCTCTCTGGAGAATCGTTGCTATGATCGATAGCTATAATGACTGGAACCATGATTTCAATGATTCTTTGATTGGATTAGGATATCAAGTGGTATTAAAAAGCAAGAATGAAGGGGTTGATGATGTTACATTTTCATTTGATACAATTGCTAGAAATAATTCATATATCTTGGCTTTTAAGAAAAACTCACTATACTTACTCGACTATGATGGACCTTTGAAATTAGTTGGTTCAGCAATAACTTCTCAACAAATGATTAAGGGCATCAATGAAATTTGGTTGGTGCTCCCCTAATTGTTATGGTATACCTACTGTGGGCGGAGTAGGTGGCTTATCCTGGAAACTTAGTTTGGTTAGTAGTTGATGGGTACATATTTACAAATAGAGTGAATTGTGAAGTGAAATAAGATATAATTAGAAAAAATAAGAAGAATTTTACAATTCAATTTGTAAATAATCTGAATAAACAAAGGTTACTTCTAATTAAATGCCTTCTTGTAAGGACGAGCTTACTGGAAGGATATCTTAGAAAATTACTTTTGCAGAAAAATGCAAAAAGCAATTTATGTTATAATAATTCTTTTAGTACACTCTATTTAATATTCCGTCAAATTCTGAATCAAAGCTTGCTAACGTATCTATCTCGTATGTTTGAGATACAGATATCAATAGACAATCAACAAAACTCAGAGGTCTTTTTTGTGTTGTATACTTTTGAAAAATAATCCATGCTTTGTCTATATCCTCTTTTCTTATGACAACAGGTTGAACTAAAGCTTCTTCTTCTGAGTAAATTAAATTCCAAGCTTTTGTTACAACATCGATTCTTCTTGTTTTCTTGAATAAAAAAGTTGCAGTTTCTGTAAACACTTCTGATATTGTATATCTGCTTCCATAATCTCCTGAAAGGAGCTTGATAACCAATTCTTTTGCTCGCTGATGATTCTTATCTCTATTATTCAGAAATGCAACAAAAACATTAGTGTCAACTAAAATCAACTATTCATCTCCATACAAAACTTCATCTACCTCTTCGGATAAAGATTCTGTTCCTTCTCCTAGATCTGAGATATATCTCTTTCCCAAGGAACGTATCTCTTCTTCATCCCACACTCTACTTGCTCTAAGAATATTTGCTATAAACTCATCTAACTTCTCGTCAGTAAACTGCACGCATAAACCAAGTAAATCTTGTTGGGTTAATTTCTTACCTGTTTTAAGTAGGATTTTCGCAGCAAGCTGATCAAGTCTTTCCTTATCAACAATTTTCACAGAAGACACAATTCCACCGACTCTACTTGTGGAAAAGTAGAATAAAAGGTTTTTCATCGATTAAATAAAGGCTTTGCAGTAAAATGAAAAAATCATTTTTACTAGTTCACAGTTTTACAAAGAGGGACTTAAATCCCTTCTAAAGACTGAAATAGGAGTTCTTTTGGAAAGCTATTTAAACTTAAACAGCAATAATTTATCTGAAATGACAAACAAAAATAGACGTAAAAGTGCTGGTGGCGGGATGGGTTTACCCACACTTCTTTTGATAATTTTCCTTATATTAAAATTAACACATGTAATTGATTGGTCTTGGTTATGGGTACTGTCTCCTCTTTGGATTCCTGCAAGCTTAGTAGTTTTATTCTTTATTATCATCGGTATAATTCTACTTGCCGCATTAATTGGTCTAACAAGTGGAAAATCAAGAATGACTGCTGGAATTAAGAGCTGGTTCTGCAAAAAAGATCAGGAAGACAATATTGACGTTCAATAAAAATCCAATGAGATACTTATTTATCAAATCTGTTTCTTATTACATTTTTTTCTTTTCCTTGTGAGTCGTAAGTTGTAACTCCAATCACTTTACTATACTCTACTCTTCCAAAGACTTAAATTTTATTTTCTGTTTTTTGCAGTTATGTTTTAAATATCCAAAACACAACTAGATAATATGCAGATTTGTAATCAAGTCTCATGTGAAAATTTTCCCTGTGAGAATATTAACAAAGAAGGATACATTATACCTAACATAGAATTAGATGTAGAAAAAATAAACATTATTATGATTTCAGAAGCTCCTTCAGATAAACCTGATGATTATTTCTACGCTAAAGGTGAGCCTTACTACATGGAAACTACATTACAACTCTTCAAAGATGCAGGATATGATGTTTCCTCCATTAACGATATCATCGATTTAGGTGTCTACATAACTACTGCAATCAAATGTGCAAAGCTAGAATACTCTGTGCCCACCAATGTCATTAAAAATTGTTCAGAAATTCTTGAGAAAGAAATTAGCCTTTTTCCTAATGCTAAAGCATATATTCTTAACAGTGATGTTGCAATTAGAGCATTTAATTATATATCTAAAAGAACAATTGGTGAAAAAGCGATTCCCAAGGGCTCAACTTACAAAATAAGGCAAAATGAGTTTTTTTATAAAAACAGCAGAGTCTTTCCTTCATATATTCTTACAGGTAAAAATCTTCTCATCGAGAAATCTAAAAGAAAAATGATAGCAGAAGATATAAAAAACGCTTTTAAGTCACTAACTGAATAAGATTCTTGAATATTATGTAACAGGTTTTGTGTATAAATCGATTATGGATAACAACACAACCCCCTATAGAACAAGAAGGACGAATGGTTTTTGTTCTCAGGTTCTACTATGACTCTAATGAATGAATTGTAGGGACCTCACTTAATTGAGTACTTTCCGTTTTTTCTTTCATAAGCTTATCAGATAAGCTCTCTTCGGGATAATCTGATCCCATCAATCCCTTCTTTCCTGAATAGATAAGTCCTATAATAATCGTAATTGTGAGTATTCCTGAGCTTCCTAGTAGTACATACATTGGCAGAACATATTCCGCAATAAGAGCCACTATTCCCATTCCTATTAATTGTGCAAAATTTTGCAATAGCTGCTGAGTTCCAAATACTCTTCCTTGCAATTCATAGGGCACTGATTCTTGAATTAGAGTCGTGGAAGGTACATTTATACATACCGCCATAACCCCATAGCTAAACATTATAATTGCCATTACATAGAGGTCTCTTACTACTGCGAAAATGTACATAGATACCGTTAGCAAAAGATGATTAAAATCTTATTCAATCTTGCTAGAAGTCTCTGAGCTGTCCCCCATTGCATGTTGAGGTGGTGATGGTTAATACCTCTCCAATTTTCTTCCATTTTTCTACGAGTTTATATAGGAAAGTGCTGATATATGGGTAGTGCTTGGCGAAAACTCGCCATATTTATG
>DAOVER010000017.1 GCA_030668875.1 Candidatus Heimdallarchaeota archaeon
TCAAATCCTTCGGGACTGAAACAGAGGTGTTAAACGCTACCATAAACTCTCCCAAGCGGTTGATATCCAACCCCAGCACTTGTTTCTTACCTTTAGGAATCTTTGGGAGATAAGTGTGGAGAAGTTTGTGAGAGTGGAAACTGTTATGTGTCCCCTCTAAGACCACATCTACTCGAGGTTTGAAACAGGGAGCACTGCCGCTGTTCACTTGGAAAACCTTAATTTCTGCACCATTTTTTACGTATTCCAAGACTTTGGGGGGAAAGAGAACTTGAGCAGTAAGTTTCTTCTTGCCCATTTGTGGAAAACCTAAAGTGGTTCTACCATGGTTCTTTACTTGTCTGGTCAAATCTTTTGCATTCCCTTCACGGGTGATAACATAATCTTTTTTCATTAGTAGTTTTACTGGTAATCTTCCTTGTTTTTTACGTTTGAATGGGAGAGGAACAAGCTTGTCTACAGGTAAACCTTGTAATAATTGAGGGACACTCTGCATGAACTGGTCAAAGAGTGTGAAAACTACCACCTGCCTTACGGCAGAAAAGAGTTTTCGAGTAGGCTTACCCATTATTTCTGCTAATTCCTTAGCTAATTTTTTGAGACTTTTCCAACGAGAAGGGTGAAAGCTGTTGATCCACGAGGTGAGAAAGGGAGCAACAACATGTTGTTCTTGTTTCAAGAGTTTAAGTTTATTTTTGAAAGCTTGCTGATTCTTCGTGAGGGTAGGAAGTTGTGAGAAATTATTGGTCTGGTGAGTCAGAACATCATCGATTGCTTGCACCACATCTTGTTGCTTGTAAGTAGGTAAAGCTCCATTCAACACCAGATTATTAGAGAAATAGTAGTTCCTCTGTTTCTTCTTGCTAAAACTATCTAGCTGCATTCTAGAACTGGTCAGAAGGTTAATGACGTACCTTCTCTGTAGTTTCCAATATTTTCCCAAACTCTGTTCTGTATAAGGCGAGCGACCAAAAATCATCCATTCCACCAGCTGTTGAGGGTTCTTATGCAAGAAGTTGAGCAACCCTTGCACTTTCTTCTCTTTGTCTATCTTCCCTTTTACTGCTATCTGGAGCCAGTGGTAAGCGCTCTCAGCGATGTTAGGGTTCTTCCCCACTGCTTTCCCTACCTGACGGACAAAGTAGCGTTCTTTAGGGTTAGTGCGGTAGAGGTCTAAAGCTTTCTTAACTACATCTTGACTGAGAAGGTCGTGCTGCCTCTCTTCTAAATTCCTAATTCTTCGGTTGATTTCTTCTCGTTGAGAGGGGGATACACACTTCAACGCTACCTGATAACTCCTCATCACCTCGTCTAAGTTAATAGGTGGAGAAGTTTTAGAGGTGCTTGCTGCTTGTGTGCCCATCTTCTACTCGTACGTATAATCCTTAAATTGCTATTTAAACCCGAAGAATCTCACTGGTTCTGTGGTGCTTTTCCTCTCCTCTGTCTGTGCAACCTCCCTGCAAAAGAAGTGACGAGAGCGATCATATCTTCTACTAATTTGTTTTCAGTTGCTTGCTCCTCTTGTCCTCTTGCAAGGGAGGAGTTTTTCTTCCTTCTCCCACCTCCTCCTAGTACTAGCTGATACTCCTTGCATGTATGCTGCTATGCCAATTCTAACTAACATAGTTTTAGTTTTACTCTTCTTTCGAAAACATTTTCTGTTTTTTGGCAAGATTGAGCAATATTTCTTTCAGCTGTTGTTTACAGTTAGAACCACATCATATCTTATCTGAAATGTTTTCTTGAACCGATTTCAGTAAATTGGATGACTGATCTGATTTTTCATGAAAGTTTAATCCTATGGGGGATATGCTAATACTTTTCATGGTTTGCACTGCCCATGTATCGGTGTTTTCAGGAAAAGATTTTTTCTGTTCTCCCCACAACCATAAGTATGGGAGTTTTCGTGGATCTTTCTTCTCTACCATGTAGTTATCGTATTTATAAAACGCAGGCCTTGTGATATATACCTTTGTTTCTTCTGTAATCTCAGTAGGGTAATTTACGTTTAGAAAAGCTAGACTCTTTGGCCATTCCATATCCAATGTGTGCTCAACAATCATACTAGATATTTTTGCCATTCTATCAAAATTAATTCCTTTTTGTTCAATAAGTTGTGCATCATCAGATAAAGCAGCTGAAAAAGCAATTGCTGGAACATTATTGAAAGCTGCTTCGAATGCGGCAGCGCAAGTACCACTTGTTAAAATTGAATGAATTGAAGAATTATCTCCATAATTAATTCCACTTACAACCATGTTAGGTTTCTTTTTTAGAACATGAATGCCCACAAGAACATTATCAGCTGGTGCACCAGTTGTACTGTAGCCTGTTGAACCATCATCATAATCTATTTGTGAGAAACGTATGGGTTTATGGAATGTAAGAGCCTTTGATACAGCTGAACTAGCTTCTGCAGGTGCAAAACACACCACTTTAGCTATTTTGGCAAGTTCTTCTCTAACAGAATTTAGGCCAATGGATTTAATTCCATCATCATTTGTCAATAGAATAAGTTTATCTTTCACAAAGATAAAATGGACATCCATTTGTTAAGTTTTATCTTTGAAAATAAATTTTAGTTCAAACATAACGTTAAAAAAAACTAATCGTGCTGTTCTTTTAGAATAGATAATTACTTACATAAAGGTGTTTTACGATGACAGAAAAATATGTCTATAAATTTTTTAGTAAAGCTATAAGTGAAGGAAAAGCAGAAATGAAACCATTGCTAGGTGGAAAAGGAGCAAATTTAGCTGAAATGACAAATTTGGGGCTGCCTGTACCACCAGGTTATGTAGTAACAACTCAAGCCTGTCTTCATTTTCTAGCGAATAACGACTCCTACCCTGAAGGGTTGGAAGAACAAATAGAATTAGCACAACAAGGATTAGAAAATTCCGCAGGGAAGAAATTGGGAGATGAAAATGATCCCCTTTTAGTTTCTGTAAGGAGTGGATCAGTTATTTCCATGCCTGGAATGATGGACACAGTATTGAACCTTGGTTTAACTGATAGTTCCGTTGAAGGGTTGGCAAAGGTGTCTGAAGACCCAAGATTCGCCTATGATTCATACCGTCGTTTTATTTACATGTATGCTGATGTGGTAAAAGGTGTCAGCAAAACATTTTTTGAGAAAGAATTGAAAAAACTCAAGGAAGAACTCGGAGTAGAATCTGATACAGAAGTACCTGCTGAAGAACTCAAAAAACTTGTCCAAAAATACAAAGAAATCTATAAAGAACATTTGGGCGAAGACTTTCCACAAGATCCACGTGTTCAGTTATCTGATGCAGTTAAGGCTGTTTTTAAAAGCTGGAATAATAAACGTGCTATTGATTATAGAAACCATCAAGGCATTTCACATGATTTAGGAACTGCCGTCAATATTATGATAATGGTTTATGGTAACCTAGGAGAAACATCTGCAACCGGTGTAGCATTCTCAAGAAACCCATCCGATGGAAGTAAGGGAATTTACGGAGAATATCTCATTAATGCTCAAGGAGAAGATGTTGTTGCTGGAATTAGAACCCCAGTACCAGTTGCAAATCTCAAAGACGAGATGCCCCCCCTCTATAATGAATTAGTAGAGATTTCTGGGAATTTGGAAACTAGATATAGAGACATGCAAGATATGGAATTTACAATTCAACAAGGAAAACTCTACATGCTTCAAACAAGAAATGGTAAAAGAACTGGAATCGCTGCAAGTCAAATTGCTTATGATTTAGTTAATGAGGGCGTTATCACTAAGGAAGAGGCTATCATGAGGATCACTCCAAGTGATGTTGAAAATGCTTTATTCCCATCTATTGATTGGCAACAAATAAACGCTAATGCTCCAATCAAACAAATTAAACATGAATTAAGTGATAAACTCCTTGGCTCAGGTTTAGCTGCTGGAGCTGCTGCTGCGACTGGACTTGCTATTTTTGATGCCGATAGAGCTGAAGAAGTAGCAAAACAAAATAAAGATGTAATTCTAGTAAGGGTAGAGACAAACCCATCCGATTTTCATGGTATGGCTGCCAGTAATGGTATTCTAACAATGAAAGGCGGTCTAACAAGCCATGCTGCAATTGTTGCAAGACAGATTGGTAAAGCTTGCATTGTTGGAAGTGAAAAAGGTGGAATATCTATTGATGTTGAGAAAAACGAACTTTATGCTAAGGGTATAACCATTAAGGAAGGAGACTGGATTACTGTCGACGGTGATGATGGTTCAATCTATGCTGGTAAACTGCCTACTAGGCCAGCTAACTTGCCAGATTCAATGAATATAATTTTAGATTGGTGTGATGAAACCGCTAAAATTGGTGTGAAAGCTAATGCTGATAAACCTGATCAATTCATAAAGGCTTTAGAATTTGGAGCTAAAGGTATAGGTCTATGTAGAACAGAACACATGTTCTTTGATAATCTTGATTTAGTTAGAGGTATGATTTTAGCCAAAACTGATGAAGAAAGAAAACACTATGTTGATCAGTTAGAACCTGTTCAAGAAGAGGATTTCCGAGGCATATTTGATGTTTCAAAAGGCTACCCTGTTATTATACGTTTGATTGATCCTCCTCTACATGAATTCTTGCCAAGTGAAGAAGAATTAATGACTGAGATTTTTGAAGCAAAATTAGCAGGAAAGAAGGATGACGATTTCAAGGAAACAGCTGATATGTTAGACGTTGTAAGAGAAATGAAGGAACAAAATCCTATGCTCGGTTTAAGAGGTTGTAGACTCGGAATTACAATGCCAATTGTAACAGAAATGCAAGCTCGTGCAATATTCAAAGCAACTGCTAAAGTTATCAAAAGCGGCAAAGAAGTACTTCCAGAAGTAATGGTTCCTCTTGTAGGGTTCCAAAAAGAATTCGAACACCAAAGAACAATCATTGATCGCATTGCTAAGGAAGTGATGCAAGAAGAGAGTATCGAATTTAAGTATCTTGTGGGAACAATGATTGAAGTACCCAGAGCAGCTTTAACAAGTAGTGAAATTGCAGGTGGAGAACAAGGGGCCCAATTCTTTAGTTTTGGAACTAATGATCTTCATCAAATGACTTTAGGTTTTAGCAGAGATGATGCTGGTCCATTTATCTCCAAATATGTGGAACAAGGAATAATCAAAGATGATCCATTTGTTTCAATAGAAGAAACAGGTGTCGGACGATTAATGGAGATATGTGTAGAAGATGGAAAAACTGCAAATCCTGAAATTGAATTAGGGATTTGCGGTGAACAAGGTGGGGATCCTCAGTCTATAGATTTCTGTTATAGAATCGGTTTGGATTACGTATCTTGCAGTCCATTTAGAGTACCAATAGCTAGATTAGCTGCCGCTCGCGCTACATTAAGCAATAAATAAACTACTTCTCTCTCCTTTTCTTTTTCTTTTCTTTTACAATGATATTATTCTATCAATGCTATCTAGGAAGAAACTTATGTCTTCTGTGTATTCAAAGAGAAGCCTAACGAGCTCAGACTTTAATGAGGTTTTATGAAGAGCTATTAATTCATCAAGCATCTGGATATTTGTCTTAGTATTTGCGAATTCTGTATAAACTCCGATTATATCTCTTTCTTGAATTGAACTAAGAAGATTTTCAAGAATATCAAGAATGAAATACATTTTGTTATTGATATCTCCTGATTCGCTATAGTTGTCTAGCATTATCTGTGTTGAGATTTCCTGAGCTTTTGTTGCGATGTCTTCATAGGCGATATCCAACATGTCGGTTACAATCTCATCTATGTTCATCTCATCTGCTCTCTGCTCCGTGGGCACCGTTGAAACATCCATTTTATTTGTTGTATCTTTGATCTCTTCATCTAACCATTTGACAAAGGAAGGTGTGATTATCGGTTTACGATCCAGAAGAGTGTCAGCAGATGCGAAATCCTCTTGTTTTGGCTTAGGGTGAAAAAATTGTTCTTTTATTTGTGAATGAGCAGTGTATTCAGGGTAATTTTCGTAAACATACTCCACCAATTGCCGTAGACTATAGTTGTTGAAATCATAACAGAGGTCTTGGATAACTTGATCATAAATGTCCCCAAAATCATTTTCCAATAGATATTGTTCTCCGTGATCTGTTATTTGATAACGATGAAGAATTTCACCACCAGCTTTCTCAACTTCTTCATGTTCAATATAACCATAGTCATCTAAATGCTGAATGTCCTCTTGGATAACTTGACAATATGGTCCAAATTTAAAAGGAATAAAATCATAACCAGTATTGATATGATAATTCTTCTCCAAAAGAAACAAGAGTTTTTGAAACTGTACTCTCCCATTAACGTATCCCATGTGTTTTAAAAGTAATAACAACGTGGAGTAACGGGACATCTCAGTATAATTAAACAGAGATTAATATATAAACTCATAGAAATATTAGAGACTATGATGAGTAAAACCCCCGTTTCAGGTAGTTTACTTGTTTCCATAGCTGCTTTATTATGGGGCACAAGTTTTGTTGTTATACAGTGGGGGTTTGAGAACAGTGAAATTAATCCCTTACTTTTTGTTTTTCTTAGGTTTGCCATAGCTGCAATAGTTTTCTTACCAATTGCTTTGTATAAACTTAAAGGAATCAGTAAGCTGCTTCTGTCTAGACCTATAATTCTCATCGGATTATTCAATGCTTTTGCATTCCTATTCCAATTTCTAGGACAAGACCATACAACAGCAGGAAAGGCCTCTCTTTTTGTCAATTTTTATGCCATTACGGTCCCTTTGATAGCTCCGTTGATATTACCTGAAAAATACAGTTGGAGAGTAATAGTAAGTACAATTCTAGGCTTTGGTGGTGCTTTTCTAGTCACAACTAATCTTGATTTTGCTGCATTGGGATTTAATGGAGATTCATCACTACTTGGTGATTTGCTCACACTCTGTTCTGGTGGAGCATGGACATTATATATCTTGGCTTCAAAAAAATATTTCGAGAAGGAGAAAAGTGCTTCCGGTTTAGATGTTTTTTTTGGAACTCTAATTTGGACAGCTGTTTTTCTCACCTTGGGACTACCTTTTGCTTTTATTAATACACAATGGAACGACATTGTCTCACAATTTACTTGGCAAGTTATAGTTTCCATTTTTTATCTTGCAATAGTTTGTACAGTTGGGGCCTTCGCAATATACATGGTTGGGTTGAAAAAAACAGATGCAGGAGAAAGTGTTATCTTTATGTTTATTGAGGTCATTGTAGCCTTTATATTGGGTTGGTTAATTCTTGAAACTGTACCAGAACCATGGGAGATAGTTGGGGCAATATTAATTATTATTGCTATTATTGTAGTTTCTCTCAAATTTAAGGAGGTAAAGGATTCAAAAATGGATGACAAGGATCACGTAACTAAGCAAAAGGAAGAGGGCAATCATGAGGAAAGTACAACTGAAATTCAACCAGAGTGAAACCTTTACTCGTGGTTTCTTGAAGCTTTCTAAATGAAAAATTACCAAAGTGAGTCTTACTGGAATAATACACAAAGAATACGGAGTAAAAACAACCCAATTCACAAGATTTTATAAGAAACTCAATCCTCTGTACTGTATTATGAAAAAGAAAAACATTATTGCTATCATTATGACTGCTATTGGAATAGCTCTCATAACAACAGCATTAGTTATAGTTTATACCTCTTATCAAAGAGCCAATCCAATTGATGCAGCAATAACTAATTACTTCTATGCCAATAGGAGTGAATCCCTCGAACTTATTATGTATATAATTACCTATTTGGGAGAATCCTTAGTATACTTTGGTATGTTGCTCCTTCTTTATTATCTCTGGGATAAGAAGAAAACCTTCAGGACAATGTCACTAATAATAGCATCTACAGTTGTTAACACCTCAGCTAAAGCTATTTTTAGATTAGAAAGACCACCTAAATATCAGCACTACAGTTTAATAGACGAGATATCTTCTGGCTTACCAAGTGGTCATGCCCAGAATAGTACAATCTTTTGGGGTACCCTTGGAATATTTCTAAAGAAAATAATGATTGTATTTTCAATTCTAATGCCATTACTGATTGGTTTCTCGAGAATATATTTAGGCGTGCATTGGTTTACCGATGTGATAATGGGATATGGTATAGGTTTTCTTGTATTAGCATTATACATTTTCTTTGGTGAATACATTGAGAATTTCCTCAATGAGAAGTCTGCAACAATTAAAATTTTAGTAGCTATTGCAGTAACTGCTATTTTTGCTGTCATTGTAATTTTCTTACTTTATAATCGTGTTGAAAATGATATTGAGTTAATTTCCGGTGCCTTAAAACTCATTGTGTTGCTTACCACACTTTCTATTTCCTATACCGTTGAAGGTTCGCTAATTAATTTTAATAATGAAATTGATAAATGGTGGAAATACATTGTTAGGATTTTGATTGGTGGTGCAACCTTCGGCATTTTCTACTTTGGGGTGTCAATGCTATTTGATCTTGCCATTAACGCTGTTGCTTGGGTAGGCATAGAATTAACACTAGACCTAATTAGATATGCTATGCTTGGTCCGGCCTTCCTCCTCCTCGCTCCTTGGATAATGATGAAGTTGAAAGTCTAAAGCAACTTCACACCTTTTTTTCTTTTCCTTATTTTTATGAATACTTAAACTCTTGTTATTGTCTTTCAACATTAGATTTTTAAAGTAAATATGATTGGCTAATTTAGTTGTAAGAGGATTCAAAATGCACGAGGAAATTAAACTCTTCAATAAATGGGATTTCAGCGAAGTAGAAGTAAGTGATTTAGGTCTACAAAGATACATCTCTCTTCAACCTGTATATTTTCCACATTCAGGTGGTAGATATCAGGATCAAAGGTTTAAGAAAGCAGAGATGAGCATCGTTGAAAGATTTACCAACAAATTGATGAAGAAAGGTAAGAATGCCGGTAAAAAACAGAGAGCAATTAATTTTGTAAGAATAGCTTTCGATATAATTTATGAAAGAACTGGCGAAAATCCCATACAAGTTTTAGTAGATGCTATTACCAACGTTGCACCCAGAGAAGAAACAACTCGTTTAACATATGGTGGTGTAGCGCAACATATTGCAGTGGATATTTCTCCTCTCCGAAGAGTTGACCTTGCACTAAGATATATGTCCAATGCAATCAAGCAAAAAAGTTTCAATAACGTAAAAAGCGTTGAGGAAGTTACTGCTGAAGAACTAATACTTGCCTCCAAAGGAGATCAAGCAAGTGCAGCAGTTAAAAAGAAGTTAGAGATAGAACGAATAGCTCTATCCGCTAGATAAAGATTTAGAAGGTGTTAAAAATAGGAAAAAGACCTGCCCGTTGCTATAGAAAAGTTAGTGGTCCTGCAAATACAAGAGTCGGTAAATTCGTTAGAGGTGTTCCAGATTCTAGAATTAGAGCATATGATGCTGGAAACCGAAAAGGAGTTTTTCCTGTACATATCCATTTAGTATCTAAAGAAAAATGTCAAATCAGACACACTGCTTTAGAGGCAGCAAGAATAGCAGTAAACAGAATACTTCAGAGAAATCTAGGACTTGAAGGGTATCATATGACCATAAGAATTCATCCTCACCATATTTTACGAGAAAATAAAATGATGGCTGTAGCTGGTGCAGACAGAATTCAAGATGGTATGAGGAGATCTTTCGGAAAACCCACAGATAGAGCTGCACGTGTCAAAGAAGGCCAAGAACTTGTTACTGTTAGAGCATATGCAAAGGATTATTTTGTGATTTTAGATGCCTTGAAAAGAGCTTCTGATCGTTTTCCAACAGCGTGCAAATACAAAGTTGGAAAAGGCCAAGAGCTAGTTGATGAATTCATGAAGAAAAGAAAAGTATAATTTAACTTCTTTTCCTACTTTTCTCATTTCTATTTACAAAAATCAACAATGTTTTTAGTGCTATCTTCTATGATAGTTTATGGTTTCGGAGTTTACCCCAGGATTGAAATTATCCGAAATGTTCTTCCAAGAAGTAGTAAAGGGAATTATTGAGAGTACCTACCCTCATATAAAATACACCGCAGCATTAGTGGGACCTGGATCTGAGGTAATTGGTTTTGATGATAGTGTTTCTTCAGATCATCACTGGGGACTTCGATTATATCTATTCATAGATACAGAAAGTTATGACAAACATTATGATTCGTTAATTAAATTATTCAGAACCAAACTACCTTTAGAGTTCAAAGGTCATTCTACTCATTGGAGTTTACCTGATTTCAATGATTCAGGAAATCAATTCCCGCAATTCATAAAGGAAGGAGAAGTAAATCATCGAATAGAAATTTTTACTGTAAATAAATATCTTAAGAAACAATTTAATCTTGAAAACACAGATTTAACAGACATAGATTGGCTTCTATTACCTGAACAAAAATTATTAGAGTTTACTTCTGGAAAAATTTTCTATGACTCTCTTGGAGAATTATTGGAAGTTCGAGACAAATTTGCTTATTTGCCTGAAAATGTTTGGAAGTACAAACTATTATCTGAATGGGAACACATTGCTCAAGAGATAGCTTTTGCTGGAAGAACAGGTGAGGTGGAAGATGAAATTGGATCAAAAATAGAATCTTCCCGTCTTATAAGATATGTTATGAGACTTGCCTTTCTGTTGAGCAGAAGGTATACGCCATATACAAAATGGTTTGGAACAGTTTTTAGTAAACTCAAGATTGCTGAAAAATTGGAACCTCTTCTGTTAGCCGTTTTCAAGGAGGAAGATTGGAAGCAGAGGGATAAACTATTGTGTAAAGCTTACATGTTTCTAGTAGAAGAGCAGAATAAGTTAGAACTAACCCCAAAGATAATAGTTGAAACCATACCCTTCTTCAGTAGGAATATGACAATAATTGATGTAAAAAAGGTGATGGCAGAACTGAAAAAAACAATCAAACCACCTTTAGATAAAATCCCTCCCATTGGGTCAGTGGATCAACTAATGGAAGTTGGTGGGGGGTTAGGAGTAGAGTTTGCAGAGAAAGCAAGAATATTTTATGAAAAATGAAATTTATGTTTAATTATTCTCTTCAACGCTTGCTTCCCAGCCTATAATGTCTACAAACTGTTCTTCAAGTGCAATGACATCTTTGTTTTTTAATGGATTCCATTCGTCAACTGCAAACTCAATGGCCTCTTCTTCGTTCCTAGCAGTTACTCGATAATGATAATCTCTTCTCTCTGTTCTTGTTACAATCACTAAGTAATCTTCGAATATATCTTCGTCCTCTATCACTTCTTCAATGACAATGGTTTTTCGCTTTGTTTTTTTCTTTTTTTTCTTTCTCTTAGGCATATACTCTATTGTGATATCTATTATAAAATAATTTTTCAAAAATTCTTATAGAAACCATGGTGTGAATACGTGAATTCCTGATATCGAACAAAAAAGATAAAAAGAACAGAATAAATTCTGGTCTAATAACTGGCTCGGTAGCTCAGTTGGCAGAGCGCAAGACTCATAATCTTGAAAAAAATAAGGGTTAGACTGCAAACGTGAACCTCAGATGCGAAATCTTGAGGTCGGGGGATCGAGTCCCCCCCGAGCCACCATCTTTTTTTAAATTAAATTTATTTCCTTTAATCTCCTATATTAATAATTTACAAAAAAACGAAATCAGGGAAAATCTTCCCCTTTACTTCTAAATTTAACTTTAAAGTTTCTTCAATTGATGGTTGGCAATTATATCAGATTCATTCTCAATAGTAACTTTTACCATCTTGTCTCCTTGGACAATTCTATTTACAACATCCATGCCATCTACAACTTTTCCAAAAACTGTGTGCTTATTATTAAGATGTTTACAGTTATTAGGATTAAGAACTATGAAAAATTGTGATCCATTTGTATTTGGTCCAGCATTTGCCATGCTTAAATGTCCCAACTTATGAATTTGTACTGGATTATCTATTTCATCAGCAATTTGATATCCTGGTCCTCCTCTTCCTGTTCCTGTAGGATCTCCTCCTTGAACAACGAATTCAGGAATCACACGGTGAAAAACAACCCCCTCATAATAGTTAGACTGAATTAAAGATACAATGTTTTTTACAGTATTAGGTGTATGTTCATCAAAAAATTCAATTTTAATAATACCTTTGTTAGTTTCCATTATTGCTATGGTCATATAAATCTCCTAAGTGTCAATGAATTTTTCCTATTTTTATTTATAGCGATTAGGCAACAAATTCTTAATTGATAAATTATATCCGATATTGACGTTGATTAGATTGAATGCTATTGAAGATGTAGAAAAACCGAAATCAAGGCCCACACTAAAATTCACTCCATGGATTTCAGCTATTGTTATCCTAATTTACTCCGTTGCAGTTCAGTTCTTACTTATTGCGAGCATGGAAAGCGCTTTTGATGTGGTAGAGGATTTTTTCGAGCGATGGTCATCTAGTTGGGCATTGATTGAGATACCACTACCTCTGATACTAGCGGCGATATTCTACTATTACAGTCAACATAGCAGATCGAGAAATATCAATCTATTCCTTTTTAGTATAACAGCATTAGCAACTGCTGTGTTGGGTCTTGTAATTTACGTGATTATAGCTCAATTTCTTGTTCAGGGTCAATATACTGATTTCATCTTCATTCTCTCAACTGCAGCTATGTCCATTATATTTGCGTTCATTGCCCTTCTAATACGAAAATTTGTCAATAAACGAAAAACCTTGCAGCAAGGTTCCTTCACCAGAAAGTTGACCTAAACAACAAGGTTACATTTAGAATAAATTACTCTTCTAATAAGGTGTATTTATCCTCTCTTTCCCTCCCTAGATGCGTTTATTTATTATTTTAAATTGTTAACAAGATTAGTAATGATTTTGGGCAGTTCATTCATATCCTTAATATAATATTGATGACTTGGCTCGAATTCACCAGTTAAACATGCTTGAATAATATTAGCACCACTGTTCAAAGCGCAATCGATAAACCTTGGTTTATCTTCGATGATTATTGTTTTATCTGGTTCAAACCATACATCATCTAAAACTCGTTTGAAGAAATTATCACTGGTCTTGTGTGTATTAACAAGATCTGGTCCATAGAAGTTCTCGAAAAGGTCCCTCACCCTCATACCTTGTAAATATCCCTTTATCTCAAGAGAATCTTCTGCTGAAGCCGTATATAGATTAAACCCCAACCTCTTTAATTTCTTAATAGAGTCTACAACGCCTGGGTATGCTGAACGAATATTGGGGGTGATATATTCAATCGCTTCTCGATATATCTGATTATATTCTGACCTTGCAGGAAGTTTAACTCCAACATAATTGAACATCTCTTTTATCCATCTTTTTACAAAATCAGCATGATATGTTTTGTAATCAATGTCACTATCATCATAAACCGCTTTAGAGTATTCTTTCATAATTTCTTCTATAAAATTTACATTACTTTCAGCCCACAAATATGGTTCTCCCCCAAATTTAGGAGTGAAATACTCCCCGACAAGTTTTTGATATTGTAAACCTCTAATGCGATTATCATTCATCACCCCCCCATCATCAAAGAACACAGCAAATTCGGAGAATCTCGTCTGTGACATTACTATTCGCTTGAGTTAATAGTAAATAAAGATATTCCAAGAAATGTGATACATCTTGCGAATAGATAAACAACGAATACTTTCGTTAACCTCTATCTCCTTTAAAACCCCCTATTTTCGACTGGAAATTAGAAGATCAGCTTATTAGAAGATAGTGTCTCCATTAATGTCTAACAAATAAACAAACTTCTTTTGAACTATGAAAAATTTAATAATAGAGTGCATATGAAGCAAGGTAGATGGTACTGCAGATTTACGAAACTCTACAAACAGAACAGTCTATATTGGATATCACTCCTGAGTTAGAACAAAAAGTTCACGACATGCTCATAACTACTGAAAGAAAGGTTCCAAATTTCTGGGAGATTGATACAACTGAAAGCCTATATGTTCCTGTAGCTGATGGAGAAATCAGAATATACCATTTTAAACCTAATATCCCAGTTTCAAGACGTCCTTTAGTTTTTATTCCTGGATGGGGAGGAACTGAAGAAGGATTCATGGATTTTTATGAAGTCATACATAATAAGGTTGAGTGTTATTATGTAGAAACTCGTGAAAAGAGAAGTAGCAGATTGAATAGAAAAAGAGCTAAGATGGACATGAGTCAAAAAGCTAGAGACATTCAAGATGTGATTAACTACTTTGAATTAGGCAAGAAAGATTTTGTTCTCTATGGTACTTGTTGGGGTGGAGCAATTGTTTTACAAGGTTTAATTGATGGAGTAATAGACGCTCCAACGATCATTACCAATGATCCTATGCATACTCTATGGTTTCCGAAATGGTTTCTTAGATATGTATCGCCCATATTGCCCGTTTTTGTAGTTGAGCTCATTAAATCAATAGTTAAACGATTACAGTTGCGAGGTATGAAGGAAGAGGTTCAAAAAAGAAGAGCTGAAACCTTTGCGGATAATGCTGAAATTTGGAAATGGAAAAGAGCAGCTGACTCCGTAAAGGATTTTGAGCTTTTTGGTAATGTTTCTGATATAACAAAGGAAGTTTTCGTAACCAATGGTACTAAAGATAAGATTCATGATCAAATTACTTATCCACAAATTGCTGCTGAACTTCCAAATGGTAGATTTATTTACATGAAGACAGATGAATCCAGAAGAGAGAGATTAATGGGGCTAGTAACATTAGAATTCAGCAAAATCACTAAAACCGATGGAATTCCTCCCTCTTTAAGAGATTTTGAAAAAACACTTCATCACTCACTCTGAAAAGTTAGTTGAAAACAGAATTTTCTATTGTTTTAAGTGAATCTTTAAAATAAACTAGTATCAATTAAGAAAAAATTCTCCTTTATGAGATTTATTTAAGGTGAAGTAAATGTCAAATGTAGACGTAGTTTTAGATAATAACGATATTAGAGAAACTGAATTAGAATCAAAACGATCAAGTAGAAAAAATGCTTGGTTGTGGTATAGCTATGATATGGCTGACACTTTCTTTTCACAATCTGTAATAAGCTTAGCATTCACTCCATTTGTCTTATTAATGGGTGTTTCAATGGGGTGGGAGTACCCAACAGTATTCATTGTAATGTCAATTTTTATGGCAGCTTCAAATTTGTTAATTGCCATTTTTGGGCCAATTTTGGGTGCTATCTCTGATAAAGCAGGGAAAAGAAAATCAGCAGTACTCATCTCAGCTGGAATAATGATAACTGCAACAGGATTAATTACAGTTTGGGTTAACTTTTGGTGGACATGTTTTTTGTTTGTGATTGCAAATTTCTGTTATCAAGCAGGTCGAATGTTTTATGACGCTCAAATTCCATTCATCGCTGAAACAGAAAAAAGAGGTTTTATGCAAGCTATAGGTGGAGCACTCGCTGCATTTGGTTCTGTAATTGCAATAGTTGTAAGTATGGTTGTAGCCCTTCCTGGTTTGTTTGGACCACATACTGAAGTGAATACTGGAATCTGGGAAGTTTCATCAACAGAACTTGGTCCTATAGTAGTACAAATTATAAATGGAAATATTTGGATGGGACCGATTGATTATGGTGGATTAAGATATTTATTTGTAATATCATCTGCCATCATAATTTTGATTAGTATCCCTTACTTATTCCATAAAGAAGTAGAAAATCCACCTAAAGAGGTTATATCACCAAGCGACTATGTGAAATCATCATTATTTTCCTTTAAAACTTCGCTTAAAAATATTTTCTCTGACAAAAATTCTTGGCTGTTCTTCTTAGCTTGGTTCTTCATCACAGATGCCGCCAATACAACAATCCTTTACATGGTACCTGTGGTTTCAACTGTAGGTGGAGATGCACTTGCAGGAATGACAAATTTTGTTATTTTAGGAGGAATAATATTCTCCATAATTTTTGGTATTATTGTTGGAAGACTTATGAATAGACTAGGGCCAAAAAATCTGTTCTTAGGTGTTGGTGGTTCTTGGTTTATTGCATTGATTATCTTTATCTTATCTGGACTGCAGATAGGTATAATGACAATTTCTTCCCATCTAATATGGCTTGGGGCGATATTCATAGGTATAGGTTTTGGTGGAATTTGGATAGTAGGTAGACAATTTATCATGGTTCTTGCTCCTCCATCGAAATTGGCACAATATGGTGGATTTCAAAAAATAGCCGGAAGAGTAAGTGCAATAGTATCTCCACTATTATTTGGTTTAATGATATATGTATCAAAATCATTAGGTTTGGCCAATGCAATGCGTGTAGCTCTGGGAAGTTTGCTCGTACTCTTTTCAGCAGGAATCATTTGTACTTTCTTCATCGTAGATCCCCATAAAAGATATATGAAAGGAGAAAGAGCTCCTTACAAAGGTATCTATGATAAATCCAAGTAATTGCTAGATGGATTGTCATCAAGATAAAAAGTCAAAGTGGGAATCTATTCCCACTTACCTCTCTTTTTAATTTATTTCTTTAGGAAATTTATTTTCTCTAAGCGTTTTTTTATGAAGTTCATTAACAACTTTGAAACTTTTTAGAATAAATCGTAAGGACCGTCTGTAATTTTTTCTTAAATCGAGAAGATTCTTTAGAAGAGGGTTGTCATAGTTCTTTTGGTGAAAATATTGAATGGCCTTTACTGTTGTAGTTGGTTCTAAGGTATAGCTGAAATAGCATGTTTGTAAACTCCATTTAACAGCTTCCATAGCATATTTTGTTGCATCTTGATGAAGAATGTAAGTTACAAGAGCTGCAGTGCAGAGGACAAGATTCATCACCTTGCTTTTTTTAATTTGGCTTTTTTTCACTTCAGCTAAACTTGCTTTTTCTAACAGATTTTCTCCCCATAACGTTGTAGCTGATTTTACAACACTAGCCCAAACAACATCAGTTGGGGCAAGTAATTTACATAGAAATAAATTTACATTAAATACCTTTGAGAATTTAGCTGCAAGAAATTCTTTTCTATAGCATACAAAGTGTGACACGTACATTCCTGTCATATCTTCAGCACGCTTGTATACAGTATCAACAATTGAACCATTCTTCTTCCTAAAAACGTGTTTATATTCTAGTTTAGTTAATTCTCGTCTAATTCGTGTTTTATCTTTCTTAGATGTATTATCGTTTATCACAAAAATTATGTCTACATCAGACAGATCTGGTTGATATTCTCCTCTTACAACACTACCAAAAATAATCAAACTTAGTAAGTCTATTTTATTTTTAATTATCAACCCAATAGATTCTCCTATGTAATTTCTAGCCTTTGTAGCTAAGTTTTCAAGTAAATCTATCCGGGTTCCCACTGTTAACTCCTCTTTATAATTCATGTAACATTTCAGTTTCTCTGGAATAATCCTATATAACAATAAAGAGTAGTGAAGTCAACATTAACAATATGGCAATAATAAGCATTATCTCACTTGCCAATGTTCTCTTTTTAATGTCTGGTTTCAATGGTTCCTTACTTTCCCAGAAATTGTCAATATCTTTCCGATTTTTAATCATCCCTTTTACTAAAGGTTCAATCTGTATCCCTAAACTCAATAACAACATAATAATTGCAGTTGAGGCAATAATTGCATATGTTACAAAACCTATATCATTATCTCCAAAATTAATTGCTTCTGTAACATCTAATGTAGTGATAATTACCCAGAACAGTAGGATAAAAATGGAAATCCTTAACCTTTCATTTGTTAGTCTTACTTCGTTTTGCATAATTTCTGATACCATTAACGATCACTTTTTTATGATAATCTCTTCAAGTTCCTTAACGATTTGCTCCACCCATTTGAATCTCTCCTTGGTTGGTGATTCATAATAAATCCTGATTTTTGGTTCTGTTCCTGATTTTCTTATTAGTATCCATGTTCCGTCATTTAGGTCATATCTAAGACCATCTATGGTTAACTCTCTTCCATCCTGATCTTTCATTTTTTCAATTAGCTTCTCTTTACATTTTTCAAATATTGTTAGAACACCTTCCACATCTACCATGTAGGCTTTTCTCTCAGCGATATGGTTTGGAATGTCCCTCATAATATCAGAAACAGTTGTTTTACGCATTGTAATCACTTTCAACAATTTCACCAGAGCAAATAATCCATCTATCCATAAACCCCAAGATGGGAATATAGGTTTCCATGGTTCAGCAGCGAAGGTGATTTTTTCGTTTTTCTTTGTTAGTTCAATTATTTTACCATGAAGTTCCCCTAGATTTGTTCTAATTGTTGTCGCACCGATTTTATCGACAGTTTTATCGATAGTTGTTGAAGAATCTATGCTTACAACAATGCTTCCGGGCCCTTCTTCCTCTATTGCAAATGTTGCTAGTAGAGCGTTCATCCTTGAGAGATCAACAAACTCACCAGACTCATCAATGACTGCAATTCTATCTCCATCTCCATCGAAAGCCACCCCCATAGTTTTTTTCTCCCTACATAATTCTATCAATGTTCCTAGATTAGCTGGACTAGGTTCAGCCAAACGACCAGGAAAGTGTCCATCAATGTGTGAATTTATTGTCGTAACTTGGAAACCAAGTTTGGAAAGAAGCTTAGGAGCTAAATCAGACATAGGTCCATTAGCACAATCTAGAATGATTTTTTTGCCATCTCCATGAAAGTCTAGTTTTTTTCTAATTCGTTTACTATACGTTTCATTAGCATCTGTTATTTTATTTTGTGGTGGTATTTTATCCCAGCTTACATAGTTGAATAGCTTGTTTTGAATTGATCTTTTTTCTAGTTCATTTTCTATGCTATTTTGTTCCTCTTGGATAAATTCTCTCCCATTTTTTAATACCTTAATTCCGTTGTCTTGTGGAGGGTTGTGTGATGCAGTAATATATATAGCAACACTGTGCTTTTCATCACGAGTTAAATTTGCAATTACAGGAAAAGTACACAATCCAATTGAATACACCTTCCCTCCAGCTAGTGAAATAGCAGAACAAGCACTTTGGCTTAAAGCCTCTGAAGAAGTTCTGGCATCATGTGCAACCAAAATCCCTTCACCTTTGTATTGATTAACGAGTATTTGACTTATACCAATAACAAGTTCAGCTGTTACCTTTATGCCATAAGGTCCCCTAATGCCAGCCGTACCAAAAAGCTTCTGCCTCTTATTCATTAATTCTAGGGTCTCGCCACGTAATATAACTTTTTTCATAAGCTAAAAACACATGTGAAACCTTCAGCAACAAATCATGCTTACATAAAATCTACTAATGATTTCTGCTCACTCCGTTTGGATTTTTTCCTTGATTTTTCTCCATTAACTTGGTCATAAATTTCAACCATCTTTTGAAAGTGAGCACTATATTCTTCTATTTTGTTGTAGTTTCGAAGGATATATGCTGGATGAAATGTAGCAAAAACAGAATAACCTTCTTCTAGTGTTAAAGTATTTCCTGCACTTTTCGTTACTTTTGCTGCTGGAAAAAAGAATTTCAATGATATACCACCTAGAGTAACAATTAGTTTGGGAGACAAGAATTTCAATTGTTTAAACAACCACCTGTCTCCACAAAACCTCAGTTCAGATTCCTTTGGTGTTCTATTATCCTTGTTTTCATCTGTTGGACGACATTTTACAACATTGAGAATACTCACTTCTTCTCGTGAAAAACCAATGCTATCAAGCATTTTATCTAGTAACTTTCCAGATCTTCCAACAAAAGGCACCCCATCCCTATCCTCATAAAACCCGGGTGCTTCACCAATAAAGCACAAACTATCCTTAGGACCATAAGTACCAGGAACAACTTGAGTCCTATATTCTTTAAGATGGCAAGCTTCACATTTTTTAATCTCGGAGGTTAGCTCTGCAAGTTTATCATCCATAAGATATCTTCTCCTTTATTACAACTGAAAAATAGAATTTATTAAGATATTCCCGATTAGTGCTTTGATAAGAGTGAAAGATATAATAATTGAAGCTGATTATTTAATTACAAGTAACACTTTAAATTCTGTTTTGAAGGATGCAGCAATCCTGGTAGTAGACGGTGAAATTACAGCAATAGGCAGTAAGAAAGAGATTAACAAAGATTATTCTGCACCACATATTATTTCTGGTGAAAACAAGATTCTTATGCCTGGATTAGTTAATACCCATTCTCATAGCGTTCAAACTTTACTACGTGGTAAAGCAGATGATTTAGCTTTGCTTGATTGGTTGGAGAAAGTTGTTATTCCTGGTGAATCAAACTTTACAGCTGACGACGTACACACTTCTTCTCTGCTTGGTTTTGCTGAAATGATTCGAACAGGAACAACCACAGCAAACGACATGTTATCTTCTAGTAACGCAGAATCAGGGATTAATAGTGCAATTGAAACAGGTATTAGAGCTAGAATAGGTCAAATGTTGATGGATGTTAACCCTTCTTCACCTACTGAAGGTCTAGAAAATGCTGACGAAATAATTGAAACTATAAATCAGCAAATTACTAATTTTCATTATACACATAACAAGAGAATTAAGTATACATTAAATGCAAGATTCTTGCTTTCCTGTTCCCCAGAGTTGATGAAAGGCATTGTTAAAACACAACATCGATATGATGATTTGATGATTCATACTCATGCTTCAGAGTCACAAGCTGAATGTAGAGAAGTAGAAAAATATTACAAAACCTCTTACATTAGAGCACTAAGAGATGTGGGGGCTTTGGGCTCCGAAACAATTGTTGCACATGGGATTTGGTTAGATGAGGAAGAGTACGCTATAATGAAAGAAACAGATACAAGACTTACACATAATCCATCAAGCAACTGTAAATTAGCTTCAGGGATTTGTGATGTAAAGAAGCATTTGGATCTTGGAATTATCGTAGGGTTAGGAACAGATGGCGCTCCATGTAACAATAATCTCGATATGTTTAGAGAAATACGTTTGGCAACCTTTTTACAGAAAGTGAAACATTTGGACGAAAAATTACTTCCCGCAAAACAAGTTTTGAGAATGGCAACTATAGATGGGGCCAGAGCTTTAAATTGGGACAAAGAGATTGGCTCTATTGAAAAAGGGAAGCGGGCTGATGTTGTTCAAGTAGATATTGATACCATTAATGCTATTCCAATTTATGATCCTATATCTCATGTGGTATATTCAGCATCTGGTAAAGATGTGTGTATGACTATGATAGATGGAAAAATTGTTTATCAAGATAACAACTTCAACACTTTTAGCTTTGAAAGTTTAAAGAACAAAGTCAGTCAATATAAAGAAAAGTGGTCTCACTAAGATGAAGGAACTTCATGTTTCAACACCGGGAAGAATATGTCTTTTTGGTGAAGATGTAGACTATATGGGATTAGAAGTTATCACATTAGCTATTGATAAAAGAATAGAGTTAACTGGAACAATAACAGAAAAAAATATTATTCACTTCAAGTTAGCAGATTTAGACAAAGAAATAGAATTTGCAAATAGGAAACAACCAATAAAATCAAAGACTGATTATATCTTTTCTGCGTTCAATATGTATCAAGAACGGCTACCAAAATCGTTTGGAGCAGAAATTGAGGTTAAATCAAGTCTATCAATGGGGAAAGGTCTTTCTTCTTCATCAGCCTTTTGTGCAGTATTAGTGGCATTTTTTGATAAAGTCGCAGGAGTGAATTCCTCTGATAAGGAACTTGCAAATCGAGCCTATTTTGCAGAAGTAATAAATCTAAATCAAGCTGGGGGAATGATGGATCATTATGCAAGCGTATTGGGGAACGTCATTTATCTTGAGTGCAGAGATCCATATAACTTCGAAAGACTGAATGTGAAATTGGATGGACTAATTATAGGAGATACTCTGAAACAGAAGGAAACGATTCAAACTCTGATGGTTAGAAAGAAGGAAATAAATGAGGGAATAAAATGGATGAAAGAAAAAGACCTAAGTTTCAACCTATTAGATTATCCTACCAGAATGGTTGAGGAAGAATTCCAAGAAAATGAAAGCATTGGATTAAGGAGATTGATAGGGATTTTGGGGATAAGAGATGTGGTTAGAAGTGGTTATGATTTACTGAAAAATGATGGGGGAAACAAGGATCGATTTGCAGATCTGCTAAACCAACATCATCATATCCAACAAGAATATCTCGAAAATGTAACTCCTAGAATGCAAGAATTAATCTTACACGCTCGTGATGCTGGTGCCCTTGGATGCAAATTAATGGGGAGTGGAAATGGTGGATCCTTTCTAGCATATGCTCCAAATAGTGAAAAAGAAGTTATAGAAATTATCACTAAACACGGTGGAGGAGCTTACATGGTACAACAGGATTGTGGATTGGAAAGTTTATACAAATAATTAAATTCAGTTTAGTAAGCAAAAAACTGAAAAAGAACCGCTCAAACTTTGGTTTAGAATGAATAACGATTGTCTTTTCTGTAAAATTGTAAGAGGAGAAATCCCAAGTAGCACTCTATATGAGGATGATGAAGTCCTTGTTTTCCTTGATATCTATCCCATTGCAAGAGGACACGCACTTTTCATCCCAAAAAAGCACATAATAGACATATGTGAACTAAATGGTGAAAAAAAGGATTTTATGATGAAATTACCAAAAATCGTAAAAAAACTGAAAGAAGTTACAGGTGCAACAGGAATCAATATCTTACAAAGTAATGGTGAAGATGCAGGGCAAGTAATCTTTCACATACACTTTCATCTAATTCCGAGATATCCTCACGATGGGGTGATAAAATTCCCACGAAAAATAGAGTTTGATGAAGAACTAGCAAAAGATCTAATGAATAAATTTGCAGAATGAACAAACTTACAGAAAAATAGAGCAGAAAACTTAATAAAAATAAAATAGTATGAGGATGAAAAGGGGAAAAAGATGACAGAAGAGCAGGGTAAGAAATATATCTTCAAGATTGTTTTACTTGGAGATCCAGGGGTAGGAAAAAGCTCCCTAATTACAAGATTTGTACATAACAGATTTCAATCTTCATATTTAATGACAATTGGTGTTGATATATTAAGTAAACAACTCTTTGTAGGAAAGGATGAGGTTCTTTTTCTTATAAGTGATATTGGTGGTCAAGAAAGATTTGCTTCAGTCAGGGAGAAATTCTATCGTGGTTCGAGAGGTTGCTTTCTAGTCTTTGATCTTACAAGAGAAAACACCTTAACTTCAGTAAAGGCATGGAAAAAAGGTCTAGATGCTGTTGAAGAAGATGTAATTTATTTCTTGATTGGGAACAAAGCAGATTTGAAAGAACAAGTATCAGTTTCAGATGAAAGTATACAAGCAATAATCGAGGAACTAAATTTACCAAAAGAGACATTTTTCATAACCTCAGCTAAAACTGGAGAAAAAGTTGAGGAAGCATTTGTTACTTTTTCAAAGGAATTGATAAAAGCAGTCGAGAAAAAAAGGGTAGAAGTAGGTTTAGATTAAAACAATAAAACTAGCATCTTTTTCTTTTTGACAACGTATTTTTATATGGAAAATCTTACAAGTAAACTATGGATGATTCCACAATAAATTGGCTATTAGATGCAGAACCTTGGGTAGAATACAAAACTAGATTAGATATACTTGGTCAATCTCCTAAATCCAATGAAATGATATTAGCTAAAAAAAAGATGATAAATGATTCACAAGTCAAATTTTTGTTAAATGAAGTTCAAAAATGGCCTAAACCTCCATTGAAAAGACATAATGATGCTTCTCACCCTATTCATAAACTAGCTTTTTTAACAGATATTGGAATAAAGCAAGATAACGAAATATTAAGTGAGATCTTAAAGAAAATCATTAACACTCAAGCTGATGATGGAGGTCTACAGATTTTAGTAAATATACCAACTAGATTTGGTGGAACTGGGGAAGACCAGCTTAGTTGGATGTTATGTGATGCTCCTTTACTTCTTTATGTTCTGCTTAAAAGTGGGATGGACGTTGAAAAAACAGCAGGAAAGACAGTGAAACTGTTAAAGGAATTGGTAAGAGACAATGGCTGGCCATGTAGCGCATCACAAAACCTAGGTAAATTTAGGGGACCAGGGAGAAAAAGTGATCCATGTCCATACGCTAATCTCCTCATAGTTAAAGCATTATCGCAAAAAACAGAATGGAGAGATAGTAGGGAATGTAGAACAGGTGCAGAGACATTGTTGAATTTGTGGGAACATCGGAAGGAGATGAAACCATACTTATTTGGAATGGGTACTCGTTTTAAGAAGTTGAAGGCACCTTTGATTTGGTATGATATTTTACATGTAGTTGATGTTCTATCGAGACTTCCTTGGTTAAGAAAAGATGAAAGATTGCAAGAAATGGTACAAATTATAATACAAAAGGCAAATGAAGAGGGAAAATATTATGCAGAATCTGTTTGGAGAGCTTGGGGCGGCTGGTCATTTGGACAAAAAAAGAACCCATCAGAGTGGATAACTTATTTGGTATATACAATATTTAAAAGGATGGAGATAGGGTAAATCAAAAGAAGACGACCAAACATTTACTAAATCAAACACCTATTTAATTAGAAAAATGGCGAGGCAACCGGGATAAACATCACTTAGAGCGCGTCTAACACGATTTTGAACCCGGGTCCATGGAGTGACAGTCCACGATCATCGGCCGAACTAAACTATTGCCCCGCAGTTATTTCTTTTCTCTTTACAACTTTTTTTAAATATGTCGGTTATTACTAATATATTTACCACTTCCATAGCCATGCGTTCTCAATTCGATATATTTTTATTTACAATCTTCTCATACATGTTAATGAAAAGAACCCAACTGTTCTTAGTGATTCTCCTTTCGTTAGTTGTGGTACAATATATGCCATCCGATAGTTTAGCAGCTATTCCTGTTGTTGAAGATGGTGATATGCTCGCTTTTGGTTATACACTAACAGCAGATGCTTCAATAGTGGAAATCTATACTGAAGAAAATCCTCGACGAATTTTCGTTAGAGTGGGCACTTTTACTCCACCTGGTCTTTACAATGCTCTTCTTGGCATGGCTCTTGGCACAAATAAAGATGTAGTCGTTCCTCCAGAAGAAGGTTTTCTTCCTACAGACATTGATCATGCCGACTTGGCTGGCTTAACATTATACTACACCAATCTCAAGGTTTTCGAAATAAATGGTTTATATTATACAGACCTTCCTACAAATGGAACTGAACCTGGTTCTTTCGGATATTATGCAATTAGGGTGGGTTTGGGACTTGTTGGAGCAGCTGCTTTTGTAGGATTAGTGTATGGCGGTTACCGTTTATATCCTAAGGTTTTCGGAAAGAGATGTGCAATATGTAAAACTCTTGCAATTGGTACATGCACAAAATGCGGAAGAAAATTCTGTGAAAGATGTTATTCTAATGGCTGTCCTTACTGCAAGGCTAGAACACTGATAAGATTTAAATCCTCCTCTTAATGTCCATCTCCGAAATTCTTTTAAGTTTCTATAAGTCATTCGTCATAATGGTTTCCCGCAAAAAACTAGTAGGATCCTTTATAGTACTGGTTACCCTCTTAATTCAAATTGCAGCTATATCCAGTGCATACGATGATGTTCAAGGAATAGAATTAAACGATGTAATTGATATTTCATTTGATCGTTATATAGATGGTATTCAAGAATCAGGTTACGATGATGAGAACCCTTTTGAGTTAATTGTGAATAAAAAATACATTAATGAGATATTTGTTCTTGAAATGATTGGTATGAAAGTTGGTGAAGTTAAACCAAGCATTAAGTGGACGGTGGATGAAGGAGGAGGAATTTTCACCGAATATGAATATGTTAACACAAAGATTATTCGAATAGTTAAAGATGCTACTCCTGCAATTAGTCCTATTGGTCAGACTGTTCTAATTATTTTTGAGGTTATTCTCGTAATCGGAGCGGTAGTTGGTGCTATCTTCTTGTATCTCAAAGTCATTCGTCCTCGCTATCTCAGTAAGAAATGTTTGACATGTGGAAACCAGGCTACTTCCAAATGCTCTAAATGTGGACGATTCATTTGCTCAGAATGCTCAGTTAAAGGCTG
Organism: Candidatus Heimdallarchaeota archaeon; assembly: GCA_030668875.1. Lineage (GTDB taxonomy): Archaea > Asgardarchaeota > Heimdallarchaeia > Heimdallarchaeales > Heimdallarchaeaceae > UBA460. The sequence continues at coordinate 26,028 of DAOVER010000017.1, forward strand.
TCCAAGTTGTGGAAGTCAAAAATATATCCGTCTCTAATTTCTTCAAATTAATAGAAGAATTTTTTAATTTCATCTAAATCTTTGGTACAACATCCAAGTAAGTGCCAGGATAGCCAAGCGGTACGGCGGGGGTCTCGAAAACCTCTGGTATTAGCCTCCGGGGTTCAAATCCCCGTCCTGGCTCCATTTCTAGAAATAGCGCCTCTCTTGTAACAATGTGTTTCTCTTTAGCTACTATTATTTCATTAAGTTTTTAATTGTTTGAGTTTTATTTCGTTTATAGGTTTGAGAATAATGGTTTCTCCAAAGTTTCGTATTAGAAGTATTTATGATGTGCCCATTATCAAATTGATTTTGGATAATCTTGATTATGAACTTGTTCAACCAGATTTTAAACAAGCAAAACTGTTTGATGTAAAAGACAAGGTGTTTTCCTATGATATCGAAATCATCGATATATTAGACGGGTATGGGGCTTCGATTGAGGGTGAAGAAGAGTATGTGTCAGCTATAACCTCTCTTCTTCTAGAGAAGATACCCAACTCGATAAGACTTCAGCACCCTGTGCAGTTACATGCAGTATACAATGGCAAGGTTGTTCACGTGAACCATGAGAAAAATCTGTCTGTTGTTGATATTGGAGAAAATATTAATACTATTATGTTTGGTTCAGATTTTCATAGAGGACAGAAAATAGTTGTTCAAATAAAGCAATTAAACATTTTTGAAGATCAACTTCCGGTTTGTTCTACTATAATTCATTTTCCTGGACAAACAGTAATTCTTGAAAGAGATGCAAACTTTGTAAGAGTTTCTAGGAAGCTTCCTAAAGCAGATAGAGATAGACTATTTGAGTTAGGTAAGAAATTGTGCCCCAGGGATCACGGGTTAATTATGAGAACTAGTGCAAGTTCTTCATCTTCTGAAGCTATTCAAGCGGATATTGACCATCTCGTACAAGGGGCAGAAGAGCTTGACCTTCTTATATCTGGTTCATCCTATGGTCCAGGTATACTACAACCAGGTCAAACTGTTGCACATACACTATTCCCAAAAGATGCAAAAGACACCCTTACTAACATCAGAAATGAGGTTATTCCAACAATTCCCTTGTATCATTGGTTCATGTCTTATTCCCCTGAACTTAAAATTACTACAATGTTTGCAGAAAAAATATCCTCTGAAATAGAAGGAGAAAAACTCTCGCAAATTTTGAAGCAATTAATATTGGAAAAAGACTTTTCAGATAACACTCTCATTCGACTACAAGAATATAGGTTGACCTCTCCTCCACAAGAAAGAGTATTAGGTCAGCTGAATATCAAGGATAATATATTAACAATAAAAAGAAGCTTCCGATCTTCCCGCGGAGTTCATTATGGATTAAGTTCTGATATACAACAAGGTGACACTTCAATCGTCATTACAAAGGAAGGAAGTTGGACAATACACTCAAAAATATCACGTGATGAAAAGATTATTGGTGAGCTTGTAAAGGTTGTAACACCAATTGAGCTTTTCGAGGGTAGTCGTATCCGATTTATTGATTTAGGTTTAACTATTATTAAGCAGAGTGGTGATATAGAAGTTAAAGATGAGGGCTTAGTACGCACTTTATCCGATCAAGGTATAATCTCTTCGACTTTCAAAGACAAGATATATTCATTATTCGAAGAGTGTCAAAAACAAATGGAAGATGGAAACGAGGAAATTTTAATCCTTTCTGAATAAATTTTTTGGAGATTAACTTGAAAGAACACTTAACCGCAGTTAAATGGGATCCTGATATCCCTCCTTACTCTTTCCTTTTTGTAAGGGATTTTGAAAATGCTCCTGATATAATCTATAAGAAAGCTATTGAACTTAATCAGCCATTTAACCTTGAAATCAAAAACAGTAAAATTTGCATAGGACATTCAATCGATAAAGACAACTACCACCTTTGTTCAAATTTTACGGATGAGAAATATGTTAGATGCTATAATTGTGAACAAAAGGATTTTCAAAAATGCTTTATTCTTTGTGATGCAAGTAAACCTTTTGGAAATTGTTCCAATAATCCTGCAGCATATGAGTATTGTAAAACACATCTGTCCTCTGTCTATCTTGCTTTAATCGCAAATGAAGTGAAGGTTGGCGTTTCTTTTTCACCTCTTAAACGGTGGATAAATCAAGGAGCTGACGTAGCCGTTGAATTTTTTAAAGCTAAAAATGGTTTTGATGCTCGAACACTTGAAAAGGAAATATCAAAATCGCTTAGTATATCACAGTCTATTAGGAAGACAAACAAAGCTAGGAAACTTAACTTTGATTTAACCAAATCCCTTCCAGAGTTTCACAAGTTAAAGGATAGAGTCATAGAATTTCTAGATCAACACAATTATGTCTCACAAGAATCTGACTTATTACACAAGGAGCAACACCTTTCTTCTTACTATGGTGATATTCCTAAACTATCAACCTCTCCTATAATCAATGATGTAGAAAAAACAAATCAGATTGTTGGGACAGTTGTTGGTGTAAAGGGAAAACTGCTTGTCACTAAAGTAAATAGCAGTTATTATGTAACAAATCTTTCTAAAATCGTTGGACGAATCATTGAGTTCTCAGACCTGCCATTGAAACTTAAGGGTCAGAAATCATTATCAGATTACTTTTAGTTGACCTGTCTGCATAGTGAGTAAGTGTAGAATAGTTTAAATTATAACGGAAAAATTGATTAATTGATAATGTATGAGTGACTTCAAAAATCGTAATATAGAGTGTATTATGGCTATTCTGAAGGAAAAAAGCCCAGCGACAACCAAAGAATTACTGGCTCTTACTGATAAATTCCCAGATTTATGCATTGGCTGTTCTTCTGGTGGAGACGTTATCATGGCAGGTAAAGAATTAGTTGAACAAGGGCTTGTTGAACGAAATTGGACTTCTAAAGGATACTCCTGGAAGTTAATTAACGATACAGTATAGATTTGATAAGGTGTTAATATGGTAGTTTGGTCTAAGATAAGAAGAGATTTTCCTGTGTTAAATCAGCTTTACGAAGGTAAAAATTTGATTTATTTTGATTCAGCTTGTATGGCACTCAAACCTGTTCAAGTTTGGGAAGCTATGGAATACTACTACAAATATTTAGGAGCTTGTGGAGGTGCTGGTAGGTCGACCCACAGCTTAGGTCAAGAAACAAGTATGCTTACTGAGGAAGCAAGAGTGAATATGGCAAGTTTCATTAACGCGACCTCTCCCAACGAAATAATCTGGACACGTAATGCTACTGAAGGTTTAAACATTGTAGCCGCTACCATACCGCTCAATAAAGAAGAAAATGTTGTGACAACGACATTAGAACATCACAGTGGTATGCTTCCGTTCTATAAGAGATGTCAAGAAACTGGAAGCGAAATGAGATTAGTCCAAGCTGGTAAGGATGGTACATTAGATCCTGCTGAGTTTGAAAAACAAATTGATGATAAAACTAAGATTGTCTCGTTTGTTCATTCATCCAATTTAACCGGAACTATAGCTCCCTTAGAAGAAGTAGTTGAAATAGCTCATAATCACGGTGCTTTAGTAGTCTCCGATGAAGCTCAATATGCTCCACATAACAAACTAGATGTCAAGAAAATTGATGTTGATTTTAGCGTTTTAAGCATCCACAAAGCTTGTGGTCCTACTGGAGTTGGTGTTCTGTATGGAAAATATGATCTTCTTGAAGAATTGGACATGTTCCTAGTTGGTGGAGATGTAATAGAAGATGTAGTTTACAAAGATGGAAAAATCTTTCCCAAGTATCTTCCTCCTCCACATAAATTTGAAGCAGGGTTGCAGAATTATGGTGGGATGATGGGTGCAGGAGCAGCTGTAGAATATCTGCAAAAAATAGGTATGGATAATGTTCATAGAAGAGAACAAGTTTTTTCCCGAAAGCTCTTAGAAGGGATTCTTGAACTTGAAAAGTTCGAAGTACTGGGACCTTTGGATTATAAACAAAGAGCAGCCCTTGTTTCGTTTAGACCAAAGTCCGGAAGTGTAAATCATAATGATATTACTGAGTATTTCAATGAAATGATTCCAAACCATAAGATACTGATGAGGTCTGGAAATATGTGTGTTCACCCCTTCCAATATCAAATTGGATTGAATCCTGGCAAAGGTGAGGGTATAGTTCGAGCTTCACTTTATATCTACAATACAATGAATGAAATTGAGATATTCTTAACTGAACTAGAAAACTTTGCTAAGTTAATAGATTAGTTTAATGGAAACCTGTACAAAGCCTTTCATTTACCAATCACTTTTTCTAATTTTTTATTCTAATCAACCGAAAGCATTAAAAAATAGATGTGTTTTGAAGATATTGGATAAAATTTTTCACAGAGGTTTTTAGAGTGAGTGATGAAACCCTCGAGCAGGTAAACGAAGCAATTCAATTGTTGGAAAGAATAAGCGAGGATACAACTGTACCCCGAAATATAAGAAGAGCTGCAACAAACTCTCTTGAAATCATAAGAGAACTTGATCCTGAATTGAGTTTGGCAGTCAAAGCAAATAATGCAATAGAAATACTAGATGAAATATCTCAGGATCCTAACTGTCCTGCTCATGCAAGGACGATGCTGTTACAGATAATAACTCTTCTAGAGATAACAGACTACGATTACTAACCTTGAGTGTTAGTCAATTGTGACTATTCCATCTATTGTTCTCTTTTTTTTAGCTATTTACTCTCTTTATTGTCAGATATGTAATCATCTCTAATTGTTGTTCCGGGTGCGACAATGGAATTGGTGGGTATTTTTCTTCCAGCAAAGATGAGTGTATTTACTCCTATATCACAATTATCCCCAATTATGGCTCCAAGTTTTAAAAGACCCGTATTTACTTTCTTGCCATTAATATTCATAGAAACTTCTTTCATACTTGTTTCTGTAATAACAGTCATAACCCCCGATGATATACATGTTTTTTGACCTATCACACTGTTCCCAACATAACACAACCGGAAAATTTTAGTTTCATTAAATAGGACAGAATTCTTTATCTCACTTCCAAATCCAATAAGAGACCCCTTTCCTATTGAACAATGGTCTCTGACTAAAACATTGTTTCCAATATATGTGTTCGCACCAATATATAACGGGCCGTTAAGAACAGATCCAGAACTTATTTCCACATTCTCTTCGATTATCACTGCGTTTTTTAATTCCACATTAGATGCGATTGACACATCCTTGGCTATTCGTGATTCTTGTATATTTGATAACAACAACCTATTCGCTTCGATAATATTCCATGGTTTTCCAATATCAACCCATTCTTTTTCCCATATCGCCGCTGACACTTTATCTCCCTTCTCTATCCTCGCATTTATTGCTTGACTCAATGATTGTTGTAATCTAATCTCATCAAATAAGTCGGTTCTAATAATAAAACAACCCGCATCAACATATTTGCTCTCAGATGTTTGCTCAATTTTCTTTATACCAGCTTTTTTTACTAATCCCATAGAATCTATCTCAACAATGCCAAAATCTCCAGTATCTCCTCGCAAAGTTAGGGTCATTGTCATATCAGCTTGTGTATTCTCAAAAGCATTCAATGCTCGTTGCATCAAACCCTTTTCTGGAACAATATCACCAAAAAGCAATAAAAATTCTGAATCATTTTTAACAAATTCTTCGGATGCTAATAGTGCTGATTCAATTCCTTCCTTCTCGCCTTGGTCTGCATATTGAATGTTAACATTGAAGTCTGTTCCTTTCTTGAAATATTCCCTAATTTGTTCTCCTTTATATCCAGTGACAATAATGATATCGGTTAAACCCATGCCCCGTAGTTCTTCAATCAAATATTGCAAAATAGGTTTACCTAACAAAGTAATCATGGGTTTAGGTCTAGTTTCAGTTAATGGATACAAATCTAAGCCCTTGCCACCAGCTAATATTACTGTTTTCATTCTATTCCTAGACACTATCTCATCACCAATATATCTCTTTTTTCCTAAACTTTCTTTTCCTAATGTTTTGATTGCACCCATGCTTTTAAACTTTTCACTACATTTAACTCAAAAAAAGTAAATTTCTTTTTCATTTTTGGTGTTCTTCAATTGGCGACGAATAGTAATTAATGTTACTACTGTAGCAATAGACCCCGGGTCAATTTAATATACAGTCGAATCTTCTCGAGTGTCTTTTCTTCTTCTTAGAGGTTTTACAAAAAACACAGAAACTGAAGAAATTAAAGGTGAAAATAAAGCTAATTGCGATCCAATGCCGAACGGAGCCCACAACCCACTTAAAACCCACCCTACCAAACATATTCCAAAAGATATCCATCTTACAATAATCACTGCTTTTGGTTTTGGAAACACAAAGAAGATGTAGAGTAAAGAATTGGTCAATCCAATTAGACTGAAAGCTGCTAATATTATGATTTCCCAGAACTTAAGAGAAATGTAGTAACCCTCAACTTGTGGATACATCGTCTCCCAATAGTTTACAGCTATCAAACTATAACCAGCAATAAAACCCATCAACACAACTATTTCACTTACTAGGCTGTAATTACAAAGACCCTTGTTTGCCCCTCGACAAGCATTTCCTTCAGAACGAATTGTTTCTTCTTGTTTCTCTGCTTCTGTCATAACTAGTTCCCCTCTGTTAGTACACTCTTATACGATGAGTTTAATATTTTTAACTAAAATAAGTTATTCGGTTTTCACTGAAGATTTTTCTTACCTTTATATGCCATTTTGTTTATTATATGGTAAGAATGAGCGTGCTTACATGGGAGAAGAGAGTAGCTAAAGGAAATAGTAAGGGAACGGGATGGTTGCCTATACCAAGGGAACTGGAAGAAAGAGTGGAATTAGGCACATATTATGATATTTCTATACATGAGAAAGAAATGGTGCCTCTTGATATCACTACCAAGTTAGTTGAATATAGTGGATATTGGGGATTTTATATTCCAAAAGCGATATGTGAAAAACATTCACTAATAAGAAAGAGAGTAGAGATAATGATTGAAGAATCGGAGTATTTTCCTGCTCAAATATCTGCAGACAAACGAATTTACTTACCTTATTCCTATGTTGTTGAAAATGAAATTAAAGAAAATGAATTGTATGAAATAGAAATAGTTGTAGATGGTCTAGCTTTTGGGGAAGTGGTGTTAATCTCTAAGACGGATAGATCAAAAATATCTCGTCTAGATGAATACATTATTACTATACGTTTGTGTGCAATTCCTAAAAAAGTCCGAGCTAAAGTGAAGTTCATCAGAAAAATTAAGGTCCTTTCACCTGTAAAACCACCCCTTCCTGAGGAATACTTTTACCTTCCTTCACTTTTTCATGGAGCAATAATGGGGAAGATAGATCCAAACGAAATGATAATTTTCAAGGGAAATCATGTACCGATAATCACTCCTATTACAGTAAAATTGGAAGAATATATTCACTATTTTGGATGTTATTATGCAGATGGAACAAAAGTAGGACCAGGGTGGAGTACAAGTGCATCCACACCAGAACAAGCAACGTATTTCATTGAACGATATGAGAAATTAGTTTTCAATGATATACTGGATTATGTTTTGATATATAGCCAAAAACCATCAGACAAGAGGACAGAGGAGGAAGTAAGGAAAGATTTACAAGAATACTGGAAAAGAGAAGCAAGCATAAACATAAAGAGAAAAAAGATTAAGATTCGAGTAACGAAACATGACAATCCATTGAAATGGAATAAGTGTGGGTCATTACGTATTTGCTCATACAAAGCACAAGTGTTAGATTTGCATATGGGGTTATTAGGGGAAATAGTTTATTACTTGAACGGAAGTGAGAATAGAGCGCATCTATGGCAATTCCTTTTTGGAATTTTAGAGGGAGATGGAAGCGTTTGTGGTGGTATAAAGAGGTTTGGAATCGGTTTTGCTTTTCATAAGGGTGATCAGGTTATTCGAGAATTACTTGATAAATTAGAGGTTAAATATTCAGTCGATTTATCTAGAGTCAAAAACAAAACTGGTTCTGGAATATTCGCATCAATTTGGTTATTTGAAGTTTTGCTGAATTTGAAAATACTATCACAAAACATCTTTATTTACTACCCAAAAAGAAGAAAAACGTTTATTGAGAGACTTCTAAATCAACCAACTGTTAGGTTTATCATGGGTAAAAATACACATCTGGCTCCAATTTCTGAGAACTTTTTTATGGAAAATGACTTTAATCTTGAAGATATAGAGCAAATACTCTATTCTCTTACTTTAGAACTAAGTAATATTAAACTTGAAACAAAAATATAATCAATTAGACAAACATCAAAGGACCGTCACAGATTTTGAAAGATTGCGGGGGTACGAAGGGTCTAAGCCTTTTTTCACTGCTGTATAGTATGCTAGTAATTGCATCGGTATCACATATGGTATTGTTGTTATCATTTCTGAGTACCCTTTTGGTATCTCCATTTTCCACTTCACCAGCTCTCCTATCTCTTTGTCTCCTTTCTCTATTACTCCTATTGTTGTTGCTCCTCTCGCTTTCATTTCCATTATATTCCCTATTATCCTCTTATGTGTTTGATCTTTTGGTGCTATGAAAACTACTGGATAATCCTCTTCAATGAGTGCAATTGGTCCATGTTTTGATTCTCCTGCAGGATACGCTTCGCTATGAATGTAAGCTATTTCTTTCATCTTCAAAGCACCCTCTTTTGCTGTTTGAAGGTTTAATCCCCGTCCTAAGTAAAAACTGCTGTTCTTTTCAGCGAACCATGAAGCTATTCGGTTAGCAAGCGCTTCACTACGTACTATTGTTTGTTTCACAACTGAGGGTATTTTATTGTAGAGTTTTCGCGCTTCATCGTATTCATTGTTCCCTAGCTCTCCTGAGATTCTGCCAATTTCAAGACCGATATCCCACATAGACAATGTTTGGGCGGTATAAGTTTTAGTTGCTGCTACTCCGATCTCAGGTCCTGCATAAAGATACAATACATCATCAGAATGACGAGTGATTGAGCTCCCAATAACATTAACAGCTGAAAGTATTTTTGCACCAGATTTTTTAGCATCCTTAATCGCCATTATAGTGTCCATTGTTTCTCCGCTCTGACTAACTGGCAGAACAATTGTATCTTCATCAATCAGAGGACTAATTGAGTCATATTCTGAAGCAATTATGGAAGTGCAAGGTTTCTTAGCATATTTACGAATAAGATTTTCACCGGTTAATGTGGAATAATGAGCTGTTCCAGCGGCTAAAAGAAAAACCTTCTTAGCATCATAAACCTTTTCTGATATTTTATGTAGGGACGGTTGTTTTATCCGAATATAATCTGCTAATGAACTAGATTGCTCGTGTATCTCTTTGAGCATGAAATGAGGAAAACCACCTTTTTGTGCCATTTCTGGTTTCCAAGAAACAATGTATGGTCTTCGTTCAACCCTTTTCATATTTGTAAAGTTAATTATTTCGTAACCATCGTGTGATAGAGTAACAAACTCATCGTCATGTAGTAGAACAACTTGTCGTGTGTGAGAAAGAAAAGCTGGGATGTCAGAAGCACAGAACATTCTATCTGAATTTATACCAATAACAAGTGGACTATCTCTTTTTGCACAATAAATTTTATCTGGATCCAAACTAGAAAGAACACAAATTGCAAATGTCCCCTCTAATTTCCTAATTGTATGGATAATGGCATCTTTTAGTGCCATCTGCTCTTTCTGTATAAACTGTTCAATCAGATGAGGAATAATTTCAGTATCTGTCTCTGATTGAAAAACGTGTCCTTGGGTAACTAAGTCCTTTTTTAGTGACTGAAAATTCTCTATGATACCATTATGAATTACAGCAATTTCATTTTTGCAATCTATATGAGGATGAGAGTTTTCCTTGCTTGGGGGACCATGTGTTGCCCATCGTGTGTGCCCAATAGCAATTTTTCCGTGTAAATCATCTAATTGTATTTTTTCGATAACTTCAGTGATTTTTCCTTCTTCCTTTGATACTTTAACTTGATTATTTTCTATAGTTGCTACGCCTACGCTGTCATAACCTCGATACTCGAGTTTTTTCAAAGAATCAATGATATTCTTACCGATTTTATTTGTGTCTCGCTGTACTATTCCTACTATCCCACACATATGTAACCCTGATCTTTTTATTTTCCGAGAAGAACGATGATGGTTTTCACTGATTTTTACTCTATTTTAGTAAAAACATTTATCCTTTTAAATTTTCTGATTGCTTTGCCGCATTTTAGATTTATTAAAGAACTTCTTTTTCAATATCCTCTAGTAAGTTATGTTTTGCTTTTAGAGAATGCTTTATTTTATCTATGCTTGGTGTAATTGAGGGATCTATTTCGTGAAGGATTCCTAGATAAATACTTATGAAATCTACAAGAAATGTTGAGCTAAGCTGTTTTGCTAGTTTTGATTTTCCTTGAGGAAATATCTCTAGAACCTTCTCAGACTTATTAGAAGCTAACTTTTTCACTTCTTCAAATCTTGTTGTTATATTTTTTGGTTCTTCTTTATCATGCAGAAAGATGAAGGCGATATCATTTAACGAAACATTCGGGTTATCAAAAATAACAACCCCGTTGTGATTTTGTTCAGGAAGAGTCTCTGATATTGCGATAACCTTGCTATTTTCATTCAGTTGTGTTTTGGCTCTATAAGCAATTGGAGCATATGTACCATACCCAATAAAAAGAGGAATGGAATTGAATATACCATATGAAATTTCTTTTGCAATATTTTCTTTAATAGGCGATTCTTGAGAATATTCAATAGCTAATTTTTTCAAGACCTTTACAACTTCTTCAAACTGTTGTTCAACGCCTCCAATTAAATCCAAAATCTCAAAGATTGTTATAATGGCAGTATATATTAAGGGAAAAGCTGTTCTTGGGGGAATTCCTGCACGAATTTTGACATGTGGAGTGCCTATTTTTGTTGCGAACTTCTCTAGTAATCCTGCTGAAGAAATAGAAACAATCATTGATTTTCTTTTAAGAGCTTCATGATATCTTGAAAGTGTTTCTTCTGTATTTCCTGAATAACTTATGCAGATTACTAGTGATTCACTGTCAATAAACCTGGGAAGACTATAGTCTCTATTGACTATAACGGGAATACTAAGTTCATTTTCAAATAAACTAATAAAATAATCCCCAGCAATGGCTGATCCTCCCATGCCACAAATAATAACGTTTTTTGGTTGTTTATATTCCAAAGTAAGATTATTCCACTTAACTTTGGAAGGAATTTGTAACTTCTTGCTCTGATCTCTAGCTTCTTTAACGAGTTCACCCCATTTTGACATTGATCCTAATTGATCTGAATTATCAATTTGTGCAAGTAGTTCTCTATCGTCTAAATTTATCATTTTATTCACTTTCAAATAATTCTGATTTTCAATTTTACTAACTGTTTCTCAACTTTTGCCCCATAGATATTCGAAGTTATTTGAGAAAATTTCTATTATGCCTGAATTTGAGGAGAAATGAGGGCGATAAACATATTTTTCTTGTTTAACAGGAGAAACCCATATAACAAAAACAACTTGCTCGTTATCCACAAGAGTACCACGAGCAAGAACCGATTCATTTGTTATTTCTTTAACTTTAGCTCCAATTTCCCGTAGCTTTTTAGCGTATGACTTTGAGATTTCATCATCAACATTCATTAGAACTCGAACTGCAACATCCCTTAATACAGCCTCCTTCAAAGCTTCTTCAACATGTTCAAACCAGTAGAATACATTAGTAAAAATACAAATTTCTTTCTTTGATTTATTTATTAGATCAATTGTTTTTACTTGCATCTCCCCTAAAGAGGAGTAAGCTGCTATTAATTCATCAGGTTTAATGACTAATTGAGATTGATAGATTGGATCATTTAAAAGTGCAAGAATATGATCAGAAATTTTAGTCATTTTGCTTAATTCATCTTTGAATTCTGATTCTTTAAATCCAAGAAAATTTTTCAATCCTTCCTCAAGGTTAAGAACTTCAAATCTCTTAGGACGACCTGTAATGGTTCTAACAAGTCCTTTCTTTTGCAAACTCTCAATGGTATCATAAATACGTGGTGTAGGAATGTCAGTTTGTTTATGAATTTCTTCAGCAGTGGAAGCTGAAAGAGCTATAAGGGTTTTGAGAGTTTTAACTTCATACTGTGTTAAACCAAGGGATTTTAACTTTAAATCAATTTCATCAAGTTCAGACATAAGTTGTGCTCCAAGTAGCATGATATGAAGATAAATATTTAAATTACTCGTAAAGGAAGGAAATTTAGGTAAAATTCATTAACCAAAAACTTAAATTAAAAATAATTACGAAAAGAAATGAAATAAACAAAAACTTGGGGCAGTGATCTAGCTCGGTTTAATGATACCACTCTTACACAGTGGAGGTCAGCGGTTCAAATCCGCCCTGCCCCACCACTTCTACAAGAGATTTAAACACCTTTCTACTTACATTTTCTTCCAATATGGTTCTTTTTATCAATGAAATGCTACCAAAACAAGTTTTTATACTGCTAAATATGTGCATTTTACAGTAGTGATGTAAAATGAAAGAAGTGAATTTACCCCTATTTTTACATGTAACTGATCCCCTTGCACTAATAGTAATTAATGATGTTTTAATAGTTCGACAAAGGTCAGCAGGCTCTGTTCTTTATCCTTTTCGAGCACTAGAATTATTGTTACAATTATATTCTAATCCTGTTGGAAAAATGGTTATCCCCAAAAGATTGCATACTTATCTTGATGACAAAGAGCTTCACTCAATAGTTCGAAAATCTAATTGTCTTATAGGGATTGATGAAGAACTTGAACCTGATGTATTGTATCTGTGTTTTAATTTTGATATGTATATTACACAAGAACAAGACACTCCTATCTTTTTGAAGAATTTCTCTTATAACAAAGAAAATCTGAATTATGAACTCAAACTCTCAGCTTCAGACATATTTCATATTCTTGCAAATATTTGTGTAGAACAACAATCGCACCGTATTTTTTCTCACTCTGATTTATTCGAAAAGCCAATTTTTAACAGTGATATGTTCATCTATTCTGACGATTCTGCAAACACAAGATTCTTTAGGTTTATTGGAGAATATATCGATTTTATGCGAGAACAAATAATTTCTGGCACAATGAGTCTTTTTGATATTTTAAAGTTAGGCGGTATCCCTATTTTTGAAGTTTTATATGGAATTACTGAGGTTTATGATTTTATTAATAATTCTGTTGGAAAACTCATGGAAAATTATGAAGAACTCTCTAGAACTGAAAAGATATTGTTTTACGCCTTAGCAAGATGTATGTGGACTCATTCCCAAACGGAATTTAGCAATGTTGAAAAATTATTTCTCTATAATAAAAAGGTGCTAAAGAAAATTTTATACGAACTCTGGCCTAAGTATCCTTCTTTATTATCTGATTGGTTAGAGTGATACCTAAAATCATAATTCTATAACTCTTTTCGGTACTTGAGCACCTATTTTTGCTCTACCTAGATATGAACCTAATTCAGGAATTAACCCATCAGCTCTAGTCCCTCTTTTACAAACTAGCCTATATTCTAACAATCCTATTCTTTCAAATTCCTCTATATCCTCCATATGTTTACTCTGGATAAGAGCTTGTTTAATTGATCTTCTTGTTGTTCCACATATAATTAGAGCTTCTTTGTTCGCCTTATATGGCTCTAAAAACCACCTTAAAGAGTCATCTTCAATCTTTACCCATAGTTTTGATCCAAGCACTTTCTTATCAATAATTTCGAACTTTAGAGGTAAGTTTTCAACAATTCCAAAAGCTCTAATTGTGTTAACGAGAGATGATTTCTTCCCCCCAGCTAACTGATTTCTCATTTCAAATAAGGGGTATAGTGCATCAATTTTCTGTGTTGAGGTTACAATTCCAGCATCTACAAATAGACCAAACTTTACATTCCCTACATCTCTGAAACGTCCATAAATAATATCCCCAATCTGAAGCTCTGCAACGCTTCTCTCAGTTGATCCATATTTTTCTATTATGAATTTCTTTGCTATATTCTCGTCTTCCCCATCTATAGTTACTACTGCATATCGATCTTTTGTAAAAGTTACTTCCACTATTTTTACATCTAGATCTTTTAATTCCTCACTTAAGATATAATTTAGAGCTTTAGCTGAGCTATGTTTTGCTACGTTGTATGTTTTTTCTAAAACTGTTATTTTCAACATATTTTTCACTCTTTGTTCTTTTGTTTTGTACTTTTTCCCCTCTCCATTGGAATAATCTCAACATTTGCATTCGAGTGTTTCTCTTTTCTAGCCTTACCTGCTGTTAATCGATCTAAGAAAACAGCTAAGGCTGCTACTTCACTATGTGGTTGGTGACCAATAGCTATGTTGTAATCTGCTAATTGATATATGGCACTTGGAACTTTAGTTCCACCTACAATAACTAAGAGATTTTCGTTCAATTTTTGCTTCAGCTCAACTATTTTGTCTCCAAGTTCAATACCAAACATAGTTAGATGAACAATAATCCCGCCTTCTTGTTTCCACTTCTTTATGAAAGACAACTCATTTTCTCTATGATTGATGTGGAAATTACCCCCCCAGTCTTCTGTTATTCTACCAATACTTTCCTCAAGAGAACTATCATGACTACCTGTATAGAATAATTGCTTTGCTCCGAATGCCCGAGCAGTTAAAGCAATGTGGGTAGACATACGTTTGTCACGCATAAGTCTATGGAATAATCTGAGAACAACTAGAGGCATATATTCTGTTCTAAAAAATGAACACTTAAGTTTGATGATTTTGTTGTAAATCTCTTTTTGTCGATTTTATATCTTGACATAAATAAACTAACACTTTCTCCATTTTGCAGTATTTGGCTATCTAACGCTTGAGTATACCATATAAACGCTTTTATATTCTTAGAGATTAGAAAATATTGAGAAAAATAAAGGGTGCTGAAACTGGCAAAAGAGAGGTCCGAACCTGATCAAAATGACCCAGCTTACTTAATTTCTTATGCTAATCATCTTGAGAGACAAGCGCGTCAACTAGAGACTGAAAAGCAAATGGTGGAGAGTGAAAGGCTACGCCTTCAGAGAGAGGTCAACAATCTTAAAGTTGAACTTGAACGCTTGAGATCTCCCCCCCTATTTATGGGTTATATTGTTGAAGTTCTTGATAATAAGACAGCTGTTGTTCGAAGTACTACTGGTCCCAACTTAGTTGTTACTATATCACGCCATGTTGAAATCAAAGATTTGATACCTGATACAAGAGTTGCTCTTAATCAAAGAACATTTGCTATTGTAAATATCTTACCTACAACTCAAGATCCAATGGTTCAGAAGATGGAATTGCTTGAGCGACCAACTGAAACGTTTAAAGATATAGGCGGGCTCTCCTCACAAATTCAAGAATTGAAGGAAACAGTTGAACTACCTTTATTGAAACCTGAGTTATTTGAAAAGATAGGGATTGATCCACCTAAGGGTGTACTTTTGCAAGGTCTACCAGGAACAGGTAAAACATTACTTGCCAAAGCGGTAGCTAATGAAACCCAAGCAGTTTTTATTAGATTAATAGGAAGCGAGCTAGTTCAGAAGTTTATCGGAGAAGGAGCCAGACTTGTAAGAGAAATTTTTGAGTTTGCTCGAGAAAACGCACCTAGTATTCTTTTTATTGATGAACTAGATGCAATTGGAAGTCGTAGATTAGATTTAGCTACAAGTGGTGACAGAGAAGTACAAAGAACTTTGATGCAATTGCTCTCTGAATTAGATGGATTTAATCCAAGAGGAGATGTGAAGGTAATCGCAGCTACTAACAGAATAGATATTTTGGATCCCGCAATGCTTCGACCAGGAAGGTTCGATAGAATAATTGAAATTCCCATCCCAAACGCTGAAAGTCGACTTGCCATCTTCAAAATACACGTTGCTGAAATGAATCTAAAGGGCGATGTTGATTTTGATTACTTAATCCAAATGACTGAAGGTGTAAGTGGTGCTGCAATTAAAAATATCTGTACAGAAGCAGGTATGTTTGCAATTCGCTCAGAAAGAGATCACGTAATTAATGATGATTTCACAGATTCTATTAAGAAAATAACTGGAGAAAAGGAATCAACAGCAAAACAAACTACCGGTTTTATTTAGTTCTCATTTTCTTCCTCTTTTCAGATGTTTTTCATTATTATTTTTTCAATAAATTCTTTTTGTCTGAAGAACCCCCTCACAACATGGGAATCTTCTCCAAATTTACTAATGAAATTATTCAATACTTCATCAAAGGAACACTCTCTGCTACCACAAGCTAGATTATCAGAATAAGAAACAATTATTTCTTCAGTAGTTTTTGGGATGTAGTCATCAAGAGGTAATCCTAATTTTGTTGCCTCAGTTTCAGTTATTCCCGTTCCTATGTGTTTTTTAACAATTAATATAAGTAGTTGGTCTAGATTCTCGCCTTCTAATATTTTTACGCCTTCAATGGCATGAAAAATAGAGTGCTCCTTTGAACGTCCGATATCATGTAGCATCGAAGCTGCAATCACCAGCTTTGTGTTTACATTGTCAATTTGCGCGCAAAATCTTTCTGCTATTTTTGTAACAGTAAGACAATGATCGATTACCTGAGCTGGCGTATTATATTTTCTAAGAATTGCTAAGCACTTTTCTTTAGTAGGTATTTTATGTGCTTTCATAATTCAATACTTATTTGGATCCCACTTTTTTATCTTTTACCTAAGAATTGTCAAAAAACACTGAAACAAAAGTTTTTTAAGAAAAATTTAGAGAGACATCTCGACGGAAAATGCCAAGTGAAATTACTAAAGAGAAACTTGAAGAGATTGTTCAATTAACTATTGACCAAGGTGGAGAACTCCGAACAAAGAGAAGTAAGGATAAAATTAAGCTCAAATTTAGAACAAAGAAACGACTTTACACAATAAAATTACCCCTTAAAGAAGCTGAAGCTTTAATTAGCGAATTATCTTCCAAGCTTACTGTTGTGTCGTTTTCATAAAAAAGGACTAAGGAAACTTATTCCTCATCTTTCTTCTTCTTAAGCACTACAACATCTCCCAGAGTTCGAAATGCTGATCCTTTCTTCTGATCCTTTGGACTATAGGTTGTAACAGTTTCTGTAATTTTAATATTGAAGAATTTCTCTAATTTTGCAATTATCGCGTCGGGGGGCCTCATTTTTCCTGTTTCAATACTTTGCAATTCTTGAACAGAAATTTTAGTTTGAATGGACACATCTTTCTGTGTCATTCTCTTCTTCTGTCTGGCTAATCTTATGCGTTCATGATAATCTGAAGCGAGTTCCTTGGAATCATCTTCTGAACGACCTCTATATGGTTTTGAAGTTGGCCGTCTGGTTGAGGTTCTACTTTGCAAAGATGGGGTTGTTCTTGTTCCACTGAAACCGGTTTTCTTTGGTTTGGGTTTTGTGACTTGTTTCCCGTGCTTAGCACAAGAAGGGCAAACCGATAGAACGGCACCCTCTATTTCAATAGTTATGGGTCTTGAATAAATCTCTCTACCGCACATTTCACATGTTGCCAAATATGTTCACCACTTTATTCGGTTTTTGTTTTATAAAACAAGTTAAATTCAAAAACATTTTTCTATTAGCGTAAAAAGAAAACAATATTAACTTCAAGTATTGTCTTAACAATAACATAAAGGTGAACTATCGTGGACTTCTGCCCAAGTTGTGGTAAACTATTACATACTGAGAAGGATAAAAAAGGTAAAACAATCTTTATATGCTTAAAATGTGGTTTCAAGCGCGATTTAGAAACAAATGAACAAGTGGCATTTACTGAAAAAATAGAACATAATCTTATAAGAGAATTGACTACTGTCATGGATGAAAACGATATTGATACTACTAAACCCACAAAAGAGATGTATTGTCCTAAATGCAAAACAAAACAGAAGGTGAGTTTTTGGATGGTACAAACAAGAAGTGCTGATGAATCTCCTACAAGATTTTTCAGGTGCACTGCCTGTGGAGAAACTTGGCGAGAATACGATTGACGGAAGTTGTAAAAATGAGTAACAATGATTCTAGTTTTCAAGACTTTTCATCTGAAAGAAAATATTTACGGAATAAGCCATATTGTGAGATTAATCTTTCTGAATTGTCTAAACCTGGCAAATATAGAATTGTAGGTACAGTTACTAGCGTAACAGGTGATACTTTCACTATCAATGATGGCTCTGATCAGATAGAGGCCATTCTTACTACTCCACAAAATTTGGAAGTTAAGGAAGGAATTCTGTTGCGTTTATTTGGTTTCGTAGAATTTGAACCGAAAAAACAAATAAAAGTGTCCATTGCCCAATCCCTTAGTGATGTAGACATAGATATTTACAACCAAATAAAAGAATTAGAACAATCACTAATTAAGTAGGATTCAGAAACCTCAATGGGCGATTGTTTTATATATTAAAATAATAAAGGACTAAAAGAAGATATTTCGTGATTATAACCTCGAAATAACTTATTATTAAAACATAAATGGGGTAGAATAATGACCTTTGAAATGGTATTAGAAGACGCAAAATTAATGGCAAATATCTGTTCTATCATAAGTTCAATAGTTGCAGAAAGTAGTGTTAATATCGCAGAAGATGGTATTCGAATAAAAGCTTTTGACGCAACTCGCATTTCGATGATTGATTTTTTCCTAAAAAAGGAAGCCTTCAAAAAATATGATCTCAAAGAAAATGCAATCTTGGGCCTGAGTTTAGAAACTCTCAATACGATATTAAAAACTGCTAGAACCAACGAAAATCTGCGAATGGCTCTTGATGATAAAACTAAAAGATTCGTTGCTGAGTTTATAGGTAAAAATCAACAAAGAAAATTTGCATTATCTTTAATTGATATCCCTGAAGAAGGAAACATTCCTGATTCAATTCATATTGACTTTGACACAAACTTCGAGGTAAAAGCCTCCTTTATTCAACAGGTTCTCAAAGATGCTGAGATGGTTAGTGATTATCTGCGAATCAAGGCAAAAGAAGATGGTATTTACTTTGGAGCAGAAAGTGATACAAAAGAAATGGATACATTCATAGAGCCTAAAAGCGAAGAAATGGACACAACAACTTTTCAAGTTGTAGATGAATCAGAAGCTGTTTATTCATTAGACTTTCTGTCAAACTTCTTAAAAGGAATACGATCTTCAGATTATGTTAGATTATCCTTCAATCAAGAACAACCCATAAGAATTGTTTATGAGTTAGAAGATAAAGGCCACTTAATTTACTTTGTAGCACCAAGAATCGAAGAAAGCGAAGAGATAGAAGACTAAGATTAGACTTAAAATGAGGGAGAATAGAGCCTTTTTCATTCTTAATAGCGGTGGTGTAATAAAGTGTTTGAAAAAATTCAAGATAAATGGAAAGACGAGCGCGGAAGTGAAAAACTAACTCCCATAGATGTGATATTTTACAGTGCTATGAGAGAACTTCTGAAGAAACGTACAATAAAAATAGAAAAGGAAATCAACCCTCATATTAGAAAGATTCAGGAAACCAGATTGGATAGAATCAAATATGTAATTAATGACTTGATGAGAATACGAACAGCAAAGTTAATTGAAATGGTAATGAATAGAGAAAAAGTATCTGTTAACTTAGCAAGAGAAGAGCAGGATTTTTACGATAGATTTTCGCAAATTTATGAATTATATAGGAAAGAGGTATTTTCACCAAAAGATGTAGCATATGTTGATATTAACAAATTAATTGGGAAAGAAATTGAGGAAGAAGGGGAAGAAGAAATAGATTATGTCGCTATTAGATTTATAAAGAAAACAAAAGCCCAAATCCAAGGTTTGGATGGAAAAACCTATGGGCCATTTGAACCAGAAGATGTTTGTTTAATACCCAAAGAAAACGCTATTGGCTTAGTTAGAAAAGAGATTGCTGAAAATATAGAGATATAAAACAATATCAAGAAAGTACTTCTAAGACTTCACCAAGAATTTTAGCCTTTCCACCTTTTGGTTCAGTTAAATCTGAACCGCAAACATTGCATTTTACAACTATTTTTGCTGAATCAAATACAACTTGTTCATTATTGCAACTTTCACACTTAACTTTAAGGAACTTAGTGGTAGGTTGAGGTACTTTAGACATGATTGAAGCAAACAGAGTGAATTTAAATATTTTTTGATAAAAGGGTAAAAAAAAGTAACATGAAAAATAAAAGGAAAATGGTGCGGGGAGAGAGATTCGAACTCCCGTACCACTAAGGATCCGGTTCCTCATCTAGCCCTTGAGTCAAGGATTTTTAATCCACATCTTGAGCCGGACGCCGTTGGCCGCTTGGCTATCCCCGCCTAGTTTTACATTTTTCAATTGAGAAGTTTTTCCGTACTTATTTAATCTTTTCTTTTTTTAGCTCTTTTCCGAAAAATTGCGACGGATAAGATAAGAATGGAAAAGACTGAGAACTTGTAATCAAATGGAACTGTTTCTGTTTCTAAATCACATCTTACAAGAGTTGATTTTAGTTTTGTATTTCCCCAAACATCGTAAACAGACAGAGAAACATTGTATTCACAACTAGGCTCAACAGATAATGTATATGTGAAGCTCCACGAATTTGACACAGTAGCCTCATGATGACAAGCGAGTAGAATGGTGAACCCTTAAGGAATCTTCCTATAGAATACAAATTTGAGGAAGAAGACATACTCATTTAGGGCCTAAGAGACAATCTGATAACGTGCAAGAGTACCTAATCTAAAATTCTTCTCAAATTTTTCTTTTTCTTCTTTCTCTTTTTCTACTTTTCTCCTATACAGTTTATAGTTTTAATAGAGGTAATTCGAGTTGCCTAGCTGAAAGGAATTCACAACCATCTGTAGTAACGAGAACATCTTCCTCGATACTACAATAACCATGGTTTTCAACGTAAACATGAAGCTCCAGTGTGAAAGCTTGATTCTCCTCAACAAGCATATGAGGTGAATTACAATACTTTTCCCATCGAGGGCCTAAAAGACACCCAGAGTCGTGAACGTTGCGACCTATCTGATGTCCTAGTGCATGCATGAATTCTTTATATCCTGCTTTTATTACAATATCTCTTGCTATTTTGTCAACTTCCCATCCATATACTCCCGGTTTCAGTTTTTTTGCACTAGCGGTTATTGCTTTAACTACTGTTTCAAATGCTCTCATAACCTCAGTTGGTGGCATGTCTTCTCCTTCTCTTAATACATAATTCATCCTTTGAAGATCTGATGCATATCCTTCATAAAATACGCCATAATCAACATTTATGAGATCTCCCCTTTTGACTCTAATATCTGGGTAAGCTTTTCCATGCCCTATGGAAGTTGTGGGACCCACATGAATTAATGGTGGATAAGAGACAGTGACACCTTTTTCTTTTGTGAATTTCAGTAACATTTTTTCTATATCTTCTTCACTCATTCCAAGCTTAGTAAATTCGGTGACTTTTTTATGTCCATTTTCACTTATTTCGACCGCTTTTTTTATCTTGTTGATTTCCAAATCTGTCTTTCTCCCTCTTAAAGCGGCAAGCAGTTTTTCAGAGGAAACTAGTTTTCCAAGGTAAGGTGTACCCTCTAGAAACTTGTTTAATCTTAACCACATTCCATGGGTTAAACCGTCTGCTGCTACGTTATCTATTGAATAATTTATTGCTATAGAGCTGGGGTCTATTTCATCCAGTATTTTTATTAAATCAGCTTTTATGCTTTCATCGTAACCAATAATTGTGTCATAAACACCCATTTTCTCTAAGTTTGGAACATCATAACGACCACAAATCACTATCTTTTTTCCAGTTTTTGTAATTAAAAGAACTGTTTGCCAAGTTAACCATGAATCTTCCATAAGGAAATATAGACTAGGGTCATGTATCTCTGAAGTTTTTCTGACATAAGTTAACCAAATATCTATGTCGAGTTCTTTCAGAATGCTTATGGCTTGATCTGTTTTTTGTTTCACTAGGTTCATTATGATTTGCAATTATATAGTTTATATTTGAGTTTTACTCAATTCTCAAACATGTTGCTACACATGTGTTTATTTACATCATAGACATATTCAAAAACGATTTACCCAAATAAGATAAAGTTAAAGAAGCTTTAAATACATAACATTATTGTCTGCTGTTATCAAAAAACCTACATAAGAGAGGCCATCATGTCAAAAGATGAAATTAATGGAAAGGAGAAAGGAGAGGGCGTTAGTAACTCTAAAATGGCGTCAAAAGTTGATATCTCTGAAAGACAAAGGCAAACACTCATTGAAGTAGTGGATGATATAGCTGGGGAAGAAGTAAAAAAAGTAACTCTAGTATTATTGAATGCAGATGAAGAAACCACAGATGAAGAGATCTCAGAAAAATTAGATATGAGACTTAATCAAGTGAGAAAATCTTTATACAAATTGTATGATTTACAATTAGCCACTTTTAGAAGAATAAGAGATAAATCAACTGGTTGGTTTGTTTATTTTTGGACTTTACATCCTGAGAGAATAGATGTCTTTGTGGAGAAAAAACAACTAGAAGTTTTAGAAAAACTCCAAACTCGTTTGCTTTATGAAACTTCTAATATGTTCTTCACTTGTGATAATCCTGATTGTCCTCGTGTAATATTCCAAGAAGCAATGGATAATAACTTTGAGTGTGAAACATGCAAAGGACGATTGGAGGCCTTTGAGAACGAACAATTAATTAAAGTATTAAAGGAAAAAATAGTTGAACTTGAAGCAATCCGAGAAAAAACACAGAAGATTATGAATGGTGAGAAGTAGAAATCTACTCTCTTTTAGCTAAGACGTTTTTGAACAGATTCACTCTCTAATTCCCTTATTGCATCTTTAGCAACCCATCTTCCTACTGTGGAATCTAGTTGAGCTATTACTTTTGCAACTTTTATAGCTTCTTTATTGAGTTTAAGATTTCTTTTTCCAATCTGTCTCAATGCCCAGTTAACAGCTTTTTTCACCATGATTCTAGAGTCTATAGAACCCTTCTCGATTAGTTGGAAGAACTGAATAAAAGATTGATTTTCTGCCTTTTCGTCGCTTACAGCTAGTCTTGCTATCATTACATAACCAGCTCTTTTGATGAACTCTTTTTCGCTATCACACCATTCAAAAGCTTTAGTGTAAGCAAATTCTGTTTTCTCGAAGAGATTCATTATAGTTTGATCACAGATTTCCCAATAATCAAAATCACTAACCCATTTCTCTAGTTGCTCTTCAGTTACTTGTTCTGGAATGTCGATCATGCTAGCTAAAATCATTGTTTCCCGATAACCTAACTCCCACAATTTGTGAGCTAATTCTCTATCTTTTCCTATTCTCTTTGCCATTTTTCTAAGTTCTGGTATCCTTATTCCATAAGTTTTGTCAGGAGTAATACCAAATCTCGCCATCCCTTCGATTGATTCAAGATTAGATTTAGATTTGAATTCGCAAATTATTTCATCAAGTTGCATTGTATTCAAAATAAAGATAATATTTAACCTTAAAAATTTGTATAGTTCACATGTAACTCTTTTGCAAAAAATTGTTCTTTCAGTAAAATATTATAGAATATATTCAATGGTTTGGTGACTTTGGTGGTTTTTTCACTCCTTCTAATGTTGGTAAGTTGATGAAATCAACTGAAAAGTTAGGCGAAGCTTAGGATATTGTGAAAAAACTTATCTTTACAAAATTTTATCCGTATATCATGAAGAAGTTACTTGATAATGTTTCGGCAGGTCTTTATCCTAATCCTGTTTTGCTAGTGTCATCTGAATATCTAGGAGAGGGGTCGATAATTACCTTATCTTGGGCTGGCAACAGTTGTTCTAATCCTCCCATTATGTCACTTGGAATAAGAAAGGAAAGACATTCTCACAACATAATTAAACAATCTATGGAATTTGTCATCAACATTCCAACAACAAATATGCTTGATAAGGTTGAAATATGTGGTACAAAATCTGGAAAAGACATAGATAAATGGAAAGAATGCAATTTTACAAAAGGACAGAGTAAAGTAGTTAATGTATCACACATCGAAGAATGTCCTGTTAGTCTGGAATGCAAAGTGATTCAGATTATTGAATTGGGATCTCATGACCTATTTCTAGGTGAGGTTGTTGCAATCCATATGGACGAGAAATGGAAATCTGAACAATACCCCGATCTTCTAACATATGTTAGAGGAATTTACAAGAAATGCAATGAGTTACAAGATTAGTTACAGTAAAAATGGTGGCAGGACAGGGATTTGAACCCTGGATCCTTTACTCCCGAAGCAAAAATCTTACCAAGCTAGACCATCCTACCTTTATTTTGTCTATATTAGGGTTTTTAATTAAAAAAATTCCGGCATCTCATAATTTTGTCTATTTGCCAAAGAAAAGTATAAATCTCCACCTTGTTAGAAAAATATAATGAAAGTAAGGGTTATTAGCACTTTTTCTTTTGCAAAATTAAAAAAGAAGAAAAAAGCAGTTTTTATTGTTATTGACACGTTTCGTGCAACTAGTTCTATTGTGACTTTGAAGAATTCAGGAGCGTCAAGTATCTATATTACAGACAATGGAGATAATTCGAAAAAATTGAAAGTGCTACTCTTTCCGGATGCTCTTTTAATTGGAGAAAGCAAAGGAATAATGATTGAAGGTTTCGACTATGGGAACACTCCTTCTATCTTTTCGAGGAAAAGTTTCAAGGGAAAAGACATCATTTTTACCTCTTCTAGTGGTGCTAAAGCCATTACTGGCTTGAAAGCTCAAAATAATGTTTTTCTTGGATCACTGTTAAATCTTAATTCAATAACAACAAAAGTAGCAGAAATAGCAGAAAAAGAAGAATGCGATATATTTATTCTTCCTTCAGGAAGTGCATGGGATGAAACAATGTACGTTATTGAGGATTGGTTAACTGGGATTTTAATGGCAAATAATCTATCTACAAGATTTGGTTTTGTTGATATCTCTGAAGGCAATTTTTACTCTAAAACAAAAGAGATTATTGAGGATGAGTACTCTCTAAGTTATCTATTGAAAAACTCACCTAATGGTAAAGCACTATTGGAACTTGGTTTTGAGGATGATGTAGATTTTGCAACTAAACTTAGTAAAATGAAAAATGTTCCAAAAATAAAGGAATTTAGAGAGAAGGATGGAATATCCTTTTGTGTGATTAGTTAACCACTTCTCTATTATCTCTAAACGTCTACACTATTGAAGTTAGCTTTTTTGTCTCTCTTATCTGGATGAAACTTATCGATGTATTCAGCTGGAATACGCTTTAGAACTCTGTAGGGATCATCAAAAACGCTCAAGAGTTCCCATCCAATGTCGAGTGATTCAAAGATAGATCTATTTTCGTGATAGTCTTGATTAATGAATTTCTGTTCAAATGATATTGCAAACTCAAGGATCTTTTTATCAGTCTCAGTAAGAGACTCATCTCCTACTACTGCAACAAGATCCCTTAAATCTCGACCTGTGGCGTACAATGCATAAAGTTGGTCAGCAACATATTTGTGATCGCCCCTTGTAGATCCTTTACCTATTGTATCTTTCATCAATCTAGAAAGAGAGGGTAATGGATTAATTGGGGGATAAAGACCCTTGCGATATAGTCCTACATCTATAAACACTTGTCCTTCTGTAATGTACCCTGTTAAGTCTGGAACTGGGTGTGTAATGTCATAATTAGGAAGTGTTAGAATTGGTAATTGTGTGATAGAACCTTTTTTATCAAAAATTCTACCAGCTCTTTCATATATTGTAGAAAAGTCAGAATACATGTAACCAGGATATCCTCGTCTACTTGGCACCTCGCTTCTTGCTGCTGCAACTTCTCGAAGAGATTCTGCATAGGCAGTGATATCTGTAAGAATAACTAGAACATGGTATCCAAGTTCGTAGGCCAGATGTTCAGCTGTTGTTAGTGCTAATCTTGGTGTTAAAAGACGTTCAATCGCTGGATCATCTGCTAGATTGAGGAACAATACAACTTTATCTAATGCACCTGTTTCTTCAAAATCATCTCTAAAGAAACGAGCTTCATCTGCAGTGATTCCCATTGCCGAAAAGATAACTGCAAATTCTTCATCAGTACCGAGAACTTTAGCTTGACGTGCAATTTGAGCAGCGAGCATATTGTGAGGAAGACCGCTCCCACTGAATAGAGGTAATTTTTGCCCTCTCACCAGTGTAAGAAGCGTATCAATTGTACTTACGCCTGTTTCAATAAACTCCTTAGGATATTGTCTTGCTGAAGGATTAATAGGCGCTCCGTTAACGTCTAATATCTTCTCAGGGACTATGTCACCACCACCATCAATTGGAACACCTCTTCCATTGAAGACTCTCCCCAACATTTCTCGGCTCACACCAATTTTCATTGTTTCTCCTAAGAATCTGCAGATTGTGTCCTTTGTCTCTAACCCTGATGTTCCTTCAAAACATTGAATGATTGCTAAATCCTTGGAAACATCTAAAACCTGTCCTCTTCTTCTTTCTCCTGTAGTTGTTTGAATTTCAGCCATCTCTCCATATGAAACACCACCCATCCCTTTCAAATCAACAAACATTAGAGGTCCAGAAACTTCAGTTACTGTTTTGAATTCCCTTGCTTCGTATGTCTCTTTTATTGTCATCATCATCACCTATTACTTGTCTTCTTCTATTCCAAATTGCTGAGGTGTTAGACCATCAATTTCCTTCATCAGTTCATTTAAACTAGTTTCAATTTCGTTTCTGTCAACATACTTCATTCTAGCAATTTTGACTACTGCATCATGACTGAAGATATCTGTAACTATCGCACCTTTTCTGTAGAGATCTGATGCTTTCTCATAAAATCGAAGTATTGTTTTTAACATTAGGTATTGTTTTTCAAGACTACAGAAACTATCTATTTCATGGAATGCATTTTGTTGCAGGAAATCTTCCTTAATCATTCTGGCTGTCTCTAAAATTATTTTTTCACTTGGGGGTAAAGCATCAGGTCCCACTAAAGCAACAATGTCTTGAAGTTCCTTATCTTTCTGTAATAGAGCCAATGCCTCAGAACGTAGTTTTGGAAATTCACTATTTACGTTTTCTATATAATGGTCTTCTAATGCCGACCAATATAATGTGTAACTTAATAAGTAATCAATAGCTGGAAAATGCCTTCTACTTGCAAGATCTTTCGATAAAGCCCAGAAGACCTTTACTATACGTAATGTGTTCTGTGTTACTGGCTCGCTGAAATCCCCACCAGGAGGACTAATTGCTCCTACAACGGTGATACTTGATTCTCTTGGTATTGAACCTAGAGTCATTACTCTTCCTGCTCTCTCATAATATTGAGCAATTCTTGAGGCAAGATATGCTGGGAACGATTCTTCTCCAGGCATTTCCTCTAAACGACCTGAAATTTCTCTCATAGCTTCTGCCCATCTAGAAGTACTATCTGCCATCATGGCCACGTCATATCCCATGTCACGGAAAAATTCAGCTAAAGTGATTCCAGTATATACACTTGCTTCACGAGCAGCAACTGGCATATTAGAGGTGTTTGCAATTAGTACTGTTCGATCCATTAATGGACCACCTGTATATGGGTCTACAAGCTTTGGAAATTCTCTGAGGACATCAGTCATTTCGTTACCTCTTTCACCACACCCTACGTAAACAACTATCTTTGCATCAGACCATTTTGCAAGTTGATGTTGACTAACTGTTTTTCCTGTTCCAAAACCACCTGGAATTGCACCTGTTCCACCCTTTGCAATTGGAGCAAAAGTATCGAAAATTCTTTGTCCAGTTATTAATGGAACGCTTGGGGGTAATCTTAAATGAAAAGGTCTAGGTTGTCTAACTGGCCATTCCTGATAAAACTTCAAATCTACTTTGTCCCCACTAGGGGTTACAATAGTTGCTGAAGTATCATCAATTGTATAATCTCCTCTTTTTGCTATAAACTCTAATTTTCCTTTTATGTTTGGTGGGACTATAAGTTTAAAGTCAACTGTTGGAGTTTCGGGAATCTCACCTAAAATATCCCCCCCTGTAATTTTGTCTCCAACTTTCACAGAGGGTTCAAAATCCCATATTTTTTTATGATCTAAACCAGGGATCTCAATACCTCTTGCAATAAAATCTCCTGATTTTTCTCTAATGACAGGTAAAGGTCTCTGAATCCCATCAAAAATCTGTCGAATAAGACCGGGTCCTAATTCTACTGACAAAGGTGAATGCGTCAGATATACAGGTTCTCCTGGGGTTAGACCTTCAGTACTCTCATAAACTTGAACTGTAGCTATGTCGCCTGTTAGTCTGATGATTTCACCCACTAACTTCTCTTCACCTATTCTTGCCACATCATAAAGCTTGGATCCTAACATATTAGAAGCCTGGACTACAGGTCCCGCAATTCTATCTATAATACCAATTTGTTCAGAACTAGCCATGGGTAAACACACTGCGAATATTTCTAATTAAAAATTTTTGCATTTCTATCCCTTTAAATAATCTATCTTTATCTTTAAGATATAAAAACACTATAAGACAAGAATAGCTCTAGAAGAGCATCTTTCAGCTCTGTCATCAATTTCTTCAAGTTTAAATAGCAATCTGTGAATCAGATTAATGAGATTCTGGTCTCTTATTAAATCAGTTATTGATTTAGTAATTTAGCAGCCGCTGAAAGACCTAGGAGACAGAATGAATAAAAAAAACAAATCAATGGTTCCAAATTGATTGTTTGGGTTGGTTGTTGTTCCCAATCCCGAAACATGTTTAATTATATCTTAACCTCCTAAGATAAAAAAACTCTGTCCAAATAGGTCTTTCGGCATTCTTTCTTTAAAAAATTTAACTTGCTTTCTTAACAACTATTAACACTGAGATTTTTCAATATCGATATATTATCTATGGTTGTGATCTTACGTCTTCAAATCCTTCTCCAAGATATATTTTTAAGCATTTTTTTGAACACTTACCCATGATTGGGATAACGAAAATGAAGTAGTTCATTGACAATTGAACAATTTCCTTGAAGCAAGTTTTAATTGTACCCAAAGATTCAAAATAATCAATCTGCTCCCTATTATGTAAGCAAGAATGTGCTCGTTTGACATAATGGACTTCCTCAAGGCTTTGTTTATTTCTTCAATTCCTTGCCATATACTAGAATACACTTTACGACACTAAACATCTGTCATCTAGTAGGAAAGAGAAAGTAAGATTTAGAATTGCTTCTGTTTCTCTTCTAGTCAATATCTCTTCCTTCGCATGAGCAGAAATTATTCTATATTTATTACATAATTTTAACAGAGAGTCATATTTGGTTGGTATTATTGAGTTGAATATCTTTTTGTTTAGTATATATAGATCAACTAGTTCCCCAAATGAAAAGTCTAATTTTTTCCGTTTTTCCTTTAGGAAAGATTCATTTGCATCTTTTAATAAATGCATTAGTCTTTCTTCTATAGAAACCACAGCATTAATGATTGAAGAGAAGTGACATTGTCTGACAGAACTATAAAAAGCTTCGTTCAATCTGTTTCGTTCATACTCTGACAGTTTTAAGACTTGATGAGTTAGCTCTGTCTGTTGAGGTAAAAGATACTTCTCTATTCCTGTAAAGTTTTCTTTTATACCATCTAAACCATTTTGAAGATTCTTATGATTAAATAACTAGGGAAATATGAATTCAATATGGATTTTTACATCTAAATAGCTTGCTAGTGCAATTATATTATCCATTTCTTCTTTAAAAAATACAAAAATATATCCTGAAATAGTTAGGTAACTTGAAAGTATTTCTGGAACATGAGACATCTGAGATGCAATATCAAAATGATCATTATAGAATTTAACAAATTGTTCTTCCCAGTCTTTTAACCATTTATCTAAATTTAGTAAAGTAGTAAAATAATCTTTTAAATACATTAGATAAAATACTTATGGAGGTTTATATCACTTCTTATGAAAATCTAAATATTCATGTTTTAGGCAATTCACAGTTTCATTTGAATTACTAAACTGATGATTAAACAAAGAAGGAAGTAAAATAGAAAAATTGACATGTATATAGTTCAAGAGAAGGAAATGAGCAAATTAGGATTAATGATGAATCTGCTCAATTTTCTAGACTTTTTCGCGTTTTTTCTTCTGAGTAGTTATTTTGTTTGAGTAAAGACCAGAAATCTTTCAATATTACTCTGATTATTTCCTTTGTTTCATAATAAATTTGAATTGTTGTGAAACTCGCTCTTTTAAAAATAACTTTTCCCAAAAAATCAATTGTTTCCTGTTTGACATATCCTTCATGTGCTTTTTCATTTCTAATTTCCTTGAGGGCTTCTATCGCTCTCCAGTAATGTTCAGGATAAGTATTCATTCTGAGGAACTTTTTTACTCTTCTATTGAAAGCTCTAGACTTCTCTCTTGGTATTGTAAAATCACTAGCAAAGAGGATTTCAAGAGCTTTGAAATAGTTAAAGAAAATAGAATCAAAAGGATGGTTTTGAGTATCGTAAAGGAGGAAAATAACATCATTGAGGTCTTCTGTATCGAAAACGTGACCATAGAAATCTTTCCAGAACTCTATAAAATCAAAAAATTCCTCTTCGCTCATGATATAAGGGATGTGTAGTTTATTGAAATCTTTCTTTTCGAGAGAAAATAGAGCTCGTTTAGGTGTCTTATCGTTAAACGTCCCCCCACGTAATATTCCAAATATTCTCACATCTCCTTGTTTATAGAGCTTTAGACCCATCTCAATACACACATCTATCTGTCGAGTAAGATCAACAAATTCATGAAGACATTCATTTGGTATACTCCTTAATTCATCAAGTTTATCTTTGGAAAAAGTGAATCCACTACCATCTTGCATGGGAATAAGTTGTTTTCCTTCTCGAAAATCAATAATCCCCGCTGTTTTTTCTAATTCACATTCCTCCATTTCCTCAAAAGAATAGTTATAATGAAATTCAATAACGTGAGAAGAAAGCAGACCTATTTTAGAATTAAATCCAACCATTTTAGCTGTGAAAGACGAATCAGTTATGGGTTGTTCTCCTATGTGTTGGATTAAATAGTAATAATATTCCTCTTGATCAAGATTAACAATTCTACAAGTAATGTTATCCTTGCTAAGTTCTTTACCTAGTAAATAGAAATTACAGAGAGGTACTCTAATGAAACTTGTTAATTTGTCAATTGTTAAAAGATAGGCATGTGTGTTCCATACCTTATCAAAAGCATTATCCCTGAAAATGAAATCTTGATTTTGCTCAAAATATGTGTGAATAAAAATAATTGTAAAATGGGATTGATGAACAGTTTCTTGTAAATTAAGATATAATTGCATAAATTCTGTTTCCTTAAAGACATATTCGTAGAGCCATGTGAATAGATCCATTTCCATATTTTGAATCGATTCTTCAATAGAAAAATTAGGGGGAGATTCTAACCATTCCTCGATGTTTTTCTCGTTTTTATTAATTCCATTAATCTCTTCTACAATTGAGCCTTTAATTGAATAAGCTGGTTTTTTTAAAGGAGGGTTAGAATTCTTATAAGATTGTAATTTCTCACAAAACTCTGAGAAAAGATGTTTGAACTTCTCTTTCATCTCATTTTTTGATATCATCTATGTTAACCTTCTAATCTTGCCCTTATTCCGAATTATCATTTGTTAAGGAATTTTGTTTATTTTTAATATGGTATAAAACCCAAAGAAGAGTTGAAATGACTTTAATGTACTTTTCTTCAATTCTATCCATCAACAAATAAAGCGTTTTTGAAGGAGATTCATTTTCTAAGCCAATTTCTTTTAATACTTTCTGAGTGTCTTCTCTTTTATGACCACATACTTTATGACGAAAATCGTTTAAATCAAAGAAAAATTTGAAATCTTTAGTAATTTGAGATAAAATAGAATCATGTTGCTCTACTAATTCATTATTAATAGTTGAATTAGATAATATCTCTCGAGAATTGAGAATTATCTTACTAGTTTCTTCAGATGCATT
Organism: Candidatus Heimdallarchaeota archaeon; assembly: GCA_030668875.1. Taxonomy (GTDB): domain Archaea; phylum Asgardarchaeota; class Heimdallarchaeia; order Heimdallarchaeales; family Heimdallarchaeaceae; genus UBA460. Next base: position 58,122 of record DAOVER010000017.1, read on the forward strand.
TTCTATTCCTTCATCCACTTGAAATTTATATAGACTAAAATATTCAACTAGTGTGGTTAAAAGAAAGAGAGATCCCATTTCATCTTTGTTTTTGTTTTTAAAAGTTAAATCTGAGTTTATTTTTGTTAAATAATTTTTCAGATTTTTCTTTGCTATTCGGTCATTAAAAAGCATCCAAAGATTGCAGATTCTGTCTTTGATGGAGTTGAAATTCGCATCTTTTGGAATTTGCCATAATAAATCAGACCAGATATTATCATCATCTGGACTTTCCGAGAACAATACATCACTAAGGACTTCTCTTGAAACAACTTGTATATTATTATAGAGATCTCTTAATTGCTTTGTTTTTTCTTCAAATGTGCCCAAATCCGAGAGCTTTTTCTTTTCTTCTAAATTTGGTGGTTGTTCATTATAATCTTTCCATGAGGTCCATAATTCTGGTGGAATTCCCTCCCAAAAATCTCCTAAATTGCATATGATCATCGATAATCCTAGTTTCCTGAATCTTCTAAAAGTTTCCCAATAAGAACCTCTGAAGACATAACCATCATGAGTGACACTTATAGATTTTTTTAACCTTAATTCATCTAGAATACCCACATCAAAGTACATGTTCGCTAGAAAATAATCTTCAGGTTTTTCATCAGAATTTAGAGAATATTTAATCACTTTCTTTCAATATTCAACTAAAAATTCAATTTCATAAGGTGTTTCTAACATTGGTTTGACTATTTTAAAACCTTCGAACCTCATTATTCGTTTTTTCTTTCCAGAAGACCTTTCATTGTAGGAATATACCTTTAATTCAATTCTTTTGTTTTCTTCATTAATTATTTCAAATACATCTTCCAAATCATCAGTTTTTTCTATATCATATGTTTCTTCATACCAGAATGATACTATCAGATTTTTCTTAAAATTCAATAAAAAATTGTTTAACAATTTCTTATCAATTTCCAGACTCGCCTTCGAGTATTTTGACTCCTCCACTTCCTCATGAGTATGTAACGATTTTATAATTGTTTTTCCTGAACTTGGTTCAACCCATTCCTTTCTTTCTTTATCGAATCTTTCTAGTCTTAAGTCATAAAATGAAATAAAAGTATTTACTGGGATATATTCAAGAGAAATATCATGATCATCTAAATAACCTTGTTCAATAGCTAAAGGTTCAAAGTGGACATCCTTTCCAAGAATGCTACACTCAAATTTTAAATCACCCTTTCTATCAAAATATCCTTTTCCAAAATCTCGAATATCCGTTTGAATTCCTGTGGGGATATCTTCTAAGTTTATTTCTGGTTCAATTAATGCAGACCTCACTAACCAGCTTTTTTCAGGATTCTTAATCTCTTGATCAAATTCAAATACTTTAACAAAATCCAAATCAAAATTACCCCAATTATGAATAGTTGAAGAAATTTTTTCTTTTAGATCTTCCATATCAAAACCTCCTTATTAAATACTATCTTTGAGATATGTTATCAACATTTGTTTAAACATCTTCCCATGATTTGGATAACGTAAATGAAGGAGCTCATGAACAATCGATTTATCCTGAAAATCCATATCTCTTGTAAGTATATCTGGATCAAATGTTAATCTCCCTCTAGTTGAACAGGAAGCCCATTTCCTTTTCATATGCCGAAAATGGATTTCCTTATAATCAACACCAATTTTTGTGCTCCACCTTTCTACTCTTTCTGTGAATTCTTCTCGGGAAGCCATCTTATTCCTCCTTTAACACCTTCATAATTTGCTTAACTACATCCATCATCTTATCTTTATTACTAATTAATGTCTTATAAAGCGCTTTCCTCATCTCTGCTTCATGTTGTTTACTTGTTTTCCAATGTTTATAAACACCCATAACTTTGCTTACTTCAATTGCTTTATCCTCAGGATTTTCTATTCCATTCTGTTTCATAATCCAATAGATAGTAAAAGCTTCTTTGGGAATACCTTTCTCTTCTTCTTCAGTCCTAGCTTCATTCATTTCGGTAACAATTTTCTTTAGATCTTCAAGAACTTCTTGAGAACTTTTTTGACGTTTCATAAACAAGGAAATGACATTCTCTGCTCTTTCTCCAATTGGAATGAGATAGGGGGCTTGCATCAATCGTAGATGAATCTCGATAATGATGCTTTTAACAAGATTGAAGACTTTCTCAATCTCTGAAACAGTACTCTCCTCAATCTTTTGGAGAGTGTGTTCATTTATTTTGTAAGTTCTTCTTGCTGCTAGAATATCTCCCCCTTTAGTGTGTTCTCTAACTAACTCAGCAGTTTTTCTGGAAAACTCTCGATCAACTTTAATACCAGGTTCATAAGATTCTTTGAGAATTTTATACATTCGTGTTAGTTTGTCATAATCTTTATGGAATTGAACAAGGAACTTATCAGGAGCAATAATATCAAACTCTTCTTCTATTTCTTTGTAGAATTTGTAAAACTCCTTTCTCTTCTCCTCATCAATGAAACTATCTAAAATAGCTTCAACAGCTTTATCTCTTGTCTTTCCTTTAATGATTACAAGATATTTCTCTTTAGCATATTCCATGTCTTTCTTGAATTTCTTTTTAAGCAATTCAATATCATCTAGCACTCCCTCATAATCAGCAGAATCAAAAGCTAAAGCCTTCTTCAAGTAACCGAAAACACCAACAAAATCAAGAATAAAACCACAAGGTTTCCTTCTTCCCTTATCTTCATTACCCTCTGTAAAACAGGCTCAGTCACTTTTTATATAAAATGTATGTGTTTTCGACATCTGATAGAAGAAGGTTATACAAGTTACAAATTTATAGTGTAAGTACTAAGTGTTAAGGAAAGATTAAATATGTAATAAACATTGTTTAAGTAGTATATACTGTTTGTAGAAAAACAAAATTGAAAAACAGTATAGACGGAGGAAATTAAACTATGAAAACGAAAAAGAATAAGTTTACATTTTTTGTTTTCTTTACAATTGTACTTTTTAGTAGTACAATGTTCATGAAAGAAGTAAGAGCTACATCAACCACTATCCAGAAACCTACTAATGGGC
>DAOVER010000013.1 GCA_030668875.1 Candidatus Heimdallarchaeota archaeon
AACCACCCAGATGTTCGTCACCATCCCCTTCCTGAAAATCATTGAGATCCTAAAGTACAAAGGAGCAGAACAAGGGATAAAGGTGGAGACCATTCCTGAACAATACACCTCCAAGAGCAGTTTCCTGGATAATGAATTCCCCAAAGAACGGAAAAGGTACAAGGGAAAAAGGATCCACCGAGGGTTGTTTCGTTCTGCTCAAGACCACTTGATCAATGCTGATGTTAATGCTGCGTATAATATTCTGATAAAAAGCGATCCGAAAGCTTTGTCTAAACGCAAGGTGAACGGGGTAGGAGGATACGTGATGTATCCACAGAGAGTGAGTATAGAGTATCTTCGCTCTACATGATGACCTCTAAGCATGACATGTACCTAGCTTTGTCTAATAAGACAAGAAGACAAATGAACATCATGATGAAATTGGTTTTTATTCTTAAAATTAAGAAAGATTTCACTTCAAATCTAATGATTCTATTGATTCTTGAGTACTGCAAGCGATGAAAGTCGGCATTAAAATAATGAAACAACTATATATTTCTTTGCACAGAATAGTAAACGAATAAGCAATTTCTATTTTAACCAACCACTAGTTTTATATAATAATATGAATGTCCAAGTATGCATTAAACTTGGGGTGGTATAATGACTGAGATATTAGAATTAAGTGATGAAGAACCAATAATAGGATTAGCAAAAGCTTTATCCTCGCCAACTAGATACAAGATCGTCAAATTATTACTTGACAAAGAAATGGATATTTCCAGTATTGCTAAAAGAATGAAGCAGACAGAAGCTAATACATCAGCTCAAATAAAGTATTTAGAGCGTGCTGGAGTATTAGATAGCAGATACGAACCCGGTGCACATGGGGTCAGGAAAGTTTGTAAAACAAGAGTGAAGAAAATCATTCTAAATATTGTGTGATTTTGTACATATTAACCTTCATTCTTTTTAGCTATAACAGAGATATCTTCGATAGTTAATTGCCAAAGCTTGAGTATAGAGAATCTTGCTTTGTGCATCATTTCTTTTATTTTTGTATCCGAAAACAATTTAGTTAAGGCAGTTAATATAATGATGCCCTCACATCTAAGAGAAGAATATATCTCTTGTAGTGTTATTTGAGGATCAGGAACGTTTTGTATTACAGATACACAAATAATTTTGTTAAATCTATTTTCCTTGAATGGTAGATGATCGCTATCAGCACATATGAAATGGTTTGCCTTATGTTTATTTTTACCTTCTTTTAACATCTTAAATGAGATATCACAACAAAAAATATTTGATGTTTGATTCTCCATAAAATCAAGCAACAAACCTGTTCCTCCACCGACGTCCAATATAATCTCCGAATTATCTACATCTATTTCAGAGAATATTTCATTATATTTCTTCATTTGAATGTCAAAATATCTCTTATCATAATGTGTAGCTGTTGCATCGTATCTTCTTCTGACCTCATATTTTTTGTCTTTCATTAAATAACAATAAGAAAGAAAAGAATTTTAAGTTATCCCATTATTGGTAACTAATGTCTATAACTCTATATGGGGCAAGGATACTAAAGGACCTTACAAATCAAGAATTAAGAGTTCTTAATATGGTTGAAACTCTTCTAAAGAAGGGTGAGTATGCTCCAGTAGAGAAAATTACTATATATTCAGGTTACACTGAAAAAGAAGTAAGTTATATTGTTTCTAAACTCAATAAGAAGAAATTACTTAGAAGGTGGACGGGTCAATTTGTGGGTTACACTCTTACTTTTGCAGGATTTGATGCTTTAGCTTTAAACTCTCTCTATAACAAAAAGGTAGTTGCTGGAGTTGGACGTGCAAAAGGAGTAGGAAAGGAGAGTGACATTTATTACGCTATAGATTTTGAAGAAAATGAGATTATGCTAAAAATTAATCGAACAGGGAGAGCTAGTTTTCAACAAGTAAAGAAAAGGAGAGACTTGTTGAAAGGAAAATTTCATTATTCTGTTTTTTCTTTAGCGGAATTATCTTCAAAGCGAGAATATGAAGTGCTGTTAAAACTTCAAGAATCAAAACTACCTATTCCCAAAATGCTTGGTCGTAATCGTCATATTATTGCAATGAACGTAATTGAGGGAATAGAATTGGTGAAAGTTCAAAATCTGAAAAATCCTCTTAAAATACTTGAAAAAGTGATTGAGTACGCTAAAATATTATATAATAAATACAATATCGTTCACGCAGATCTAACGGAATACAACATTCTATACGATAAAGATAAAGATTCTATAGCAATAATCGATTTTCCCCAAGCAATTTCAACAGACCATCCAGACGCGGATTTGATTCTGGAGAGAGATTTCAGCCATCTCTTCGATTACTTTGGGAAAAAATGGTTTATTAGTCCTGAAGTTGAAGATGTTGTTGAGTATATTGTTGGAAAGAAATGAAGGTGGTAGGTATATCAAAAGAAGATTCTGATTTCATAATCATAGGTGTAGATATTCTTCCTCAGAGCATTCCATCAAAAACAACTCACTATTCAGTTTGTGTTTATGATGGAAATAAAGAAGAAATAATCAAGAATTATAAGAAAGTAAATCTTCAAAAAATAATTGGTTTAGCACAAAGCTCCCAGGCTTCATATGTAGCAACCGATAATGTCTATGAATTAGTCAAAAACCCTTCACAGATACCTCAATTATGCATTCAATTATTACCCAAAACAAAATTAGTTCAAGTAACTGGTTCACCTGTTCATGGCTTTACATCTTTATCTAAGCTCATGCGACAAAATGGGATGAACATACCTAGTAAGCTTACACCAATTGCTGCCGCAGAAGCATGTAGTATCCTGTCAAGCAAAAAACTTGGATATGTCATAGAACCTTTTGAGGACGAAACAAAAATCATTGTTTCTCGATCTAGAGTAAAGGGTCCTGGTGGCTGGAGTCAGAAACGATATGGACGATTGCTTGATACTTCTGTAGGTCAAGAAGCTAAGAAAATAGAAGCACAGCTCATTGAATTAAGATTAGATTATGATAAAAGAACTGCAAGAAGTAAATTTGGTGCAAAACGAGTGGTATTTAACGTTTATGCTCCTCTTTCGGAAGTTACTAAGACTTTTAGAAGAAAACGAGGAGAAACATGTCAAATTCAGATTCATCCCGTTAACAAGGAAAGAGTTGAATTCATTCCTTTATCTCAACAAGTTCAGATTAAATCTACTCTCAGAAGGTTAATTGTAGGTCTAGATCCTGGTTTAACTATTGGTCTCTCAATTATGGACTTGAATGGGAAAATTTTGAAAATTGCTAGTTTCAGGGAGGCTAGCAGAGGGCAAATTATCAGAGAGATTACAAAATATGGTAAACCCACACTGATATGTGTTGATGTATATCCTTATCCTGCATATGTCGAAAAAGTAGCTGCAACACTTAACTCTCGTACTTATACACCAAGAAGTGTTATGACAGTCTCCGAAAAAAATGAAATCTCAAGAAAACTTGCTATGCAACATGGTGTTCTAGTCAAAAATGCTCATCAGAGAGATTCCCTTGCTTCTGCATATAAAGGCTATACTAAATTTAAAAATGAATTCGAAAAAATCGACCGAAAATACTATAACCAGTTTGACCGGTCAATAAGAGATGAGATTAAAGATTTAATTGTAAAAGGAAAATCTCCAATTGAAGCTGAAAACATAATAAATCAATCATTAGTTGAAGAGAAATTTAAACCTACTGCAAAAACTAAAGAAAAAGTCCATCCTACTCCAATCACCACTGATGACCTAAATTCTAAGATAGTAATGCTACAGGAACAGCTAGATTGGGAACGAAGAAAAAACAGTGAGTTGTATATAGAATATCAGTCTTTGGAAGAAAAAATGGAGTATTTAGAGAACAAGTTGCTAGAAGGAAAAACAGAATATATGGAGACTCTTCAAAGAGAAAAGGCCTTTATAGTTAAAGAAAATGAGATATCCTTCCTAAGAGAGAAGATGAATAATATTGAACAAGAACTTGAAAGGTATGCGGATAGGGTTGATGAACTCAAGAAAGTTTCTTTGTTGCGAGGCATTGAAGGCTGGGTTCCATTAAAAGTTATAAGAAAGTTTTCTCAAGAGGAAATTGACAATACTACAAAAACTTATGGTTTGGGTCCAGGAGATGTTGTTTTAATCTTAGATAGCACTGGTGGGGGAGGAAAAACAGCAGAACAACTGCTATCATATAGAATCAAGGGTATGATTTGCAATGTTGACCAACTATCTTACAATGCTAAACTGAAATTGTTAGAAGAAGAAATACCTATGGCAAAACCAACTGATGTTGAGATAATTAGAATTGACGAAATAGCTGTAATTAAGGAAGAAGATCTCCAAAAGATGTTAGAATCTGCAAAAAAGGAAATGGATATCAAAATAACTGAGAAGAAAGAGGAAATCTTAGATAGCTTACTAGATGAGTATAGAGATGAACGTAAAAAGGAAATTAAAGAACACGATGAGCGATTAAGGATTGAGAGAAACCGCAGGTTACATCCATCTGAGGATGATGTAGAAGATGAATTAAATTGAATTTAAAGATCATCTGCTGATAGTTGTACAAGAAGTATGTTATTCCCTCTAACAAATATGTTTCCATAATTTGAAACTTCTTCATCATCAATAATTTCTATTGCGTCATTCAAATGACAGTTCATGTATTGATCAAAACTTTGAAGTTTTCCTTTATATTTCACATTGTCTTTTAATCTGATTATAATATATTGTCCAATAACCTTTCGTAGAGTATTGATGGGAATGCTGTGAACGTTGCTCATATTTACACCAAGTAGTAAGAGTTACTGAATCGGGGGATTGCCCAATATTTAAAAAGATTTTGATTAACGAACTCAATGCTCTATTTCTCAAAGCTTTTTGCTGATTCTTCAAGATTTTTTGTTTCCATCGTAGTTGTCTTACGTCTTCGAATTTTTACTGAAATAGGATGATTAACAGCATTACCCACTATAACTGCTTCACCAACACCAAGTGAAGTAATCGAACTCAAAGTAGCTCTGTCTATTCCTTCTGATGATTTTCCTATGTAATCAAGGTCATAAGGATTAAGAATTTTCATAATTATGTGAGTGTTACATTGACTAAGAGCAGTGGTTGACAATTTTACTGGACGTTGACTAACTAGTATTAAAGAAGTGAAAAACTTTCTTCCTTCACGTGCTATTGTTTCTATAATAGGTCGAGCGATTGCCATTTCTAGTCTTGATTCACTTGCAAATTGATGTGCTTCCTCTAATATGATAGTAGTAGGAGGGACCAATTGTTTTTTGCGTAGATTGAAAATCCTGAAAAGAATATAGCTAACAATCATCTGTTTAAGTTTTAGACTTGTAAACTCACTGAGATCAAAAATTACCAGTTTGCCTGGTTTTAATATCTCTTCAAGATTTGGGTTTTCAATTTGCCCAAATAACCGCGTTCCATTCAACGAGTAGAGCCATCCTATTAGTGCTTCTTTGCTCCTTGGGTTTATCTGATCATCTTTTTCGAGTTCTTTCAAAATATCATCAATAGAATAACTTATTCCTTGTTTTGTTTTCTCTTTGTATAGCTTGGAAGTAATCTTTGATAGTTCCCTAGTTTGAACTGAGGACATTTTGGGTTCATAGATAGCAAATTGTCTCCCGCTCAAAGAGTTGGTCGCAAATTGGATTAAAGCAGCAGGAAATACTTCTATTGAATTTGCAAATGGAGACTTGTCCTCTGTCATTCCCTTGTATTCTCCATGGACATCAAAGAGTACCATAGCTACTCTCCCTTCTTCTTTTGTTCTTAACAATAGCTCTTCAATAACCACTGAAACTGTATAAGATTTACCTGCACCTGAAATAGCTAGAATTGCTGCGTGTTTCTGCAGGAATCTTGTTAAATTCAACCTAACCTCTAATTCGTGTTGTCCAATAACCCCAATATTCAATCCCTTTTCACTCTGTAAGCCTAGGAATTTAGTTAGAATTTGCTTATCTGGTGAGTATACAGTTTCACCTGGAGATACTGGATACATTAATCTTTGAATACCTGTTTCAGTTATAATCCCCAAAGGTTTTGCTTTGGCAATAATATATTCCCATCTATCAGCTGGAAAAATAGACGCCAAAGTTTTTCCACTAGTTTCATAAGCTCTTACAGCTGATGGAGAGGAGAAATATCTGTTTGTCTTATAAACTTCGTTAACAACCGAAATCACTTCTCCTTCTTCAGAAGGAACAACTATAAACATCCCCTTTTGCAATCTAAATTCATCTTCAGCTTTGGTTAAAACAAAACTGAATTGTGTTGGATTAGGTGAATGATCTTCATCAACTATAATTGTACCTATGCTTTTTTTTGCCATTTAGACACCTGTTTTAAATGGTAACCTACTTCTTCGTTTTTGTAATGAGAAGCTTGAGTAACCAATCTTTGCTGCTATTTCATCTACTAGGATATCAGCATCAGTCTCCTGTATTCGTGCTCTAGCATCTGCTTCTATAATAACATTTGGCAGTCCATACTCAGGATTATATTTAGATACTGCATTAACTAAAGATGAGATTTTCTCTACTACATTACCATCTTCAATATTTAATACTGGGAATTCAATTCTTAAAGGCGTATCAAATTCAGCTGTTTTTTGATAGAAGCAATGGATTTCAAAATCTGGTAAGTTTTTATCTGTTTCATCATTGAACTTTGTGAGTAGAAACTCAAATGTTCGTTCATTTGTGTCTAGAACTTGAAACAGTAAATCTGTATCTCGAAGTTGTCTGACAATAGGACGATAGTTTATTTCTATTAATTGTTCAAACCCCTTTAATCTGCTTAAATGAGGAAGAATAGCTGCCAACTTGTTTGTAAGAATAGCAGAACGAGAATCCTTAACAACTCCACATAATGCTACTCGGTTTCTTTGGCACTTTGAATAAAGTTTCCGATAAAGCGCTTTTAGATTTAGATACTGTTGCAAAAGAAACTCACTTTGTTTGACTTCCCTGCTATCTAAAACAGGAAGAACAGATCCATCTAACATTATTATATCAGGTTGATCTTCTTCTAAAAGAGATAATCCACAACGAATCTCTTTCTGCATACGCCAGATAGAAATCAGTGTTTCAAGCTCATTCTGGGATAAAGGTTCAATACTAGTAAGTATATCAGGAAAGGGTTGCTCTTTAGGAAAATATCGAACCAGTGGATTATCGTCTTGACGATGGTAAAAAAGAACACCCACAGCTCGGATGAGTGCGATATCAAAAAAATTGAGCGATCTGTGAATAACTCCACCATCTACACCAGCTATTTTCAAACCATCTATATTTGTAGAAGGTACTTTTTTTGTAAATGTGGTATCTGTTGTAACGATACCAAAGTTCACTGGAAATTTAGAAGGATTCAAAGTTTGTTTTGCTTGTTTGAACAGATTCTGAAAGAGTTTTCTATGTTCATTATATTTCTGAATTTTTTTTGAGATATCATCAATTACTTTGTCGATTTTATCATGAACTCCCATATTGCTGGTCACTAATAGTTATGTAAACATTATCCTATATTAAGTAAATGTGTTTTTCACTATCTTTGTGTAGATCTTTCTGTTGCTGAAGTAACAAATTGCATGAATGGTGGAGCTGGTTTCTGTGGTCGTGATTGAAATTCAGGATGATATTGTGTAGCAATAAAACACGGGTGATTATCCAATTCAAGTGTTTCCATCCTTTTCCCATCTTCAGACCGACCAGAGAAAATTAAACCTTTCTGCTTAAGCAGTTCAATATATTCTGGGTTTACCTCATATCTATGTCTATGTCTTTCTACTATGACGTTTGATTCATATAGTTTCTCGAAAAGGGTTCCTTTTTCAATGAGAATTATGTGCTTCCCAAGCCTCATAGTTCCACCTAAATCACTAATTTCCTTCTGTTCAGGTAGGATGTCAATTACAGGGTGAGGTGTTTCGAAATCGATTTCAGAGGTATTTGCATTATCGAGATTACAGCTATTTCTAGCGAATTCAATAACGGCAAGCTGAAATCCATAACAAATGCCCAAGAAAGGGATTTTGTTTTCTCTACAATAGGCTATCACAGAAATTTTACCTTCAGCTCCTCTTGCTCCAAATCCTCCTGGGACTAGGATACCATCAAATTTGTTTAATTCATGAATCCTTTCTGGATTCTCTTCATAATCTTCGGTTGAGATAAATTCGATACTAGCTTGAACATTATTATGAGCTGCAGAATGTCGGATAGCTTCCTTTACACTAATGTAAGAATCAGCTAGTTCAGTATATTTTCCAATGATGGCTATGTGTACATTCTTATCTTTCTTAGAGAATTTTTCAAGCAATCTCTCTTCTTCTGACCAATCAGCTGTAATGTCCTCAAATCTAATTTTAAGATTCAGAGTTGAACCAAATCCTTGTTTATCCAAATATCGTGGTGCTGATAAAACATTGTCTAAATCAGGCAATGAAAATACCGCATTAGCAGGCACATCACAGAACATAACAATTTTTTCTTTTGATTTCTGTGTCAGGTCATTAGCTCCACGAGCAACCATTATATCTGGTTTAAGTCCCATGGCCTGCAAGTCTCTTACTGCATGTTGGATGGGTTTTGTTTTCTGCTCTTTCAGATTCGGCGGTTCTAAAATATAGGTGACTAGTGCCAAAAGAGTGTCTTCTTGAGGCATTTCTCTTCGAAGTTGTCTGATTGCTTCTAAGAAATGCTGACTCTCAATATCACCAATTGTGCCCCCCACTTCTATGATTAGGGCATCCAAATTTGGTTCTCTTTCAGCAATATGCTTTATTCTGTGTTTGATTTCATCTGTTATATGGGGAATTACTTGAACTGTTTTCCCCAGAAAATCTCCTTTTCTCTCTTTTTCTATTACAGATTGGTAAACTTGACCAGTTGTTATATTTTGATCTCCACACATCTCCAAATTTAGTATGCGTTCATAATGACCAAAATCAACATCAATTTCTGAACCATCAGCTGTTACATATGTTTCCCCATGTTCATAAGGATTCATAGTTCCCGCATCAATGTTAAGATAAGGGTCGATTTTGATAACATTAACCTTTTTCCCACGTACTTGGAGATTCTTCCCTATTGAAGATGTTACAACTCCTTTCCCTAATCCAGAAATTAAAGCTCCACAAACAAAGATATACTTCGGCACATAAAGCAAAAGGAAAACTATGATATAAATTTTGTTACTAATATCAAATTCATTCTACATTTGAAACATTAACAATAGCCTTCCACTTTTCTATTGCTTCTGAAACAAATTCAAATAGCCATCGTTCTTCTGGTGTAAAGTTACGCGTTTTAGTGGTAATATTTCTCCCTTTTTCAGCAATTTTTATGATCTTGGAAAGTCTCATTGTCATGAGTTCTCTTAATTTCATGTCAATAGCTTCAATTTGACGATAAGGAATGGATTTTTTCTTTTCCTTAAACTCTTCGTAAGTCTTCCTCATAGCAATATAAAAGTAGGAATTTAGTTTTTGTAAAGCAATGTTTTCCCCTTCTTTTTCTGCCATGTTATATAGTTTGGGAAAATTAATTTCATTAATTTCTTCAAACTCGATATAGCCGTCTTTTTCCAGGGAAATAGCAAGCCAAAAGGGAATCTTTATTCTAACTCCTTTCAACAATTTTATTTTTCTGTCTCCCATATCGAATTCTTCTAAATTCTTTAAACATTTGACAGAAATATCCTTATTTTCAAAATCAAATTGAATTCTTTCAAGCTCTTTTAATACTAATTCCTCTGAACTCACAATTACCAACTTGACAGTATTTCTAATATTTTTAAAGTATTGCTCATTTGGAGAAAAATTCATCTAGACTTTTCTGCGGGATTGAAGTTAAAATGTCTGAGTTAGCTTTCTCTTCTTCACTTGTTGGATCTATTTCTCTTTCAACAAACTTGTCTCCAAACAGATGAGAATAAATAGATTTGACTAAATCTTTTCCAAATCCTGAGAGTTTTGTTATATCTGCAGGTTTGGTCTGTTTTAGTATCTCTTGTGTTTTGTAACCTTTATTAAAAAGTAATCTTGCTCTTACTCTGCCTACTCCTGGAATCTGGACAAGGTCAACTAACTCCCCTTTTATTCCGTTGACAATTCTATTGTGCAAAATTTTTGTGTGCCCTGCAATCTCATTATGACCCAATAATTTGGCTATTTCAGTAGTGGCATATAACAACCATTCTGAATTTGCTACAACTGAATATATGTCCCCACTACCAATTTTATATCGGTCTAACATGGTATCTTCTGGTGTTTCAGAAATCCAATCTTTAAGAATTAAGGCAGTTTTCAATTGACTCATAAACAATTCTAAATCAAAAGATGTTGTAGGGAGTTCTAGTAAAAATTCATCTTCGTGATCGCTTACATAGTTAATTAATTTAAATTGATCATCTTTTTTTACAGTTGTGAATCTAACATCTGGTGTTGAACAGACTAAATGGAGAAAGCTGATGTCTGTTAGTAATCCTTTAGCCATTGTTTTTGCTCTCATCAATCCTTCTCTGATAGTTATCCCACTAAGAGGGTCAATGTATAATTGACTTACTCGCTTACCAAAACTTGTTGCAATTAGATAATCAGGATCTTTTGTAATAAGACCTTCTTCTCTCAAAAATCGGATGACTTTGAGAAGGATTGTGCTTAAACTTGTTGGATCTTGTTGATAGCCATAAAAAGTCTGACCAAAGAATTCATGCAATTCGTCCAAAGATTGAGTGTTATCAGTAGCAATTTGACCTAATACTATCCGACGTAGTGCAGGTTCTGCAGCTATTTTAGAATCAATGTCTTCAGTATCAGCTGTGATATACATCTCTCTAAGGTTTTGTGCATCGTACTCGTTTTTTGCTATAACTATGGCATCACCTTCTTTATCATATTGAGGTCTTCCAGCTCGTCCTGATTGCTGTTTAAATTCTAAAACAGGAATTGGGTAACTACCCAACGTGACATCATATCGATAGATGCTTTTTATTATAACATAACGGGCTGGTAAATTAATTCCACTTGCAAGAGTTGGTGTGGCGCTGAGAATCTTGATATAACCTTTTTTGAAATTATCCTCTACTATTCTTCTTTGAGTTGGACTTAATCCTGCATGATGAAATGAGACACCATTTTGAACCAACTGTGCTAAGTTTTTTGATTGCTTAGTTTGTTCTCCAGATGTTGTAATTTTTCTCGCTGCTAGAAGTAGTTGTTCTTGTTCCTCTTTTGTAAGAGTCTTCTTCACATGGTTAATTAGATTCCTAGCAGTCGATTCTGCCATATTTCTTGTTGTAACAAAGACCAAAGCCTGTTTCTTCTTTTTCAAAATATGGGTAATTAGATTATTGAAACTGTTTTTGTAGATTAATGGTATAGAATCTGTGTGATCATCGTAGATTATTTGATTACCATTGAGAACCCCCTCATTCAACTTAACAGGTCGCCAATAACTTGAGACGAGTTCCGCTTCTAACCATCTAGCGATTTCATCAGCATTTCTTATTGTCGCACTGAGAGCTAAAATCTGTGCTTTTGTTAATTTCCTGAGTTGTGCTAAAACAACTTCCAATGTAGGACCTCTTGAGGAGTCATTAATTAGATGAACCTCATCAGCCACAACTAAACCAATCTTAGAGATCCACTTTGCTTGATGTCGAATAGCTGAATCAATCTTTTCATTTGTTGCTACTATCACGTCAGCATGCTTTGCATTACTATCCTCTCCATCATAGTCACCAGTAAGTAAAACAGTTTTCTTCCCTATTAAATCCAGATAATTTTTGAATTCTACAAATTTCTCATAAGCAAGAGCTCTGAGAGGTGAAAGATATAGTGTTTTTAATCCTGAATCAGTAATGATTTTCAAGCTTGCTAATATTGCTAATAATGTTTTACCAGAAGCTGTAGGTATGGCGACAACAAGATTATTGCCCTCAAGTAGTTTCTTTTTTATAGCTTCTACTTGAGGTGGATAGAGAGAAACTATTCCTTCCTTCGCTAATTTATCTATTACTATTTGCGGGATGGGAAGATCTGCAATATTCATCAAACATCACAAAATTATGCTAACTTAACGTAACCATCTCTTGGTGAATATATTTCACCATTACTTCGAAGTTGTTCTATAACTTTATCTACAAAGTCTTCTTCAACATTATTCTCTTTAGCAAGTTCTTTGATTTTTTTAACTGATACTATATCGACAGTTCCTTTTCGAGATTCCTCTTTAATCAAATCAATAACAGTTTGCATTTTTGATCTGGATGCTTTGGTTGTTCCTGAAAGTAAGAAATCAATGTCAACTTTACCCGTAACGGGGTCTTTCCCTACCTGTTCCAGAGAAGATCTTAGAAGATTAATAGCGGCTTCAACATGATCTATTGTTACTTCATCCTTCAAAGCCATTCTAGCTTGAGATTCAGATAAACGGATGATTGCTTCAAGATATCTGGGTGTTATAGCTATAGCTGTATTATCATCCGAAGTTTTCCTTAAATCTAAATAATAAGCTTCAATTCTTTCCATAGCTTCATCTGTCAAAGCTGGTTCAACTTGTTGTTTTGCATAACTGATATATTTTCGAAGTAAATCCATTGGAATGACAGGTTCTACAGCTTCAGTAATGTGTCCTCTTCTCAATTCTAATATGTGTCTAGCCATTTTTTTGTCTTTATCTTCATCAGGTATATCTTTAATAACAAAAATCAAATCGAAACGAGATAGAATAGTAGGTGGAAGGTTGATATTTTCATTGGGAGGACGAGTGTCTTCATACCTACCAAAACGAGGATTAGCAGCGGCAATGATAGAGGTACGAGCATTCAGTGTGGCAACTATGCCTGCTTTCGCTATACTGATTGTATTATGTAACACTACACCATGACTTATGAAATTCTCAGTGGGTTCAACTGTTACATCATAAACCCAATCTGTCTTAAACTCACCAGCATTTTCAACTTTTACAATATTTATTACGCTTAATTTATTTAATCTCAACAGGGAAGCACTTTTGTTATCATCTTCGACACCTGGAACGATTGTATTAATTTCTAGATTCTTTGCATTTACAATCCTTATTTCATCATTATTGTAAGTATAGATTGGGTGATTTGGTGTTACTACAATATCTATGCCATTAGAATAAGTTATTTTATAGAAATATTCAGGAGCTTTGTGTCTACTCACTCTGTTTATCTGTTTATCAAAAATCTCCTTAAAATTCGTTGTTAGAATATTATAATGTAATCGTTCAGTTGAAAGAATTTCACAATTTTTACCTTCTATCTGGAATTCACTATGTTTAAGAAAAAGATTATCTACAAATGGTCCTATTTTGTGTTTCTTTCCATTGAAAAGGACAAACTCAAAATTTGGATGGTAAGAATGTTGTTCCATCGCTTCATGTATTGAGGAACGGTCGACTGGGTTCATCTTATCAAATTCATCAATTAAACAAGTTCCCCTATCTGCTAATACTAATGCACCAGCTTCTAAAGTGAACTCACCTGAATCGGGATCACGAACTACAGCTGCTGTATTATGTGTAACAAATCCATTTACAATGAAATTGTGTGTTTCTGGTATTGACAAGTCATAAACAAGCTTATCTGTATTCTCAAACTCTTTAATTTCTGCAATTTCATCCCATAAAATATCTGAATTTGCTAGTGCTTCTAGTAACTCATATCTTTTCTGTAAATATTGATGCTTTTCCTTTATCTTTTCAAGTATGTTTTCAATGTAGTTTATCACATTCGATGGTAAAACTATATTTTCAAGTGTTTTTAATTGGACAATTATTCCAATTGGAATCGAGACAGCTCTGTTTTTTCTAATGAAGAAATCGTAAATATTATCAGAAGTGAGTCCTATTCTACTTTTAATCACGTTTCTTTCATATTTCTTATTTATTTCAGAAAATAGAGTGTTTCGTATAGAATAGGGTAATTTTACCTTATGTCTTAACCAGTTTGTATCAATTTGATTTAAAACTTCACTCAAGCGTTTTTGAGATATAGATTTATTTAGTGCCCAACCAGTAAAAGCTCCTTGATAACCAGTCAGCTCTCTACTACTATGATCATAGAATTTTTGTTGCTCATTAATCAGTGCAATGATATGAGGTATGTTATCCAAATTTCGGTGCTTTTTTTTGGTTGTTTTACATATTTCTTCTAGCTTTTCTCTTTTCTTTACATGTCTAAAACCAACAAATTCTTTGAAGATCTTAAAATCTTCATTATTGCTAAATATAATTGCATATTTATCTAACTTCCCAATAATCTTAAGGCCATCTTTTCTAATTGATTCCTTTGGTTTTCTTACTCGTCTAAATGAGACAATACTGTATACTGCTAAAGCATCTTGAATAAAATTTGCTAAATCATTGCTTGTTGTAGATATACCGATGTGAGATGAACCGTTTTTTCTTGTTGATATCCATCCATCTGAATCATAGATTCCTTGAAGGAAATTCTTTAAAAATGCTTCAGGATAAAATAGAATGTCCCAAATGGGTGCTATAGTACTTGACTTAGGTGCAGCAGTCAACCCAAAATAGTTGAAAATATGGTAAAGTAATTTAGACCATATTCTATATTCGGCAGGTCTAGACTGTGTTTTTTCAGTTTTACTTATAACGAAACCTAACTTCTTGAAGAATCGTTCAAATGTATCCAATATTTCTTGTTGATTGTTAGATAATCCAATAGTAACACCACCATAACCTTCTGATCTTTTGTCAATTGATACTCGACCATCACCCATCAAAATACCCAATATGTAGAACCATTCATCGTCTAAGGTTTTCGGAAGAAAAATAGTTTGACCTTTTTTAATTTGTAATTCTAATAAACTTGGAAGTTCTTTAAGAAGATTTTTGTTTGCTAATTCGCATAAGTTACCAAAGTGTCTAAAACTTATAGAACCTCGTTTGTTTTTGTCTTGCCAGCAAGCAATTGTACTCTCAGTAACCTTGAGAATTTTCGCTATATCCTTGGTAGTATACGTGGTACTATTCTTCAATTCCCCAATAATTGTTTTTACTTTTTCCTCTATAGAAGAAAGAGTGATTTTACCTTCAAAATTACTAATAATTTCATATGATGAAGGCACTTCTTTTCTTTCTAAAATAGGTATCTTTTTTGCAGTAGCTATCCTATCCCCTTGAGCAAGTATTTTTGCATGTTTCCAAACAACTCCTTCACCCTTTGTTATCGAGAGTAAACTAGTCTGAGGAGTAACAGTAAGTTTTTTTCCTGTTCGAGATGTAATTCCAATTAACCTTTTAGGAGGTTGAATCTTCCAAAATCGTGAAATAAGTTGTTTGTCTAATTGTAAATTTTTGGAATGAACAACTGATTTTTCGTCGTTATTATTCTTAACATATTTCATCCGGTTATTATATTCGAAGATCTCACTAGATTGAAATTCATATTCAACTATTTCAGAAATAGGTTTAATTTGATTGTCCAGAAGGATTCTACTATCACCCGTAACACAAAGACCTGCAGCGGTGCTTGCCTTACCTGAAGTTAAAAGTCCTCTAGGTGCTAATCTTGCTATATATTGCAACATTTGACTATTGTGAACAAATATACCGTTAGCAACAAAGTTGTGTGTTTCCGGTACTTGGAGATCATAAACCCATTCGAAATTTGGTTTTATTTCTTCAATTTCTTCAATTTGATCCCAGAATATATCTGATACCACAAGATTTGCATTAGTTTTACCACGTTCTATTGTTTCATTTATCTTTGGATTTGGTTTGATTTTATGTTCTCTTGGAGTAGCAATGTACTCTCCCTTTGATATGCATTGAGTTTCTTTTGAATAAATTAGACCATCTTTTTGTATAAATAATGGATGTGTTGGTGTTACCGTGAGTTCTTTTCCTGATGAGGTTTTAACCTTGTACATAATTTTTGGTGCTTTCCTTTTCCAAAAGATATTTGCATTGGAAATCTCGATTTTTCCTTTGCTGTTCATTGTATGAATTTGTACATCACCTTCAGAATAGTAACCATCATCAATTTCATGCATGTTATCCTTTAGTTTTTCATCTACCAAATCTTCTATTTTGATCAATTCTCCGTTACCAAGAACTACCTCAGTTCCTGGTCTCACACATTTAGCTACACCAGGATCGCCTACTAAAAGAACATTTGAATCTCCTCTTTGTTTCATCCCATCAGGTGCAACTCTTGATACGCCTCCAAACAATACTGAAGCCAGTGCTTCCTTTATTGTTTCCATTCCATAAATTGAAGGAGCAATTGAACGCACTATCCTTCTATGAATGTTAAGGTCTTTGGAGAGTTTAATTATTTCTGCCTCTGTTTCAGGGTCAATTTCGATTTCTTCATATTCTTTTTCTCTTGAAGAAATAAAATTCACATCTAACCATGGGTCAAAAGTAGCTGTTTTGCCTTTCCTTTTATCGAAAATTGATTTCATCTTGAGGATGCCCGAAGCTATAGCTCTATCTCCAGCTCTGACTGTATCTACCAAATCTCCTACCAATCTTGAAGGCAGTGCTCTTGGGATTTGTCCTGGAGGTAATGTTTCAGGTTTCTCTTGAACAGTAACAGTTTGTAAATCAGTGTAGGTTGATTCCTCAGTTAATAGTTTGAAAGGTCCTTTCTTTCCACAATTGGGATTTGCACATCTATTGGGTTCGGCATATATTCCGTCCACTTGGTTGATATAATGTACTTCTCCACATATCGCACATTGAAAAACACCTTGAACTAAAAGCGGTTTGACAACACTTTGTCTAATAATAATCCCTTCAACAGAGATGAATTGACCAAGATGAACAGACCTTAATCTTCTTAGATCCACCTGATCTGGAATACTGATAAAGCGTGCATGAAAAACTTCTCCACTTGAAGCATAAATAGGATCTTCAACACGAAGAACTTCAACTAAAGCATCATCAGCTGATTTGATAGTTTCCTCAGGATTCTCTCTGAGAAGTCTTGCAAGTTCTGGGTCGTATCTTAGCAAATCATCATAATTGAGAATTATTGAAGTAAGCCCCTCAAGTGACATTTTCTGAACTTGTTCAATGTAAATATGCTTTCCATTCTCATCTTGGTAGCCTTGATAGAATTCGCGGAATCTCTCAACTGGAGTAGATGTCATATCAACATGCATTTTGTCAACCTTACTACTTACAGACTCATTTCTTTCAGTATAATAAGTCTTACTTCAAAAAGCCAAAATATTGCTTCCATTAATCTAATGAACTTTGAGTATATAAAGTAATAATCTTTTTAACTAGCTATGTTATATGGTATTCAAGGAAATTTTTGTGCAAATTGTGAAAATAAGAAACTACTTAACACATAATGCACTCTAAATTTTAAGAAAAAACGAGTGGTAGAATGACTTATACTTTCACACACCTAACATTGCAAGGTCTTATTGTTTGGCTATTGTTGTCAAAGGAAAATAGAGAATACTATAAGGAACATAGATGGGAATTTCTCCTGATAAACGTCTTTGCTATTCTCCCAGATATAGATTTGCTTATTGGGACACACAGGTCGTATACGCATAGTATAATCCCACCAGCATTTGTTTTGTTAAGTTTTATTGTAATAGGTTTAATCAATAAACGAACAAATTCTTTTGATGAAAGAGGTAAGAGAATTGTCCGATTCTTTAAACTTGCTGCAATTATGTGGTTGTTACACATTGCTCTAGATATAGGTTGGGATCCAATCCTTCTATTCTGGCCTATAAACACAAATTTCTATGAATTATCAGTGTATCTAAGATTTGAAAACCAACCATGGCTGTTCTTCCCCTTATCATTCCTTGGAATTATTCCAGATTGGAGGATTTACTCTTTTCAAGAAGGAGCAGGTATGTTTTTTGTGGATTTAACACAAGCAGAGAGAAGTCAGATTGTGGGCAATTACTGGGATTTACCCATTGAGCAATTTGGGCTTCATCTTACTATCATGATTACTTGGTTGGTTGTAATAGTGCTACCAGTCTTTAAGAGGAAAAAAAAGAAGAAGAAAAGTGAATCAAGCAAAACTGGAAGGGTATTGAAGATTACATGGAAAAGGATTACTAAACAATTAACTTTAATTGGGTTATTCTTCATTGGAGTAGGTTTGTTACTTGGACCAGTGATTGGAAAGGAAAGAATAGTTAATTATCAAGTTTCTTCTGATTATGTTAATACACAGAATTATTTTGATCCAACCTTGGGTCTTGTTTTTACAAATAGACCTCAATCTTCCACAGAAATCATTTTTCAAGGTGAGTATGGTCTTACTCCATATAACACCACTGTTGTATTAACAAATAATAACACTTTCTTTGATTTCTTCAATGCTTTTGAGAATCTAACTTTACAGTATTATGGTCAGAATATAACCTACGCAGACATGATTGTTGGTTATAACTCTTTGATTATTCCCATAATAGAGGAAAGTTACTTTGTTGAACAATTAATTCACGAGGAAAATTCTGTAGGGCTCAGTATAGTACTTAATGAAACAACAGCTGTTGAGAATAACTACGTTATTGCTTTTGTTAGTCAATGGAACATTTCTGATACATTCTATTATGAAGCAACAATAGCGATTGAATATACTTTCTTGCGAAATGAAGCACAAATTGAAGGACTTGTAATCGGATTGATTGGTTTAACACTAATCGCTGTGGATCAGCTTATAGATTTACCTAAGAAGAAAGAAGTGATACAAAAAAATGATTAAGAAATCAGCTTTGTAGTTATTTCAACTAAGTCACTATCAACGTTTAATTCTATTAAAGAAACATTAGAGAGCGATATAACTTCGTCTACAAAAGAAACCCTGCGATAGGTTCGGGCATAAATTACTCTTAAATCTTCTATGTTTTGAATAATAGGGAGAGGGTTACCTCCAATCGTTCTCTCAAGGTCACTTATCATATAAACAATTTTCTCTCTGGAAGAACTCTGTTTGAGTTGATCCAAAGCAAGTTTGAGTGCATCTTCAAGATTGGTTTTTCCACCACTTTCAATATTCAAAATAAGTTCAACTAGTTCATCCGGATTGGTGTATTTGTGCATAGGTTTCAGAACAGTTGATTCAGAATCAAATACAATAATAGAGAAATTTTCTTTCTTGACCGATAGGGATAGAACTGATGCCATCAGAACGATTTGATGAATAAGTTGCAAGACACTCAAACTTTTGTCAATACAAACAACAATACTCCTCTTCTTCTTAGTAGGTTCCTTTGAGACAATACTATCATGATCAAGCGATTGTTTGCCATTACTCATCATTTTTTCAATAGTCATCTCAAGTTCCCAATCAAGACCAGGTTCGTAATTAATGTATTTTGAGACTGATGCAGAAACTCCTTTCCGGTAAATAGCTTTTGCCTGTTCTGTAATGAAGGGAATAAGCTTATCTAACGTCTTTTTTCGAAGCTGGTAATTTAGATGTTTCTTCGTTCTCGAATATAATTGAATAAGATCTTCACCTCGAAGTTGTTCCAAAACTATGTCACTAATTTCCATGTCATTCATGATTTTTGCAGCTATCATTGGATAGTTAGTGGCAATTAATCTAAGAGCATCCAAATTTTTATTTTCAGCAGCTTGTTTAGCTAATTCAATAATTTTAGCCATATCTTCTTGTTTTCTACCTAATTCCATCTGTATCTCGTTAATTATCATACGACCAGCATCTTTGGAAGGAAAGGTCAAGAATGGCTCATCCCCTATAATACTGAAGGTAGGGTCACCAATTACTCTTTTTTTCGGATTATCCGGTCATCTTCATATCTAGACAGAACTTTCGAAACAATTTCCTCGATAATTTCACTTTCTGTTTTACTACTTGTTGTTTTACATCTAATTTTTCGAGAATGTACTGCTATTACTCTTTCAATCAGAGTTTGTTCCTCAATTATCTCTTGATTTTCATAGAGCTCAACTAAATGAATAGCTCCTCTTACTGTAGAACTCATTTCCAATTCTGGGTGATTAATTGTAGCTTGAACAATTTCACATGAAATAGCAATTATTAATCTGTCTGAGGAATTTGTTCTTAGAAATACGATTTCTTTCATCTCTTCAAATGTTTGATGAGAAACATGAATCCAAATACAACGATCATAAAATGCTTTAGGTAGTGGGTTCGTAGCCACGGTGTCTTCAGGATTATATGTGAAAATTGAGATAAATCCATCTTTAGCGACAATTTCTCCAATTTGAGGAATGGTAATTAATTTTTCGTCTAGTGCGGTTAGAACGGCATTTATCGTTTCAGAGGGAGCTCTATTAACTTCATTGTAAAAGAATATTCCTCCATTTTCCATAGCATGAGTTAAGGGTCCAGGAATGAATGTTTCGCGGGAAAAACCCTTCTCTAGAACTAATGGGGGGTCGTACCAACCTTTTAACTTAATTGAGGTAAGGTTATCATCGCCATCTACCCTAACAAAGGGTCTTTCAAGGGATTGAGCAAGAACTTTAGCCATTTCAGTTTTACCTGTCCCCACAGAACCTTCAATAATGATAGGTAAACCTTTGCTAATAGCTCTAATCATCAGCTGTAGTTCTTTTTTTCTACCTACAATCAGCTGTGAAATTCTATTTAGAACATTTTTCGAAACTTGATTCGTTTCAGACATTAAATAGACATAAAGAAAGAGAAATTAAAACTCTTATTGTTTATGTTTTAGAGATAAAAGTTTAGAATTATTTTACTTTGTGAAAACAATTCCTTTCTATATATGCGTTAATTTTCCCATCTTCCTTCTCTTCAAATGTGACTGGAGTTTTATTTCCAATTGAGTAGATATAGAATTTATTATCAGTTAATTTAGGTTCTTCTGGTATAAGGGCATATTTAACTTTATTTGGACCTGATTCTGTTTCAGCTATAAGCATACCATTCTCGATGAATACCTTGGCTTTTCCTAATCCTTTATAATTAGTATACTCACCAGAAAATTGTTCCATTTTACTTTGAATTTGGTAATATGGGATTTCTTCTTCAGGATTCTTATTCAAAAGCATACTAAGTATTGTTTGGGATATTAAAACACCGGGATTATGACCTACATTTGCTTCTGACACTACTCCTATATTGAGTTCTGGAATAAAAGCGAAATGAGCACTTGACATTCCTGTCGACCCACCATGTGATATTAGTTTATATCCAAGAAAATCTTCAGAAATTGCTAGACCAAACCCATAACCACTTCTTCCCCAAAAAACAAGTGGGGTTTCTATCTGAATAGAGAACATCTCTTCAAGCGATTCAGAAGTGACAATTTGCTTTTCTGCAAATTTCCCTTTATTTAAGAACATAGACAGAATTTTTGTGAATTCATTTACTGAACTTAGTAAACCTCCAGCAGCATAGATAAATGGATCAAATGGATGCTTTTTAACAATAGGTGTATCTTTTTCTGCAAAGTAAGCAGTCATTCTATTTTCATCTTTCTCAAAAACATCCCCGAGAAATGTTGATCTATTCATTCCAAGAGGTTTCAGAATATGTTCAGTGATATACTCCTCATACTTCAGACCACTAACAGCTTCAATAATCTCTCCAAGTAAAGTAAATCCAGAGTTAAAGTAGAAAAATCTTTTCGAAGGTTCATCTACAATCTCTTCTTTAGCTCCATTGATGAAGGTATAGAAGTCATCTTTGCTAGCAAAAGGTACCCATGTTTCAGTAATAGGAGCATGACGAAGGATTAAAACAGTTGCAGATCCTAAATTTGGGATACCAGAGGAATGTGACATCAAATGACGAATATGTATTGGCTTATCATTTGAACCCAACTTGAAAGGGATGTAATTCTTTACTGGATCATTAATAGATAATTTTCCTTTTTCTGCAAGTTGCATTATTGCTAAACAGGTAAAAACTTTAGTACATGAACCAACACCAAAAAGAGTATCGGGAGTTACAGGTAGATTCTTGTGAATTTCTCTACTTCCAAAACCTTTGGAATAAATTACGTCTTGATCTTTGATAATAGCAAGACTTAAACCTGGAATCTTGTTTTTTTGCATTAAATTAGCGATTTTTTGTTCAAGTTCTTCCCACATTTCCTTATTAGTCATATAATCATTTTCCTTTTTCTATGTATAATCTGTAAAGACTTTTTGAAGGGATAATAAAAGTTTTTAGCTGACAATATATGAAAAACAGATAACCAACAACCTTTTAAGAGTTTTAAATCGGATATTTTTTCGAGTTATGATATTCAAGAATAAGCGACAAAATACAACAAATTGGTATATGCTTCTAGTGGATACTGTCGCTTTTGGTCCTATTAGATGAACATCAGGATGACCTATCTCATAACTCACTTATAATTCTGTCATCATTCTCCTTGGGGTCATTTCTGATATTCTATTCTGAGGTTTTATTCCATCTCTCCTATTGGAGACTCTCGAATTTTCACCAATTAGTATCAACTTCTCTTAATAAAATGGAGAGAATATAGTATGAATTCGCAAGTTACACAAAAAGATAGTTCACAAGTGGATGTAGTTCGAAAGAATAGTTTACTATTCATATTGTTACGACTAGATTTCATAGCTATGGTTATTCCTGTAAGTGTAAAAATATGGGAAGAAGTTGGTCTTGATTTCAGTCAAATGCTGTTCCTTCAAGGAATATTTGCTTTCTCAGTAGTTATCTTTGGAATACCAAGCGGAGCATTATCAGATACATTCAAACGCAGATATGTTCTTGCTGGAGGTTACTTGTTAATAGCAATAGCAAGTGTATGTTATGGATTAGGTAGAAGTTTTGCAGCATTTGCAATAAGTGAAGCAGTATTTGGAATGGGCTTAGCTGCAATATCAGGATCAGATACAGGATTACTGTATGACACTCTTGCATTTTATGGAAAAGAAAATAGATTTAAGGAGATTCTTGGAAAATCTTCAACTCTTGCATTCATAGTTGCAATGGTTTCCTTACCAATTTCAGGTGTCATTGCTCTATACTCACTTAGATGGTCTCTGTTCATAATTGGTATAATCTCCGGAGTTAAAGTAGTGATAAGTTTACTAATGGTAGAGAAAGAAAGAGTGAAATCACAGAGTATTCAAAAGGCAACGAAGTCAGCACTGAAAACGTTGTACAAATCGAAATTCCTTATAGGAGTACTATTAGCTTTTATTGCTTTCTCAGTAGCTCAGAGAGTGGCTTTCTGGGCATATCAGCCAAGACTATATAGCAATGGACTAAATCCACTGCATGTTGGATTAATCTTTGCTGGGATGAACTTAGTTGCTGCAATAGGCAGTTGGTTATTTGCAAAGATAAAGGAACACCATGATTGTTTCTCCCCATTTCTCCCACATTTCTGTTAGCTTTTTATAGGAAAGTCTAATAGAAGTACTGTCTTGAGCCAATGGCTACAGACAAAGCAGAGTCATCTGCTTACTCCCGGAGCTGGAGTGAGTACCTAAGGTCCTCAGGAACAATGTCTCCAGTAATGAGCCCCGGGGAGGAGATGAACCCGCTCACCTTCGCTAACACTGTGTGTTGGAGGTGTAATCCCAGAGCTTGAAAATCCCTTTGCTACTGCTTGTTACGATGTTACCTAAATACGTTCTTGGGTTGGGAAGAGTCCTCAAAATTATTTGCTACTATCCTTAAGTGGGGAAAGTGGGAAAAATAACTCATGAAGAATTCTTGTTACTGGGATTCATGATCCTAGAAGTAGTGAGCATATTTGTTCTATGGTACTTTGATCCATTGATAATTCTAACTACCATGTTTGCAGTACAATTAGCATGAGGAGGAAGAGCACCAATCGTATCAACTGTGATACAGAGGAAAGCTACTTCGAATCTTAGAGCTACCATTGTCTCAATCTATTCATCAATAGGAAATCTACCGTCGTCCACTGTGTGTCGAAAAGTTGACTAATCTTGCCATAGACGCTTTAACTGCCTTGGAGGAGATGTAGAGGGGAAAATCACAATATACTTTTTTTTCTACGGGTTTACATATGAATTTTAACATATAATGATAGAGATAGTGTGATCTTCATCACTTACCTGTTTCGCAACTACACAAATGGTTGTTCCTCAGTAAACTCTCCATGAAACAGGAAGCCTAGCTAGCTCTGTGATGCTGATGCACTAACTATAACGGAAACGTTCTTACGATTCCTTCCCCTCATCGCACGTGTAGGGGACCCACTTAAACGACGGTTAGAAAGCCTCTTGCAAGTTTAACCAAGTTTCATAACGTGCGTATTTCATAGTAAGTCTAGTATTTACTCTGTTCAATACTTCACTATCCGTCTCACTAATTTCAATGCTTATCCTGTCAATTGTAATAGTAATTGGCTTTGTAGTGCTAGTGTGGATAAATCACAATGGGCAACATAAAACTAAAGCATTAAATTAAAAAAAATTAAATAAAGAGGATTTATCCTCTATTTTACTTATTTTTCTGGTTCAATACCAACTTCTTTTAGTATTCTTTTCTCTGGGCGTACGAATAGAACCACAACAAGACCTGCAACCATCAACACACCAATTGCAATCATGGCAACAGCATAAGTTTTGAAACCTATGCTAGAATAGAATATCAGAAATACTACTGCCCAAATAGCTGGTCCAATAGATGAGGATATTTTTCCGCTTAATTTTGAAAAACCAAAATATTCCCCAAATTTTTCTTTAGGAGCAAGTTCAATAATCATATATCTCTGAGCTACCCATGTTCCACCTAATGCTGGTCCTGTAAGGATGCCCATAAGAAGTACTAAAACAAACGGGAATGACCATTGAGAGAAGTCAAAGAGAGGATCAGGTACTACAACAGGTGCCCAGATGAATATAACTAGAACAGCTATAAGCAAGGCAACAAACCATAAGGTACAAACCAAAATGAAGGTGTTTCTAGCTCCTTTTTTATCCGCAAATATACCTATAAAGTAAGTAAACATAACAGCTGATAATGTCCCAATGATGATGAATATCTGGGAGAATGCAGGATCCATGCCCATTCCATCTCTTACAAGTAAATACATTTGCATAACAACAATATTAGCAACCTCGACAATTAAGAAATATCCAATGATAAATTTAAACATCTCTTTGTGACCTTTGATATCCCTGAAAGTCTCTCTAAGTTGTTTGAATGATCCTTTGATAAGTTCTCCAGCTGGGGGTATTTTGCTTTTTTTCTGCCTTTCTTTGACAAAGATAAATGGAATAGCAAAAACAAGGAATATGCCCATTGCAATAAAGAATGTTTGCCACATACCGTAGTAACCATATCCTATGGGGTGGATTATCATATTTCCTGCATCTGTTCTTGAAACAGATATTTCACTGTAAGGAGCTCCCCACATACCTTGTAGCATTAACATTACAATTAGACCTATGATGGTTCCAAAGTAACCAAAAGCTACGCCAAACCCTCCAACTTTACCAGCATCTTTTGGAGCTGCAATAAAGGGTAACATAGGATCGTAGAATGCTAAACTCCATTGATATGCAATGTTCGCAATAACATAAAGTAACAATACCAGAGTTATACTATGAGTAAATCCTAAAAGACTAGCAAATAAAAGGATAACTCCTGTTAAGACAATAACAAATGGTTTTCTTCTGCCTGCTGTATCACTTAGAGCTCCAACTATTGGCATTCCTATCGCGATCA
This sequence comes from Candidatus Heimdallarchaeota archaeon, assembly GCA_030668875.1. Taxonomy (GTDB): domain Archaea; phylum Asgardarchaeota; class Heimdallarchaeia; order Heimdallarchaeales; family Heimdallarchaeaceae; genus UBA460. Next base: position 25,732 of record DAOVER010000013.1, read on the forward strand.
AGATCTGAGTAGCTGTTACAACCCACAAAAAGATAGAGTTAGCTACCGCGTATTCTAAACCTAGTTCCTTTTGACCAATAATTAGGATATACTGATTAATTATGAGGGAAACTATTACCATGGAATAAACTGTGTTTGCTAAATCATACAAACTCCATGCAAAAACATTCCATAATGAAGTTTTAGTTTCTAGTTCTACTTCTTCAGATTCTTTTGTAGACATGATAAATGATTTTTAAGTAGTAGTTTAAAAAAGTATTCCCTCAAATAAATAGAATGCACACATCAATTTAAACGTTCCAATATTTATTTAATGCTTTCTTAGTTTGGGCTATCATACTTTTCGATTGTTCAGTCATATCTGTATTCATTATCTTGTTTAATTCTACTAAATTCTCTCCTATTAACCCTAAGATAAATTTCTTGCTCACGTCTTTTAGTTGATTCATCTTATATCCTCCTTCCAAAGTACAACTGATCTTCCCATTACAGAATTCTTCAGCAAATTGGTTGAGCAAGTGTCCAGCTCCCCAAAAAGCGTTCGGAGCTATGTTCATAATTCCAACAGGATCCCCCCCTAAAGAATCAAAACCTACTGAAACTAAAATGATTTCAGGTTTAAATTGTTTTAGAATATCTAGACCAAATTGAAGTGAATGTAACCAATCACTAGATGTAACTCCTGGAAGCAAAGCTACATTCGCATTGTATCCTTTTCCTTCAGAAACACCTATCTCTGTTGGATATCCAGAACCAGGGTACGAATACATTGGATGTGCATGAATGGAAAGATAGAAGACATCTTTGCGATGATAAAAAATGTGAGATGTTCCATTCCCAAAATGGTGATCAATATCGATAATTGCAACCTTTTTGTAACCCTTGTTGTTTACTAACCAATTAGCTGCTATAGCAATATTGTTAAAATAGCAGAAACCCCCCGCTGAGTTTGATTCTGCATGATGACCTGGGGGACGAACGATTGCAAAGCTTCTTTTTGCTTCCCCTTTATCTACTATCTCTGCAGCTTGTTTTGTTGCTCCTGCTGCTAATCGAGCAATATCATATGTGTGTGGATTGAGTGTTGTATCAATAGTTATCATTCCACCCCCTGCTTCCGATATAGCTTGAATCTTTCTTATTAAATCCACAACATGAACTGACACAAGCTCTTCTTCTGTTATATACTGTGGTTTATAGAATTTGATTTCTTTTTTACCCTCGTTCTGAATCTCTTTTACTCCTTTAATAATTTCATCTAATCTTGCGGGTGATTCAGGATGTTCTCGGTCCATTGAATGTTTTTTAAATAATTCAGAGTAGATAACAGCTAAATCAATCATTAGCTTACTGTAAACAGATTCTAAAATTAATCTTTTTGTCAACTTGCTAGAAATTGTGTTGTTTTCTTCGCGTCAAATGTTTTATATATAGGCAAATATGTTCAGTTTCTTATTCAGAAGGTAAGACAAATGGTCTTTATAACAGATGTTGGTGTTTCATTTCTTTTTGCTCTGCCGATTTTAGTTGCAAATGCAGTTCCATCAATTTTAGGTGGTGGATATCCTGTAGATGGATACAAAGTTCTAAAAGATGGTAAAAGAATGTTGGGTGATCATAAAACATTATGGGGATTATTCTATGGAATCTTATCAGGTTTTCTAATAGGTCTGATAATAAGTGTTTTAGCTAAAGACTTCTTTTGGGATAATTATGATATCCATTATCCCTTCTGGATAGGTGCTCTCATGGGTTTTGGGTGCAATTTTGGTGATATGTTTGGATCTTTTGTGAAACGAAGAATCAAAATAAAATCCGGTGGTAGTTTTCCCGTTTTTGATCAACTAGGGTATATCTTATTTGGATTACTCTGGAGTTGGCCAGTATTTGGAACACTTCCATGGGAATTCTGGTTATCGTTACTTGTTTTCGCTCCATTATTGCATATAACAGCAAATGTTTTTGCGTACTCGATAAAAGCAAAGGATGTCCCCTGGTAGAGATGATAAGGACATGAACTAAAGAGAAAACTTATAAGAAAATTTACTTTAATACTTTCATTCAAAACTGGTAAAGAAGTTAAAATGATGACTCGTTCTGAAGATAGAATGTGTAAACTTACTTGTAAATCTTTTTCATGCAGTAAAAGAATGCTCAGAATTAAGCAAAAGAATGGAAACAAGAGTTTTATTTGTGGTTTAGATGATTCTGAATGTTTAGGTTATATGTGTATGTACGCAACGTGTAGAGAAGGCAAATTGAGTGATTCTGGTAAATGTCGTCGTCCTGTTAAACATGTTCAAAGACCTCAGTCTAAGAAACCAAAAGGACAATTTCCCAGTTATGTTTATCCTACACGTACTGATGTTGATGAAAAATTCAGAAAGAAACTAGATAGAAAGTCAAGGTGACGTGCACTGCACGAAATCTTAAATATCTGTTTATACACAGAATCGTATAGAATAAATGAGATGATATATTATGTTTAATGATAGTCCGCCTACTGAGAAAAGGCTATTTACTTTTGGTGTCCCAACACTTGATGAGATTCTAGGAGGAGGAGTCGTAGCTGGTTCTAATGTTTTAATTGAAGATGAAATTGGTGCAGAAGCTGATCCTTTTGTTTTGCAATTTTTAGCTGAAGGTTTGAAATCTGGGGAATATGGATATATTTTCTCTACTGAGCATCCTTATGAATTCTATAATGAGATGATGAATGGACTTGGTGTGAATCCTGAAATGCTAGAAGCTACAGGACGTTTGAAATTCATCGATGCTTTTAGTAATCCATTTGGTTATACAGATTTAAAGACAAACCATCAATATTCTGTCCAAGACCTTGCAAAACCAAGAGAAATAAATGAGACAATAAGAAGGTCATTTTTACATGTGCAGAACCAACAAATCCTAAAAAGAGGAATTGTCATATCTTTGTCGTCAATCATTTATGCAGCAGATGAGAGCAAGAAAATAATATTCTCTTTCTTACAGAACAGATTAGCTGCAAATAAAAAAGATGGCTCAGTGACAGTCCTTACACTACATCAAGATGCACATGATCCAATATTAGTTAGAGCAATAGAACATAATTGTGATGTTACAATAAGAGTATCACAATCCAAAACCAAAGTAGATCGCCCAATTACCGAGGTTAGAGTAATTAATGTAAAAGGAAAACCAGAATTAACTGGAGAACCTGTCTTATTTGAGTTTATCAGTGGAAAGATTCTACCATATTATGAAGATGATGCATTTTAGTTGAAATCAAATTCATTTACAATTTTTTCTGCTGTTTCTTTTATAGATAGATTTGTGTTGACTATTTTTAAATAATTTTTCTGGTAATAGAATTCTTCATCAGTATTCATTTTATGTTTAGAACCCATTGCGATTAGTCGTTTTTCTGATAATTCAGTGTCGCGTTTAGAAGGTTTTTCTCTAAGACGAGTCTTAGTTCTGTTCCGTTTCAATCGCTCTTCTAAAGATGACTCTAATTCCACATAATAAACTTCCCACTTATTTTTGTGAAAAAAACTACTGATGAACTCGACATAATCCTTCTCTTCTTCTTGATTGAAGTCCCAAACATATGTGAAAATTAACCCAGGTAAGTCACTAGTTGCTACTTCTTCAAATATTCTCCTTCGAAATTCAGAATTTAATTTGTGAAACTTTGCTGTACCATAATCAAAGATTTGAACTAGTAACTCAATGGTCATATGATTATGGAGAAGTTTGAAACCTGTTCTTTTAGAAATCTCCATACCTACCGCCATTTTTCCAACTGCAGGAGGACCAAATATTAGTATAAACTTCACAAAACAACATGCAATTTTCAAAATTTAAAGTTATCTGAAAATTGGTAGGTGTATGTGAAAGACGTTTAAAACGTTCTAGAAACAACTCTGATGATATTCATCTAGCAACAACTTTAGATAGGTTTAAGTAGAACGAGATAGAAAATAAATAAGTGAATGCCCGTGCTTTTTGACTATCTATTCAAAACAATTATCGTTGGAAATCCTGGAGTAGGGAAAACTTCGATCACTTTAAGGTTCGCTACAGGTATGTTCAGGGAAAGATATCTACCAACAATTGGAGTAGAATTCTCTGTTAAAGACATAGAAGTCGATGGGAGTAAAGTGAAGCTTCAAACATGGGATACTGGATCACATGACCGTTTTTCATATGTACGACCTTTGTATTATAAAGGAAGTTATGGAGTGCTTGTTGTTTGTGATATTACCGATAGAACATCCTTTGAGCAACTAGATAAATGGTTTAAAGAAGTATATGACACCTGTGAGGATATATTACCAGCTATTCTGATAGGAAATAAAACTGATGTTCCAGATGAAAGAGAAGTCGAGGAGCAAGAGGTTTTGGATTATGCAGAGAAGAAAAGGAAAGAATTCAAATTGAAGACTCTCCCTTATTATGAAGTTTCTGCAAAAAATGGTCAGAATATCAATGATATTTACTACGAACTTACAAGAATGATGATTGCAAGGTCTATTGAGACTGAATTATCTTAACCTCTTTTTAAATTTTCATTACAATTCTTAGATACATAGCATAAGATTTAATTTGTACATATATGTTTTGCATCATAGATATTTATTTATTTAAAGGAGTAATAGAAATTGGCAGAAATTACTGATGTCCGACTGAATGGCAGGGGCGGACAAGGCGCTGTTACAGCTTCACGTCTTTTAGCCGAAGCAGCAATCTTAGAAAATCAACATGTTCACGCTTTTCCAAATTTTGGACCAGAGAGAGCAGGAGCGCCTGTAACCTCGTATGCTCGTATATGTTCAGAATCTTTTACGGAAAAAACTGAAGTTTATGAACCTCATATTGTTGTGGTTATTGATCCCACATTACTCGATGATGTTCCAGTGGCTGATGGTTTGAAAGAGGGAGGTACTATAGTGGTAAATTACGAAGGTCTGAAAGAATCATTGATGAAATTCTTTGAAGGGTGTCATGCGAACATATACAAGGTTGCAGGTTCCAAAATAGCTATGGAAGAAATTGGTCGCAATGTTCCAAATCTCGTAATGTTAGGGGCATTACTTAAGGTTACCAATTTAGTCAAATTAGAAAGTTTACTCGAAGTTACAACTAAAAGATTTCCAGGTGTATTGGGAGAAAAGAATGTTGTTGCCATTAAGCGAGCATATGAAGAGGTGGAATAGATGGTTGAGAAAGAAGCTCCTAAAGAATTCAAGAAATGGATAAGTGAAAAATGGGGAACCAAAAATCTACCCCTTGGTGGAACGGTCCCTTTCCATAGTGCGTATGAATATAAAACAGGTGATTGGTCAGCTTTTAAAGCTATAATTGACAAATCAAAATGTATCAGTTGTATGAATTGCTTCTATTATTGCCCTGATGCAGCGATAGAAATGGATGACGAGATGAAAGCGATGGTTGACATTAATTATTGTAAAGGCTGTGGTATTTGTACAAAGCACTGCCCCGCAGATGCAATAGAGTTGAAAAGATTAACAAGGTGATTATGATGATACGAGAAGTTAGAGGTATGACAGGTGATGAGGCAGTAGCTCATGCAGTAAAATTAGTTAATCCTGATGTATTAGCAGCGTATCCGATTACACCGCAGACAATAATCGTTGAAAGGTACAGTGATTTTGTCAATAATGGTGAAGTTGATACCAGCTTTATTCCTGTAGAGTCTGAACATTCCGCAATGTCAGCTTGTGTAGGCGCATCGATAACAGGTGCAAGAGTATTTACAGCAACTGCTTCTGCAGGACTTGCATTGATGTATGAAATTTTATATGTTGCATCTGGAATGAGGTGTCCAATCGTGCTTGCAGTTGCAAACAGAGCATTTAGTGCACCAATTAATATTCATGGAGAATGTACCGATCAATTAGTATGTAGAGATGCTTCATGGGTTTCACTTTTTGGAGAATCAGCACAAGAAGCATATGATGAAACAATAATGTCTTTCAAAATAGGCGAACATCCAGATGTTCAATTACCAACAATGTTTGGAATTGAAGGTTTCATCGTTACACATGCTCTGGAAAGAGTAGAAACAATGAGCAAATCAGATGTTGAAGATTTTCTCCCAGCTGAAAGAGATACAAAGTATAAATTTGGTCCTGATGAAGTTATGACTTTTGGATCTCTAGTCTTACAAGATTACTACATGGAAATAAAGAGACAACAAGAAGAAGCAATGCAAAATGCCTATAGAGTTACAAAAGAGGTTATGGCAGAATTCACTGAATTAACTGGAAGAAAAATGGAAATTATTGAAAAATACCAACTTGAAGATGCAGAACATGTATTCATCTCTTATGGAGCTACAGCTGGAAATGCTAAAGCAGTAGTAAACAAATTAAGAGAGAAGGGAGAAAAAGTAGGAGCACTAAAAATCAGATTACATAGACCATTCCCTATTGATGATATATATGATGCTTTGAAGGGTATAAAATCTGCAACAATTCTGGATAGATCTGCTACTTATGGGTCTCCTGGAACTATAGTGCAAGGAGATGTAGCTACGGCATTGTATGGTAAAAAAGACATTCCATCTTTGCATGGATTCATCAACGGTTTGGGTGGAAGAGTATTAACTTTACCACAGATTATCGAAGCATATGAAAAAGCAAAAGTTTTGCATGAAGAAGGGAAAACAATAACCCAAGAGTGGATAGGATTTAGGAGCTAAGGTGAAGAAAATGTTAGAATTACCAAGTATATCTGTAAAAGACTTACAAGAATGGTCAAAACTAGGTGAAGTACTGACAAGTGGCCATAGATTATGCTCAGGATGTGGAGCAGGAACAATGGCTAGACAAGTCACGATAGCTGCAAAAGCTCTAGGTGACCCAATAATGATAGTAAACGCCACAGGTTGTTTAGAAGTAGCAACAACTATTTATCCTTACACAGCATGGAATGCTCCTTGGCTGCATAATGCTTTCGAAAATGCACCTGCTACAGCATCTGGCGCAATTGAAGCGATGAAAGTTATGAGAAGGAAGCAAAACAAACCTGACAGAAACGTGAATATGATAATCTTTGGAGGAGATGGAGGTACATATGACATTGGTATACAAAGCTTATCTGGAGCTATAGAACGCGGTCATGATTTTCTATATGTTTGTTATAATAATGGAGCCTACATGAATACGGGAATTCAACGTTCTGGGGGCACACCTCAATGTGCTGCTACTACAACTAGTCCCGCTGGAAAGGTTATTCCTGGTAAGATTAAATGGGCTAAACCTTTGGCTGAAATTATGGCTGCTCATGAAATTCCTGCTTTTACTGCAAGTCCTGCATATGTCAGGGACTTAATGTCTAAAGTTCAAGCTGGCTTAAAACACGATGGGCCAGCTTTCTTGTTAGTTGATTCACCTTGTAATTTAGGTCAGAGATATGCACCTGAAATCTCTATAGAAACAACTAAAATCGCAGTAAAATCTTGTTTCTTCCCACTATACGGCACCTACCTAGGAGACTGGATCTTGACTGGAGAATCTGCAAGAATAGCTAAGAATCCTGATAGAAAAGTCCCAGTTGAGGATTATCTTAAACTTCAAGGAAGATTTAGACATTTGTTTAAACCTGAATGGAAGAAGAAATTGTTGGAGATTCAAGAAACAGTAGACGAAAGATGGGAAAGATTGGTTAAGTTAGCAAACTACTGAACTTGAATATATCTCCCTTTCTTTTTTATTAGCTTAAATATTGGCTCTTATATTATATATTTTGGATTGATCATGTTCTGGTCAAGAAATGTTGGGAAATAAGTAAAGAACATTTGATACACATATACAAGGTTTGCTTATTATTTCATTGTATTTTCTCCTTTTTGGAAAATAAATGGGAAATAATTATAATCTAGATAAAGTTTTGACAATTATGAATTCTACAGCTGAAAAATCTTTGAATATTAAAAGAAAACAAAGACGAATATGGGATATAATTCTCTATAGCTCAGCATCTCTTTCTATAGCTTTGCCATATCAGTTCTTTGGAGCAAGATATATCCATTTTTATACAGAAGAGCTAAGAGTTCCTACTTATATGGTTACAATCGTGCTTGTAATCTATGGTATCTGGAACGCAGTTAATGATCCACTACTTGGATGGCTATCAGATAGAACAAATACAAGACTGGGTAAACGATTCCCATATATTCTGTTTGGTTTTTTACCTTTTTCATTATCTTTTATAGCAGTATGGCTTCCCTCTGCAAGTTGGATAGGTAATGATTGGCTTCTTTTTGTGTACATGTTGGTAACATTCTTTCTATTTGATGGATTGTTTACTTTGGTAACTATTAATTGGGTTGCTCTGTTTCCTGAAAAGTATAAATCAGTGAAAGAAAGAAATAACGTATCTGCATTGCGACAACTCTTCTCGATTATAGGATTGGTAGGTGCTTTTATTTTACCACCTATGATCATAGGTGAGTATGGGGATTTTGCAGGATATAGAACAGTAGCTTACATTTTAGGTGGGGTTACAGCTGTTAATCTAGGGTTATCACTTTTTGCTTGTAAAGATCCTAAAATAGACGAGGAGAAAGAAAAGAAGAAATACTCGCTGAAAGAAGCTTTCAAAACTGCACTTAAAAGCAAAAATTTCGTAGGTTTTATGATTGGCAATATGTGTCTTAATTTAGCTTTTATTACAATGATGGGAATAATTCCATTTTTCAATCAATATGTTTTGAAACAAGAAATGGCAAATGAAACGATCATTAACGCTGCAGCAATAGGAAGTGCGGTAATATTCGCATTTGTTTGGGCACAAGTATCCATAAGAAAGGGTGCGAAATTTGTTTTTCTATTAAGTGCACTATTCTTTGTTGTTGGTTTAATTCCTTTATATTTTGTGACAGACATGACATTTGTCATTATAATTTTGATAATTATCGGTGTGGGTATAGGTGGAATGTTGATGATACCTGATATCCTCATTTCAGATGTGATTGATGAAGATGCAGCAAAATTTGGAAAAAGAAGACCTGGATTATTCTTTGGATTTAATGGTTTTGTGATTAGAATTGCTATTGTAATACAGGGAGGAACCTTTGGGTTAGTAACAACTTTAACTGGTTTTGATGCCGATTTAAATGTACAAAGTGACACAGCTGTAATAGGGTTGAAAATTCTTCTGGTAGTTGTACCAATTATCGCTTTGATTCTAGGTGGAGTCGGTATATATTTTCTCTATAATCTAAATAAGAAAAAGGTTGCAGAAATAAAAGAAGAACTAAAAATTAAAGGTGTGGATAATTCACCACCTTAATTTTTTTTCAAGAAAAAAAACCACTTAACTATAAAAGCACCAAGGAAAGAAAGTGACAAAATATGTAATCTAAATGCAATTAGATTCGTCGGTTTTTAAAGCGATAAATCTTTTCTTCTCTTGGACATGGCTCACCACTTTGTGGCACAGCTTCATACACCGGATTTTGGGAGGGAGAACAAACCTTTTTTTATTGAACAGGTTAACTCCCGTAAAGGAACTGATTGTAACTCATGAATAGTAATCAGAATTACAGAAAGAAAACTGGTGAATTCTACACACCTTCTACAGTTGTAGATTTTATGATAGAGCGGGTATTCAATCAGTTGGTCTCATCTAAGAGAGTAGAACTAGGTAGTTATCAACAATTCACCGAATCACTCTCTAAGTTGCGTTTTTGTGATCCTTCAATTGGGACTGGAAACTTCATTTTGGGATTATTGAAGTGGATCTGGAATGTTCTAAAATCTTATACTAATAACGATGGAAAAATGAAAACTGATTTCTTCTATCACTTTGTAAAAAGTAATATCTTTGGTGTTGAATTCAATTCTAACACGCTAAAAACATGCAAAATACGGATTTCCAAAACATATTCCATTTTTCAAGGTGAATCATTTGTCAATTTGAAATGTGGTAATAGTATAATCGATATTGATGCAAAAGATATGTTCTCAAGTACTCAAATCTCAAAGATAAAACCATTTTCTTGGAAGGAGAGTTTTAGTGAAATTGACTCCTTTGATGTAATTATTGGTAATCCACCTTATTTTAATTTGAAAAAAATTGAGACTAGAACAGAAGATTCGCAACTTCTATTTAATTACTTGAAGACCTCTAATCACTGGAAACATCTATTTCGTGCATCTTCGGATATATATTATTTCTTTATTGTGAAAGCTTTAAGTTTACTAAAAAACGATGGCATAGTCTCTTTAATCACACCCAATTATTGGATAGAAAATCAGTACGCGGATTTGTTAAGATCTGATATATTACGCCATCAAATTTTGGAAATCATTAATCTAGAAGGTATTAAGGTTTTCAAGGATGAAGGTCGATGGTTAAATGTCTCTACATGCATATTAACAGCGCAGAAAAGATCATCAAATCAGAATTTTAGATTTGTGAAGAAACTCCCTAAGAATTTTTTTGAACTTAAAAAATCGAATAGAACATTACCTAGGCATCTTTCCATTAACCAATCCGAACTCAGTACAACTAAATGGATTCTGTCTCGATATCTATCTACAATTAAAAAAATTAGTAATAATAGAGAAATGGTTAAACTAGGAGACATTGCTAAGATAGCACAAGGGCTTTCACCTGGTGTAAAAGATGTTTTTGTATTAAATCAACACGAACTGGATAGCAATAATATCGAAGAAGATGTCCTAGTTCCCTTCGTAACAAATAAGCACATTCAAAGATGGTTAATCTCTGAGAAGAAAGATTTGAAGGCTATATTGCCATCTAGAATAATTGATTTATCTGAATATCCAAATACTCAGAGATATCTTACCAAAAACAAATCATTGCTAATGAGGGGACCTGACAGAAAACGACTTATGGAAAAGAACAAAATACGCTGGTTTGATTATAGTGTTTATCGAAACCTATCAACCTTCAACAAGTCACAAACAAAAATAATGTGTCCTTATAGGAGTTTACTCCCCAAGTTCTCTTTAGATAAGGAGAGGCATTATGGAGCAACTGATATCTATGCTATAGTTCCTAACGATGAGAGAGATACCTTAGCAATCTTAGGAATTCTCAATAGTAGTTTCACTGATTTCTGGTTTAGAGAAGCTGGTAAGAAAAAAGGGAAGATGTTAGAATTCTTTAGTTTTCCATTAAAAGGTATTCCCATGCCAATTAAAGATGAACGAGCAAAAATCTCTAAGTATGTTAAGCAAATTCTTTCAATACTGAATCAAGAAGACAAACGAGATGGAATACAAATCTCTAAAATTGAGGAAGAACTCGATTCAGAGCTTGCTCAGATTTATGGCTTAAAGAATGATTTTTTTGCGAAATACTCAAGCAAAAACAAATAAACACGATTTTTTAAAGAAAGGAACAAATAATTCTCCATTCTTCATAACCAGCTAGATATAATTTAACATCTGGATAACCCAGTTCTTTCAATACCAGATAAACTAAAGCGGATTGGGGAGCTGACTCACAGTAAAGAACAAGTCCTTTGTCTTTTGTAATTTCTTTCTCATGTAGCTCCTTCTGTATACTCTCAAGCTCTTTTAGTATGAAATAATCTGGATATTCCTCAAAGACATCTAAATAAAAGAATTGTTTTGCTCCAGGAATGCTTCCCCCTTGTTGGTCATAATCTATAGCATACTCTGATCGATTATCGACGAATATACAATCCTCAGAATAAATATTCATTAAAATTTCATCTTTTTTGATATAAATTGAAGGATTTTCTACTGTGAAATCAATGTTACCGGGAGGATAGAAAGTTGCTTCTGTCGTTAATAATCTGTTTTCCATCTCCCATTTTGATAAAGCACCATCTAATAATTTAACATTGAAGAAACCATAGTAATGAAAAACCCATACTGCAATAGAGCAATTCAGATTAAAAACATCATCTACAAGAATGAGTATATTGTTATTATTAACTCCCTTCTCTCTCAAAGCAGTAAGGATTACTTCTTTGTCTGGAACTACATTGATACCTTCGTCATTCCTTTTTAAGAATAACTCAGAGTTAATGTGGATAGAACCAGCTATGTGACCTTGATCAAATTTCTCTTGGGGTCGGAGATCAAGAATCATGTAACTTTCGTCGACTAAAAAATCAGATAAACAATCTGTTGAGACAAAAGTAGAGATTTTGTTTTTAGTCATCTATTATTAAAATTATAATATTTAATTAATAACCTTACTCTAGTACTAACCAGATTTTCTCAGATTATTTAATGTTGCTTGAAAAATCAAGGGTAAGGCAATAGTAATATCTGATACAACATTGATCATTCTGCTCTCTGATTTCACTTTTCCCCAAGAGATTGCTTCTTCTAGTGATGCACCTGAAAGACCTCCCGTTTCTACACGATCCATTGTAATTTGTATTGCATAATCAAATGACTTTGGAGACATTAAACGAGACTGAAAAATGTAGTTTTTTGGAACTCCACCTCCAAGGAAAAATGCTCCTGCTTTTTCTGAATCCCAGGCAAGTCTTTGAATTGAACCTAAGTCATCCATATCATCAATAAGTGTTCTATTAAGTTGGGAAAATAACCATAATTGAAGACCTACTACACTATCTGCTAATGCTGGAACATAAATTGGTACTTTGTTATCATATGCAGCTTTAACGAATGAATTCTCGTCATCTAGTTTTTCTCCTATTAGTTCCATTAGTTTACATGTTGAGATTACCAAAGTATTTGTTTCATCCTTATTATTCTCCCATATTTCTTTGAATATAGGTTGCAGATTATCTTCCAATTTCATAAATGATTCATCAGCAACGAATGCATCATATATCCTATCGATAGATTTGTCACGTAACTCTTGATCCGATTCATAAGGAACATGTCGAACATGTTCCCCTCCAAAGGCTTCAATCAAATCATGAGTAACATTAGCTCCTGTTGAGACAATAACATCTACCATACCTTCAGTAATCATATCAGTCAAAATCTTTCTCATTCCCCCTGGCACTAAAGCACCAGCAATACCAAGGAAAACTGTAGATTTTTGTTGTATCATCTCTGTATAAATGTCAACAGCTTTAGCAATTCTGCCTGGACCGAAAACACCAGAAGAGTGAAATTCTGCTACGAGATCAGAAATAGAATCTTTATCTTTTAGATCAATTGGAGTAACTCTTGGGTATTTTGTCTTCTTTGATTTCATCAATCTCAGAGTGCTGTATTATTTACCTTCTTTAGCCTTTTCGATAAGTAATTCAATTTCTTTTGCCCTAAAAGGAGACTCCTCTAATTCTGTATGATCAATTGGACAAATATAACGAATATCTTCACCAACTTGAATTGAACCAAGAGGAATTTTACAGATATATACTCTTGCACAAACCCCGCAGTAAAATGTCGAACGAGTAGCTTCTTCAAAGAGATCTACATCTGTATCAATTGCACAAACTGGACAGGGAAATATACAAATTGTAGGTCGTAGGCTTTCTTTTTTAGACATTAAAGAATCACTCTTTTGAACATTACTCCTAATTGAATAGAATACCACTATAAGATTTATTAAGTTTGGGGAGTAATTGCTTAATTCCATTCCTTAAAGGAAGGAAAATGAAAGACTTCACCTTTTTTATCCAGAGCATATAATTGACATTCTGAAAGATCAACATCATTTCGTAGAATCGGCGATAAGAGATTATCTTTAGTAGCTGGATTGATAGGAGTACCTGAAGAATAAGCAGAGAAAGCCGGTAAAACAATCAAAGTTATATCCTTTTTCTTCAAGGGGACAACCACAAAAACTGGTGCTCTTATTTTTTGCAATTTATTGATTCTAGCTTCAAGAATTGGGTGTTCATGCCCAATGATTATATATCTTATTTCCTCTGGAATTTCCTTTGGTAATTCCTTATCACCGTGAGTGAAAAGATAATTTCCCTTTGTATAGTGATTTTTATAAAAATCAATATTTGCTATGCCCTTTATTGCCCAACTTAAAAAAACATCATGATTTCCTTGAGTTATTGATATCTTCTTTACATGGGGAGAAATTGCTTTTAGAAACCTTTGAACATCTCTGTTTTCTATTCTTGTTGGTTCATGAAAGCTGTGTTTAACATCTCCATTTAGAACCAGTTCATTTGGCTGCAATTCTTTAAGATAATATGTAACCTTTTCGATTAATTCTTGAGTTTGGTTATGAGCTAAATATGCCCCATCTTCTGACATAATTGCTTCAATCCCTAAATGAAGATCTGCAATTGTCAATATTCTCTCATCTTGAATGTACAATATCGGTAAAGAATCGATAATCTTCAACTTGGGAGAGATGTTATATTGAGAAACATTCATTTAACTCAGTTCCACAATACTATCGATATTAAAAAATCTTTATTTTCACCTAATTTTTGAAATTCCAATATTTGCAAGTTTAGCAGCATAAATCTTCTTACTTGCCTCACAAGTATAATAAATAATTGAACTCATTTTCTCTGCTACTATGTTCTGGGTGAATCCTTGTTTCCAATCACTAGAACTTTCACTTATCTCCTTTAGCAATATTCGATAGATTTTATGGCCTCCAAGTTCTATATCTGTAATCCTCTTTCGGTCATAAACTTGAATATCATCATTATTTGCATGAACTAGATAACCAAATTCCGTTATTGCTCCGAGAATTGTTTTATTTAAGTTATATAGATACTCCAATGTCTGAAGTTGCATCTCGATATGTCGTTGAGAAAGTTGTGATATAAGGTCAACCATCGTCTTTGAAACATTTTTTAGATTCGAGAAGATGGGGTCATATTGATTGATAGATAATTCATATCGATCCTCAGGCGTATATATTGTAGTCGTAATATTATCAATGAAATTTACTATATTTTCATACAAGGATTCAATCATTTCGACTCTTTCTTCAATTCCGGGGTGATAAAGCAGAGTTAATGTAACAAGATCTGCCATTCTTACCATCGTATCACTAACTAACACTGCACAATATACAATTGTATTTGATATGTCAGATGGTGATTCATCAGACGACATACAGTTCCCCAAAAATAAAAGTGCAAGCAAGTATAAAGATGTTGTGCAAATTTAGCCCAATCTACTGTTGTACAAAGAAAAGGAGAGAAAAAGAAAGTTGTTATTTCTTTCTTAATGAGTTAGTTGTAATAACTCCAATAAGTTGTTGTGTCAATCCCTCAGTTATTGAAAGTTTATGTTGAGGAATGAACATGCTGAAATTCCCTTTTTTGTTTTCATCAACCATGGAATACTCTGGTGAAATCGGTGTTTCTGTTATGTTATCTATTGATATAAAAGCATCAACTGTATAGTGATCAGACCCTATATCATCAAATTCTGTGTTACTTTTTATTGTAGAATTAATGAAAGCATTTGTAAAATATTGGTTGACAAAAATATAATCAATCCTAGTGGTGAGAGAAGGTATATGTAATGAGAATCCAGGATCTGCTGGATTTAAAGTTCTGAAAACATCGGTGAAATTGTGATACTCTGACGAATAATTACCATAAACTGGGTCATCAGGGTAAAGAAGCATAGATACTGGACCTGTACCAAATTCATCGTGTTTATCACCTTCAAGTGCACCAATATCATCCGGTGAATTACAATTTAAATCTCCGATATAGATTAAGGGAGCATCTCCAATGTTTTCATCCATATAATTAATGATTGCTTCTTGTTCACCATTACGTTTTTTTATTGCATCTGGGAATTGACCAGCTTTTAGGTGAATTGCAATAATGTGCACTTCATTACCTTCTATGTCAACAACAACATGGAGTAGGGCATGAGTTAAATCTACAACTGTATCATTGTCCGCATGGAGAATTTCAGCTTGATAAACATCCAAGATAGGATAGCGGCTTAGAATAGCCTCTCCTTGAGTATTCCATTTTATTCCTTGTGTAGTATATCCAACATATGGTGCTTCATCGTAGAAATAACCGTTGAATTCCTTTACATATTTGTTCAACTGAAAATTGTCACTATTATCCCAATCACCTGTTTCCACAAATACAGCGATATCTGGGTTCTCAGCTTTAACAACATCTTTCCATTCAGGATTTGCACCACTTTCAAAGACATTGTAATTGAGTATTTTGAACATATCTGTTGGAGCTGAATCAAGAAAATTATCGACAGTAACTACAACAGAATCCTCTGCAATATTCCCTGCTCCATCTGTAACTTTCACATATAATGTGTGATAACCATCATCATACTCTGTTGTATCCCAAGCATAGCTAACATCATTTGAAACAAGAGTATCATCCAAATACAGTTCAATAGTTTTAATCTTAGCTGTATATCCTCCAGTATCTGCCATTAAATATTCAACATTGTGTGTTCCGGAAACAATATCTAGACTTAGAGGAGAGCTAAATTCAACGGTTGGAGGTGTTTGATCAATTCCAAAATAAATTAATACTACTGTTGAGGAAATAAGAACTACTCCAATTATCCCGTAAAAAATTACTTTGTTTGCAGTTGTTTGTAGAAATTTCATTATTATAATATCTCACAATCACTTTTTAAGAACTAGTATAGATATATTTTATGTAATTATTTGAATGGGGTTATGACTTGAAATTTCATTGCTGACTAATTTGCCACTTTTTGTTTTTCTATTTCCTTGGTATCTCCACCTAGCAAGAAGAAGTTTACCACAATCATAAATATAGCAACTAGAACAAATAAAATAGGTATGGAGTAATCAGAATCCAATCCAAATAACGGACCTGAAAAATCTGCAATAAATCCAAACAACGGAGCAAATATGAAAACTAATATAGATTTAATCTGGGATTCTGCACTAAGAATAGTGGCTCTTTGCTCCTTCTTCATTATACCTGCAAGATAATCAACACAAAGCGGTCTTCTTATGTTTTGAAAAATGTATATGAAAAGATAAAGAAAAATAACAACAATGGGTAGCCGAACGGATATGAAAACTGCGTTCAGAATTAGAACTCCTGCAAATAAATAAAATAATATGTCCATAGAATTTTTTGCGTTCTTTAACCAGTTTCTAACCAAGTAAGCATATCTTGAAGAAATGGAAGACAGTAGATAAAAAAGTGAATACATACACCCCAGAATAATTATGATTAGGTTATTTGATGTGAAAATGGATGAAGAAGACAGTAAAGTGAAATTCGCTATGATGATTGGAATGAGGTTATCTGGGGTGAAAATGGAAGAAGAAGATGCTAGGCCTATATTTGCTATGATGACTAGAATGTAGATCTTGATGATAGGTTGTATATAGTCTTTAAGACTTTTATATATTGCATCATAGGTGGCTGATGAAAATGCACCCTTCCTTAATCTTATCTTTTTAAATGCAACAAATATGTCCCTAAACCCTTTACCCATTTCTTTCCAAAATGATGTCTCTCTTGGTTGATGCTCATTCATATATTTAGGGTAGGTCGCAATTAGAATGAAATCACAAACATAAGGGATAATAGCAACTATAAACACCCATTGTGCATTTGGGAGAAAAAGGACGAGAAAAATAGATGCTATTCCATTAACTGTCGATCCTATCAGTGACCATGACCGAGTTCTTCCATAAACATATGTTTTATGCTCATTGTAGTTGTTTTTGTCCACCCAAGTTAAGATCATAGCTTTATGGGTTCCTGAACGAAAAGATTCTCCTAAACCATAGAATGCAGCTGCAATAAATAAAACAAAAAAGTAATCAAAAGATAGACTAAATCCAATGAAGTACAATATGAATGATGCAACGTAGAAAAGAAAACACAATAGCAGTTCATTCTTTCTTCCAAACTTATCTGCAAGAATTCCTGAAGGGATCTCAAAAAGATATGTAAATACCTCTTGGACAAGGAAAAGAGTTCCAATAGTAAGCAATGGAAAGTCAGAATCTCCTAGATATACAAGGAGCATGACAATAAGATAGGGTTCAAAGAATCTCAGATTTTTAAAGAAACCATAAAATCGAAACTTCCACATCAGTGGATCAGCAAGTATTTTCTTCTGAATTTCTTTATTCTGAGATGGATCCGTCATATGAAAACTAATTCCATTTAATCTAACCAAATAAATATTTTACTCATAAATCTGAGTTATCGACAATTACATCTTTAGTGATGGGTTCAGTGACGTAAATATTCACTGCTTCAGAAAGAGTGTTCATCTCACCTTTATTGTATTTATCTATTCTTAACTCTACACACTTGTTACATAAACCAGCGGGTATAATTATGTTTGAAACTAACTCTTTTTTCTCTCTACTTGAACATCTTCCACAAAGTGGCTGACCACAATTAGAACAACAATATTTAGCTCTAGATCCACATTTAGAGCACGTAGTTTCGAAAAGTAGAATTATCTTAACCAAGAATTATCACTAATAATTTGTGAATCTTAAACTATTAAAACCACACAAAAATGTCAATTTTCTAATGGGTGTAGATTATGTCAAACTTCTCTTTGTTGTAGAATCCAATAGCAAGTGACTAAAATATCCCAAACAAAAGCCAAAAATGAGATAGACATAGAAAAGGTGGTCATAGAGCGGAATGATAACAAAAGCCATAACAAAAGATGCAATAAAAGTTATTGCAAAGATGAACCAGGAATGGAAGAACTTTCTATGATCTGGGTGGGTTGGTCGCTCAATAAGGTCAGGAAGAATTGATCCTATAAATATGCACACAAGTGATGCTGCTAAAATCAGTGATAGTGTTAAATAATTTAGCTCTGACGAAAAGAAATAGTATGTTAAACCTACGAGAGGTAGTCCGATAATTTCACCAACAGCTATGTGAGTTATTTTTCCCGACAATAAGTTCGCTCCTACTAATATATGATAAGTTTTGTATTTAAACTAAAGTAAATACAGCGTCTTACATTTAACAAAAGAATAACAAGAAACTGAATATGCGCTTTCTAAGATTCACCATTCAGAGCACTTTCACTCATTTTAAAAATTCTTGGCGACATTCCAAGCACGAGCGTATAGAAAAGCAAATTACATACTTTACAGTATTGTTTATTTTCTCCTATTTTGACTAAAAATTTACCGCATCTTTGGCATTTCATTTTAACACCTGGAGATTGTATCTAAACAGTTTCAGTTGGTATGGTATTTTAGGGTGTAATAAGATTTGTTGTGAACTTCCAATTTGGCGTAAAATATTTTTTTGTTCAATTTTAATTTCAGAGTTTTCAGTATTTAAATTATAAGGCATTCTTCTTTACAGTATTATTTTGGTTTTTATAGGTTAATCTCAGTTGATTTATGAGTCAGATGGCAAAGGAAAAAATCATACGTGAACCAACAGAAATTCGAAATAGAGATGAAATTGAAGCATTAAAGCAAAATGATACTTATGATAAGCCTGAAAATTGGTTTCTCAGCCCTAGAATGGTTGAAACCTTTATTTTGGGATCCGATGAAGTACTAGAATATGAAGTAAAAGATAAGAAAAAGAAAATAAAGATAACAAGAAAATTTTACGGAGATAACGTTCTAGTACAACGAAGTATTATTACACTAGCTTCAGACAGAGGTTTGCTACTAATTGGTGAGCCTGGAACAGCTAAGAGCTGGTTATCTGAACATCTAGCTGCAGGAATTTCGCATACTTCATTAAATGGAATTCAAGGAACTGCTGGAGTAACTGAAGATCAGATAAAATACTCATGGAATTATGCTATGTTACTGGCAGAAGGACCTTCATTGAACGCTTTAGTACCTAGCCCTGTTTATGTAGGGATGAAGGATGGGTTAATAACTAGATTTGAAGAAGTAACAAGATGTCCTAGAGAGATCCAAGATACTTTGATTAGCATTCTTTCAGATAAGGTTCTCATTGTTCCCGAATTAGGTGAAAAAGGTGTCTTATTAGCAAGAAAGGGATTCAACATTATAGGAACCGCTAACACGAGAGATAAGGGAGTAAATGAGATGAGTTCAGCTCTTAAAAGACGTTTTAATTTTGAAACTGTACACCCAATAAAGAGCGTGAAAGAAGAGATTGAAGTTGTTCAAAATCAAACCGAGGGTATGCTTGAAAGTGATAATGTGAAGGTTGAATTCAAACATGACATTTACGAATTGCTAGTGAAAACTTTTCACGAGCTTAGAAAAGGAGAAACGACAGATGGAGTGAAGGTTAACATACCTTCAACAGTTATGTCTACAGCTGAAGCAGTCTCTGTTGCGTATAATTCTGGTCTTTATGCACGATATTATGATGATGGGATTGTTAAACCAAAGCATTTAGCTATCAACATCAAAGGGGCTGTAATCAAAGATAACAATGAAGATATCCAGAAGCTGAATCAATATTGGGATCTTATTGTAAAACGAAGAGGATCTAATAACAAAGATTGGTCCAGTTACTATGACTCAAAGAAATACCTCATGTGATAATATGAGTGACCTTGACTCAAAGGAAACAATGGAAGGTATACAAAAAAAGATCCGAAAAATCGAAGACCAAACCATTGTTTACTTCCCTATTAAACATCATTCAATTGCATGTTCTCATTATCTAGAAAAGGCTATAGATTTCTATAAACCTGAAAAAATATTGATAGAACTTCCATTTGGAGCTGAAGTAAATTTACCTATTCTACAATCAGATCTAACAATACCACCTATTGCTTTACATTCATTTTACGTGGATAACCTAAATATCTTCGAATTAAATGGAAAACTATCTCCTGATGAGAGCATCCCAGTAAGATTTGAAGGATACCATCCTATTGTAGCTTATTCACCTGAGTATCATGCTATACAACTAGCTAAAGAAAAGGAAATTGAGGTGGAATTTATTGATCTGCCTTTGTATAATATTATTCCTTATAGATTTAAGCAATCCTCTATATCTTTGTTCTATCCCGATGAAAGATATTATGAATTTAATGCATATGGAGCTCTCTTAGCAAAGAAATTACGGTGTAGGAATTTCCATGAGGTTTGGGAAACAATGTTCGAAACAAACCTTGATATGAACTTTCAAGAATTCATGAGGAAACTTTATATATTCAGCTTAGTTGCGAGAAGTTCCCTTTCAGAAGAATTTCTAGAACAGGAGGGAGCTAATATTCGTGAAGAATTTATGAAGTACAGAATAAAGAAAAGTTACCAAGATATACAAGAAAAAGATCGCAAAGGTAGTTTGTTAGTTGTAACTGGTGCCTTTCATTCTGTTGTTTTGCCCTTTCTAAAAGGAAAAACTCAGAAAATAAGAAAAAAAGAGAACGTAATAATAACCGTTCCATACACCTATAATCAATTAGCTCTTTCAAGTGGATATCAATCAGGAAATCCAGCACCCAGATATTATGATAAATTATGGTCCAATTTACGAAATCCAGACATCAAGGATATTAAAATTGCAACATTAAATTTAGCTCTTGAAGTGAAAAATCAATCAAGAGAATATGGATCATTTGTTAGTGTTGCTGATAGTGTTCATGTTTTTAGAATGGCTCAAAACCTAGGCAGTTTCAGAGGAAAAGAAACCACTGGTTACTATGACTTAGTGGATGCTGTTAAATCAGTTTTTATCAAAGGTGATGAGAAAATATACGGACCCTCGATATATCGTGCTCTGGATGAAATACTCATAGGAGATGAGTACGGGACAATAGATCCTAATTTATCAACTACGCCTCTACTAGCTGATTTCCAATACAGAGCAAAGAAATTACGAATTAAGTTAGCTGCTGCAACTAAGTTGATGAGATTGAATTTGTACCAAACAAGTACTGCAAAACTAAAGTCACAATTCCTTCATCAGACAGTTTTTCTAAATTTAGGCTTTGGAGAAATGATAAAGGGACCAAATTTGATAAAGAAAGAGAATTTACACCTACTTGCGGAACAGTGGAATATTGCTTATAATCGTGGTGTTGAAATTAAATTAATCAGTTCGATAAGTTTAGGTAATACTGTTAGAAACGCTTGTTTAACACTCCTTAGAGAAAAATTTGCTTCTACTGGAGAATCTGGCGTGGCAAGTGAACTTTTGTTAGTAGCTGCACAAATGGGTTTAGTTGAAGTGCTTGATGATTTAGGGAAACAGCTGATTGATATTATAGATAAAGATCGTGATTTCAAAAGTCTCGTTCAAGCTCTCTACCAATTAGTTGCACTTTACAATTATCAAGAATCCTTGTTAACTGAAGGATTTAAACCTCTCCTAAGACTAATAGAACAAGCATATATCCGAGCAACTTTTCTAGTACCTTCAATTCTTCTGATTCAGGAAGATGAAGAGGAAACTGTAATTGAAAAAATCAAAGCCTTAACAAACTTTATTCTATCTTTTGATGATATTGAAGTTGATAAGAATCTCTTCATAGGGCAGATTAAGACAACTCTTACAAACGGAAAAGGAAACCATGCAGTGAAAGGTGCATTAACCGGTGTTTTATATTCCTTACACGAAAAGAAAGTTGATGAATTGACACGGGAAATCAATGGTTATTTCGTAGGTGGAGCTTCTCTAGATGGAGGTAGTTTTGTTTATGGGTTGTTTATGATTTGTAGAGAAATATTACTACTGAAAGAAGATTTCTTTGATCGAATAGATAATTTAGTATGTCAATTTTCTAATGAAGATTTTCTAACAATTTTACCATTATTTAGACGATCATTTTCTCTTTTTACACCAAAGGAAATTGATATTATCGGTTCCAATGTTGCGCAGAAAAGAGAAATAGAAAAAATGGAAAAGATAGAGATAAGTGGAAATCTAGCTGAACTTCTGCATTTTGCTGACCAGTTAGCAGGAAGTAAATTCGAGGAGATGGGCTTATGAAGAAAAGTGATGAGATTTTAGAACTATTAAATGATGATGTTAACAGATGGAGACTAATTTTAGGTAAATATAGCTATAAACAACTTGAATTTCAAGAAGATAGACAAGATCCACTTTTTGGAAAACCTGACTTATTAACAAATCAAAAACGACAACAACAAGCTCCTGGTCAAGGTGATGGTCAACGTAAACAACAAATGAAATCTGGATCAAGTCAAGCTCCTGGTCAAGGAACAAAATCTAAAATCCCCCAATCAAGGCAAAGGCAAAAAACTTCTGGAAGATCACAGAGAGGAGGAACTGGGGGACAAGGTATGCCAGGAATTAACTCCTTACAACAGATGGATGAAACGTTATCATTCTTGTATCAACGCGAATATGAAATGAGAGACGAGCCAGACACAGGACCTAAATCAGCTGGAAAAAGCTCAGGAGGTATTTCTATACCTCGTTGGATAAACAATGTAAAGGAACTATTTCCAGATGACGCAGTCAAAATACTGCAAAATGATGCTTTACATCGGTATAAACTCTCCCAACTTGTGATTGATGGAGATATGATCGATGAAATAGAACATGATTTTGACTTACTAAAAGCAATTTTAGAATTCAAGAATCTAATGAAACCAGATGTTCTGGAAAAAGCTAAAAAAATAATTCGTAAAATTGCCCAACAGCTAGCAGATAAAATATTTTTGGAAGTTCAACCTGCTCTACTTGGAAAAATTCACAAAAATGAACATTCTCCACACAAGAGATTTAATTCAACTGATTGGAAGAGAACAATCGAGCATAATCTCAAGAATTACGATAAAGACATGAAAAAGTTGATCGTTGAACGAATTTTCTTCTGGGAAAGAAGAAATAAGATGAGATATCATATAGTTCTTGTAATTGATCAGTCAGGGAGTATGACAAGTTCGGTGATATATTCTGCAGTTATGGCTGGAATATTCAACTCTCTTCCAAATGTAGATGTGTCCCTTGTAGTGTTTGATACTCGTGTTGTGGATTTATCAAATCAAGTAGGAGACATTGTTGAATTATTGTTAAAAGTACAACTAGGTGGTGGTACAGATATAGCTTCAGCTGTTGAGTTTTCAGCTAAAAAAGTTGAAACTCCAGAGAGAACTTTATTCATATTACTTACTGATTTTTATGAAGGTGGAAACCGCCACAAATTGATTGCGACAATTAAAGAATTACAAGCTTCTGGAACAAAAATGATCGGTTTAGCAGCTTTAGATTATGATTATGCTGCAAATTATGATCATGAATTAGCACGCAGAGTGGAAGAAGCTGGAATGAAAGTAGCTGTTCTTTCTCCAAAGGATTTAGCAGAATGGGTAGCTGAAAATATGGGGTCGTGAAAATGAGTGAAAATGAAATGATAACTGAAAACATGCAAGAAAACCTTCCAGAATTAGATTTGAAACAACTTGACGAAAAAGAAGAAGAAGTAGTTCCTGAAAGAGTAGAGCTGCCTGAAAATATTGAACCAGCTCTTGATAAAATAAGAGATTGGTTTAACAAACTTTTTCTTTACGGTGTTCAGAGGATATCCAAGGATAACATCGAAGAGTTACAAGCTCTATCTATCACAGCACACACAATTAAAGTTGCTAGATTAGAAAGAGATATTCAGTCGATGAGTAAAATACTTGAATTATATTTGAAAAAAGATCCAACATTTAATTTTACACGATTAACATCAACTCTTTCAAGAATTTCATTAACAGCAAAAACAATTCATGATTATAAAGAAGGAAAAGAGCTACCGATTCAGCTGATTAAACTACTTACTGGAGCAAAAGAAGAGAAACAAGAATTTGATCTCTTAATTGCCCAAACTTTAGGCCTAAGTGGCTGGATGACTGATTCAGGATACGTGGGTGTAACTGCCTATTTGTATGACTTGACAAATAAAAGAATCATAGCAGCTACAAATGCTCGACCTTTAACATCCTTGCAATATATGAATAATCGCAGAGGTAGATATGGTGGATATAGAAGATCAAGAAGCTCAAGATCTAATCTCAATTCTGAACTAAAGAATATAATGCTGATAAATGAATTGGATACTAATTCTAATATCAAAATAAAGGATTTTTCAGCTTCTGCCTTTCAGATTAGAAATGGAAAAATATCAAACGATTATCCTGCAAAGCTATCTCTTGGTAAATATCTTCGAGTTCATAGATACAAAGCAATTCCTTGGACTTCTACAAGGTTTCAGAATATTCGTTTTGATGACTGGAATGAAGTTCACACTAAAATTCAGGAAGTTGAATCTGAAGGAAAAACACTCTTTCCTCAACTTTTTGGGCTGTTCAAGGTGAAGGCTTTTTCCCCGATGGAACACGATGAAGTTGAAAAAATATACAAATTCAAAGCTTATGATAAAAACTATGACAGCATGAATATAGTGATTCCGGATAAAGGTAGAAATCAATATGCAATTGAATCATTCAAAGATTTATTCCAGAATAAGACTTTTCCTTCGATTATCTTTGGCCAAGCTAGAATAGGTTCTGATGGTAATCTGTCCTTATGGCCCATCAGTGGCATATGGAGCAAAGGTATGATGCTTTCTAATTATAGTATTGTTAGAAGTTGTGATTTCACTCTAAATAAAATGAGGTTCAAAAGGTGAGAAAATGGGATTAGTAATAACTGAATCTGAGTCGCTATCAATTGATAGATTTCTTGCTCCTCTAGAAGATATAATAATCAAAATAATACTCATAGGAGCAGATAGTTTAGAAGATATAGACATTAAAAAACTAGAGGAATTTCAGAAAGAAATAAAATTAATGAATATGAAAAACCTTGGAAATAAAGTAGCTACTTTACTAAAACTTCTAAAGAAAAAGGATAAAGTCTGGAATAACGAGGAGAAAGAGGATCTTACAATATTAACAAGTGTACTTCATCAGAGTATCTATCAAATCAAATCAAAGTTTACAAAGAACAAGGATCTTTCTAAAGACGAGAAAAAGAGTATAATAAAACCCATATCACAAAAAACTGTAAAAGAGCTGGAATTGATTCCTTTTGAGATTGAAGCAATTGGTAAGTCTAGAAGTGGAAGTGGTCAATACTCTGGTCAATACTACAAGATTAAAGGAATTAATACAGAGACAAATGAATGGATAACTGTTATAGATCACTCACAGATTTATGCTTCAAGTGTCAACTCAGCATGGCAAAGTAGTCTGATAAATGACAGGGTGTACTTGAATAAACTTCTAGGAAATAGACTGAAAATATACAATCTTGTCCTTGAAAAGAACCAACTTTACAGGAAATCCCTAGATTCAAGAAAACAAGGTGATTTTACAGATTTAACTCAAGAAGAAAGAAAAAAATTACTTCTTGAATTTAACAAGAAACAAGATAAAACAATTTACAGTATCAAAACTATCTCGAAATTAGAATATTCTCCTAAATACTCAAGTCCTTTCAGAATGCAAATTAAAGATGAAGGAGGAACTAAGAAAGAGCAAGTAACCTTCTCCAATGATATTTTCTATCATATGTTCTTCAATGAAATGAAAAACATACAATTCATAGAGAAGGGAAATTATCGTATACTTTTCCATGAAGGAGACGCATATTTAACTAGTATGAAACTATCATTACCGCAGACAATCTGGGATTGGAAAAGAATAATCAAGCTTTGGATTAAGCAAGAAAATGAAACTGCCTTCCTCTTAAATCTCCAGTCATCTGAACAATTGAAAGATGATTTAGTTAAGAAAATAAATGAAAAAGCATCTCAAACAAAAATTTCGAATAAAGATATAGAAGAAGATCCCCTTTCTTACTTCATTCAAGAAAAATTATCAGATTATGTAAACTATCCATGGATTTCAACATTAGACTGGAAAAAACTAGCTCAACCCTATAACAATCTAGAATATCTGAAAAAAATGATAAAAATAGATAATTTCCTCCCATCAATTATGATAGCTTTGTCGAAAAATAAAAAACTAAGCTATAAATGTAGAGATGAAAAAATCAATCTTTGGATTCATGAATATCTAGAAAATATAATAACTCGAAAGAATCTTCGTAACTTTTCGAGACTTGTTAGTCAGAGGATTAGAAGTATCTCACATCCTAAAGAAGTTGTTCTTCTACTAGCTTTGCATCTAGAAGTTTATGGTTGTCTTACAAATGAAGTAGCAAATTCACTCAAATATTCACCATGCTTTAACAGGAGTAAAAATTTGCGTGATTACATGGAAGCTAATCCCAAAGATAGATTCTGGTTGAGTTGTATCAGATTATTCTCAGAAGTAGAGATAATTGCTAATTGGGAAAAAGCTGTTAAATCCTGGATGAAAAATAAAAAAGAACACTTATCTTTATACCTTTTAGCTCAATCTAGATTACTCTCTAAAGATATACGGAAAATCATTTCGTCAAAAATACAAAAAACTCAACTTGAGAGTTGTTTAGATAAAGAGGACAATGTTCAGAAATTTATCATTAAAAAGATGTCTAAAATAGGTATTAAGTTACCATGGAAAACTAGTGTTAACTTGAAGTCTGATATTCAATCTGTAAAGAATGTAGATAAAACAAATCCCTCAATAACGGACCACTACAGTGGCTTATTGATCTATCTCACAAAAGATAAAATAGTTCTAGAAAAATATGAGAAACAGAAGAAATATTGTTGGGGTTTTGCTCTGATAAAGGAATTAATGAATGAAGCGAATATGGATAGATTATGCCGAATTACTTCTCAACTAGTTTCAAGTTCTCCAAAATCTTCATCATATCTATGGGCTCTATTCAAAGAACACTATGAAGATATACCAAAACCATTACTGCAAAGGATAAAGAACTCAAGAGCAGTAACTGATTGTAAACAATTAAATGCTTATATCGAATCAGGAATAGAAGAAAGATTCTACTATTCTTGTTTAGCTTTGATAAATGAAAAAGAACTTGAACCAACGTTAAATGTGCACTAATCTATAGATGGTTCTTTCTTTTTTTCTTTCTTTTTTCTAGTCTATTACTTGGAATTAAATGAGATAAGGTTTATTAAAAACCTTGAAATTTCAAAGTCCTAAATAAATGGTGATTTTGCTTTGAGCAAAGATAAAACATACAAAGATAACAAGTTAATATCTCTGATATTATGTCTGATATCCTATACTTTAGCAATTGGAGCTGCTATAGGTATTGGAATTGCATTACATCCTCTACTACATCCAATCTTGACTGCCTTTATTGTTGATGTAATAGCAACTGTGATAATATTTAGCATTAGTGTTTTCTTCAAGAATACTAGTCTTTATGATCCCTACTGGAGTTTTATTCCAATACCCATCATATTGTATTGGTTAATCACAGCTGATAATTACCCAACAATAACAATAAGACAGATAGTAATAATAGCAATAGTAGCTATTTGGGGGATAAGGTTGACTTTTAACTGGATTAGGGGTTGGAAAGGCTTAAATCATGAAGATTGGAGATATACGAAATTTAGAGAAGAGAAACCTAGTTTGTTCTGGTTCATAAATTTCACAGGATTACAAATGATGCCTACATTGATAGTATTCTTAGGTTGTATTCCTATTTATTTCGGTATAATCTCAACAAGCTCAACATTTACAGTTTTTGATATAATTGGTATAATAATAGCTTTGGGAGCAACAATTCTAGAAACAGTAGCAGACGAACAACTCAGAAACTTCGTCAAGAAAAAGCAAAAAAACGAATTTATGACAAAAGGAGTATGGTCAGTTACCAGACACCCCAACTACTTTGGAGAAGTTAGTTTCTGGTGGGGCATGTTTTTCTTTGCAATAGCAAATGGAGTATCTACTCTATGGGTGGTAGTAGGACCTATAAGTATGACAATATTGTTCTTGATAGTAAGTATCCCCTTGATGGAGAATAGGTTAATGAAGAAATATCCTGGTTATACTGACTACAAATCCAGAGTATCTTCATTTATCCCATGGTTTGAGAAGAGAAATTAACACTCTTCCTCTAATACCAACAGCAACTTTTATTTCTAACCTATTTCTAGTTAAGCTAAAACCCAATGAAAGTGGTACCATGATTGAAAGTAAAGCTAAACCGAAATTAAAAACAAAACATATAATTTATATCGTTTTTGGGGTAATCTTTCTTGCTCTATTAGTACTTTTCTTCTACAGCAGATTTGTTCCCGGTAACTTTATTGAAAACTACTACAACGATAATGCAGCGGAAGGAGCAGCTACATTCAATGAAATGATGAGTAATTTTGTAGATTCATTTTTCATCTATACACTAATCGCAGTAGTGATTATTTGGCTTGTAGAAATATCTCTAAGGACTTTTAAACATAAGATAAGTGACGATATTGAAAATACTATCCGAGTTCTGATAAGATTCATCGTGATAATTTTCTTTGTTGTAGCATATTTGAATAAACTTGAAAGCTTTCAAGGAGCAGTCATAGGTGTGATGGCAACAGTTGGTGCAGCTTTTGGTATTGCTGCTTCAAGATCCCTAAGTAATGTCTTTTCAGGTCTTCATCTTGTTTTGAGTAAGCATCATAACGTTGGTGATTACTTGATTATTAATGATATGAATATTGAAGGAGTTGTAAAAGAAATTTCTACAAGTTTTGTTACCATCCTTCAACCTAATAAAACAACAGCTGTTATACCTACAGATAAACTACGTGAAGAGGAAGTTTTAAACATTAAAGTAGAGAGCATTGAAACTGAGAAAGACGGTATAACTCATTTATTTTTATATGGAAAAAGAGTCAAGGAAACTCATTATGTGTATCCTGTAAAATGGGCTACTCACTCAGATGATCGACACTCTCACGCTGTAAAAGCAATTATGGAAACTGGTGAAGATTTCAAGGATTATATAGCTGATGAAGTAGATTGGATGATATATGAACGTGATAGACTTAATAGAAGATACTTGATAAGTTTAACAGTTCTCGACCCTAAGGTTTTACTCCACTTAGCTTCTGATTTCACTCGTATATTAGAAGCAAACTACGAAAAAATCAAGTATTCCAACAAAAAGAAATCTACAAGTAAGAAATCTGACGTATAAATCTTTAATCCTCTTCTTTCTTTTTTGGATATTGAAACAAATCGAAATTTCTATTATCTATCATTATTTTGCTTTAAACCTCTTAACCATAGGAACAAATCGATTTTGCAATTGGGACATTTACTATTCTGCTCTAACCATGTTATGAGGTGTTTTTTATGTGAATATGTCTCACAACATGGTGTTTTAACAACTACATTCTTTTCAGAAGGTTTTAAGTCAAGCAAACAGACTTTGCATGTTGGTCTATGAGCACCACATTGATCACATGTCTCCTCATTTGCTTCAAAAACATTACCACACTGATAACAAAGGATTTCCTCAACTTCTATGTCATCAAAATCCCTCTGTAGAAGATTTGTATATATCTTCTCAAGAAGCTCAAGATATGTTGATACTTTTTCACTATTATTAAAACGAGCATTTACAAATTTACGATTCATTGTAAATTGCTTCAAATCTTTTTTCAAATTAATTAGCATATTGTTAATTTCTTCTTTTTCAAGTAGACTCTCATAGAACGAGTGATGATTTGAATGAAAAATGTAGAACTCACTGGAACTAGGTAAATCAACATCATTACCAGTATCAATCTTCTTTCTAGTTTTCCGCTTTATACTGAAAGCTAATGGATAATCTGCTTTCATCATCGTATCTATAGCTATTTCATTTACTGAAAGAACTTTTATTGTTGTTCTATGAAAGAAATTGTATTTATGCTTCTCAGGGAAATAAAAAATAATTCTAGGAACTTGATCAAGCTGTTTTTCTATAATATCTCCACCAAGTTCTCTAATGTTAAATGCAATTTTAGTGAGTATCTTTTCTTTATCAGTAACCAGATCCTTAACATGGTCGATATAGACTTCTGTTAATTTGGAAGGCTTACGAGTTTCTCTCTTCAATTTAACATACCAATAAATACGCAAAAAAATGGGGATAATTATGATACATCCTACAACATAGAAAAGGAAATAATAGAACCTGAAGTTATTGCCAACTAAATCATATGAAATGAAAAATCCACCAGCGATGACAGCAATTATAAAAATTGCTGATAGAAGGCGTTTTAGATAATATTTATTCATCATAGAACACATATAATATTCTTAACAGATAATATATACATTTCCAATTAAATTTACAAAACCTTAAAAAATTCAAACAGCGTTTCAGTATCGTGAAACACAAAAATCCTTACGAAATTTGCATTTGGGAGAGTGAAGAAAATTGTACTGATTGTGGATTGAAAGGTAGATTACATTGTCATATAAATATTAAATACTCAATAATTTTTGGAATACCTTTCTTTATTGCATTTATACCTGCATTTGTAGGTTTGATACTTTTAGGATTTCCGTTAAACCTAATATCTATACTATCTTGGATGGGATACATAGTGTTTTTCTTTCTAGTCTGGGAACCTCGAATACTCTGCTCTCATTGTCCTTATTATGCTGAAGGTAAGAGCAAAACTTTGCATTGCTCAATCAATTATGGATTTTTAAAAACTTCTAAATTTAAACCAGGTCCAATGAGTATGTTTGAGAATGTGCAATTTCTTGTAGGTGCAAATATTATTTTCTTAATCCCAATAGTATTTTTGATTGTAGGGCAATTGTGGATCTATCTAGGCGTAACATCGTTCGGTATTGTGCTCTGGTATATCTTCGTTCAACTGTTTGTATGCAAAGATTGCGTGAACTTCTCCTGTATCTTGAATAGAGTACCTAAGAAAGAAAGAGATGCATTTCTAAAGAAAAATCCTGTAATGTACAAAGCTTGGAAGCAAAGTGGATATCAGTTTGATGATGCTTGAATCTTCCGCCTTATTCTGCATTAACACGTAGGTTCAGAGAGAGTTTTTAGGTTTAAATAATGTAATAAGGAGGGTAGTAATGATGCTCGTTAGACGGACTGAACGGATAAAAGTGAAACCTAGTTTCACGCTTATGCAGTTAGCAAGACAGAGCAAAAACGTGTATAATTATGGAAATTATATCATCAAAAGACAACTGAAAAATAGTAAATATATGACCTCAGAGTATGAATTAGTAAGTATAATCCGTTATCATCCTTGCTATACGAAATTTATCGCTCACTCAGCACAACAGACGATAAAATTTTTAGTAAAGAACTGGAAAGCGTATTTCAGAGCGATAAAAGAGTACAAGAAGCACCCGCAAAAATTCCTCTCTCCACCCCATGCGCCCAAATATAAGAAAAA
Source organism: Candidatus Heimdallarchaeota archaeon (assembly GCA_030668875.1). GTDB lineage: Archaea > Asgardarchaeota > Heimdallarchaeia > Heimdallarchaeales > Heimdallarchaeaceae > UBA460. Next base: position 57,870 of record DAOVER010000013.1, read on the forward strand.
ACGAGGGTTCCACACCATCTACTTCACAGCTAACCAAGCAAAAGTGAAAGAAGAGGGGTGGTTGCATTTTCCCAAAAAAGTAGGGCTGAAAGTGAAAACAAGGCTGGAGAAAGGAAGGAAGATCAATCACGTCCGTTTACTCCCTAAAGGGACGTGTTTTATCTTAGAGATAATTTATGAGCGAGAAATAAAACAAGAGCCATCGAAACACTCCCTCCGAGCAAAGAATATCTTAGCCATAGATTTAGGGGTGAATAATCTCTTGACTTGTGTGAGTAACTGCGTTTCCCCTTTCCTCATCAATGGGAGGAAACTAAAAGCTAGCAACCAATGGTATAACAAAGAGTGTGCCCGTCTCCAATCTATATACGATTTACAAAGATTAGAAAATTACGGGCAGGGGATGAAGAAGGTTATAGACAAACGCTATCAACGGGTGGAAGATTATCTTCATAAAGCTTCAAGGATCGTCATCGACCAATGTTTGCAACATCGCATAGGTACCATTGTTATTGGTTATAACAAGAAATGGAAACAGAAAAGTAAAATGGGGAAGAAAAGCAATCAGATTTTCGTCTCTATTCCTTTCTTAAGCTTGGTACGCAAACTTCAATATAAAGCTGAAGAGGTAGGGATAAAAGTCATCTTGACGGAGGAAGATTTTACATCCAAATGTTCATTTTTAGATAACGAGGTAATCAAAAAACATCCCAAGTATCTAGGAAGAAGGTTGAAAAGAGGTTTATTCAGAAGCAAAACCGGTATCCTGCTTAACGCTGATTGCAACTCAGCTGGTAATATCGGTCGTAAAGTATTCCCGCTGGTCTTCACCTACGGGACAGTGGATGCCGTGAGTCATCCTCACTGTTGGACTGTTTAGAGTAATCGATGCAGAGATGATAACAGTTAAAGACCTTAGATGTTTCGTCAACTAGCGGAAAGGTCACTCATATTCATTTTAAAATACTTTTTTATAGCTTTAAATTTATCATCTCTTGATAATATATGGCTAAGTTAGAAGAGCTTATTGTAAATGAAGAAACTAGAGTTCTTTGTTTAGGTAATGAAGCTATTGCAAGAGGTGCTATTGAGGCGGGAGTACAGGTTTTTGCTGCCTATCCTGGAACACCAAGTTCTGAGATAAGTATGGCAATGATTGCTATTGCTCCAAAACTAGGATTTTATGCTGAATGGAGCACTAATGAAAAAGTAGCAATGGAAACTGCTTTTGCGGCATCTATAAGTGGTATTAGAGCAATGACTGCTTGTAAGCATGTTGGCTTAAATGTAGCAGCTGATACTTTTTACTCGTTTATGTATATGGGATGTAAAGGTGGTTTTGTAACAGTTGTTGGAGATGACCCACATTGTTTCTCTAGCCAAAACGAGCAGGATTCTAGGTGGCTCGGTGTATCCGCACAATTTCCTGTTATTGAACCATCTAGTCCTCAGGAAGCTAAAGAATATGTAAAAAGAGCTTTTGATGTGAGTGAAAAATTCGAGATGCCTATGCTACTTCGTTCAACAACAAGAGTATCTCATGCAAGAGCTGATGTGCAATTCAATAAATATGAATCAAATTTCAGAGAAGGAGTATATGAGAAAACAAACCGTTTTGCATGTCTCCCAGCTCTAGCAAGAGCAAATCATCCTAAGTTATTGGAAAGAATGGAAAAAATAAAGGAATGGTTACCAACAAGCGGATTCTCAACAATTGAGGGACCAGATAATCATAATGAATTTGGCATAATCACAAGTGGAATCAGCTATGTTTATGTTAAGGATGCTCTAAAGGCAATAAAGAAAGAACTTCCCATTCTAAAACTAGGTATGGTAGCTCCATTAGACGAGCAAACCATTCTAGAATTTGCAAAGAATAAGGAAAATATTATCTTCATTGAAGAAGTAGACCCTTATCTTGAAGATCGTATAAGTGCTCTTTTCATTCAAAATGGAGTTATACCAAAGATTCATGGGAAAAGTTCAGGAATCACTAATAAATATCATGAATTGAACGACAGATTGGTTGCTGAAGCTCTAATCAAAGTAGTTGGAGGAGCCATAGTTCCTGTAAACGAAATTGAGAAAGCTGTTGAAGAAACTAAGGAGTTTGTTCCTTTCAGACCCCCTCTGTTTTGTGCTGGATGTCAACATAGAGCAGCATTTTGGGAATTATCCAAAGTTGTACGCAAAAAGGATGGTATTTTTGCTTCAGATATTGGTTGTTATTCATTAGATCCCTGGGTAACAGACACAATAATATGTATGGGTGGAGGGATAGGTATGGCTAATGGCTTTGCAAGGGTAATAAAAGATAAACCGATATTTGCTTATATTGGAGACAGTACATTTTTCCATACGGGTATGCCTGCTTTGGCTAATGCTGTTTATAATAATGCAAATATTAACATTCTAGTTCTAGATAACAGAATGACAGCTATGACTGGTTTCCAACCTAATCCTACTGAGAAAATAGATATTGTTGATGTAGCTAAATCATTAGGAGTAGAATATGTTGTTGAGTTTGATCCTTACGATTTCGAGAATGGAAAAAAGGTTTTTGAGGATGCATTGAAACATGAAGGACCAACTGTAATAATAATGAGAAAAATCTGTGCTAATGAAGATTGGAGAAGAAAGAGAAGAAAAGGAGAGAAAATAGAGGTTTTCCATATAGACCCAGAAGTATGTATTGCTTGTGGAACATGTATCGTGCAATATCAATGCCCAGCGATAAGATGGAGCTTAGATACAAACTCTAAAGGTAAAAAATATTCAGTCATAGATCCTGACATGTGCACAGGTTGTAGTGTTTGTTCTCAAATCTGTCCTGTGGGAGCAATTTCAAAGGTGGATGAATGAAATGGTAGAAACATATCAAATGGTAATTTGTGGAGTTGGTGGGCAAGGAATTCTCACAATCTCGGATATTATAACAATCGCAGCACAGATGAAAGGGCTTAACATTCTAGGTTCAGAAGTACATGGGATGGCTCAAAAAGGAGGATCTGTCATAACAAATCTCAAAATTGGTAAGAATTTGAATTCTCCTACTATTCCAATTGGGACAAGCAAAATGCTTGTCGGTTTAGAACAAAACGAAACTTTGAGATACCTAAAGTATCTGCAACCTGGTGGAACAGTCATTACATCGGACACTGTACTTTTCCCAATTACTTGGAAGAAAGACAAGAAAGCTGCAGAGAAAGCTAGAGAGAATATTAAAGACAATCTAAGTAAATTCGATGCAGATGTTCATTTCATTGATGCAGAGGGGTTAGCTAACAAAGCTGGTTTAGCTTTAGCACAGAATATTGTTCTACTTGGAGCTTTGTCTCAAGTTGAAGGTTTTCCTGTAACTGATAATGACTTAAGAGAGGCTTTGAAAATTAGAGTCCCTCCAAAATATCTAGAAGTAAACCTAAAAGCATTTGATTTGGGAATTAGTGCTGTGAAAAAATAAGATTGATTAAATACTAGTACATATATCAATTGAACATAACTAGAAAACTATGCTTTGAACGGCTCTTCATTTGGAATAGTTACGGTGTTTATGATTTTTTCACCAGCAACTACTTCGTCTACTGAATGAACAGATGTTCCATAATCCCTTAGAACAATTTCAATGTCGTCAAAATTTAGATTTGGACCAACAATTGTTACTGTAATTCCTTCAGTACTAGAATCTGTTTCAGTTCTAACAATATTAACAGATTCAACATATTCCAATTCCCCAATAGCAGTTGCTAAAACATCAATTCGTGGTTGGTGGGGTTTTAAAACGTCTAATACAAGTCTTCTTATGCGGACACTCTTTGAAGGCTTTGCCATCTTTTAATCCCATTATTATAGTAGTGTTAAGCAACCATCTATTGAAAGATTATTAAACTTTATGATTCGATTTTGTCTTGTTATTTAGCAATGCACAAATCATCATAGTTTTATTACCAATAGAAAAAACAATATTAAAGCTATTATATATTAGGATATGAGAGCATAAGAATTCAGTACAAGTGTGAGAACAAATGTCAAAAAACTTTCCTTTCGATTTATGGATTTCAACTGGAAGTGATTCCGGGATTAGTTTTGCAACAGTAGGTAGATTAGCTAGAGATTCAAGTATGATGCAAGGAATCTTACTTTCACTCCAATCATTAATGACTACAGAAGTTGAGGTTTCAAATTCACAGTTTATGACAGGCGAGAATGAGTTTGTAAAATTTGGTACGTTTACAATAGCTGAAGAAGCTGACACCGTTGTTGTTCAATATGTTGTCAAATCAGATGAAGCGAACAAACTTTCAAAAGAAAATGAAATGTTAGTTCAGGGGCTAGCACTTTCATTCTGCAAATTCATCGTCCTAACACCAAATTTTCATAGGAATCTAAATACAGGAAAAATGATATCTTTAGATTACGTATCGAAAGCATATCTCAAAGCTTGTACAATTGCTAAACAAAAAGTTGCAGTAAGTAAGAATAATGAAGCATTAATTGATTTGATAAATGAAAAACTCAAATTAATAGAAGACAAACCTGAGGATTTCCCCACTGTTTTACAGTTGAAAGACATTGAACAATGGATTGGAGAGGAAGAAACATCCTGGGATAAAGGGTCAATTTCTCCTTTTAAGAGACAATTATTAGTACAGATGGTAGCACAAGACATTCTTAATCAAATCATCTTAGAAGATCCGTTTGTCATATTAGAATATGAAACACCGAGATATACAATAGAAGAAATAAGGAATACTATTGAATTATATTTGCAGAAGAAACAATATAAACCAGAGGAATTAATAGATCTCTACTTAGCGAAGAACCTACAAGAAAAAGTTAATGTTAACTTAAAGAAACTGAATATAAGTGAGATACATACTGCAAAGACCTTTATAGCGAATAACCTCGCAAAGGAGATTATTTACAATATAGCAAAAGAAAACCCATTATTAACTCTTACAGATTTTCGTAATATTCCACTTTATACTGCAATACAAAATCAAATTACAACTTTAACAGATGTTCCAGATCCTGGAAGTATAATCTGTAATGGTCTTATGGAAGATGTTACTCCCTTAGTTTTACAAGGAGCAAGACTGTTCTTTAAACAACTTATTATCCCCTTTGAGGGTAGAAAATTACCAACAAGTATATGGAATGTCATAGTTGATTTCACTTTTTCAATATTAGATGAAAAAAGGCTTACTCAAAATTCGAAAACAAAGAAAATAGGTAAAACTGCTATAGATTTTAAACGTGGAATTATTAAGGAAAGATTATCCAGGCTAACAAATGTCCATCCTGAATGGATAGAACAACTTATAGACAAATTTGATAATATGGGAGTTGGAAAACAGCTGCAAATATCCAACATCGAGGAATCTGTTCTGTTTGCTAGTGCATTAGAAAAAGCAATTATCACCACATTAGAGAAAATGGTGAAAGATCAGCTGTTTAATTCCAATCTTGGTGATATATTTACTTATATGATCAATGCATTCAGAGATATTGCACCAAAGACAGTTCTGGTCAACGTTCTATCAAAGGTTATAGTAGATGTCAAGTACAGAGGTTATGAAACAGCGAAACAAATGAGTTTAACTGCAAAAGATTTAATAGGTTCAGCAATTGATGAAGGAGAAATTAAAGCATATGTTAATTCAGTATCTGTACAAAACAAAAGGTCATTTTTCAAAGGGTCACATCTACGTTTTGATGGCAGAACAATCTCATCAAATGAGCTTCTTCAGAAACCAGGAGTGACACTGAGTTTAGGGAACAAGATATTCCCATTACGAGATGTTGAAAAAGATGCTGAGTTTCTCACTACTTGTTTCACTAATTCAAAAGTTCTTAAGAAGGCATATGCTAAAGCAGTTCTACGAGGGATGGTCTCCTCTTATTTGCAAAAAATGTTCTCATTTGAAGGAGAAGTAATAAATCTAATAGATACTTTGATAACTGTTTTCAATAGAGAAATGGTGGGTAAACTAACTCCAGCTCATCGAATACCAGACATTCAAAATGGTTTTCCATCCTTCCCACAGATTCGAGACATACCTCAAAAGTTCGCAGGAAAACACTTCCATGAGAGATGTCAAGACAGTTGGAATGATTATGCTCCAAAAATCCAAAAAACTATTCAGGATCTTTTAGCAGGATTTTCTAACTTGAGAAAGAATGATTTGAGTTACAAGAAGAAAGCAATGCGTTTATACAATAGAGCAATCAAAGAGCTGAAGGGTATAAGAAAGAACCTACTCAAGAATTGGAACCCATTAAATGATCAAATGACAAAGGTTGTTGAGAAATGGTCCAAAGATGTTAGTATAGATCTTAGTGGTCATCTTAATGAAGTTAGTAAGAATGTTACCAATTGGACTGGTGATATATTCAAATTACAAAAATTAGATTACGGTAAATTCACGATATCACTCAAAAGAGCACAAAAAGAGATAATCAACACGATAAAAGACATTCATCCAAAGGAGTTTAGAGATTTACCCAAAAACTTCATGGAAATAGCATTGTCAATTTTATTGTACAGAAGAATACCTGATTATGTCATAGATGAGTCTTATAATCAAATGATTAGCGGTGAAAAGCGTGTAGCAGAAGCAGTACTTCGAGCATGGGGTAGAAGTAAATCCAGAAGTGAGTTCGAGAACAACCTTTATCTTAATATGCGAGCTCTAGGAAACACTTTCACGAAAATCATCAACACCTATGGAAGACTAACAAGCACGTTTTTCATTAAAAATGATATTGAGTTGTCAAGTGATAAGAAAGGCCACTTCATTACATTGGGATCAATACCTAAAGAAATCTACGAAACAAAAACCAAGGTATTATCAATGCTCCAATTTCCCAATGTTGAAGCAGTAAGCAGTAGTAAAAACTGGGAAATAAGACTGTATCTAGAACCCGAATATAGAAGATCTATGGATGAGAATAGGGATCGGTTGATTGTAATGAGCGATATCATTAGATTTGTAGCACGAATGAAGTTTGAAGAAAATACTGGTCCTGTAATCGAAGGAATAAAAGCTGTAATTCCATATCTAATAGAAGATGGAGACACCAATATTATAGAACTATCTGAAACGTTGAAGGAAGCGCTGTTCATGCTATCGGAATATCCAACACAAGTAATTGAAGAGAAAGTAAAGAAATAGAAAGGAGTAAATCTCCTTTAGTTTTTAGGATAAGAAACTTCTTGATCTTGATAATAATGCATCTGAATTTTTCTTTGAATATTTCTTTCTTTGTTCTAATAGAACAAGTCCAGAATTTAAAGATGACAGATCTCCTGTCTGAATCATTTCATTATTCTCTGATTGGATTTCTGCTTGCAAGTTTTGTTTGCTTGCTAAAAGATTCTCAAGCGGATGTTTCAAGAAATCAAAGGATTCTCTAGCGATGCAATCAAAACCGATTAAACCATTCGTCCCATGTAGAGCAAGAGATCGTGGTTTTTTCATATTATTAGCTACTTCGAATGGAGGAATAACGTTGAAAATGAACCCACTTTTATCCTTATACTTACATATTGCAACTGGTACATTGATAGTTACAAGTTGTTCATTATCTGAAATACCAAGCAAATCTGAGGATAAAGAATAGGCAGAAATCATCACATAATTGCTTTTAGCTCTTTTAATAAGATTATTACGATTATTCTTGAATTTATCAAAGATGTTATTAGCTTTTTGAATTTCCTTTTCTTGTTCTTCAAGCTTTTTACGTTTTTCATCTTGAATATCAACTATGTATAGGTTAAGATCTTCTTTGACTGTATTTAGTCTATCAGAAACATTTCTTTTGTCAACATCTTCTTGATGACCTATATCTTCATATTCAGTTTTTCTATATTCTATCTCAGAAACTGCACTATTGAGTCCAACACCAAAGGATTGAGTTTCATCTTGCACTTCTCTAATTCTGCTTATAACTGTGTCAAAATCGTTTTCTGAATTGACTTTATCTAGACTCGTCAACAATTGATTATAAGATTCTTGTAGGGAAGAAATATCTTTTTTCAACTGATTCCAACGTTTACTATCCTTAACAGAAACAATTTGTTCTCGCTTTTCTTTGTTCGATTCAGACACTATTGAATCATGTTGGCTTATTTCCTCTTCTTTGAATTGCTGAATTTTCTTAGCATTTTCTTGCTTCTGATTTTCTATTTGTTGATTGTATCTTTGCTCGATCTTATCCTTATCATGTTTTTTCTTTTCAACTACAGACTGTAGATGTTTTTCAACTTCATCTAGAAGAACATTAAGTTTAGTTTCTAATTCATGATCAGTAATTGCATATTTGCCAGCTGAAGCAATCTCTCTTTTTATGTCATCTCTGGAAACCAAAGGAGATATTTTTTTGTAAGAATTGTTACGAGTTGAAACATGCTGAGAAACTAGTTTAGCAGTTCCCTCAATTCCTTTCTTAACTAAAACACCACTAATTTCTAAATGAAAAATATTCATAGAAACTAGCGTTTCCTCTATGGCTCTATAGTGAGATTCTAAAGAGGGGTATTGCTCTTCTAGAACAGCCTTAATCTCTGAAAGCTCTGGAATTTTACTGACAAGTAATTTGTTCTTTTCAAGTTGTAAGGTATTAATGACAATATAGTTACCGTCACTTATTCTTACAGCAAAGAATGGAACGTAACAAGTGTAAATTCCCTCTAAAATCTCTTTTTTCTTTATATTATCAAGTGCATACCCTACTAAAGAAGAATATTCAATTTGCTTAGCTTCATCTCCTGAGAATTCAGAAGTAATTAATTTAAGAAATATTTCGTTTGCCATTTTCATTTCTCCTAATAAGTAATCTGACCATCATGAATCTTAACCATTCTATCAGCAAATTTTCTCAGTTCTATGTTGTGGGTTGCTACTAGAACAGCAGCACCTTCACGAGACATAAGCTTCATTTGACGCATGATTTGATTTCCCGATTCACTGTCAAGATTCCCTGTTGGTTCATCTGCAAAAACGATTCTTGGTTCTTTTATTAGAGCTCTGCATATAGCGACTCTTTGCTGCTCACCACCGCTCATCTGGTCAGGATAAGCGTATTCTTTATCAAGCAGCCCAACTTTTCGAATTAGCTTAATTGATTTTTCTCTTAATTCAAGAGAAGGGATATTCGAGGGATAGAGACTTGATTCAACATTCTCAACAGCTTTTAGTGTTGGTATTAGCTCCCAAGCTTGGAACACAAAACCAATGTTATGACGACGATAATTTGTCAGTTGTTTCTCATCCCACTCTGTTATGTCAACAAGATGTTTGTCTTTCCCTTTTTTCTTTGCATCACTCTCATTCTTGTTGGTGTGTGTGAAACCCTCACCAGCTCTTGAAGTATTAAAAAAAATCTTTCCATTTGTAGGTTTATCTAAACCAGAAAGAACGTTGAGTAGAGTTGTTTTTCCGCTTCCTGAAGGGCCAATTACCATTAGTATTTCTCCAGGATTAATTTCCAAACTAACCTTATCAAGTGCTCTTACAACTTCAGATCTACCTCGTCGATATATCTTAGTTACTTTATCCATTTTTAATATTACATCTGACATCATACTCACCTAGCCTTAAACAATATCACTGTAGATACTCTGACGAATGATAAACTTGATAATAACAGTCCAGGTATAGTTACCACTACCACTATAACAAATGATATCAGTAATGTAACCCAAGTTAACAGATAATTACTGAATGCCATTTGTTGTATCCAGAAATAGATTACTATTGCAAGGATTCCAATAATATAACCTACGAAACTTATCGTAAGACTTTCACCCATTAGATTAATTCGAATTTCTTTTTTCTTGTAACCCATTGCTCTCAGTACAGCTACTTCTCTTCTTCTGAACCACACAATTATGAAGTTGTACAATATAGTGAGCAAAATACCACCTACTATACCAAAAATAAAAATAAGAAAGTCTGTTGCTCTCTGTTTCTTTACTGATTCTGCAACAGTATCAGGGGGTATCCAACTTCCATATGAACCACCGTTTACTAATGTGAACAGATCTTCTGAAGGTTCGTCATAACGAATCATATTCTCAAAAATCTCATCGCTGAATGGATTATAAAGACTACCAACTACCAATACAGAAATACTCTCACAATAAACTGGAGTTGTATCCGCGAAATTATCATGAAGATAATCAAAATCATCATCCGAAATAAACATTCTTAGTTTATCTGGAGCATTAATTGTATCATTGATTTCACCAACGACATTCAACTCAAAAGTTGTTTCCGCCGCATTAATAAAGTTAATTTGTTCACCAATATGTAGTGTAGCGCTAACATTACTAGAGAATGTACCTAAATCAGCTTTAATTGTTGACCCTGTTGATATTACCACGTCATTTAGCTTTGAGATATATCGCCCGTTTTGAATCAAAGAAGGTTTAGCAGCTTTGAACATCCAGCTACTCCCAGGATCAACTCCAAAAACCCTAATATAATCACCAAGATCAAAGAAACGAAACATTGCAACTGATTCGATTCCCGCCATATCTTCAATTAGATTTTTTAGAGCTTCGGCTTGACTAGCATTGACCTTTACACTTTCAGTATTTTGTGCTTTTATGTAAAATCCTTTCTGTTCAAGCAAATCATCTGTTGCATATAGATTGAATGTACCTGCAAAGAAAGTGACGAAAGCGGAGAGAAATGCAAATATTACAACAAAAGTTATCCAACGCTTCTTAGCTCGAAAAGCAAAGCGTACCGAATTTTTTATTAATCGCCACATAGCCATAACTAACACCTTGTCTAGTATTTACATCTTTAACTAACAAGCACTCACTTTTAAACTCATCTAAATTGCTCAAAGCAAAAATTATTTAGCTCATCCTCGGACCGAAAATAGCTGTTCCTACTCTTATCATTGTTGAACCTTCTTGAATAGCTATTTCGAAATCATTGGACATTCCCATTGAGAGTGAAGCGTTTATATCCGGTATTTTTGGCTTAATATTTTCTTGGAATATTTTGTGAGTTTTAGCAAAAAACTTGTGAAGACTAAACTCATCTTTCTCTAATTCTAAAGGAGCTATTGTCATTATACCTTTGACTTCAACATTAGTGAGTGAGTCACCAAGTTCTAGCATTTTCAGAGTCTCATCCAAATTCAAACCTTTTGGATACAAAGTATTGCTATAATCGACCTGTAAAAAGATTGGATAAATAGTGTTTTGTTTCTGTGCGAACTTATTTACTAACAAAAGTATTTTCTCTGATTGTATGCTCTGTATTAATTGACAATTTTCTACCGAGTATTTGACCTTATTTGATTGAAGGAGGCCAACTATTTGTATTTCAGTTGAAGGACTATATCTAAGAATATCTGGTAATTTTTTCTTTAATTCTGTGCCAGCTACTTCACCAATTATCTTGAGACCAGCATCGATAGCAGATTTAATCCTTGAAAACTCGATACGTTTAGAAACTCCCACTATAGTTATATCTGAAACATCTCTTGAAGAGAGTTTTGCACTATTCTCTACTCTTTGTAGAACAGTGTTGTAATTGGCTGCAACATCAACTTCGAGAGAGTTATATGACATCTAATAAACAATCTCATACCTAAATTAAAGATATTGCTATCAACTTGAGTTCATTCTTCTCTTAGTTTCTTAAGGAAGTTGACCCTAATCTCATTCAGATCGAATAATCGTCTACCTTCCATACCTCCATCAACCATAAGTGTTTCACCGCTCATGTGTCCTGATGCTTTGTCTGAAAGCAGAAACAAAACGGATGAAGCAATATCTTCAACACTTGCAATTTTTCTAAGAGGGATAGTTTGAAGAATTTTTTTCACTTCTGTCTCATCCTTAAGAGATTCTTTTGCCATCTGTGTGTAAGTCCAACCTGGAGCTACTGTATTAACCCTACCTAGTGAAGCAAAATGAATTATTTCATTTTTCCATGTTTTTGTTAAACCATACATCAGTGCTGATTTTGTAGCTGAATAATCTGCATAACCAGCTTCACCAAAGCTTCCAGCAGTTGACCCAATAAGAACCGCAGAAGCTTGTTTCTCGGGGTATTTTTCTAAATTCTTGAAGAATTCCTTAACGCAAAGAAAAACGCCTGTTAGATTAACCTTAACAGTGTTATTCCACTGTTCTAAACTAAGCTGTGAGGTAAGTTTAGGTTCAGAAGACCAGATTCCCGCATTAGCTACTAAACCATCGATTCTCCCAAACTTCTCATTTGCAGATCTAAACATATTGGAGACATCTTCTTCCTTTCTCAAATCAGCTTGAACGACTTGTAAACGTTCTTCACCACCTAATTTAAGCATTAGATCCTTTGCTATTTCGGTATTTTTAAACACATGTAGAGTAACCTTTGAATCTTCCTCATACAATGCTTCTACGATAGCTCTTCCAATACCTCCACTTGCTCCTGTAACTAATATATGCTTTCCCTTGAGCTGTAAATCCATGTTTTTAAATAATTCTTAGAGATTTTAAATGTAATCTTGAACATGAAAATATCATCGATTAGCTAACTTTATAAAAAAACAAACTCTGATTTTCACATCATGTCAGACAAAATTATCTCAGTAATGTTTGATTCTCTTGAAAAAGATAAGGTTGACTATGCTGATATACGGTTAGAAAACTCACTTATGACTGTAATAAAAACCGTCAATGGTAAGGTAGAAGAAAGTACAACCGGTATTGAATCAGGTATAGGGTTGCGAATTTTAAAAGAAGGAGCATGGGGATTTTCGTACGGACCTACAGAAAGTGGTTCAAACATAGTCAAGATGGCATTGCAAGCAAATAGATTAAATTTACGAAACAAGACGCAAGATGTTAAACTTGCAGAAGTAAAAACAATTCAAGATAAGTTTGAAGGAGAGCAAAAGAAGAAACTCCAAGATGTAGGCTTTGATAAAAAAATAGAATTGACAATGGAAACTGATGAAGCGCAAAAAGATGAAAGAATTAAATCAAGAACTTCGTTTTATCGAGAAACTCTGCGCAGAATGGTTCTAGAAACTACTGAAGGCACACGTATTGAATATAATGTTCCATATGTTATGATGTATGGTTTGTCAGTTGCAAGAGAGGAATCTGAAACAATAGAAGGGAGAAGCAGGATAGGACATTTAGGTGGTTTGGAGGTCTTTGATTTACGATCTCCAACAGAAATTGGAGAAAAAGCAAAAGAAAGAGCATTAGAAGGATTAAAAGCTCCAAAGGTTAAGAGTGGTAGATACCCAGTTGTCCTAGATGGTACAATAAACCATCTTTTTGCTCATGAAGCAGCTGGTCATAGTGCCGAAGGAGATTTTGTACAAACAGCAGGAGTATTGAAAGGGAAACTTGAGAAGAGAGTAGCTGCACCTATTGTGAACTTAATAGACGATGGATCGCTTCAAGAATCTAATGGAATCAAATCCTTTGGTTATTTGAGATATGATGATGAAGGAGTGCCAGGTCAGAAAACATACATTATTAAAAATGGTAGTCTAGAGACATATCTAAATGATAGGTCAACTGCTGCTTATTTCGAATTGAAGCCTACAGGAAATTCTCGGGCTCAAGCTTATAATGTTCCTCAAATAGTTAGAATGACTAACACATACATTTCTCCTGCTTCTAATCCAATGAAAACAGAAGAATTGCTAGAACAAACAAAGAATGGATTTCTCCTTATGCAAGGAGGAGGAGGACAGGTAGATCCAATTAAAGGTACCTTTAATTTTGGAGTAGCCGAACTCTATGAAATCAAAAACGGTGAAGTTGGAGAGAGATACAGACCAACAACATTAGCAGGTAACACTCTTGAAACTCTCAATAAAATCACAGGAATATCCCCTGAGATGGAGAATCCTTTAGACTCTATTGGTTTCTGTGGTAAGGAGGGCCAATCAGTTCCTGTAGGAGTTTCTGGTGGATGGTTAGCCGTGAAAAGCATAGTTATAGGATGATGTGAAAAATGACTGAAAACGATTTAAACTTAAAGATAAAAAAAGCAATAGATATAGGGTTGAAACATGCAAAAAAAGAAGGTGCATCTCATTGTGAAGGTTACGGAGTAAACCTAAAAGCTTACAGCCTAGAATTAGAGAAGAACAAACCTAAACACAACATTGGGATACAGCATGGTCTCTCTTTTCGTGTTATAGCACAACAAGCCAAAGGTTTTGCCTATACATCATCATTCGGTGAAGAAGACATCAAACACACTGTGAACTTAGCTATGCAAAATGCAAAAACAAAAAAACCAGATCCCGATTTAGTGGATTTTCCTGATCCAAAAGAAGCAAAACAAAAACTAAGTGTTGATAAGAAACTGCTTAATATCGAAGCAGACGGTGCAGCTGATTTATTTGAAGAAATACATGTCAAGGAACTACCTTCAGACATATTCTTTCTACAATCATTAGGTTTCTTCGGAATGGGAGATACTTTCCTAAAGAATTCTCAAGGTATTGATATGCAGGATCAAGAAGCTGGTTATGGTTTGGGTCTAGCATACCTATCTACTCATGGTTTCCCAAGTTATGATTTCCATGTTGAAGGAGCACGAAAGCTTGGATCTATTAAAACAAAAGAACTTGGTCGTATAGCCATAGATAAAGTCCTTGATATAGCAAAACCAAGAACTCTTTCAATTTCAGGTGAATATCCAATCATAATATCTCCTGATGGTTCTTATGGTATCATGGGGGGACTATTTACTGTGCTAAACAATCTATTACAAGGAGATAAAGCATCACGTGGAGAGACAGTTTTTGCAGATAAAATTGGTGATACGATAGCTAACGAGAATTTTACTATGATAGACGATCCCCTTGATCCCAACTTAATAAGCTCTGCTAGTTACGATGGAGAGGGTACTCCAACAGAACAGACAAAACTAATTGAGAATGGAGTTCTCCAGACTTATTACCTTGATACTTATTATGGTAATAAACTAAATATGAAAAGTAATGGTAAAGCTACTAGAGGAGGTCTATTAAGTGGAAATCCAGTAAAATCTCCACCAAGTATTGGTTCTTTTGCAACAAAAAT
>DAOVER010000096.1 GCA_030668875.1 Candidatus Heimdallarchaeota archaeon
TTATAGAGATTTTTTGCTTGATGACAAATTCTACTCAGTGCTGGATGATACTCCACTTCTATACGCTCTGCACGCAATACCTTTGCCATCCATAGTTAACCCAGAGTTCACTATAAAAACACCCGTACTATCACTAAAATGTTACTCAATTTACACCCTAATAAGACAAAAAGACAAAAGCATATTATAAATTGACCATACAATAAATACAATAGTAATCATACCAACATCGAGTTTGATTACAGAAAAGTAAAAAGTAAAAATCATAAAGGTAAAACCTTGATAAGCAACTTGATCTGCTATTACACCTGCCCCATATGCAAGATTTCTACCTAGAGGTACTTCAAGTTCCATAAATACTTTTTCCATTTAGCTTTATTAAAAAACTTGTTCAGAAATTTTAATCAAAAGAGGAAGAAAATTTGAATATAAATTAAAACAAAGGTAGCATATTAAGGTAAATAACAAATGCAAATAATGGAGCTATTAAGATAAAAATAATCAAGTAATATATCCATGCTTTCTGACTGAAATCTACTGGAGTAGTTCCAACAAATTGAGCCCAATTAGATAAAATATCATTAGGAATGTTCCATTGTAAACCAAAACCAAATTTCAAGTTGACATGAATTTCTACTAAGGTATTCTTATTTTCAGTTAAACCATGATAGATAATAATTCTATAGCGTTCTCCATATGAACTTATAAAAAAGCCCATCTTCATCCCTCTTTCCACATCAATAATGCTATAGGATTCATTTGGATTATAGTTCATTGCCCGAATAATACCATTTCCTGAATTCCAGAAATTAACTGTCATATTTAACACTTCATCTGGTAATCTTGGTACTTTATAACGGAATGATTTTCCCATAAAATCATCTCCTAGAGTGTTTCTTCATTTTTTTGTTTTAAGTATTCTTCTCTTTTCTCTTTCATATAAACTGGAATAGGTACATCCCACCAGCCCCATGCAGGTGAACCAGTATATTTAGGGTCTCTGTTAACCATAATCTCAACTATTGCAGGTCCTTCTTGATTAAAAGCTTCTTCCAGTGTAGGTTTTATTTCTTCTGTTCTAGAAATTCTTCGACTCCAGCACCCAAACCCTTTCGCAATAGCTGCAAAATCAGGTGTGTAAGACTCACCTTTATGGTTCTTGAACTCTGTAGCATATCCGCGTTCTTCTCCATAGACAGCTCTTTGTAAATCAGTGATTGCAACCCATCCAGCATTATTTAGAATTACAACAACTACATTCAAATTCAGCTGTTTAGCTGTATGCAATTCCTGCATTGTCATCATGAAATCTCCATCACCGACAAGCCCAATAACTTGCTTGTGAGGTTGTCCAAGTTTTGCTCCAATAGTAGCAGGTAAAGTAAATCCCATAGTGGAGAATCCTCCAGCTGTTATGCAAGTATAAGGTTCATAAAATTCAAACTCTTGAATTAATTGAGCTTGAACATTACCTGAACTTGTTACAACAACCGCATCTCTTTTCAAAAATTCTCGTACTTCTTTTAATACACAAGAAATCATGACAGGTTTCAAAGAAGGAATTCTCCAATCATTAACAAACTTTAACCATTCTTCTTTTCGTTGATGAATTTCATTGAAATAGAAAGATGTGAGATAATTTACTGGAGTGAAATGATGTCTTAAAACATCCAACATATCACCCAATACAGCTTTAGCATCTCCCACAATTCCCACATCTGTTGGATAATTTTTCCCAATTTCATTGGGGTCTATATCCACATGAATCAATCTTGTATCATTTATTCCATTACCAAAATTCCAAGCTATCCCCTTTCTATAAGAACATGTAGATTCATCTGCAAATCTTGTCCCAATAGCTAGAACAACATCAGCTTCGCTACTAAGCTGTATTCCCATTTTTGTTCCTTTCGATCCTGTTGCCCAACCAAAGAGAGGGTGATCATTTGGAAATGCATCCTTTGCCATCATTGATGCAAGTACGGGAGCGCCTGTGAATTCAGCTATTTCCTTAACTTCTTCAAAAGCTTTGGATGCTACTACTCCTCCACCTATCCAAACAACAGGTCTTTTTGCACTCATTAGCATCTCTGCTGCAAGTTTAATATGGTCTATATCTCCCCTTATCTTAGATGTTGATCTTCTTTTTTCAGGAATAGGTACTTTTCCCTTGGCATAATCGCATTGAACATCCATTGGTAAATTGATATGAACTGGACCTTTTCTTCCTGTGAGCATTATGTTGAAAGCTCTCTGAATAACCTTGGGAGCTTGATCAGCTGATGATAACTCAAATGATCTCTTCACTATCGATTCAAGTATTCTAGGCATTGAACTATCCTTTCTTCTTTCAATTTCTTGAAGCACACCAACGCCTCTCATATGTACATGAGTGTCTCCAGTAAGAACTAAAACAGGCATTGAATCAACATATGCATCTGCCAGCCCTATTGCTGTATTTATTGCTCCAGGACCAATACTTGTAAAAACTGCTAATGGTTGCCCAGTTACTCTATAATAACCTACAGCCATGTGAACACCAGCCATTTCTTGTTTAGGTTGAATAACTCTTATCTTATCTTGATATTTGTATAAGGCATCAGTGAAACCTAAACATCCATGACCAGGAATGCCAAAGATATAAGGAAGACCCTCTTTAATGAGATATTCTATGATAACTTCAGATCCAGTTAGTTCAGACTTTTTTGCTTCAACCATAGTATTCAGTATCTTGTTGTTTTTGCTTTTATAATTGTTTTTCTCATAAATTCAATGTTTTAATTCTTGCAAGTCATATATAACTGTGCAAACAAATGTATAGTCACCAATGATAATATTAATTCAGTAATTAGTGATTCAAAAAAAAGAAAAGAAAATGAATAATTTGCAACTTCATCTTAATTTTAACTCACTAATCTTCAAACCAAGATTCTGTAAACTATCTAGTACACTTGAAATCAGTTGTAATTGAGCATGCAAAGCTATTGGATGTTTAACGTTGATTAAAACTTGTCCAAATGTGTCAATGGATGGGAAAACCAGATTCATAGAAGAACAAGAATTTTTCTCAAAGTCAACATCAACGTAGAATACACTTAGCTTTCGTGCAAGTAAATCCTGAAATGCTTCATTTTTTATTAGCTTTCTTAATGTAGGTATCTTTTGTAACCTTTCACTAGATTGTAAATGTAAAATATCTATCTTCGGACTCAATTTCTTTCGCTCTTTCAACAAATTCTGGATCGTTTCTTCATCTTCTGAGCTTAAAAGAAGAAAAATAATATTTGTTTGCATATTATCGATTAGATTCTTTAATCCTGCATAAACAGCCCTTTTTCCTTCAAAATAGGAAAAAAGATCTTCAACATCCCTAGTACGTTGTTCTTCTTTGACTTGTTCAAAATATTTATTGGCAACTTTTAGTTTTGATTGAAATTCACTCTCTAGCGATTCAATAACAATTTCATAAGGAACTGCCATAAAAGTATCAGGAATACCTTCTTTCTCTTGTCTGGTAACAAAAGTTCGCTCAACCAATCTTTCTAGAAAGCCATAAACTTTAGGTTGAGGAACAGCTGCTAAACGAGCTATTGTTGATGCGTGAGTTGGTCCCATACCTACTAAAGATGTATATGTTTTAGCTTCACCAAGTGCTAAACCAAGACTCGAAAGTGCTCTGATTGCATCTTCTTTAGAAAAAGAAGGGGGAGATTTTGTGTCCATTTAATCACTTTAATCTCTCATTCTATTCCTTACAGTTAGAACTGCTAGCACAAAGAATAGTATACACATCCCAGCAACAACAACAAAATCTACCCAGAGTTCTGCGAAACCCCATCCTTTAAGCATTATCCCTTCAAATAAGTTGATTCCATATGTCAATGGAACAAGGTAAGATAATGGTTGTAACCAGACGGGTAAGCTAACAATTGGTACTAACATTCCTCCTAAAGCCATACTTGGAATAGCTGTTAGTGGAGCAAATTGTATTGCTTGCAATTCATTCTGTGCAAAGTTTGCTAAGAAGACTGCCATGAATACATGAGCTATACCAAATAGAGTAGCAGCGAATATAAGCAAGAAGACATTTCCTTGAACTCTAGCTCCAAATATGAATACTCCAAAGATTAAAACCAGTGTTATCATTAATAGGGCAATAAATAACAAACCTATAACATAGCCCAATAATCTCTCTGAAGATCTTAATGGTGTTGCATAGAGACGATCTTCTGTCCCCTGTATTTTTTCTCTTGTAACGGTTATTACACCTACTATGACTAGAAGAAATATCAGAACAAATGCAATAACAGCGGGAATACCAACATCTATGCCTGTAAACTCTGCTCCCTCATGTGCTAGTATTTGCACAACATTTATTCCTGTTTCCCCCATGGCTTCATCCAGGGCGTCATGAATCGCTCCTAGTATGCTAGCGCGCACCTGGGGTTTTGTTGCATCAACATATATGAAAAGACCACCAGAAATATCATCTCCCATGAACATTCGGATAATGTTTTCAGAGAAATTTTCTGGTATAAGAACCGCAGCATAGAATCTGCCACGTTCAACTAAATCAATGCCTTCAGTATAATCACCATCAGTTATATCGACGCTATTGTCTGCCTGAAGAGCTTCTGAAAGATTTAAGCCAAAGTTTATGCTCATATATTCCACATCCTGATTATCAAGAATAATTGGAACATTATTCACTTCTCCACTGAATGCTAAACCAAATATTAGCATAATAGCAATAGGAACTACAATTAGTAAACCTAAAGTTCTTCTATCTCTTCGGAACTGATTCATGGTTCTAGATGCAATTGCCATAGTTCTTCTGAATGAAAAATTCAGGTTTTTAGGAAGTATTTCATTCTTATCTTTTTTACTCATCGATAATCTCTCCTTCACTTAATTTTATGAAAATCTCCTCTATAGTGGAAGCATTGTGTTCTTTCTTCAACTCCATAGGAGTTCCTTCTGCAATCAATTTTCCAGCTCTCATCAAACCAATCCTATCTGCTCTTTCAGCTTCATCCATAACGTGCGAGGTAATTACGAGAGTAATACCTTCGTCTTTAAGTGATCTAAAATATTCCCAGAAAAAGGTTCTAAGAACAGGATCTACGCCAACAGTGGCTTCATCAAAAAACACTATTCTAGGAGAATGTATCAAAGCACAAGCTATACTAGCTCTTCTTTTCATTCCACCAGATAGGTTCTTAACCAAAACTTTTCTTTTCTCTTCCAAACGCAGAATTTTAAGTAATTCATCATATCTTGGAGAAAATTCAGCTTTGGTCATCCCGTATAATTGAGAGAAAAAGCGAACATTTTCTTCGAGACTTAAATCATGATAAATAGAATAATCTTGAGGAGCCATTCCAATATGATTTGAAATCAAGCGTCTTTTTTCCGGAATATCATACCCAAGCACTTTAATGCTTCCTGAAGTTGGGAATAATGCCCCACTTATCATGTTTAATGAAGTTGTTTTTCCACTACCATTTGCACCAATAAGTGCATAGATCTCACTCTTCCTTATTTTCAGATTTAAACCATCTACTGCTTTTACTTTCCCAGTTTTGTATATTTTTACCAAATCTGTTGTTTCTATGACATACTCACTCTGAGTAGCCAATTTATCACCTTCTTTATAAAGTAAATAAATACTACTACCTTTAGTAGTAGTTGCTAACTAATAAGTGTTTTGTATACAAGTATTACTTAAGTAAAAAGTCTATTAGTCAAGGATTAGTTCGATAAACTTAATAAATTTACAACAATTGTCTTACTAATGGAATTCAATGAGAATACTAAAGAAAGTTCACAGAATAAATTGCAGGTATCACCGAATATCTTCAAAATTATTTCACTCATAGTTATTGGTATGACAGGTTTCTTATCTGGATTTGAACCATTTGGAGGAATTTTGCTCTTGCTAATTGATGCTGTGTACTCGCAGCTCATACAGATTATTAGTATTGTTGGTTACATATGTGCAACTTGCGCATTTATAACAATAGTAATTACAGTGATTTTCAAGGAAAATAGTTGGGTTTTTACAATATTATCTTTTATCACAGCAATTCTCGGTTCTCTTCAATTCTCCATATTTGCTGTTTCTCCCTTTGGAGAATATTCATTTACTCATTTCCAATATGTTATCCCATTTTTCACTAGCATTCTTTCAATATTATTTGTCTATTTGCATATAATAATAACAAAAAGAAGGAAGAAATAATCATTTAGATACCTTAACACTTCTTTATTCAAAGCTTAACGGGTAAAAGAAAAAAAGGAAAAAAAGAAGAATTGGGGTTAAAAGAAAGTAGGTTCGCCTTCGAAAAATCTTTTGGGTAGTTCAATCTTTGCTTCTTCTTCAGGAGAGAGCAACGCTGTTCTGGAATGGGGTTTATTAGGGACTTCAATCATTGTATTTTGA
>DAOVER010000010.1 GCA_030668875.1 Candidatus Heimdallarchaeota archaeon
TGTTAACTCAACTAAGATCGGTTACACTTTTGGGCAGGATATCTTTGGGAGATTGGTTCATAAATCTTTCACCTGGAGTTTGGAGGTTGATTCCTTGATGAGGGCGGAAGAAGTTGTAATAGTCCTTATAGCGCCGGAGGTCAGCGTTACAATAAGCTAATCCCAGTCGCTTCAGCTCTCTGACAGTCGTCCCATGCTGACGCTCGACCTTCCCACAAGTCTCAGGGTGGAAGACACGGCTGCGGATATGTTTAATCCCTTCCTGAGCGAGCACACGGGTGAAGGTACTTGTCCCTCCCCGCATAGAGTGGAACTGTGCGCCATTATCGGTTAGTACTTGCTGAGGACGGCCAAAGCTTTGGAAGCAGTGGTGTAACCTTGTCAAGATCTCTTGTTGACTGATAGGGTGGGTGTAGAGTCTACTCTCCAGCAGGAAGCGGGAGTGGTCATCTATAACCGTCAAGAGGTAAAGGTGTTGTCCTTGCTCTTCCACCCAGAAGGGACCTTTGATATCCAGTTGCCAGAGGTCATTAGGATGAGGTCGTTCGAATCTCTTTCTCGCCTTCTTCTCGTACGGGTTCTTTCTCCAAGGCTGTTCTCCTTCTTGTTGGAGAGTCTTCCCGATGGTGGTGTGGGAGAGCACTAACCCTTTCCTCTTGAACCATTGCTCAGTCTGCATGATGTTCAAGCCATAGGCTCTCCTGAGCTTGATAATCTTCTCCCTTATCTGGGGAGTGACCTTCCTCCTTATTCTCCTTGGTCGTCGAGAGCGTTCTTCCCACCATTCTCCTTCAGAATTTTCACTATGCCGTCTAATCCACTTGTAGACGAATTTCCTTGATACCATGTGTTGTCTTGCTATGTGGGTGATTGGTATTCTTTTCAAAGCCTTTTTAACTACGCGTTTCCTTATAAGCATCGGGTTACTGTTTGGGTTCATGTTTGGTCACATGCCCACGGTAACCCCTCTTATTTAATTGTTACCAATGTGGGTGGAGTTAACAAACAAAATTTCAAGTAAAAAGATTTAATGTAGTCAGTTTTCTTCTCTATAATTGTGCTTGATTATGTCTTGAACTATCTTTGAAGTTGACTTTCCAAATACGTGCTCTTTGAGTCTTATAATCTTGACATGGGAGAATCCTCGTTCATTCAATTTTTTGTAAAGATCTTTTTCATCGTGTTTTTGATCAAAGCCCAAAGCAATGACGTCGGGTTGGATAGATTCTACTGTTTCAAAGAAATCTGTTTCGCTGCCTTCTATTGCTACATCCACCTCTCTTAAGTGACGAACTAATTCAACCCTATCTTTTTGAGAATTAGTTGGAAGGTGTTTTTTTAACTTTTGTACTGTTTTATCAGTTGCAATAACAATTACTAACACATCCCCTAGCATTCGAGCCTGTTCCAAAGTAAAAATATGACCAGTATGTATAATATCAAAAGTTCCACCAGTCATTATAACAGTAATTTTCTTCCTTCCCAATTCAGTCAAATGGAAGTGATGATTATTACTTTCAATTACAGTACCATTATCTACCATATTTAGTAGATATGCCTTAATGTTATCTTGCGAGAGCTCTACCTGCCTAGAGAGAGTTGGAATTGTTGAAAAAATTTTATGCAAATTGTTAGAATATATTTTCTTTAGTAGAATGTAATTTAATGACTCAACCATCATTTATCATACTCACTAGTTTGATTCAGCAAATAATTGATTGTAAGTTCTGAACCATCTTCTAAATTTAAAGCCTCTCTAAGGTTTACATCACTAATCAATTCAAGAACATTACTCCCATAATGTGAACGTCTTGGGACAATAGCTGCTACCCTAGCTGTTAAACTTGGAATTTTTACTTCATAACACAGGACGTCACCATATTGCCTACCACCTTCCTCAAAACCAGGAATAATGACAGGCCAAGAACCTCGAATCAAATCTAATCTGTCAACATCAACCGGTGGAATTCTAAGGTTTAAAGTACCATGAAAAGGTTTGAATCCAAGCTTTTTTACAAATGAATCCATATAAGAGGAACGAGAGATGTAGTATTTGCCTTCTCCGAGCCCTGAAAAAACAGATCCATGGATAGTGATAATGTTTAGGTCAGGATAAAGAGCTCTCTCAAGTTCAAAACGTAGTTGGTGCAAGATATCTAAACCTAATGGGTTGAGTTGAACAAAAGAACCTTTACGGGTAGAACGCCAAGAAACAAGTCCTAATTCTTTACTTAATCTAATCAAGCATCGAGAGGCGGTCTGTTGGGAGGTTTTGAAGAAGTCTGCGATCTGAGAAGTAGTGATGCTAATTTCCTTCTCATTTGCACGAAGCTGAGCAAAATAGATAAGGAGATTGAGTTCTCGACTGGAAAGGTCAAAGATTTTCATTAGCATCACGTAAATGGGTAACGATAATCACAAATGACAACTAATACTTAAGCATTTCAATTTAAGCAAAAAAAGTATAGTAATATATACGTGTAATGTAAAAATAGCTTATGAGTGATGAAATTACAATAGTTGAAGAGTGGACTAGAGTAAAAGTACCAAATCCGCCAGTTTTACAAGAAGTAAAAATCAATCCCAAAGAAACAGCTCTGCTTGTATTAGACGTGCAAAAATCAAATTGTAGTAAGGAAAGAAGACCAAGATGCGTAAAGACATTGTACAAAATCCAAACAATTTTGGAAAAAGCAAGAGAAAGAGAGATGACAGTGATTTTTACCCTAACCAGCGCAGCAAGCAAAGCGGATATGAGGAGAGAGATCTTACCTAAGAAAGGAGAACAAATAATCAAAGCAGGTGTTGACAAATTCTTCAATACAGAGTTAGAGAAGTTGCTAAAGGAGAAAAAGACCAAGGCTGTAATAATTGTGGGGACATCAGCAAGCGGAGCAGTACTTAGCACGGCTATTGGATCAGCTGTAAGAAAATTAGTAACAGTGATTCCCATAGATGCGATATCAGCGACGTATCCATATGAAGAACAATATTCAGTGTGGCATTTAGCAAACTCTCCAGGAACAAGAAGAAGCACTATACTAACAAAAATAAATATGATAACAATCTAATTAAAAAATAGATTAAAAACGAAACTTTTATTAAAAGAGCTTAATGAGAGAACATCGTGAGTAAGATATTCTAACTCATGGGCTAGTGGCTCAGCTAGGTAGAGCAGCAGG
The DNA here is from genome assembly GCA_030668875.1 of Candidatus Heimdallarchaeota archaeon. Lineage (GTDB taxonomy): Archaea > Asgardarchaeota > Heimdallarchaeia > Heimdallarchaeales > Heimdallarchaeaceae > UBA460. The sequence goes on from DAOVER010000010.1 coordinate 3,183, forward strand.
CTTTTAATACAGCTAGAAGCGTTCTAGAGCTGTAATTGACACCTGACGGTCCCCGGTTCAAATCCGGGCTAGCTCGCCAATCATATACTTTTACAAAATTTTATAATGGTTGTTTTTGTATTTTTCTCAATGAAGAAAACCTTCCTTAATCATGCTACTCTTTCATCTTATATTAATAGAGTTTCAATCTCTGGTGGAGATTATAGTTCCTTTCCAAAGGTAGTTCAGAAGTATTTTGAGCATATTTTTCCTGAAACATTTGAACAGATTTTCTTTGCTAAACTTGCTCATTCTGGTGAATTCAGAACTGGAGCTTCTCAACCTTGGTTTCCTATCAAAGGTTTGTATTATTACTTAGGTGATATCCCAGCTTTTTACTGGGAAGGAAAAATTAAACCTTTGCCGTTCCTTTCCATTAAAGCTAGAGATTTTTATTATAAGGGAATAGGTGAAGTTCGTATTAGATTAAATTCCATTATTCCTATGGGTACAAGCAGAGGACCTGAATGTAACTCAGCTTCTCTACTCCGTTATCTTTCTGAGATGCCTTTGATACCTACAGCTTTTCTTACTTTACAAAACATCACTTGGCACGAGATAGATTCTTCTTCTGTTCAAATCACTATTCGAGATAAAGGTCTTGAAGAGAAAGGTATTTTCACTTTTAACGACAAAGGAGAAATAATCAAATTTGAAGCTGAACAAAGAGCGCGAGGTGTCAAAAAAGGTTTTTCAATGGATAGGTGGAGTGGGTATTTTAGCAACTATAAGGAATACAATGGGTTCAAAGTTCCAACTGAATTCATTGCTGAATGGAATCTTCCTAAAGGCAATCTTGAATATGCTAAATTCAAGGTTGATACTCTTGAGTACAACAAATTATCATAACTAGTCTTCTTTACATTACTCTTCGAACCTTTTCTCTATTATAACGGATTATTTTTATTCCCCTTCTCTTTCCCTACTTTGAATAAGTGGTTTGACGTTCAGATGAGATTCTTTCAGCCGATTAGACAAATTGGATATGCACGAACGCTAGCTGAAACAAGGACTCATATTCCGCTATCACCGGGCATGATAGCAATTAATCAGCCAGAGATAACTGAAGGTTATGCTGCTGTTTTTGATGTGTCTTTTCCACCTAAATTTGATGATGTGAAAAAAACAGAATATAACTTAAATTGGATACTTCCAGAAGACAAAATGGATAAGTATCATTCAACCAAATTTCAACTGACAGAACAACCCTTCTACCCTCCCTTTGCAGATGAGAGTTTTATTGTCAATGACTTTGAGAATTATTTGGATGAGTTCCTATCTTCTTCAAAGTTGGAAACAGCAATATTCACTTTGCCTATTTCTCAAATTAATAACCCCCGCATTAAGGGAATCATGGAGACTGAGTGTTCGTTATACATTCTATCTGGATTAACCTCATTATTTAGCAATCAACGACGTATAACAGAAACACTGGTGCAATTGAGAGAAATGTTATCTCCAGATATCGCACTATACGCTCCTGGTCCCATATCACCTTCACTTTATTCATTCCTAGTCTATATGGGCATAGATTTCTTCGATAATTCTATTGCATATTATGTATCAAAAAATGGTTATTTTCTTACAGAAAATCAAGTTTACAGACAATCTATTCATCCAAAATGTTATTGTCCTCATTGTAATGCTCTAGAACCCAGTCTGTTCAAACACAATGAGATGGTGATTAAGAATACACTTTCTCAAATAAGATATTCAATTAAAAGAGGTATTTTTCGATCACAAGTCGAGAGAGAGGTTCATAATAATGTGAGTTTTGCAGCAGCTCTCAAAAGAGTCGATACCCATTTCAACAAAAATCTTCGAATAAGAACCCCATTGATATCATCTTCTCCCGTCAGATGTATAGGGGAAGAATCATTTGACCGACCTTTAATAACAGAATTTAGAGAAAGAGTGCGAGAGAGGTATAAACCAGATCCCAGATCGAATTTGGTTATACTATTGCCTTGTTCAGCAAGGAAACCTTATTCTTTTTCTAGAACTCACAAATTTTTCCATAAGGCCATGAGACAAGCAGGAAAGGGTGTATTCAATTCCCTAACTGAATTAATCATAACATCTCCATTATCTGTAGTTCCACGCGAACTAGAAGATATTTATCCAGTAAAATATTATGATATTCCTGTTTCAGGAGGGTGGTCTGAAAAGGAAATTGAAGTTACAGCTGAACTTCTAAATGATGTTCTATCACATTTTCCAAAGGACACCGTAATCGTAAATCACACTCACGGAGGAGGGTACGAGGACATCGTGGAAAAAATCAGAACAGTTTCATCTTTTTATATTATGGATACAGCAAAAGATGCAAGTCCAACAAGTGAAAAATCTCTCCAACAATTAACTGACACTTTAATAGAAATCCAACAAGCAAAAGAAGCAGACGAACAAAAAGGAATCTCAAGCAAAATAAGAAAAATACAATCTGTTGCAGATTTTGAGTATGGGCTAGGATCGGGAAAAATTTTATTCCCATATTCAGTAAAAATTAAGGGAAAATATCCACGCGACCAACAAATCTACAAGGATAAAGAACACATAGCAACTTATGTTACAAAGAGTGGGTATTTATCTCTCTTTCCTAAATATGCTAATTTGATTTTAGACAAAACTGAAAATACACTTGAATTTGGAGCAGAACGAGTTTCCGGGAGTAATATCTACGCCCCAGGTGTTGTTCATGCAAACAAACGAATTCTACCAAACGATGAAATTTTCATAATTCATGAAAATCAAATAATAGCCACAGCAACTGCTCTTGTTTCTGGAAGCGATATGAACAAAATGACTTCAGGGATTGTTGCAGAAGTTAAGAAGAAAGTGAGGAGTAAAAAATGAAAATTAACAAAAACTTTGCTGAGAGAATCAAGCAAATTAGAGAAGCAGAACTTCCCTCAAGAGCTAATTCACGAAAAGTAGTTTTCTGGGAAGAAGATACTCGTCTTCTATCGGGGCAAGGAAAAGCTTTAGTTTTCATACTCCCAACAAGAGGATGCTCATGGGCACTATCAGGAAGTGGTGGTTGTTCGATTTGTGGGTATATTTATGATAATCCTCAACAACCTGATTTTGAGATTATTCTATCATCATTTCAAAAGATTTTGAGGAACAAACTAAATAAAGAATTCACATATTCGGTGAAGATTTTTACAAGTGGAAGTTTTCTTGATACAAAAGAAGTTCCAGAAGAGTTTCAACTTAAAATGCTTGAAGAGCTATCTCAGTATGAAGTAATTAAAGAGGTGGTGATTGAATCTAGACCTGAATACATTAAAGATTCATCACTCAAAAACATATCAAAGAAAATTGATATGTCCATACTAGAAATAGCAATTGGATTGGAAAGCTCAAACAATTCTATCCTTATGAATTCTATAAACAAAGGTTTCTTCTGGGAGGATTTTGAAAAAGCAGCCAATACAATAAAAGAAAATGGTGCGCGCGTCAAGGCATATTTATTATTTAAACCTCCTTTCGTTTCTGAATATGATTCAATTCGAGATATCCTGTTAAGCGCAACAAAGATAGTTTCCTTAGGTATTGATACTATATCGATTAATGCTATAAGCATTCATCGCGGAACATTTCTTTCACAACTCTTCGAAAAGAACGAATACAGAACACCTTGGTTATGGTCTCTTCTTCACTTAAGTAGAGAGATTAAGGAAAAATATCCAGATCTAAGATTAATTTGTGATATTGTTGCAGGTGGCAATGTAAGAGGAGCTCACAATTGTGGTGACTGTGATCAGGATGTTATCAATGCGATAAAAGAGTTTACGATGTCACAAGATATAGGAGTATTAAACAAAGAGATTAGTTGTTCATGTAAAACTGAATGGAAAAGCAACCTCATACATGAGAAAATCAGCATTTCTGAACCAGTAATTCAAAGAAATGTTCTATGAAAACTGAAGATTAATCTTTTGATGTTTTGTAGTCTATAACGACATCCTTGATTCTCTTTGCAACTCTCTCAAAAACTGGACTCATTAATACAGCATCTACATTCCTTTTGGCTATAGCGTAGAAGAAGTTGCTTTCATTGAGTAGAACAAATACTATCTGATATGATTCCGTTACATCTATAGATTTCTCTAAACTCTCATCATTCAACATCTCCAATATATCAGAGAGAAATTTTTCACAAATCTTTAGAGTTTTATTTACAAAGCCCTCATCTAGTTTCCCATTCTGATAGAAAAGCGCAGTGTTTTTACCATCATGCTCAACAAAAACAAGGTGTTCAATCCCACTGATGGAATTTAAGATATTGAATGTTACAGCGTTCAATTTTTGCACTTTAGAAGATTCACTTTCCTCTTTAGTTTTCTTTTTTCCTTTTGAAGCTATTTTCTTAGTAGCTTCTTGCTCATCTATTTTCTCTCCTATAATTTGCGGCAGAAAAGCAATCTCATCATAGTTGATAGAACTATCTACTAACTCAATTTCTAATGAAACAGCTTCTTTTTCCTGTTCTTTGCGCTTTTGGAAAGAAACCACATCACCAAATATTTCCTCTACGGTTTGATTAAAAACAGCTGATGCACCTGAAAAAACGCTTTGAGGATCCCCACTATAAAATTTTGTTTTAGACTTCTCCACGAATACTTCTGATAGCTGTTCAATTAATGTTTCAGCAATCAATTTATCAGGCAAATTATGATTCAAAACATAAGTAATATCTTGAATTTTAATAAAAGATATTTTAGACTTTGTGAGTTCTATTGTTCCTTTATTAGAAATTTGAGTATCCTCCGCAAATGTGCAAAAAGCTTTGAGAACATTTGATAAAATCTGTTGAGGACAATTGTCGGGGTTAAACACATTCTCCTTTAATATCTTACCTTCTTTATCTCCTAAAAAGAATCCAAAGATTAGGTTAGAATATTCTGAAAGAGTTTGAGTTATATTTCCTGTCACTTAAATCTCCTTGACAAAAGTATAATTATGTTCATTCATAAATATTATTGGTTTAGGCTAATGGTGATATTGAAAATTGTTATAAAATACCAAGTAATGCTCTTCATAACATCATTCTACAATCATTTCACACTCATAAAAAGTTAGTTTAATTTAGGAATTCTATGCGGAATGAATTTAAATAAATGGTACTAATACTAATTACCAAAAACGATGCACTTACTAAAAACGTAATATGGTTTGTAGAAAATAAGCAAATGAGATGTTAATAGGATAAATACTGCACGTGGAGTGATATCATAGATGGATGATTACCATACTAAGACTAATTTGTTTGAATTCCTCAAATTATTACAGAGAGGAGAGTTTAAGGAAATTAAAGGAGTTCTTGAAATCATTCAAGGTCTTAGCAAAATCATTGAAAAAACACTTAGCCCTTCTCTTGTACTCATTAACTTCTACGATCAAGAGACCCAGCTACTTATTCCTTTTTCAGTATCTGGTGCAGATGTAAAGAAGGAAGAATTAGAGTTTGAAATGGATCCATTTGAAAGCGATAATCCTTACTCAGATATTTTTACTTCATCTAAGCCAATCTGGGTCCAAGTGGATTCACTTTCAGAGGAATTTGAACTAAAAATAAAACTCACTGAAAAAGGCATTAAAGAAGCGATAATTACACCATTAATATATGATGATTCAATCATAATAGGTACGCTCACAACCTTTCTATTTCCTGAAACTAAGAAATATAATGAGGAATATTATTTTGAAATAATTAATGGTGTTTCCCACACAATATCATCATTAATATCTTCTTGGGTTGAAGAATACAGTTCCTTCCTTAAACAGCAACAAACCGAACTTATTGTCGAGATGTCTAATCTCACATTAGAAACAACTGAAGTTAAAATTATTCTCAACAATATTCTCCCCGAAGTTAAGAAGAGAACAGATATTGAGAGTATAGGCGTTTTTATCAAAGACATTGACCATTTTGCACTTATTCAGCATATTGGTTTAAATGAGGATATTGTCAGTTATTATTCCAAGCCCAATTTTGAGATATCTAATTTGTCGTACTTCAACACATCAAACAAAATAGAGGATGTAGATTTTTCAATCTATCCTGAACAATTTGGTGTTATACTCCCAATTGGTTCAACAAATATTATGCTTGGATTTCTTCTAATATTATCACCTTCCAAGGAGAACCTATTAGAAGCCAACATTCATTTCCTTAGAATCTTAGCAAATCAACTTTTTCTCACCCTCCAACGTAAAAGATTGCTTGATGATATTCAGCAAATAACACAAACCTCTGAATATTCTTCTTTTCCTATCTTGCTTGTTAACAACAAAAATGAGATATTATACCTTAACAAACAAGCTGAAAAAACTTTCAATCTAAGTCATGACGAAGTTATAGGACTGAAACTGGATTATTCCTTAAAATTACAAGAAGAAAAAGCAATCCTAATTCGAGATAAAATAAGCGATGTAATAACTAATATTGCTAAAGGAACAATGAAATTAGACATTGAAGTAGCTCAATTGGGTAAGTTAGATGCCCGAACGTTCTTTGTTCAACTATCACCTACAATAAACAATCTTACAGGAGAATATTGTGTAGCATTGTCTCTTGTTGACATATCTGAAGCAACAAAGCTTCAATCAATTGCAGAAGAGTATTCAAATAGATCACGAATGTATCTGAATGTACTTACACATGACATTTACAACATACTCTTCGGTATTTCTGGTTACTATGAATTATTAGATGACAAAGGTTCTCCAGAAGAGAATCAAGTTATTCAACGAGTAAGCACCCTTGTAAAAAGAGGAACAGCCATAGTTCAAGATATTAGATTACTCTCAAGTGTACTGGATATCTCAACGAGCTCAGAAAGAATGTTCATCCCACTGAAAATGACAATTGAACGAGTCATAACAAAAATTAAGGAAGAATTTGAAGACAAGGAAATTGACATCACTAATGTTCTTCCAACAGAAATGCGAGTAGTTGCGGGTGTTTTTCTTTACGAACTATTTCTCTATACTCTTACAAGTTTGATTCAACAATCTTCAAATAATGAAGTGAAAATTGAGATTTTGGGTGAGCAATCTTACATTGAAGATGAGCCGTTTGTGAAGGTTAAAATCATTGATAGGGAAGGAACACATCCTGAAATAAGAGAAGAAATTAGAAGAGCTCTCAGTTTATCACCTTTTGACGAAACTGTTCGTAAACATCTTGGATTTATGATTGTAAATGAAATAGCTAAAAAATACAACTATTCAGTCAAGATGATAGAAATAGATGAAAAAGACTGGAAAAAAGGATCAATTTTTGAAATTACAATGCCAATTCTAATTGAATCAGAAAAGGAAGAAATGAAAAAAAGTTCTACAACCGGGTAACAAAGGTCATTTGAATAGATGAAATTTCCTCTAATGAATTCAATAATTCTTCAAGTTTATCTTGAGCACCATCTTCCTCAGGTATGATGAATTGCCCGATTATACCGACCATACCAAAAAATAATGGTTTTTCTTCAGGATTATCTTGCATTTGGAATTTTGGATCTAGACTATTTCTTATTTCTTCTTCGAGTTTCTTTGGAGTTACATCGACAGATTCAGGACGAATCTCGTAAACTAATAATACTTTACCCATTATGAACACCTCTTATGGACCTTTGAAGCCGCATTTTGGACAGAGATATTCATTTCCAAAAAGCCTACATTTTTGACAGCGTACAATTATTACATCATTACAGTTAGGGCACGAAAAGCGTGTAGTTCCTTCTTCACTAGGACTAATGGTTTTGTTACAGCTTGTGCATCTAGGCATATCAATCATTTTACTCATAGTCTTCACTACTGTTATATCTATAGGATACGGATAGAAGGGTGTTTTAAGCTTTTTGACTTAAACCATTTTCTGTTTTTCAATATGTTATTACAAAAAAATTATCATAAAGGTTATAATCATGACATGTCCATCTTAGTGTAGAAGAAATACAATACTCTGCATTGCAAAAGGACGATAAATATGAGCGGTTATTCTCCGACTTGGACAAACAAAGGTAGTGACAAATTACGAGCATTGCAAACTACAAAAATACTAATGAATACATTAAAACGAATAATATCATCGTTTGATATTACCAAAAAAGAAAATGAAGAAGCAATAATCTCTATCCTTGCTGATGTAATTTTCAATAATTTTACTCCACATAGAGATCTAAGTATTGAAGATCAATTTGATTCATTAGTAGAATTCCTTGGTTGGAAAACTTTGAACATTGAGAAGAAGGAAGAAAGCGCGATAGTCAATTTAGGTGCTAATCGATTTATTTCTTCAGAATCTACGGATCTCTCTTATCTCCTGATTGTTTCAGGTATAGTACGAGCTCTCGGATATTTTCTGTTTGAGTCAGATGTTATAGTTGAACAAATCCCTAGTCAATTTGAATCTCGGCAGATGCAGATTATTATACAAAAGATTGAACATCCAATACCCTCAGTTGGAGAAAAAATTATTGAAACTGAAACCAGTGCCTTGACGTACAAACCTATAGTGGATATGCAACAAAATATAATTCAATCAAGCAAACCACAACTTTCGACAGAGGAAGAGGAGATTAGATCCTCAATTGGATTAAATCTAGAAGATACATTCTCTCCAATCTTGAAAAATTATCCAATTACTAAGGTATTACCGATTTTTCATCAAGTATTAGCTGAAATAATTACTACTTTCTTTAGTGATATGGAGGATGCAAATGTAATAAAGGCTAAAGCTGAATTTACAGAGAATCACATATTATATCTTATAGAAATCCTACTTACGAATATACGAGATGCTGACCAAAACATGCGAGAGATATCCTCAATGATTGGTCAATATGTCATTAAAACAATTAAAACTAATTCTGAAGATGATTTGTTAAAACATCTACCAGATGATATTACTTCAACAGTATCCCGCCGAGTTGCATATGTTGAATTTTCTGCTAGAAGCTATTGTACATATGCTCCTGGAGAGAAATGTGTCGAAGGAAAAAGGGATTTGTGTGATTTTGTTCTTTATATGTGGGAGGGGATGTTAGAAAACCTCCTGCCAGATAAAATATTTACAATTGGAGAGCGAATTCCTGCAACTCGAAGAGGTAAATTCTGCTTAGTTGAATTTCTAAAGGGTAAATAGTAAAAAACATTTTTCCCATCTAGGTTTGTTGTTATCCAATCAAGTATCCCGTATTTGTATATGTAAAAATCGAACTGTGCTTGTTTAATTAAGTGTTTATTCTTGGAAAAAGTTTAATGTCCCTATTATTGGTATTATTTCAAAATCAGCAAATTTGTGTGCATATCCTTCTTCTTTTGGCTCTGCTTTTACTCCTTTTTCCATCACTCTTTACCATTTGAATCGCCACTTTAACGTACTTTCTTGTACATTTAAGCCTTGTGTGGCAAAATTATCTGTGGGGCAGTGAAAGTAAAGAGATTTGCAGTTTGAAGTTTTCAGTTCTTCTTAATGTGTTTTTTTCATTCAAATAAAAGTATTATAACAGGAAGTTCAAAATTTACCAGAAACATTTAATTTACGTAATAAACATTTATGTGATAATCATGATAGGACAAGGACAAGTACCAGTTATATTTTGAAAGAAGGTACTGTAAGAGTCACAGGTCGAGATGCTCAAAGAAACAATATCACAACTGCTTCTATTATTACAGACACTATTAAGAGCACTCTGGGGTCCAAAGGTGTGGACAAATTATTAGTTTATAGTCTTGGAAATATCTAAATTTCCAATGAAGGAATGTTACAAAACCTCCTGCCAGATAAAACATTTACAATTGGAGAGCGAATTCCTGCAACTCGAAGAGGTAAATTCTGCTTAGTTGAATTTCTTAAGGGTGAATAAAGGAAAACATTTTTTCCATCCATTTTTAGTAACCTTTAAAATATAAACTGTCCATTGTGGGAGTAGATATATTCGAAAAGAATTTAGTAATGCTGAATTTAAACAATTGAGAGTGATAATATGGGAAGACGAGTTGTAAAAAAAGTCTATAGAGACACTTATGCAAGAGGACAAAGAGATGACAAAGAATTTGACAACAGGTATATAGTCAAAATCGAGTTAATATCAATAAAAGTCTTAGAAGATCGAGATTTGTTTGGAAACGAATCTGAGTTGTACTTCCGTGTGGGACGAAGACCTGCTTTTAGTGGAAGAATTCCAAATAGAGGCACAATAAACATGGAAAAGAATGAGCTTTGGAAACCCCCAGAAGGGCTTACACTATATACAGAATTTGTAACAATGTCTCATGGTGGTGTTATTGGTGTTCCTTTCCATCTCTTTGAACGTGATCCTGGAAAGAATGATGATGAAATTATTAATATTGAATTATCAGTTCCTCTCGGTTCATCAGACTACCAGGTAATAACACAAAACTCTGTCAAAATAAAACTAAAGCTATCAGGTCTTAAAACAAGATATTAGTTTTTTTTGAATAAAAATCTCATACCTGTACCCAGAAGAAATGGCCACAACCTAAGGTTGAAAATCATGCGAAAAACAATCTTTGCTTGGTTATCAACATCTCCAAATCGTGAGATCTTCTTTTTTATTTTTGGTTTATTTAATAAATTGAACAGTTTTTCAACGTGCTCATCTTTAAGAGAATTCAGATAATTTCTCACTAATTTCATTACATCCAGATTCCTTCTAAATTCCTTCCTCCATCTTTTCTCATATTCAGACAAGAATTTGGATGAAAAGTCTGCATTTTTTATTGCTTGGCTTGAGATATTGCCTGCAATTTTTGCAGCTATACCACCAAAGATTACACCGCCTCCAGTTGTGGGTTTAGTCTGTCCTGCAGCATCTCCAACAACAAGTACATTATCAGCATAAGTTCTTTTAATATAAGACCCAATCGGAATAACGCCACTCATTCGTTTTTCAATTGTTGCTGAAGATAATTTCTGTTTAATAATAGGGTGTGAGTTAATTAGATTTTCAAGAGACTTACCAGCAGGAGGATTAGTAACTCCTAGCCCAACTTTCGCTCTTTTTTCATCTATGGGGATAATCCAACCAAAAAAACCTGGCACTAAATTATTGCTCTGATAAATTTCCACAAATTCTCTCTCGATATCTTTTACTCCAGACATGATAAATTGAGAGGCATACACAATATTATTACGTGATGGACTAGGTAGGTTGAATTTTTCATTTAAAGCGGGGAATCTACCTTCAGCGAGTATAACCATTTTAGATTTGATTTTTTGTGTTGTATTTCTTTTACCAAGAATATACTTCAGATGATTATTGGTTCTTTTAATATTAAGAACTCTGGAAGAAGTTCGTATCTTCACACCTAGTTCAATTGCTTGAGAAGACAAATGAGAGTCAAAGCCAGCTCTATCCACAACCCAAGCAGTGGGTTTATTCTTTTCTACAACAATTAGTTCACCTTTTGGTGAATAAATTTTAGAGCCTCGAATGTCTTTGTTTTGAATTACAGTAGGAGGCAAATTAAGGAGATTAAGGGATTTTAAGCCATCGATGCTGAGCAGACCTGCACAATGTTCATGACGACCAATTACTTTTTTTGATTCAAGTAATGTAACTCCCACGCCCTTCTTTGATGCAGAAATTGCTGAGAGTAGACCGGCAGGACCGCCTCCAACCACCACTAAATCATCTTCTGACTCAATCACATGAAACAAAGACCATGACTAGTTTAAAATAGTATGGAAAATAGCAATAATGATTTTTAACTTCTTTAAATTCCAGATTCTAGTTTCTACAATGCACCTGATTTTGATAAATATTCTCTCAATTTTAGATTTTTTCCAGTTTTGATATTTTCTCGGATAATGTGTTTTTCAAGAGATTTAAGTAAGAATGTTGAGTCACTTTTTGATTGGAAAGATGATCTAATGACCATTAAAATTTTGCCACAATCAGTACAGATTATCTCCTTTGTCGAAAATTCTTCGTTTTCAGCATCGAAAACGGTTACATATCTTTGACATCTGGAACAATATATAGTGTCTATCTCATATAGCATTTTTCTCACCCATTTATCTATATTTGTACCTATTTCTTATTTTAACATAGACATTCACATTTAAAGGAAAAGTATTATGCAAATAGATATGTGGGAAATATATTATATTTATAAAGAACTTAAAAACAAACTTGCTTTCTGAAAACTTTTTTGATTCTAGGTGTGTAATTAAGTTTCAATTTTTCTCAAATATTTCTTCTGTTTTTCATCTAAACGTCTCATTCTCAGTAAACCTTCATAGTACCAACACACGATTGTTCGGTTCATGTTTTTTACATTCTTTTGATGAACTTTGTCGTCATTTTCAAACCTTCGTAAAAAAAGATGTTTATCTGAAGAAAAAAGTGTTATCTCTTCGGTATGATTAGCTCGCTTGAATCTAAATGTCTTACATTTCTCATTTTGTTTTGAGTCAACTCGATGTCGGAAAGCTTTTTTCCCATATATTTTAACATACTCACTTATTTTATTGATTATAGCATCAAGAGGCATGTATCCTATCTGTTTTTCCTCTTGTGTGATCTTATCAAAATCTAACTTTATTTCATCAATCTCTATCAGATTCTCAATTAGTTTTGTTTCAATGATTGCTCCCCTATCTTCAAAAACCTCCCACTTCAATTTATGATCGGAATCAGATTGACCATCACCATAATAATAGATTGATTCAGTTTGAGGACTATAGGTAACCTTCATTACACCATCAGGATATATTTTTTCTTTTACCTTATTCGAGATAGTAACACCATTTTCTTCAGATATTTTTCTATAGGCTGTTTGATATCCTTCAGTAATATCTATCTGTTCAAAGCTTTCTGAAGGTTTATTCTCGTCATTTTTACCTACACGCAGCATTTTCTTTCCTCTTGTAATCTTACTGTTAACTATGAATAAGTCTGAAAGAAATTGCGAACTTCTCTTCTTAAACAAGATTCAAGTGCTAATAACAGTAAAACTGCTTCATCAATAAAATGGATAAGTATTATCCACGCAATATCTACATGTTGAGTAAAGTGCTTATCTCTTCTCGACATTCACAATTTCAAATATCTTTTTGCAATAAATTGCTGAGAGCACAAGTATCTTAGAAGCACTTACAAAAGCATGTAAAGTATCAAACACAAATCACAAAGCCTAATGGTAAGGTTTATAAATACTTACAGAATATTGTATATTAACACACAAAAAGTGTAACAATAGGTGAGAAACATGAGACAAAGTGAAACGATAAGAACATTGGATCAAGAGATCCGCAAGTTAAAAGATGAATTAAATCAACTTCAAAGAGCAAAAAGAGTGTTGAAAAGAAGATCAGAAGGAGTAGCAATTTAAGGTGAGAATCTTGAACCAACATGACTTTGAAAATGATTTTGATGAACACTTAGAAGAGTGGATGGTTGAGTTTAAGAGTTCCATGATGGAACTCAAAGAATCTATGAAAGAAATGGTTCTAGACTTAAAGGACACCATGAACGAGCTGAAATATGATCTAAAAGAAATATTTGACTCCAGCGAAATTTCCGAAGAGAGGGAGAGTATTTTTTAATTAAGGTGAAATAAAATGGCGGAAGAAAAAGAACTAAGAGAGGAAATTGCTGAGCTAAAGGCCAGCATAAAAGAACTACAAAAGCACCAAGCTAACGCATACAAAGATCTAGACGATGAAGAAAGAGCTACTAAGTCAGCGTCTGAGAAAAAACAAGATAAAATCAAAAGAGATGATAAAAGAAAAATCGAGCGAGACATTAATAAGACAAAACGCAGGTCTGAACGTTCCATCCATGCTGAGCCTCTGGAAGAAACAAGTCCATTAAAACCAATAAAAGTAGTAAAACCAGTAAGAATAGTAAAACCAGTAAGACCTCCAAGGCCAGCAAGGCCAGCAAGACCTGTTAGTCCTAGAGCTTTCAAAGGATTTGAGGGACGAATCAATTTTGAATCAGAAGATTTCAAGGATTCACTGAAGGATTTTACTAAGAGAGTTGAAAAAGCAGCAAAAGAAGGAGAAAAAGTAGCAAAAGAGATTACAGACAAACTTACTAAAAAAATACAAAAAGCATTGGAAAAAGAAAATGAAAGGTTAAGAGAGGCTGTAGATATTTCAACTGAAGAATATGAAGAGATAATTGATAAAATAGAGGACTTTAGAACAGAGATAGATGATGCTCAACAAAACATAGATGAAGAAAGAGCCACACTAATAGAAGCTCAACGAGAAATGGGTATGGCAAAACGAAGAATGGAACGTGCTTATCAAGAAGGAGATCGAGAACTTCAACGCGAAGCTAAAGAAAAGTTAAGGGAAGCAACAGAGGAGTTACAAGATGCCAGGGATGATATTAGAGACGCAAAAAATGAACTAACTCACGCAAAAAGGGAATTTGCTAGATTGCAAAGAAGAGCAGCGAAAATTCATGAGGCACAATCAAAGAACGGAGGATCAAGAGTAATTCGAGTGGATGATGTTGATTTAGGGGCAACTTTCACAGAATATTCTGACAGAGTAATGTCTTCATTAGCTAAAAACCTTGAAAGCACAATAAAAATTGCTGTTGATGGCGGTAGAAAAGCTATTAGAGGGGTTGCTACTCAAATAGAAAAAAATGGTGGTACCATCGTTATTGAGCATGAAGGCGCGATAGATACTGAGGAATATGAAGAATTGACAGAAAAAACTGCAGATCTTTTATCAGCATTAGGAGACAAGAACAGATTGCTTCTTCTAAAAATACTTGAAAATTCTCCACAATATCAAAAAGAGCTTGCAGAAGAAACAGGGTTGCGTGGTGGTACCTTTAAGCACCATACAGACATTCTCCAAGATGCTAATTTTATTACAAGAGAAGCAATTCGAGGAAGATATCTAATCACTCAATTAGGGATTGAAGCTCTCAAATTATCTGAATTGATACATTATCGTAAGAGACAACTAGAAAATTACGAAAATGAAGATGATGACACAATCGACATTGATATTGAAGATTAAACAATTGGTGAGAAAACAATGAGATTAAGTGTAAAAAACCGTCCTTTGAAAATCACCCACAGTTATGAATATACTTTCGATAATAATATTGTTAAAATCTCATTATCAAAGAAGTCCCTCTTATTTCCAGTTTTTAATGAAAAGGAAAATAGGCAGATAGGATTTCTTCTTGAAGGACCTATAGGGATTATTGCAGATTTAATAGTTCATTCCCAAAAAGGTGCAGTAGGAGAATTATTTGATAGAACATTCTCTACGGTCATCCTTTTTCCGGTTGAACTCCCTTTTCTTTCATTAGATCATGTTAAAGAAACATCTCCTGTGGAAAATTTTGAACCTTATCAGGAACTATTGAATAAATATAATAGAGGTTTTTCATTAAACAAAATTGGAATAACAGATATAAGCAAACATACTTTGATAGTAACACAAAAACCCAAATTATTTTGGTTAATTAGTTCTGATGGAGCATTCTTAATAGGGAAGAAAGAGATCATAGGAAGAAAAGGTCCAAAGAAATTTCTATGGATTTCTAAGAAAGGATTGATATCAGTAAACAAAGATGGAAAATACAGATCTGTAACGGATATACTCCAAATTAAAGAAATCAAGCAATCTTTCCAGAACATCTTTGGAAAACCACTGTCAAATCTATTTTCAAGTATTCAAGACTCATTTTCAAAATTTGCATAATTTAGTGCAATTTTCTCTTTTTTTTTATTTAGATTTATATTCAATTTGTTTTACAGCTTTTGCAATTTGCCTTGAAATTACTGGTGGAACAGCCTCTCCAACTTGATTAAAGACTGAATCAACATTACCAGTAAAAACAAATGTATCAGGAAAGCTCATCAAACGAGCATGTTCTCTAGCAGTTAGGGGACGATTCTTATAAGGATGGATGAACCGAGATTTACCCATAATAGTTTCAGCTGCTTTTTCTGGATCAAGTTTTATCCAAGTTTTCTTTTCTTCAACAGCTCCAGAAAAATAAACTGCCGCCCCACCCTTTTTTATTCGATGTACTCTATCACTTACTCTCTTTGGAAAGAAGAGTGTAAAATGATTTGAAAAATTATTAGGATAAGAGGGATCGGGGAGATTACTAATAGCTTCAGATGTAGTGATAGTTCTCTGCTTTGGAAGTTTCAAACGAACATTACTTATGAAAACTCTAGTTCTTTCACTTGGACACCCATGGTTTTCAGCAGTAATAACATTGAAGTATATTTTCTCAAAACCAACCTTCTCAAATTCATTCGAAATCAACTCTTTTCCAATACCATTCATCATAGGAACAACGTTCTCAATAACGAAAAAATTTGGTGTTAAATCACCAATAATTCGTATTGCATGAAAAATCAAATCTCCATTGGGATCGGTGTAAAATCTATCAAATGGATCTTTATGTCTAGTTGTGTTAGCGGAAGTGAAAGGTTCACATGGTGGAGAAGCAAGGATAACATCTGGTGTTTCACATATTTCTGACTCAATCTGTAAAGAGTGAATGGTACGAATATCAGCATTCATTAATGGTGTATCGGGAAAATTAAGTTTGTATGTCTTAGCTACACCCTCATCTACCTCAACAGCAAGTAAATCTCTAAATCCTTTATGCACAAAACCTAAACTAAATCCTCCTGCTCCTGAGAATAGATCAATGAATGAGAGTTCCTTCTTTTTTGAACTAAGGGGCATTTTTGCTGCACAACTTCTAAAATTGGTGGGGCAGGCAGGATTTGAACCTGCGACATCCACTGTGTGAGAGTGGCATCATGGGCCAAGCTAGATCACTGCTCCTAAGCAGTAGGTGATTAACTGATAAGTATTTATTTTTTCTGTTTCCTATTGTTATTGAAAAATTAGATAGATATGCCCCTGAGGTTAACCCTTGGTATCATTTTAAGGGGATATCCCATATCCACCAGTTGAGCGCCTCAGGAGCAACTGTATCCCGCTAGGGTTGACTCACCTTCATTGTATTGAGTGTTACACTCAACTAGGGAAAGAGCCCGTTGATAGCGGAAATGTAGCCTTTTCCTTGCACCTTCTTTCCTAGTCGGCATCGCCATCTCTAGAAAGTCCTCGATAAAGGCAATATATCATAACTCTTCGGCTATCTTGAAGTTTTTTATCTGATACAAAAGAAAGAAAGAAGAAATCAGAAAGTCTTTACCGCTTCAAGTAAGTCCATGTGTTTTTCAAAGTAGTTTCTCGAAGGTTTAAGAATTTCCCCTAAAGACTTAGATACCGCTGATTTAAGGTCCATAGGATGTAACTCACCTTTGAAATACACCTCTTCAAACTGTTTGTAACTAGTGAATGTGATGTCACCACCAAATTTTTCCGTTCTCTCAATCTTGAAAGTAGAGTACATTTGGAAGATAATATATTGCACCATTTCTGTGATTGGATTACCTGTAACTTGTTTAGGAGGACATTGAGCTTTTTTGATTTTTCTAAATATGTCTTCCTCACTATCATGAATAAATATACATGTATCTGGCTTAGATTTACTCATTTTTGCATCAATCTGTGCAGATAAATCAGGAACAGCTTCAGCATCCATTTTCTTCCCTAATCCTTCCAAACCTGTCAACAAAGGTGTGTGAAGACATGAAGGTTTAGTAAAACCTAACTTTTCAGCTGTATCTCTTGCTAGCATATGTGCTTTTCTCTGATCCATTCCACCAACAGCTAAATCGATCTCCATATCATAAATATCAGCTACTTGCATTGCGGGATAATAAAGAAAAGCTGATTCCATCTCCCCTTCAGTTTTTCTACCCATAATTGGCATGGTCCTCATTATTCTAGCAATGGAATTTGCTTTAGCAACCCGCACTACTTTAGCCCAATAATCACTTCGTTCTACTAACTCTGAAGACCAGATATACTTGATGTTGTGCCCTTTGACACCAACCGATTCAAAAGCCTTTTGAAAATATTCACCAGCTATCTTGATTTTATCCATATCAGCTCCAAGTTTATTATTAATCCAACTATGCCAATCTGCAAGGAAGACAACGGTTTCGAATCCAGCTTTTGCTAAATCTTGTAATTTGTTACCAATTACTAAACCTGTTCCCAAGTGAAGTAATCCTGAAAGTTCAAAACCTACGTAAGCACGTGGCTTTTCTTTTTCAGTGAAAATTTTTTGTATTTCTTCTTTTAGGATAACTTCTTCTGCATTTCTTGTTACTAATTTCATCTTATCTTCAATAGACATTGCGTATCACCTGAGTTTTACGAAAATTCTTTGATGATTTCTGCCCCACAGTAATAATAGTAAAAACGAACTAATGAAAGTCATAGATATTCCAAGGGCATCATCTCTACCTACGAATCTCGATTTTACTATTAAGGTTTTTGGCCATCAATAAGAAAAGAAAAAAAAGAGAAGAATTAGATTTGTTTAAATTCTATTACACGGAGATTGGTTGGTTGTTTAGTGATTTCAGCTTTTCGAGCACCAATTACCATTTTGATTCCTTTAGCATGTGATTTTTCAAGCAACCTCTGGGTAATTACACCATCTATGAGTAATACATGCGCTTGTTCAACACCATCTAAGTTCGAATAAATTTCACTTGCAGGACTCCGTAGAATTTCTTTTTCAGTCTCATCAAAAACAATTGCTTCATGTTTTGATTTGATATTTTTGACAGAAACGGACAAATATTCAGGCAGTTGAACTTTTCTTATTTCTCTTTGAGGAGGCCTACCACGTGGTCTGCCAGGAGGACGACTTGAAGGCCTGCTAGAAGATGGTGGTTTTTTAGTAACTGCACTATCACGAGGTTGTCTTCCCTTAACAGGTTGTTTCACAGAAGTTGTCGGTTTAACCGCTGTTTCCTTTTTCACTGAGGAAGTTTTTGAAGCAGCTGGTTTTACATCTTTTCCAGCTCTTGAGGAAGGTCTAGTTTTGGGTTTCTTTTCAGTTTCTTTTTTAGATCTGAGAATTCTTCTTTTCTTTTTATCACCAGATTTATCTTTATCAAGAAATTCTTTTACTGTTTTCCCTTCATCCTCTCCTGTCAAGAAAATAGTTTTTTCAACTGATACAGCATCATTAAGGGCTTTGTTTACTTGATCTTTGTTTAAGTCTTCGACTTCTTTTCCTTTTGGAGCACGCGCCACATACTGTACATGTGCAACTTGAAGAAGCTCTTTAAGAATCAAATCACCACCCCTATCCCCGTCAAGGAAAGCTGTAACAGTTTTTTTCTTGATCAAATCAATCAATTTGGGGGGGACACTGGTTCCATTCACCGCAATAGTGTTATCAACACCATATTTTAGAAGATTAACGACATCCGCTCTTCCTTCTACCAGAATTGTTTTCTTTTGTCTTTCAAATCCAGGTCCTGCAGAAATTCCTTCATCAGTCAATTTAACTATTGAACCTGGTTTTGAGGATTTTTCAACTTCCAATGTTATAGAAGAACTAAATGGGCTTACATTTTGATCCCATTGTCTAATAATTTCAGAAGCACGATCAACAATTGATTGTCTTTTGTTAACTCGCACATCAACTATCTCTTTCAGCTGTATTTGACAACTACATGGACCAACTCTATCTACTGTTTCAAGAGTAGCTGCGAGTATTGCGGTCTCTGTTCTTGATAAACTAGAAGGAATAACTATTTTACCTGTAGTTTTTCCCCTACTACTAGAATAATCAACACTAATTCTCCCGATTCTACCGGTTTTTTGAAGTTCTCGGATGTCAAGGTTTTCACTCAGTAATCCGTCGGTTTGCCCATAAATAGCGCCAACGATATCTGGCTTTTCTACCACTCCATCGACTTCGAATTTAGCTGTAATTTCATATTTTGTTGTTGAAGTATCAGTTTTTACGCCCATATCCTTCACCTACTTTTTGTTTATTTATAAGTTGCAAAGTCAACAAAAAACCGATAGGTATATCCACTATTCCCTTCACCCTTAATTACTTTCTATAAACTTAATTCAATCTGAATTTTTCAAACATGAAATACACTTTTTTAGTGTGTTCTGTAAGAGTATGATTTATGATTATTATTATGTAAAGATCATCAATGATCGTGACAGGTGATTGTAAGTGTGATACCCATCAGACTTCTTTCAACTTTTATGCAAACTTTAATTTTTATTTGCTATCAAGGTACGTTCTTGTACCTTTTAGTCTGATTTGTGAACTAATCTATTTAGTTCAAGAAAATGAAGGGTAAAGTGTGTTAAAAACGTTCCCATATATCACAATTGGTCACATTTTCAGGGAACATTTCTGCTTTCCTACATTATGTCATAAACAATTGGATAATCTTTTGCTTAACTTTAAATAATAAATAATTTAGCTTTATTTAGAGATTAACATGAATACAGCATTATATGTAGGCATAGGGGTGGCAGTTTTTCTAGCGGGAATTTTCTTAATCATCTATTTCTCTTTGAAGAGAAGAAAAAAAGCAAAGAGTCCTATATTAGAAAGAGCAAACGATACAATTGTTATCGTAACACAACGCATTCATACAATGAATCAAAGAATAAAAAAACTGGATGAAAGTGTTACCAAATTAGTGATAGCTAAAGAAAAGAATGATTCATCACTAATTGATGAAACCATCGATATGGAAAATATTCAAACCAAGATTGATCAAAATAAAAAAGAGATAGAGGAGCTTATTGCTGATATAAAAGATCTTAGAGATTTTAAGACAGAAATTGAGGATGTCATTAAAATAAAAGAGGAAAATAGCTTGGAAGAACTAGAGAAACTCTTAGATGCTGTTAAGGAGAAACTTCAATACAGATTCATCTGATTCAATAAAAAAATCACGTTTCCCTTTTTCTAGTGAGTTTTTTTATTCTTGCTCTTAATAGAAATGCTTTTATTAACTTGTTTAAAGCAGAAACTAAAATAATTGAGGTATGCTTGAATGCCAGTTACAAACCCAGAGTACCGTGCAATAGCTCGTTCTCATATTATGAATAAAAAAGTATGTAGAAAGTGCTACGCTACAAATCCACCTAATGCTAAAAAGTGTAGAAAATGCAGATCACCAGAATTACGAATGAAACGTTCAAACAAAAAGTAATGGTGAACTAGAGACTAGGTTAGGATACAATGTTTGGTGCATTTACATAAAACTTAAATGTAAATTAATCTCTCGATTATTTGATTGTTATTTATATACTAAATAAGAACTCTGAACCGTATAACAACGTGGTAAGTGTATGAGTGTCGAAAGTGAAGAAATGAGCTTGGAAGAAAAAAAAGTGCATTTAGGTTCACTAAGATTGAAACGAAAAGAGTTCATTGATAAGCTCCGAACATGTAATGAAAAACGTAATGAAATCAAAAGCAGTCGGGATCAGAAGAACAAGCAGGCTAAAGATTTATTCAATGAAGCCAAAACTTCTAAGGGACGGAGAGACCAAATAAATGAAGAAGTTCAAGTTCGCAAACAGATGCGAGACATTCTACGAGAAGACGCAGACAAGATAGGTAAAAGACTTGTTAAATTAGGGTCACAAATGAAGAACGTTGGAGTTCCGAAAAATAGAAGGGTGGGAGAAAAAATTCGTCGTTTAGAAAGACAGTTGGAAACAACTCCCTTTTTAACCAAAGAAATGGAAAAAAGTACACTTAGTCAATTAGAAGAACTAAGTGCAGAATTTGAAAAAATTGAACAATTCAAGGATTTGCGAAGTGAAGTACGAGATATTCAAAATAAACTTCGATATATGCAAACTGAAATTAAGACATATCATACAAGTGTCACAACACTTGCTCAAGAATCCCAAATTCATCAGGAAAAAATGCTTGGAGCAACCAAAGAAGCTAGAAAAATCAAAGATGAAGCTGATGCTGCCCATGCAGAAGTAATTGCCCTCAGCGGTCAAATTACTGAAATTCGTAAAACTCTCGATGGTATAACTCAAGAGGTTAAGAAACTCTCTAATGAGTTTGGAATTGAACTTCATGCTGT
Organism: Candidatus Heimdallarchaeota archaeon; assembly: GCA_030668875.1. Classification (GTDB taxonomy): domain Archaea; phylum Asgardarchaeota; class Heimdallarchaeia; order Heimdallarchaeales; family Heimdallarchaeaceae; genus UBA460. Next base: position 25,221 of record DAOVER010000010.1, read on the forward strand.
TAGAAAAGCTAGAAGAGTTGAGGCCAAGCGCGCAAGAGATAAAAAGCTGGATGCAAAAGCTGAAGAAATACTTGTTAGATATAATGAAGGTAATAAATTAACTTTAGATGAATTTAAGGTTCTCATGGAGCGAGGCTTAATCTAATAGGAAAAACTCCTTCTACTTATTGTTAATCATATCCATTTTTAGTGTTTAAAATACTCACAGTATTCACAATTCTTAAAATATCCAAGTATAAGCATACAACAAATAGCTTAGGTGGCTATGCGTGAAATTACCCGTATGTTTAATTGATGCTCAAACAAATACTCTATGCAGAAAATGTAAACAGCTTTACCGTGAAGGAAAAATTAGCGATTCTGACATAGAATTATCAAAGATATTGGTTGACCTTTCCAAAGGCAACAAAGCTATGAAGGATATTGCTTTCTATTCATCTGTTGAGCTTGATGATGTTATCATTTTAGTTACAAGAAAACAAGATGTCCCACTGCTGTCTAAACCAGAAGTTGTGGATAAAATTAAGCAACATTCTCATAAAGAAGTAAGATTTCTAGAAAAGACAAATGACCCTCGAAGACTTGTTGAAAGTCTCATTCATCCAATTCCTGTTGCAAAGGTTTCTACTTTGTATATTCCCCCTTTTAGCGATAAAGAATATAAAATTGAGATTGACAAGAAGTATAAAAAAGAATTACCAATACCCGAAGGTGTTATCATACAAACAGTCAATTCAGTGCTAAACACAGAAGCATATATTGAATTCACATAGAGGGCAAAAAGAGATCTCTTACTCTACTAGTAGAGTACAGTGGGTTAGGATTATCAAGAGAAGAATTGTTAATTTGAAACAATAGAAAATATTGTTTTCTATATTATTCAACGCTTTCTTATCGTTACAAATTTAAACACATACTTACTATTATCTTCGTAATGTCTTTCATTTATAAACAAGTTATTGCTGTACGAACAGATCTTAAAATGTCTAAAGGGAAGATTGCTGTTCAAGTTGCACACGGTTCCATTTCAGCATATTTGAAAACAAAAAAACACTATCCAGACTGGGCAGATAAATGGATTTCAATGGGGCAAAAAAAAGTTACAGTTAAAGTGAAATCTGAAGAAGAGATTCATGAACTTGCTGAAAAAGCACGAAGGTTGAATATCCCTTTTGCTGTAATTAATGATGCTGGATTAACTCAGTTACCTCCAGGAACAACCACAGTAATTGGAATTGGACCATCTTTGGATCAAAATATCGATAAAGTTTCGAAAGAATTACCATTATTATAAGAGCTGAAATAAATGAAGAATAACTATTCTTCTGAATTATTAACTCCGTTAATTACAAAATCTCAAGGTATTGGAGGAGAGATTAAACATTTTCCTGAAGATTTCATTGTAAGCGAAATAATTGACAAAGAACACAAATTAGATCCACGTTTAGAGAAAATAGAGTTACCAGGAAAACCAGGGTTGTTTCTCCATTTCGTTTTAGTGAAGAGGGATATTGATACATCTGATGCTTTAGATTGGTTAACTAGATTATGGAAAGTTGAACGCAATGATATAAGCATTGCAGGCTCAAAGGATAAGAGAGCCTTGACCGCTCAAAGAGTGTGTATTTGGGGTCTAAAAGAAAAATTTGAAAGTGGGGCATTGAGCACTTTAGATTTACCCAAAATGAAAACGCATTCCTTATGCTTAAGATTAAAAGAGATAAGATTAGGTAATCTTTGGGGAAATGCATTTAACATTATCATCAGAAATATAAACCAATTTCAAGAAGAAACACGAAAACTTATCGAAGAATCGCTTGAAGACATTTCTACAAAGGGAGGGGTGTTAAATGGTTTTGGCATTCAAAGATTTGGTGAATCAAGGCCTATAACACATCAAGTTGGTAGGATTTTGGTTCAAGGTGACTTTGAACTTGCAATTAAGACATATCTAGGTAAAGTTATTGATGGTGAATCAGAAGAAGTACAAAAAGCCAGAAAAACCTACTGGGAGACAGAAGATTGTAATGAAGCTCTGGAGCTTTTTCCAAGGTTCTTGACAATCGAAAGGAAACTATTAAGAGAATTAATCAAACGTAGGATGAACTACGAACAAGTGTTTTTCTCTTTACCTCCACAATTCAGAAAACTATTTGTGCACGCATTCCAAGCAAAGCTTTTCAACAGATATCTAACTGTAAGATGGAATAAACACAGCCAAAATTTACAAGAAAATATAGCAGGTGAAACTATAAAAGATGGTAGAATTCACGCACCCATAATAGGTCGAAAAACGGTTTTATCTGGTGATGTTAGGAATATCTATGAAGAAATCCTTAATGAAGAAGAGATAGATGTTAATATATTTCAAAATCCTATTATTCAAAAAATTGGAGGGCAAGGAACGTCTAGAGCCATAAGCTTCTTGCCTGATGATCTACAGATTGAAAATGTACTAGAAGATGAAACTAATAGTACGAAAACAAAAACAGAAATTAGTTTCAAAATCCCAAAGGGTTCATACGCAACAGAATTATTGCGAGAGATCATGAAAAATTAGCATTTATTTCTCCATTAATGATGTATGTAGGGAATTATTCAAATAAGGAAGAAAAATTATAGAAAATAACGCACATTATACATATTTATCGCGAAAAATATCAGAGAGTGAATTGAAAATGTTTACCTTGATAGACCGTAAGGATGTAACAGCAGAGAGTGTTTGGTTTAAAATTGAAGCCCCAGACGTTGCAAGGGTATGCAAAGCTGGACAGTTTGTAATTATTAGAACAGATGATAAAGGTGAAAGAATTCCTTTAACCATTGCAGATTGGGATGCAAATGAAGGATGGATAACAGTTATCTTTCAAAAAGTTGGAGCTAGCACTTATGAACTAGCAGATTTACTAAAAGGGGACAATTTACGTGATTGTGTGGGACCTTTAGGGATTCCAACCCATGTTGAAAATGCTGGTAACACCATAGTAATTGGTGGAGGGCTAGGTATTGCAATTGCGACACCAGTTGCTAGGGCATACAAGCAAGCTGGAAATTATACCGAAGTTATTATCGGAGTTAGAAATAAAGAATTATTGTTCAATGTTGATGAGATTAAAGAATTTGCAGATAACCTACACATCTGCACAGATGATGGATCAGAGGGAAGACATGGGTTTGTTACAGATCAACTATTAGAGATGATTGAAAGCGGTCAAAAAATTAACACAGTCTTTTGTGTTGGTCCTCCAATCATGATGAAATTTGTTTCGAAAGTAACAGAACCTTTCAACATCAAGACTATAGCGAGTCTTAATACTATAATGTTGGATGGCACTGGTATGTGTGGTGCATGTCGAGTAACAGTGGGGGGAGAAACCAAATTTGCTTGTGTTGATGGACCTGACTTCGATGCTCATTTAGTCGAATGGGAAGAAACAATGTCACGATTATCTAGCTATAAAGAAGAAGAGAAAGAAGCTATGGATTATTATCAGAAGCATCGTGAAGGTTGTCAACGTGATAAAAAGGGTGAACGGAAATGACTGCACAAAGAAAACCTCGACCTCAACTTATTCGAACCAAACTTCCAATGCCTTGTCAAGAACCATCAGATCGTGTTCAGAATTTTGACGAGGTACCTTACGGTTACAATGAAGCTGAAGCAGTTTTTGAAGCTCAACGTTGCCTTAAATGTAAAAATCAGCCTTGTGTTAGTGGATGTCCTGTTGAAGTACCAATTCGTGATTTTATTTCACTAGTAAAAGAGAGAAAGTTTCTGGAAGCTGCCGTTTTAATCAAAACAAAGAATAGTTTACCAGCTGTTACCGGTAGAGTCTGCCCACAAGAATCACAATGTGAAGCAAAATGTGTAATGGGGAGGAGACATCAACCAGTTGCAATTGGTAATTTAGAACGATTTGTAGCTGATTATGCTCGAGATCATGGTGAAGAGGTCCCTAAACTTCCTAGTTCAACGGGTAAAAACATTGCAATTGTTGGGGCGGGCCCAGCCGGTTTAACTTGTGCAGGAGATTTAGCTTTGTTGGGTCATAAAGTAACGATCTATGAGGCTTTACACGCACCAGGTGGAGTTCTCATTTATGGTATACCCGAATTTCGTCTTCCTAAGGGTATTGTAAAGTATGAAATTGATTTTCTTAAGAAACTAGGAGTAAAAATAAATTTAGATTTCATCGTTGGTAGTAATAAAACCGTAGATGAGCTCTTAGCAGAATTTGATGCAGTATTTATTGGATCGGGCGCAGGTGCTCCGAGATTTTTAAATATTCCAGGTGTAAATCTAGTCAATGTATATAGTGCAAATGAATACCTTACTCGCGTTAATCTCTTAAAAGGGTACAAATTTCCCGAATATAAAACACCTGTCAAACGCGGAAAAACGGTTTTGATAATAGGAGCAGGTAATGTTGCAATGGATTCAGCTAGAACCGCGAAACGTCTTGGAGCTGAACATTCAATTATAATCTATCGAAGAAGTAAGAAAGAATGTCCTGCTAGACAAGAAGAGGTTCATCATGCGGATGAAGAAGACATTGAGTTTCGATTTCTAACTAATCCAATTCGAGTGATTGGTGATGAATTAGGAAAAGTAAAAGCTGTTGAATGTCTTCAATATGAACTTGGAGAACCTGACGAAACCGGTAGAGCAAAACCCATCCCAATACCTGGTTCTGAGCATCTTGTAGAATGTGAGGTTGTTGTTATAGCTGTAGGAAATGACCCGAATCCAACTATTCCTCGTACAACACCTGATCTTGAGGTATCACGTTGGGGAACCATTGTTACTGATAGAAATACTGGAAAAACAAGTAAGGATAGAGTCTATGCTGGTGGAGATATTGCAACCGGAGCTGCTACTGTTATAGCCGCAATGGGTGCAGGGAAAATTGCGGCAAAAGATATACACAAACAAATCATGGGCATTGAAGACGAAAAAATTGTAGAGTCTTCATAATGGAGTTTTATTCCTGTCTCCTTACCATCAAATATGCGTCACTATTATCCTGATAATATTTTCTTATTCTTGATTCAATTTTAAACTGTAAAGATTCATACAATTCTATTGCTTTTTGATTGTCGACGTTTACTTCTAATTTCACACTGTTGAATTCTGAGCTTTTTAACTGATTCAGAAAATGTATTAGTAATTCTTTCCCCAATCCTTCTCCCCTGAAACTTTCGAGAATAGCAAAAGATAGTATGTGAGCTTGCTTAGGAATCGGGGTGTATCCACCCAAAAGAAAGCCTATCATCTTTTCATTCTGTTCAAGAACGAAGCATAACTTAGGGGCACCAAAATAGAGACTCCCAATGAGTATTTCACCAAAAGGGTATGGAAAACTTCTGCGTTCTATTTCATAAACCAAGGGGATATCTTTTATCGTCATTTGTCGTATTTTGTTCATGAAGTACTTGCAGCTCCTAGAGACTTAGTTATATCTTCGTTTAAGTTTTTTTAGTTTTCTCAATGACCGTCGTCAACTGAAGAGTAAAAACTTACTCAATCTTGTTGTGAAGAAAAAGGGAGGAAGAATTTAGAGGAAATAGAAGAAAGAGAGCATATGTTAGTAAGAATTGGGATAGCAGCAAAGTTACAAGGAGTGTCAACAAGCACGTTAAGACGATGGGAAAAGGAAGAGAAATTATTACCAGAGAGAAGAACAAGGGGAGGAGATAGGAGATATTTACTTGTACAAGCAATGAACATAGAAAAAGAGAGAGAGGAAGGAAGGCAAAAGAGAATAGTAATTGGATATGCGAGAGTAAGTGCAGCGAAGCAAAAAAAAGAATTGCAGAACCAGAAAGAACAACTACAAAAGTTTGCCAAACAGCAAGGGTGGAAAATGGGAAAAATTTTTGCTGATATTGCTTCAGGAATGAATGAGCAACGAAAAGGTTTGCAAAAATTACTGAATGAAGTGGCAACAACTAGTCCTTTTGCTGTTATCTGTACCTATGAAGATAGATTGGCAAGGTTTGGAACAAAAGTGATCAAACACTACTGGCAAGCATTTTCAACAAGCATAGTAATTATGCATGAACAACGAAGTGCTTCTAAGGAGGAACGATTGGTGGGAGATATGATTGCCTTGATAACCTCCTTTGCTGGAAGACTACACAGACAAAGGAGAGGGAAAGCTCCTCCTTGCTGACTTTTCTTCCCCTCAACGCACGTGAGGGGACCCACCTAAACGACGGTTAGACCGCCTCTGGCAAGTTTGACCAAGTTTCATAACGTGCGTTTGTTAAGGATACAAACTTTTAAACAAAGTAATTTGAACGTGATTCAACGAGAAGACTGAATGAGTTGTTTAACTTGAGTAAAAAATTAGCAGCTGATTATGAACGAAAAATAGCAAACAGATTATGGGAATATGGGTTTGCAGTTATGCGAGCACCTTCTTCCTCAGGAACAAGTCTTATGCCTAGACCGGATGTATTAGCAGGATCAGCAGAGAAAGGGTTGATACTAACATTAGAAATAAAAACATGCAGACAAAATACCTTTTACGTCCAAAAACATCAAGTTGAAGGGTTGATGGAATTTGCTAAACGAATTGGAGGACAACCTTATCTAGCGGTCAAATTTGTTGGAAAAAGAATGGGTTTTCTTTTTCTAGAAGTTCCTGATGGTCTCACACAAAGCAGTGGAGATAGCTATCGAGTGAATTTTAATGATTTGAGAGAAAATGGAATAGATTTTTTAACTCTAATTAAAGAAGGGGAAGCATAAAAAAATATGAAAAGATTTCAAAACAATTAAAGGTGTGTTCTAATGAAGATTCTTAAGAAAGATTACAAGCATGGATTCATTGAGCTTATCCCCGAAAATGTAGGTGATCTTTATGCAATCTACCGCGTTCTTAAGCCTGGTGACAAGGTGAAAGCAACTACTTCTAGAAGAATAAGAAGAAAAGATGAGGATTCTAGACCTGATTCTGGTGAACGTATAAAAATGATTCTTGAGATAGATGTGGAAGAATTTGCTTTTCACGGTTTTGGTGACAATCTGAGAGTTAAAGGAAAAGTAACCGGTGGACCTGAAGATCTAATTTCCTTGGGAACTTATCATACTATTTCCTTGTCACCCTTGGACAAAGTGCAAATCATCAAATCAGAATGGAAAGCTATGGAAAAAAAGGTATTAGATGAGGTAGAGAAATCTTCAATGTTAGCTCAAATTTTGGTAATCACAATTGAAGATAGTAGTGCTTGTATTGCATTAGTAACACAGTTTTCAATAAAAATCATTTCTGAGTTTAGTCCATCAGTAACAAGAAAATTTAGTGACGTTAAACAACACACAAGTGAGATGGGACTATTCTTTAATGAAGTTCTTCAAATATTACAAGATACTGATCTCCAATACACACCAAAGACAGTGATTTTAGCTGGACCTGGTTTTACACCTGAGAATTTCTTAACATTTCTAAAAAACCGAGACCCAAAGCTTGCAGCAAAAACAAACCTTGTTCATTCCAGCACAGGTGGAAGAGTTGGATTAAAAGAAGTATTATCACAAAAACTTCCTGAGAAAATAGCAAAAGAACAAAGAGTAGCGTATGAGATGAGGCTATTGGATGAGGTGTTCAAACGTATCGGTAAAGAAACAGGTGATGTAACATACGGTTTGGAAAAAGTGAAAAGCGCTTTAATGATGGGAGCAGTTGAAACTCTTTTGATCAGTGATGACCAATTAGGTATCGAGGATCTTGAGAAGAGAAACGAAATCGATAGTTTGGTCGATACTAACTCTGAAATGAGAGGAAAAACAGTGTTGATGTCTGTGTATCATGATTCAGGAGAACAACTTTCAAAACTTGGAGGAATTGCTGCACTTCTTCGTTTTTCAATACATGATTAATTATTTTCTCCCTCAAAAATAGGATCCAAATATGTTATAATACCATTTTCATGAGGATATTGGTGAATTATGTAAATAGCAGATATTTCATTATGAAATCTTTTTGCTAAACTAGAACCATATTTTTTCGTTAGTAACCAATTTGTTAATATCATTTTATTTTTCTCATCTATATTAACTAATTTCTCAGGAATTTCAAAATCAGTAATCATTGCATCTTTAACGTTGAGCAAGGATTTTGCTTCTTTAACAATTATCTGAGCTCTTACGATTAAGCCATCGTCTGTGATTTCATCAGAAAGGAGAGCAAAACGTTTAGCCCTTCGTCGCAGTCGATTACGTAACTGAATATTATCCTTATAGCTGGAAGAACAATAGTGTAAGGTTACACGTTTTCTTCGATTATTTTTCAAAACCCTTATTGCTAATTCTTCACTTCCTTTAACTGCAGCACTGAGACTTGTTTTAGCATGATAACCCAGCTTGCTTAGTTTTTGCAAGTTCTCTTCTGTTATCTCTAACTCGTTGAGATTAACAAAATCGAGATTTATTATTTCAGCAAATTCAATTATACCTTGTATTTCTTCTTGTTTATCAGGTATAACCGGAATTTCGAACCCAACATTCCATGAAAGTGATTTAGCATCTGAAATAGATCTCTTCATCTTTTCAGTCAGTAATAGACGAGGAGGATGAAAACGGATTTCATCCAACCCTGCCGAGTGTAATGCTTTCAAATCATCGTAAGACAGAGAATAAGAAGTATAAAGATGACAATGAAATTCTTGACCGAATCCTTCTTTGAACTTTGATAAATATTCTATTGTTCTATTCAGATGTGTCGAAGGATCACCTCCAGTGATTCCTGCACCTAACGCAGAAATCATCACAGCTTCATCGTAAGCTTCAGAAAATGAATGTATTTGTTTTTCATTTGCAAAAATCACATCATTTTTCTTTTCCTTTGTCAAGGGGCAGTAGAAACAATTAGAGTCACATTCACCTGTGATGAAAAGAACCAATTTAGATCCAAGTGAACAATACTGGCAACCTTTAGGTATAGTTCCCTTAACTCTATTACTGTACCATTTAGTGATTCTTTTCATCTGATGAAGAGGGTTATCCTGACATTAAAAAGAATCAGTTTGAACAGAGAATTTTTGTGTTGAAGGTTATAACAGAGATAGAAATAAGTAAAAGCAAGTTTGTTTAGACTTTGCCATACTAGTTGGAATGGACACAAATGTTGACTGCTCTCCAAATCATAATTATTGTAATATTAGCATTGATGACGCTTACAACCATTGGAAGTTTTTTTAAATTGGAGAGATTTGGAATTAACTTCTATCCTTTTGGAGTGATGTTCAGAACAGAATTATTTAACAAAATCCTTTCCAAGCTTGGAGAGAAATTGAAGAAATTTTGGCAAATTCTCTATAGAATTGGGCAAGTACTAACAGGATTAATTACATTTGCTCTTGTAGTATATTTTTTGGTGAACCCATTTCTAATATTGTTTAATGCCCATGGAGCACTAGGAATGCAATTACTTATCCCGGGTATTACAGTTGATTTTCAAACATCTTTATTGTTTATACTACCAATCATTTTAGTCATCATACCACATGAGTTAGGTCATGCGGTTATGGCTAAGAGAGAGGGAATTGAACTAAAATCGTCGGGAATTTTTCTGTTTTTTATCTTATTCGGTGCCTTTGTGGAACTCGTAAACGAAAGCCTAGCCAAAGCAACCAAGAAAAGTCGAATTAAAGTTCTACTAAATGGTTCAGCACTAAATGCAATAATGTCCGTTCTCTTTGTGGGACTTTATCTCTTAACTCCTGCAATCATTTCAGCTGGTTATTATGAAGCAAACGGAGTTATTGTAACAAAAGTATATGAAGAATTTCCTGCAGATATCTCTAATTTAGTCACTGGGGATGTAATTCAAGAAATGGGTATTTTCAATGAAAGCACAAACAAAATCGAATATATGAAAATCAGGGACAATCAAGATTACAATGTTTTTGTACACCAAAACGTTAATGCGACCTTGTTATATCTCTCATTACTAGATGGGCGTAACGTTTCCTTAGTTCCAACCCAAATAGATCCATCTTCTCAAACTGTGAACAGTGAAAAAATATATTTGGGAATCACAATATATAATTACCTTCCTCCTAAAGCAAATTGGCTTTCCCTCTGGTTTCCATATTATTGGAGTCTCGAAGTAATCTATTGTCTGAATTTGAGCATAATGGCAGTATTCATGAACATGTTACCCTTAGTAATAACAGATGGAGATAAGATTCTACAAGAGTATTTGAATGTGAAGGGAGATGAAGCGAATCCACAACATAAGAAAATACTAAATACTCTGAGAATATTTTTCATTTGTATAATCGTGCTTAATTTAGTTTTATCAATGGTAAAGTTCTAGTGGTGACAAAATGAAGTGTTCTTTCTGTGATAATCAATCCTTATATGTTCGTCCATATGATAAATTATCCTTATGTCATAAACATTTCAATGAACAGATGCAAAAGAGAGTACGCAAGACCATAACCAGATATAAAATGTTACGTCGCGGTGACAGAATTGCCATAGGACTTTCAGGAGGCAAAGATAGTACTGCTTTATTAGACATCTTACACAAAATCGAGAAAGACTTTCAGGAGAGCGAATTAGTTGCAATTACTATTGATGAAGGGATCAAAAATTATAGAGAAGAAGGATTACATTATGCGAAATTACATGCTGACCGACTTGGGGTAGAACATGTAGTCTACTCTTTCGAAAAGGATTTCGGATATGATTTAGATGAGATAATAGAAAAACTAGGTTCTCGTGGAAAAAAGAGAGAACTCGGAGCTTGTTCTTATTGTGGTATTCTTAGACGTAACGTGTTAAATAAGGCAGCATTAGAAGTCAATGCGGATGTTTTAATCACTGCTCATAATCTTGAAGATGAAGCTGAAACCATACTTCTCAATATCATTAGGGGGGACATAACAAGATTAGCTAGATTAAATCCAACTCCAAGAAAAATACATGAAACTCTTATTCCAAGAGCAAAACCATTTCGAGCTACACCACAAGCAGAAATTGTCATGTATTGTATCATTAATGAGCTTGAATATCAAGAAATTCAGTGTCCTTATGCTGTTGAAGCTTACCGAGGGGAAGTAAGAGAATTCATATTCAAAACACAGGAAAAACAGCCAATGCTCTGTTACAATATTGTTCGTGGACAGGATAAATTACTGGTATCTATGAAAGAAACTAAAACTAGTAAGAAAATGAAAAATTGTGAAGAGTGCGGAAACGCAACCACTGGAAACCTATGTAAAACTTGTTGGTTAAAACAATTACTTGAAGTTTAAAATCTATTTTACTTTTTAATCACAATCGTTTTTAATAAGAATAAAAAAGTTGCTTAAACCTTTATCCATACAAGAATAGGGGATGATTAAAGATGAGTGAAACAATAAAAAATCTAGCAAAAGCATTTATTGGAGAAAGCCAAGCAAGAAATCGCTATACAATGTATGCAAAAGTAGCTAAAAAAGAAGGATATGAACAAATAGCAGATATTTTTCTAGTTACAGCAGACAATGAAAGAGAACATGCAAAATGGAACTTCCAAATGTTGAAACAAGTCAAAAAGAAACTCAAGTATAAGGAGGAAGCCATACATGTTGAAGCTGAAGCACCTCTAGTTATGGACGATACAATAGCAAATTTGAAAGCTGCTATAGCTGGAGAGAATTATGAGTATACTATCATGTATCCCGAATTTGCTGATATAGCAGAAAAAGAAGGATTTCCTAAAGTTGCAGATAGACTTAGAGCAATAGGAAGAGCTGAAGTTCATCATGAAGAACGCTATAAAAAACTGGTAGAGCAAGTAGAAGGCAAGACAGTTTTCAAGAAAGAAGAGAAAGTTAAATGGGTATGTCGTAAATGTGGTTATGTTCATGAAGGAGAAGAACCCCCACACACATGTCCCTGCTGCTCTCACCCACATAACTATTTCGAGATTCTATGTGAAGAATATTAGATATTAGATCTCTTTTTTCTTTTTTTTCTGCATTAAAAATTTATTTGTAGATTTTTCTTGAAAAAATCAAGAGTTAATTTATTGTCTCTTAATCTCAACTCCGGATTGTATAATCATAAGCCTAATTTATTCGAAAAACTTATTAATACCTTTTAACAAAAGGTATGACAAAGGTATTGTGTGGATTAAAATGGGTTTGAGATTCTCCTCTAGGAAAAAAGACGATTCAGAACAGATTAAAAACAAGTATTTGCGCAAATTATCCATTGAAATGGTAAAAAGATGTGTTCCTGATTCTCAAATAAAAAAATCAATTAATGAAACGGAAATAAGCTTAAGTTCATATATAGAAGAATGTGAAATAACCTCATTTACTGAGCTAGAGAGTAAATTTGGTTCTCCAAAAGAATTCTGTGATTCCAACCTAGAAATCAAATCCAACCTACTAGCATTTAAACAAATCATTCAGTTACTACTACTGTCTTGTAGCTATGTTTTAGTTCTTTTCTTTGGATTGGCTACTTTCTTTTTATTTCAGAGAACAGGTATCAATTGGCAAAATTCATCAGCTCTTTTTGGTGTTTTCCTTGCAAATAGCGGGTATGGGTTTATAGGGACTCTTTTCTGTTTGAATGTTTTTACATGGATAGTACAGCAATATGTTAAGGAGAGATTTTCCCCCTATGATGCAAGAGCAATTTTTAACAATCTGACACTGGTAATGTATTGGTTTCTTGTCGGTATTTGGATAAAAATAACTATTACACCCTACATTCAATTTTCCAAAGTCTTCTCGGACATGTGGCCTGAACATATGGGGGGACTAGTTATTGAGGGAATTTTAAGACAGATACTTCTTGGAACATATTTAATCATAATTGCAATTCTTTATACAGTGAAATATGTGAATCACTATAAACATAAACTAAAAGAGGAAACAAACGAATATCTTATTGATAACCTGGGAGGAGTAATTACTCTATTCATATTAACAAGTTTTATTACACCAAATCAAGGGATTGGTCTTTTAATCATTGGATTGGGAATAATGGCCATCATTGTGTCAAAAGCATCACCAAAAGTAATGATAGCAGGGATACTAGCGTTGATTTTCCAATTAGCAATAATGGTTGAAGATTTTACCGCATTTAATAATTTCAAAGGAAGAGAAACTCTAGATAGACTGAGTATGGTTTTTGGCATACAAGCAACTCACAAATATGGTGATTGGATATTTTTATTGTTTTTTATTGATTTTGCACTCATTTTAATATGGACATCTCTTTATTATAGAAAACGCAAAAAAACTGAAAGGAAGCTTCTCCCTCAATTTACTTATCCAAAAGGGACTAAACAATGGTTCTCGATATTTTTGGTTCTGATAACCGCTTTTGCGGTACTAGGTTCTCAACCACATTTCACTAGTCTTTCTAAAGTATCTGATTCTTACACCCTCTATGATCATCCTGCCTTTGATTATTATTACCAAGAACGTACAGAGTATGGTATCCCCGCCAAAGGAAGGGTGTATATTTCATTTTATACAAACATTGAATACAGGGTAACCGATGATATATATGCCTTAGAGGGAGAGTGGAGAGTCACTTGGAGATCCCTAGATGAACACAGTGAAAGTATTATCGAGGGGAGTTTTGAACCCTCAGCAGACCCTGTATACTCAACAGACCAAGGATATTACATCTCTGTTCGATATATTATCGCTGAAGTATCTGGACCAAGCGTAATAACTTTCTATTATAGTAGTCATACAGAGGGATATGAAACAGAAGTATTACCAGCTCTTCATATTCAATGGTCGCCTTTAGTTCCTTGGTTTTCATCAGCTATTGAAATTTGTACATTTATTACATTGGTACTATTAACATTTCTGGATTGGAATAATAAAAAAAATTTAACCAAAACGGAGAAGAAGAAAGAAGGAGATAATTAGATGCCATCTAAAGAAAATAACGATACGAAGTTAAAAAAGTGGAGAACACAGCTTTCCAGAGGAGTACTTGAATTTATTGTGCTTCTATTACTTAGGAAAGAAAGGCACGGATGGGAAATTCTACAACTGGCTAGGTCACTCTTACCTCCATCGGATTCTCAGCTAGGTGATGGCACAATCTATAATATCCTAACAAGGCTCAAAGAAGAAAGTATGGTGACGACTAGGAATGAGGTTTGTGAAGGGAGAATGAGAAGATATTACAAACTTAGCCAAAAGGGCTTGGAACAAATAGATCTAATGGTCACAGATTGGGAAAATTTACTTGCATCAATTAACGAAGCCAGGGAGTTTTCAATAGAATGATAATTTTAGTTCTGAAAAAGATTTTGCATAAAATGTTTGACTAAATAATTCTTTTCATTTTTTTTCTTTTTTATTGATTATTTTCTATTGACAATAACTGTTCAGTAATCGATAGGTTTGAGAAAAATAATAGACAACTGAGCCAATCATAGCGACCTGAAGTTTGACATAGCGCAGGAAGCCGTTTCCTATCCTTAGGCTCCACACCGATTGCCATAAGCACCACATATCGGTCTTAGAGCTGCTCACTTCCGTGCCTGACTCATTTTGACCTTATCCTTTCTAACGATTTCCTCCGAAATCGCCTCTGAAATATGCAATCCCATGGGTCGATGCTTCGACGCTTTCCAGATAGAGCGTATCAACCCTTGCTAAGCCTCAGCAACAGCATTCATCCCAGCATATAGAGCATTTCTGGATTGTAAGGGCGCCCTAAACCCCCGATTAGTCGTTGCTATCGGCTCAGCCTCTAGTAATAGCAAAAGGATGTGGAACTAATTTAAACATTACTATTTCCGGTTATTCAGAAACAAACATTATGCAACAAATATATAAGAACTCCTCCAAGACCTCTGGTTAGTCGGTTGTTATCGGCTCAGCCTCTAGTAATAGCAAAAGGATGTGGAACTAATTCAAACATTACTATTTCTGGTTAGTTTTACAACAAATTAATAACCGGCTCAGTAATATTCTTCTTATTAACAATCCTAGAAAAAGTGAAAAAAATGATTGATGATTTTGTAGATGTAGATGGAATAAATATTCACTATCGCGAATATCCTTACGACGGAGAAACAATTGTTTTCCTCCATTTCGGTTTTTCATCTTTAGCAATGTGGAATGGCGTCATTCCTTTTTTTGAAGGAAAGTATAGGTTAATACTTCCAGATTATCGAGGTCATGGCTTATCTGATAAACCTAAGAGTAGTTATCATATTGATAAAATGGCTGATGACATTATAGTATTGATGGAAAAACTCAATGTAGAAAAAGCCCATTTTGTTGGAAGTTCTCTTGGAGCAGAATTATCGGTAAGCATTGCTGCTAGATATCCTCAGAAGGTTCTCTCATTAGTCATAGAGGGGAGCGCAATGAATAATGCTTATGGTCCTTATGGGTTGAGTGATCCATCCGAGGAAGAAAAAGAGAAAGAACAAGAAGAAATGATGAAACGCATTCGAGCATCAGAAGTGTATTATGATTCTCCTGAAGAAATGATGAAGATTCTTAGAGAAAATTATGAACCGAAAGGGTTCTGGAATGAACAAATAAGAATAATGGCAGAGTATGAGACATATGAGACTCCGGAAGGAAAATATTCAGGAACAGTTCCTTTATGGGTAAGTGAAAGTTATCTAAAACAGTATACTAGTTTTAGGTTTGAAGAATATTATAAGTACATAAAAGTATCAGTTCTTTTCATGCCTGGAGATAAGGAGTGGGAGAATGAACGGCTTCAAAATGCATTAAACCATTTCCGTAGTTATTTAACTGACAGTAAAATAGTTCATGTTAAAGGAGGCATGCATGCTTATGTTTGGCTATTCTTTCCTGAGGAATGTAGCAAACATGTGTTACAATTCCTAGAAGAAAATATAGAGAACTAATTATCATCATTCCAAGATACTACAACATCATAAGTAGAGTTTATTCAAACAATTAGAAAATTGGAAAAAACTCTTTGCAATACTGAAAAGAATCTAATAATAAAAAATAGAAATAACTTTACAATTTGGGTTGTAAAGTCTTCTGCAATATCAACTCTAAACTGACAATCTAGAATAAGCCACCTCCTCCACCTCCACCACCCACGGTAGGTATGCTGTTAATATCATTAGGATCAGAGGGATCATATGTGAAGGGGGGATTAATTTCATAATAATCCGTATAACCATCCCCATCTGTATCCACATTTAGAGGATTAGTGTAGTAGACATGGTATTCTTGATAGTCTGATAACCCATCACCATCAGTGTCAGCAACATGAGGGTTGGAACATGCGAGGAACTCCTCATAATTTAACAGTTGGTCATTGTCAGGGTCACCTAATTTATCTGATGAATCAAGAGGATCAAAAGAGTAAGTTATTTCCCAGCCATCAATCATTGTATCACCATCAGTATCTATGCACAATGGATCTGTTCCATAGGTATCCACCTCAGAACCATCTGATAACCCATCACCATCAGTATCAGCATCGAAAGGGTCTGTACCTAACTGAAGCTCCTCCATATCATACAAACCATCACTATCAGTATCAGTAGGAGTTGTTATGTTAGCTTCTTCTACTGCACTCCATGCGTTTATCTGACCATATCCATACTTATTATCATGACCTGAATCACCTAAATCTTCTACTGTTGCTATTAAAATGTCTCTAACGTCATCTGGTGTAAACCAAGGATTCGCACTAAGTATTAGTGCACAAGTTCCTGCAACCATGGGAGCTGCCATAGAAGTACCAGTTCCTTCATAATAAGTGTTTGAAGGATAGGTACTTAAAATAAGTGTACCTGGAGCACTAACGTCCAAACTACTTCCTGTACAACTTGAGCTATGTCGAGTCACAGAAGTAGGATCAGTAGAAGAAGGTTCAGGTTCTAGATTGGCAACTGCAATAGATTTATCATACTTTGCAGGAGCACATACCCACCAATAGTAAAAAAGATCAAGATACCAGCCTTTATTACCTGCAGCAGCAACCACAATAACCCCTGCATCCCAAGCTCTGTTTGTAGCTTCTTTAAGAGCGGTGGTCCCAAATGGACCTCCAAGACTTAAATTTATGATATCCATATCATTTTCAATAGCCCAATCAATTCCTGCAATGATGTTGGAAAAACTACCTTTTCCAGAACTATCCAGAACTTTAATACCATATAAAGAAACTTTTGGCGCAACACCAATAATACCTGGAACGTCATTATCTTCAGCTCCTACAATTCCTGCAACATGAGTTCCATGCCCTTCATCATCATATGGATTATTGTCATTATTTACATAATCTATTCCTGTTACATAGTTATCATCAAGATCTGGATGGGTGTAATCTATTCCTGAATCTATAATACCCACTTTGATATTTTCTCCAGCATAATTTCCAAGAACTACATCTGTTGCGTCTTCTTCACCGCCCCAAACTCTCTCTGCATCTATCCAATCTACTCCCCACGAGAGTTGATCATTTTCGGTAGGTTCAACATAATCTGTAATATTATCATTAATAATAATCTCATCTTCACTGCATAATTGCACATAGCTATCTTCATCTATGACACTTACAAACCAGGCTGATTCTAGGTAAGCATATAACCCACTTGGAAACTTCCCAGCTAGACCATTTAAACTACTATAAATTCTCGTGATTTCCAAGTCTTTGATATCTACTAATACCTCTTTATTAAAAAGTACTACAGCGTCAATATATTGATCATCTTTAGTGATATAATCTTTCGCAGATAGTTCAACCGTACAACAAGGGTTTTTATTAGTCTCATCTAGAGCAAAAATAGACATTTTACTCTTATTCATATAGGCACTACTCATATTTCCAGTAATTGAAAATATAAACATAAATACTAAACTATAAACTACAACTTCCCTTATTTTCATAGTAAACTAAATAAAAAAAAATAGATATAAAAGCATTTGGTAAACATAATCGTTCTTATAAAAATTAGACAAATATTTACTAATTGCTAGTGAAAATATTATTATAATCAGAAAGTTTCATAATACTTGAAAACATTTTAGTAAACTCTGCTAAGAAAGAAAACACTTAACACATGAGAACCTATAAAGAGTTGAAGGAGTAGAAGAGTGTGGAGCAAAAGAAGTTAAGATCAATTATTATCTTTATGATGATTTTAGTGTGTATAACCTATAAACATTCTTTAATGCCAAGTGTAAAAACCTCTCCTTCAACAATAAAAACAGTCATAACCAACCCTACTTTAGAATGGTCTTTCCCAGCAGCTGACAGTATTCGTTCATGTCCAGCTGTAGCAGATCTTGATGGTGATGGGTTTTTAGATGTTCTAGTTACCTCTCGGGATAGAAATCTCTACTGTATCAATTATGAAGGTGAGGTGAATTGGGTTTACACAACTGGGTCGAACATTGTGTCCTCACCTGCAATAGCAGACCTTGACAATGATGGTACTCTTGAAATACTTGTTGGATCCTATGATAATATGCTCCATTGTGTCAGTCATGAAGGAGAGGTGGAATGGACATATAATACTAAAAGAAATATTTATTCTTCCCCAACTATTGCAGACATAGACAGAGATGGTGTACTTGAAATCCTTATAGGTTCAGAGGATTACAACCTATACTGCATCGATAATCAAGGAAGACAAAAATGGAACTATACCACTAGTAGCGCGATTTTTTCTACTCCATGTGTAGCTGATTTGGATAAAGATGGATATCTAGAAATATTAGTAGGATCATGGGATGGTTATCTCCATTGTGTTAATGCCACAGGAGAAAGAAAATGGAGATTTTTTGCTAAAGGAGTAGTTACTTCCTCTGCTGCAGTAGCCGATCTAGATCATGATGGGTGGTTAGAAATAGTGTTTGGGTCATGGGATAACAATTTATATTGCCTAAACAACTTAGGTGCACTTAAATGGAATTATACTATAATCAATTATGTTGCATCCTCCCCAGGATTAGGCGATCTTGACAATGATGGTTACCTAGAAATAGTATTTGGATCAGGGTCTGAAGACCAGAGTATATACTGTATAGATTATGATGGTAGTTTTGCATGGAAATTTACTACAAGAAATGGAATTCGTTCTTCCCCAGCATTAATAGATTTTGATAGTGATAGTTTACTAGAAGTCCTAATTGGTTCTTATGATAATGATCTTTACCTTATTAATCATTATGGACAAGTAGAATGGCAATATACAACAGATGATTATATCGCATCATCGCCTTATGTGACAGACTTAGATGGGGACAATATTCTTGAAGTGCTTATAGGATCAGATGATAACAACTTATATTGTTTCTCTTTAAAGCCCCTAAATTCAAGAATAAGTATACAAGGCAGTGCTGCTCCATGGCCTTGTTTTATGGGGTCTGCTTACCATACTGGTTGGATGGACTCTGATGGTGACTATCTTGACGATTTAACAGAAGAATTTTACCAAACTAACCATACTAATGATGACACCGATGGAGACGGTTTTGTTGATGGTTGGGAAGTCCAAGTGGGGCTTAATCCACTCATTGATGACGCTCACGAGGACAAAGATGGTGATGGGTTAACCAATTATGAAGAAGCTAAGGTTTACCACACCTCGCTTTTCACTGCAGATACAGACAAAGATGGTTTATTAGATGGATGGGAAATAGAAAACGGTCATGATCCGTTAAAATGGGATAATTGGGCCAAGCTCTTTGGATTATATCTACTCCCTCTGTGGTTAGCTGTTCCTGTTCTTGCATATGTTCTTACCTATAAACATCTTCCATCAAAATATCAAATGTTCAAGAAAAAAACTAAATAACAACTTTCTAATATCACATCTAGCATACATCTTCTTTTATTTACAAAAGAAGTACTTATCAACTCCTTTACGTGGCATTATCTTAATGTCAGAATCTACAAAAGACAAAGGGTTTACCCAAGAGTTCATTCAAAAGATAGATGATTTTCTTAGTGGCGCAAACAAACTTGCTATTCTTGGAATCGGTAATGAAGATAATGGAGACGATGCTGTAGGACTATATGTTTTAATGAGTCTTCAACTAGCAAACCTTCCTGATTGGGTAACAAATTTTTATTGTGAACGAGTGCCTGAACATTTTCTTGGAAAGATAGCCAAACTAAGCCCTAACAGGATATTGTTATTAGATGCCGCTGATATGAAAGAGATACCGGGAGCTATCGCAATCTTTTCAAAAGAACTTATTTCGAAAGGTTTTCACATGTCAACCCATAATCTATCTTTAACAATGCTAGAAGAATTTCTTAAACCAGACGTACCAGATTTGGTAACGCTATATATAGGAATCCAACCAAAAAATATGCACTTTCAAACACCCTTATCAGATGAATGTAGTAAGGCAGCAGATGAATTTGCAGATTTACTTATTGAAAGAATTGATTTAGTAGATAAGACTCGAAAAACTAATTGAGACTGCACTCAACAACTTGTTACTAAGAAATATACTGTTAAGCTTGGTCCTGCTGGTTCTTATTACCTTGCTATTCTTCATACTAATCCCTCTACATTTGTTCAACTTGATATTGTTGTTACTTTTCTTGGAACTACTAATATTGGTTTGATAATTGGGATAGCAATCGGTTCTGTAGCTGTTTTAGCTGGTTCTAGTGTAGGTATTTGGTTCTATCTGAAAAGAAAGAAAGCATGAGAACCCTTCATAAAATCCTACTCTTTCATTTTCTCCCATAATGTTTTTTCTACTTCTTCTTTTTCTTCTTCTGAAAACAGTTTAGTTCTATTTACTTGTTCGATAACTAAATGTAATACGTTTTCTTTCACTTTACTATCATTTTTTCCAGTTAATTTGACGAAATATTCAGTAAATTTTTCAATATTATCTGAATGGTATTTAATTAGTATTTTTACTATTTCTTCTATTATCTTGGTTTCAGTTAACTTATTTGGATCTAATTCATTCAATTTTTCAACTATCATCCTACCTTTTACTATAGACTTTCTTGCTTCTTCATTCCAATCTTCCCTCTGCATTAATTGTGATAATAATCTTAGTGCTATCTCAATTCCTACAATATAACCTTTTGATACTTCTGGGTAGAAGGCTACTTCATGTGTTGAATCATGGAGGAAAGTGAATATTCTATCAGCAAATTCAAAAACTGATATCGTTTTTATCTCTCTCTCAAATTGTATTATTAATTCTGACACTCTTTCTAAAAGACCGTTTGCGTTTTTATAATCTCCATCAAACCAAAACTTAGACACTGCTGAAATATTCTCTAAGATTGAATTTACATACAAATGTTCGAATTCTTCTTCTATTTCACCGTTTTTTCTGTAAATCTCCCCCAACCTATACATCAAACCCGCTCTAACAGAAATTACTCCTGCAAGTTTCTCTCTCTCTAATTCATAATTTATCAGCAATGTATAGATTAGGATCCAATTTTTGTAAATATGTTTTTGAGCTTCTTCATCTGCAGGTATTTCAGCGAGACTTCTATAATATCTGTCTGTTGTTTTTAGTATTACTTTTATCGCATTTCTAATCTGTTCATCCTGCTCTATTCTTTTTTCTCCTACATAAGCTATTATTGATTCAACCAAATTTACATACTTTCCTGCTATAAGAGGAGTGTTCATCGCAACCTCAAAATATTTTTTTGCTATATCTTCCAATTTTGTTGTCATGTTTTCTATTTTCTTAATTTGAAAGAATTTTTGAAGTTCATCTGGACAATTTTCAGATAATAATAATTTTACTGTTGGGTAAGAATTCAGTTTTTCTAATATTGTTTTTTTGAAAAAACTTATTTCAATCTGATAAGATTTCTTGTTAATTGATTCAATGAAATTATTCTTTTCTTCTTCATAAAAATGGCTCATAACTACTTCAACAAGAACTGAATGAGTGAACTTAGCTCCACACACAAAACATTTCTCATCCTCATTTTTAACTGGTTCTTTACAAGAAGGACATAATGTCTCATATACAACATTTATTACTCCACATTTCTTACAGTACTGGCTATCATAATAATTCGTTTCCCCACAATTGAAACATTTGCACACTTTGTACATTTTCTCTTCTTCTTGTTTGTCCATCAGTAAGACCCCAGTTCTCTGGTAGTAATTACTGTCTGTTCATTTAAGCCTTGTGTGGCAAAACACTCTGTAGGTCAGTGAAAGTTAAAGAATTTTTAGGAATTAGTCCTTTTTCCTTTTAGGTAACTATTATTTAATCCCTTCCTACTTCTTTCTTGGGACTAGTCATTAGCTCTTTACTTACCCAAGTAAAAATTAGGTACTAGCTCCACTATTAAAATATATAATGCATTATCGAACAATTTAATAAAAGATAATTATCAACTGTTTTTGACTTTAAAATGGAAATTGAGGATCAATATCGGGACACGATAGCTGTTAATACATTACTTGGGAAAATAAACAACCTTGCAAGTAGTAAAAAGGGTATGATTCGAATACAGCACATTTGTGGAACACATGAATATGCGATTGTAAAAAATGGTCTTCGTTCATTATTACCAAAAAACATAGAAATTCAAGCAGGTGTTGGTTGCCCTGTCTGTGTTTGTTCGGCACAAGATATCGATGAAGTTCTTTGGATAGCTGATAATCATAATGTTACTATCACTACCTTCGGTGATATGATGCGAGTTCCCTCTTCCACTGAATCTTTATATCAAACACAAGGAAGAGGAGTCAATATCCAAATTGTTTATGGTATTAGTGATGCTATAAAACTAGCAGAAAAGAATCCTGAAACGGAATTTGTTTTCTTCAGTGTTGGTTTTGAAACTACCTCCTGCGTTACAGCTGCTGAAGTTGTAAGAACTAATTTACCTAATTTCAGTATTTATTCTTCTCACAAAGTTGTTCCACCTGCTATGGAATTACTATTACAAAGAGATGATTTAGAATTTGATGGCTTCCTAGCTCCTGGACATGTATCAACGATTATAGGTGCTAAACCCTATGAGTTCATTCCTGAGAAATACAATTTCCCCGTATCTATTGCTGGTTTTGAACCAGTTGATATTCTACTTGGAATTTATTCTGTGCTAGAACAGATCATAGATGGAACAGCCAGAGTTGATAACATGTATAAACGATACGTTAAGTATGAAGGTAATTCCGCAGCTTTACGAATTGTTAAGGATGCCTTCGTTTTATCCGACGCTCGATGGAGAGGATTGGGAGTTTGGCCAGAAACAGGTCACGAGATAAACGATAAATATGCACACATAGATGCTAAAAAGAAATTTGATATCCCTAATCTACCAGCTGAAG
The DNA here is from genome assembly GCA_030668875.1 of Candidatus Heimdallarchaeota archaeon. Lineage (GTDB taxonomy): Archaea > Asgardarchaeota > Heimdallarchaeia > Heimdallarchaeales > Heimdallarchaeaceae > UBA460. The sequence continues at coordinate 48,497 of DAOVER010000010.1, forward strand.
ATCTTCGTGACGGTTGTATTTGTGATGAAATCTTAATAGGAAAATCCAAACCTCAAAAATGTAAACTATTCAACAAATCTTGTAGACCTGATTATCCTATTGGGGCTTGTATGGTCAGTCACGAAGGTACCTGCAATGTCGCTGCAACCTATGAAGAGATAATTTGGGAAGATTAAATTGTTAGATAAAAAGAGTTAATTAGTCAAAAATAGAAAAAGATTTGAGAGCTATGTGTCTTGCAATTCCCGGTCTAGTTTGTGAGCTTGTTAATGAGAAAAGAGTGATTGTTGACATTACAGGAGTAAGAAGAGAAGCAGATACATCTCTTTTGGAAGAATCACTAGAGGTTGGAGATTATGTTCTTGTACATACTGGTTTTATAATTTCCAAATTAGATTCTGAACAAGCAAAAGAAGATTTGAAACTTTGGGATGAGATACTAAGCAATCAGTAGAGATTTTCATTTCTTTATTTTCAAAAACTTCCGATAAGTTAAATAAATTCACAATTATTATTTATATCATATGAGTTTCAAAGAAAAAGACGCGAATGCTCAAATTTTGAGAAATTTTGTAGATTTTTCCACTAAGTCTAATCAGTATTTTACAACTCATTTGTCTAGCACTATCTCAGATATATTTGATTTAGATGAATGTTCTGGTGAAGCTCTGAGTAAAGTAGATGCCCAAAAAGGTGTTCTACTACTAAAGAGAAAATTCAAAATGTTAAGCAATCTAGATATTGCCCATATCCTTATTCTAGTAGCAAGAGGATTCAAATTCAGACTAGTAACTGAAAGAGTTTTTCTATGTGAAGAAAGGGCAATTTTTCCCAATATTGAACACATTCCACCTCTAAAACCAAAACTTTCCGATGATTATGATATTAAGAGCGCTATTCTTAATGCAATTCTAGAAGGGTTGGAAAAAGAAGATGAGGAACTGGAACAAGAAATCATCAAATCAATACCTGAGTTATTAGAAAAAGCATCAGGAGTTCGCTATACTGGTAGATTTCTTTCTATAAATGAGTGGTTACATCAAAAGGAACAAGAAGGTAACTGGATATCTGAAGAAATTTTCCGTTTTGGTGAAAACAACATGACACCATGGATATTGGGGAATATTCTTATTCTACAAGCAAGAGGATGGTATCTACAGGAAATTCCAGAGAAGTTTAAAGGGAGCGATTTTGTCCTCATAAAGAAGTAGTTAAAGTTTTGTTCCAATGAACTTTTTTTTATTCAACCAAGCTTTTCTTTGTTAATAAATTATTCATCTTACAAGCATAACCTTTTTTTATTACTTCAAAATGATTTACCTAAACATAATAAGAGGACTTCTTATGAGTAATGAACTCAAAGAGCTAGAGGACATATTGAAAATTACATTTTCAAAGGATCTTGTAAAGGAAGTAAAAAAGGTTGAGGAAGGACATTTTGACATTCTAACAACCCCCGATAAGGCTTACGATCTTATGAAGATTCTTACAGAAGAGGCTGGAATTTATCACCTTTCAACAGTCACAGCTGTTGAAAGAGAAAAAGAATTCAACGTCTTTTATCACATCCAACATAGGATAGAAGAAGAATTCAGGGAAGTACCCATCAATTTCATAGTAACGGGAATCAACAAAGATAAACCAAAAACACCAAGTTTGTTAGATTTCTTTGTAGCTGCTGATTATTATGAGCGCGAGTGTTACGATTTCTTTGGAATTTATTTCGAGAATCATCCATTCATGCAAAGATTGATACTTCCAGAAAAATGGCCAGATGATGTTAGACCAATGCTAAAAGAATATGGTTGGGAAGAACTAAAAGAGATAACTCTTGGCATTGCAAAACAAATTTCGGAGAATGATTAAAATGGTTGAAGAAACTTTTAGATCAAGATTTAGAACTGAAGTTGATGGTAGTGATGCTCCTCCTGGAGCAGATTATCACATGTTTATTGGACCGCAACATCCATGGTGTGAAGAACCTGCACATTTTATAATTCATCTAAAAGGTGAAAGGGTTGTTGAAGCTAATATTCGAATAGGGTTCAACTTTAGAGGTATGGAAAAAGCTATGGAAGCAAGAACATGGCGTCAAAATACCATGTTAATCCCAAGAGCTTGTGGTATCTGCAGTGCTGTGCATCAAAATATATATGTTAGAGTTGTAGAAAGGTTAGCAGGAATCGAGGATCAAATATCCGAAAGAGCTAGATTGATAAGAATGTTCAGTTGTGAAGCTGAAAGAATTCACTCACACATGTTGTGGTATGGAATACTTGCTCATGATGCGGGATTTGACACAATGCTACATATATCTTGGAGAGACAGAGAAATCATCATGGACATAGTAGAAGATCTTAGTGGAAACAGAGTAAATCCTGCACTAATGCTTCCTGGTGGTGTGAAAAGAGATATTCCCAAAGAGAAAGCAGATAGAACAAGACCTAAAATAAATGATCTAATTAAGAAAGTAGAATATCACAAGAAAGTCTTTGTTGAGGAAGCATCAATTCGAAACCGTTTAGAAGACGTTGGAGTCTTAACAAAAGATGATGCAAAGAAAACAACTCCAAATGGTCCAACTGGTAGAGCTTCAGGATTACCTTTTGATGTCAGAAAAGCGTCTCCATATGAATTATATGACCAACTAGATTGGAATCTTGTTTACTACACCGAAGGAGATATCTTAGCAACAACTCTTGTAAGACTTGACGAGACATTAGAATCATTACGTATGTGTAATCAGATTTTAGATAAACTTGAAACTGCAGAGGGTGAATTGTTGGCAAGAGTAAGACCAAGAATTCCTGCAGGTGAATATTTTGGGCGCGGTGAAGCTCCAAGAGGAGAAGATGTTCACTATGGTATAGCAAACGGAACTGATAAACCTGAAAGGTATAAAATCAGAGCTCCTTCCTTAGGAAACATCGATGCAACTCTAAAAAGAATGGACGGCGAATATATCGCCGATATGCCTGTAGTACTACGTAGTTATGATCCATGCTTTTCCTGTACAAACAGAGTTATGATAGTTAATGACACTACAGGTGAGAAACTGATCATTGGTCAAGACGAATTTGCACATAAAGCTATCAAAGCAAAGAAGTATAATCGTCCATTTTTCTGAGGTGAAATGAAATGAAAAAAATATTAGTAATGACTGGAGAAGTACTGAAAAATCAAGCGAAAGGACCTGTAACAAAACATGTTCTCAAAAGGTTGGAAGAAAATCCAGCTCCTGAAGATATCAGAACAATCCCAATAATAATTGAAGATAGATGTATCCTTTGTGGAACATGTGTCGCTGTTTGCCCAACTCACTGTTTAGAGATGGAAAAAGACGACAAGGATAATGGAATGATCATTATGCATACACCCCAATGTATGTGGTGTGGACACTGTCAAACTTACTGTCCTAAAGATGCCATTCATATCGATAGAAATCCTGCAACATCAGTCCTATTCTCCTATAATGTACGACAAGATTATTCCATTTTAACAGCAAAAGGCAGCTTCAAAGGCGAGAAAGCAGACAAGAAAATAGAAGAAAAGGTTGCTAAAGGCGGTAAAAAGCTTGAAGAGCTTGAAAAGTTTAGGAGTGGAAAATAATGGGTTGGTTAAAGAAATTCGGAGTTAATTGTGCCGTAAAATCTCCTTGGATAATTCACATGAATGCAGGTGGATGTAACGGTTGTGATATCGAGATTGTTGATGCTTTGACACCAAGGCATGATCTTGAACAATATGGTATAACCCTAAGAGGTACTCCACGCCAAGCAGATGTTTTAGTTATAACTGGTGGTGTAACACTGCAAGTTGCTGAAAGAGTTAAGCGTATTTATGAACAAATGCCCTTACCGAAATTTGTTGTAGCTGTTGGTAATTGTAGTACTTCAGGTGGAGTATTCCAAGAATGTCCATGGGTTCTAGGTGGTTTGGATTATATCATACCTGTAGACGCTTATGTATATGGATGCCCCCCCAGACCAGAAAATATTGTCGCAGCTATTGCAACTCTTTTAGGCAAACTTAAAGACGATTTAATTGGTGTAGAGAAAAAGGAAATTGAAGTTGAACAAGAGTAGAAACTTCACGACTTTTCTTTCTTATTTTTTATTTTTATTGTTAAAAACTTGTTTTTAGATTCTTTGTCATTGTTACTGAGAAAGTTGTGAAAGAAGTTGATGTAGAAAACTGCAGATAAAATCAAGATTGTTGTTGCAATGAATATTGGTTCTATTACTGAACTTACTTCATTTGTAAGAAGAATAGGGGAGAAAGTTAGTGTCGATACTGAACGCGATAATGAAACATAGAATCCTAGAGCGCCTAAAGCTATTCCTCGTTGATTTGGCTTTGATTCTATTGTTGTTCCTGTATTTACGCCAATATAACTTGTCAGACTACTTGCGCTGAACAAAATATAGATGACTATCAACCAAGGTAGAGTATCCACGATTACCATAAACACAAGCATTGTTGATGAAAATATCAAAGTTACAAAAATGGGAATTTTGTAGCTAAATTTGTCAACTAATTTTCCGAAAAATGGTTTGAAGAAAATCAAAACACCTGAGCTGATCCAGAATATTGTACTTACCGAGTCATCAGAAAAACCCTTAGAAACTACTAAGAATGGGAAAAATGCTGTGATTATATATTCCAAGAATCCAATACACAATTGCAGAAGATAGATGATACGTAGTTTTTTCTCTTTTGATATTTTAGTTAAATTTCTAAATGTTTCAGTAAAAGCTTTTCCAAGAGATTTCATCTTAGAACCTACTTCCAATCTATCTTCTTTCTGTAGCACCTCTGGGAGAAAAAATGACATGAAAATAACACCAATAAGCGAGATTCCAGCACCCCAACCAAACAAAACTTGTAACTCTACGTGAAATGTTTTAAGCAAGAGTACCGCCAATAAAGAACCCAATATTGTACCAATGTCAGTTCCTTGAAATACTCGACCTTGAAGTTGTCCAATGTTTTCCTTCTCTATATCACCGATATATGCAAAGAGAACAGGCCAAAAGCAAGACATTCCAATTGCAAGAAATGTGATAGCTACTAATACAATAATCCAATGATAGGCTAAAGACATGAAGAAAAGACTGATTGTGTAACAGCTTATTCCGACTATTAACAAAGGTTTACGCCCCACTATTTGGGAGAATTGTCCAAGAGGTACTCTCAAGAAAATTTGATAGATATTTCGAAATGCTAAAATCAGAGCAATTAACCAGGCTGCAGTATGTATATCTTCTAGATGAAGACCTACATACGACATAAAAATAACTAGGGGAAAAACACCAATGATTCCGAGAATAACTAAGGACAAACGTCGACGATCATTTAAGTAAAGAGTGTTTACTAAATATCTCTTAACTTTTAAGAAGAATATTTCATCTTGTTTCAGTTGTTTCGGTCCCCTTCTTGTTTTGAAGTTAAATTTGCAATATAAAAGTAATGGATACTGTGTAACACAGTTTACGGGGAAAATAATCGTGTTTCCTTTTCCGTAATTTTAAAATAGACACGCGCCATATTCTATTTAGTGTAGCTTATGTATAATCAACCTCAATCAGCTGTTCCACCCGACAAGATTATTCAACAAATGATAGTTCAAGCAATACAAGCATTTTACATTCAAGATTATGATACTGGTCTGTATTTCTTAAATCAAATCAAAACTAATCTACCTCGATATTTGTATCAGATTAGTCCTTCTAATAAGAAATTATGTAAAGAAATCGTAAAATTATTACAAGATGGAAGCCTAGTCCCAGATCGAACTTCACAAACAGATCAAGAAACCGCAGCCACCTCTCACCCAGGTTTATCAGGAATTACATCAGGATTTGATCAACAAGACGCAAGTTCAGCAGATCCTGAACCAATTCAAGAGCCAACATTTGCTCAATCTGTTGAACCAGAAGTGCAACCTCAATCTTTTGCTGCACCTGAAGAAACAGCACAACCTGCACCTTCTTTTCAACCAATAGAAGAGGAGGAAGCACCAAAAGGTACAGTTCCAACAGAATTCATATCTGAACTTTCTTCTGCCGTTGCTACTGTCAAGGATAAGAAGAAGAAAAAAGTAACTGAAAAACTTACAGGATCAATGGATGAATTAGAGGATTTTGATTTTTAATATTTTTCTTTTTCTTTTAATCGTCAATTCTGTCTGGAATCAATCTCCAATCTCTTTTTACAAGTAAATCTACAGATTTTTCAACGTGTTTAATGGTTGTTTTTAATCTTTCTTTTAGAATATCTTGAGCAGTTGAAGAATAAATGTGCCTCATTCCACCATTTGGAAGCATTTCAATTTCCTTTGTAATTAATGCTTGTCTAATAAGTCTCTGAACCAACCTAACGGCCGTTGAACGATCTCTTTCTACAAAATCTGCTATTTCCTTTATTGTTTTTTTTTGTTTTAGTGCGTAAAAGTAGATTTTCACATGTAATGGCTTTAAACCAAATAGACATTCGAAAATATCACATTTTCCACCTTCGTTTATGACTTCTGGAAGATTAATTAAACAACGATGCATCTCGAGTGTGTGTAAAATATGCGCACATAAGAATGTTTTGCTTCTACGAATTTGTAGTATAGAACAATTTAAAAGAGAGTGTGCGACAAAGGCACACAGCGTAAGTGTTTATTATGGATAAAGAGTTAGAGCGCATAAAAAAAGATAAAATGGCACAATTAATGAAAAGAGATATACCAACTGTTGGAAACTTCCCACACAGAGGAATAACAGAGCTGGATGACAAAACCTTCGGTGATTTTGTTAAACAACAAGGCATAGTTGTAATTGATTGTTGGGCAGTATGGTGTGGTCCTTGTCGAACTATGGAACCAGTTATGGAACAATTAGCAGAAGAATATGCTGGTAAGGTTACTATTGGAAAATTAAACGTAGATCAAAACCAACAAACATCTATGCGATATGGAATTTCATCAATACCAAATTTCCTAGTCTTTCAAAATGGAGAATATCTAGGTAATGTTGTAGGAGCAGTTGGAAAGAAACCATTTCAGAAACTTTTCAAAAAGATACTTTCAGGAGAACTTGATAAGAGAGAATGATATTCTTAATCCGACTCGTCTTCACTCAAATCAATAAGAGTAGCATATACAATTTTTTCATCTTCGTTTAAGTTCATGATTTTTACTCCTTTTGTATTTCTACTTATTTCTCGTATTGATTCAATTCTTGTTCGTATACTAATACCTTCACTGTTGATTATTGAAACACTGTTTTTTCGAGTAGGCTTCTTTGGAACAATCAACACAGCAGAAACATTGCCATTTCGATCATCCGTCTTAATATCAATTACACCTCTTGCTCCTCTGTGAGTAAATCTATACTCATCACATGCTGTTCGTTTACCATAACCATTTTCTGTAATCGTAAGTAAGGAGGATTCATGTAACTCGTTATCATTAACACTTGCTCCACAGATTATCACATCGTTAGCGTTCTTGAAGCGCATCCCAGTTACACCGTGGGCAGTACGTCCCATAGGTCGTACTTCTTTTTCGTGGAAATGAGCAGTTAATCCCAATTGTGTGGCTAGATAGATGTGGTCGTTTCCAGAACTGATGAATGTATCCACAACTTGATCCCCTTCCACTATAGAAATACCAATGATACCAGTTTTTCGGACATTCGAAAATGCAGACAAAACGGTTTTCTTTACTTTACCTTTTGCTGTAACAAAGAAGATAAAGAGACCTTTATCAAAAGAATCTCTATTTACAGGTACTATTTTTACAACAGGAGAATCAACAGGTAGGATAGTTTTCCATGCACTTCCTCTTGCATTTCTTCTTTTAGCCTCAGGTATCTCAAATGCAGGTAGTGAATGTATTTTTCCTTGCTCTGTAACCAATAGGAGTGTATCCTTGTTGAGACACACAACCATATCATAAAGGGAATCGTTATCTCTAAAAGTCACGGCGGTTAATCCTTTACCTCCTCTTCTCTGGGTTCTGAATTTATCTATCTCAATTGACCTAGCATATCCTAAAGTGGAAGTTGTTATCAGAAGATGTCTATCATGAAGCATATCATAAATATTAGCATCCAAAGGAATATCAGCTTCATCTTTAATCTCTGTTCTTCGTTCATCTCCGAACTTATCCTTTATTTCTAAAAGTTCTTGCTTAATTATTTGCATTCGTTTTTCTTTATGAGCTAAAAGATCTCTGTATTCTTCAATTTGCTTTTCTAACGTTTCCTTTTCTGTTATTATAGCTTCAACTTCCATTCTAGCTAGACGAGCTAATTGCATAGAAAGAATTGCCTTTGCTTGTGCTTCATTTAATTTGAAACGTTTCATCAGCTTCTCTTGAGCATCTGTTCTGTTTTCCGATTTTTTGATTAATTCAATGACTTCATCGATATTTTGAAGAGCAATGTATAAACCTTCAAGAATATTTAATCGCATCAAAGCTTTACTAAGGTTGTGGTTAATTGTTTTACGAACCACATGTTCACGATGTTCTAGAAAAGTGGTAAGTGCTCGTTTGAGATTAAGCAGTAAAGGTCTTCCCCTTGCAAAAGCCATGTTTTTAGCATGTAAAACTCTTTGGAGTTGAGTATTTTTGAAAAGCTGACCAATAATCACTCTAACTCCTTTTTCATGAGAATAGTCTTCATGAATGTCAATCTCGATTCTAATTTTATCTTTTGATAAATCTCGAGCATCTGTTATACCTCGAACCTTTTTACTAGAGATTAACTCATGAAGTTCTTCCATTAAAGTGCTCTTATTTGTTAAATATGGTAATTCATGAACAATTATTGTTGCATATTCTCTAGAATCAGTTGGTTCTTTCACTTCAATTTTAGATCGAATGACAACAGGTGCTTTACCGGTACTATTGTAAATAGGCATGTCTCTACCATTGACAATTACACCACCTGTTGGGAAATCAGGTCCTTTAACAACCTCTGATAGTTCTTCTACAGGCGTTTCAGGATCAACGATCAGCTGTATTGTCGCAGAACAGATTTCAGTTAAATTGTGAGGTAGGATGGTAGAACTAAGACCAACAGCTATACCAGAAGTACCATTAACAAGTAATAGAGGAAACTTAACGGGTAAAACTGTAGGCTCCATTTCTTCTCCGTCAAAATTTTCTTGAAATTTCACTATTTCAGGAATAACGTCTTGCAATAGCTCTGCGGAGATCTTTGATAACCGTGCCTCAGTATTATGATTAATGAAACCATTTGCAATAAAGGAATGACATTTTGAATCAACCTTCACAGAATATACTTTTTCTTTTGATAATTTTTCTACTTTTTCTACCACATTGAATAGATATTTCCGTTCTAGTAGTTCAATTACAAGCTTGTTATCATCAGAGTCAAGAATTTGAGATATTATGTCGAGATTCTTTTCTAATTTATTATATCTATCAAAATTATGCCTAAGTAGGAAATCATGGTCATATTTTGCTCTAAAATACTTTGAAATATAAGGAATGTAATCAGACTTACTCATGCGTTCATTGCTAACTCCAGTTGTTTTAGCTAAAATATCTCTTTTTCTCTCACTGAAGAAATTGATATGTTCTTTGAAAAGTTTCTTTGATTCATTGCCAAGTATTAGTAACTTAAAGCACTCTTTTCTATTATCCTTAATTGGTTTTGAGGTAACAATACCATAATTCAATAAAATGGTTTTAAGTTGATCAATAAGTTTGATACTTGAAGAGATATAGACGAGCATCACACTTTTCCCACCATGACGTTTGTCTACTTTGAATTGCACATTGCCATCACCCTCATAAAGTCCAGATATGAAAGAGCTTATTACTTCCATTGAGGACTGTAAAACAGTAAACGGTATTTCCCTTGATTCAGAAGTAACATTAAGAAGCCCTATGTTTTTAAGAAACTTACCAACTAGTTTACGTGTTACAGAAAGTTCTTTGTAATCTTCATCTACTTGATTTTCATATATATGAACACCTTCAAATTGATCATAGATTATCTGTTTTATCTTATCATAATATTCAGAATCCTTATTCCCAAAAATAATCATCCCTTGATGAAAAGAACCCTCAGCAACAAGGGAACCCAGTAAGAAGGCTAAATCTTCAGTCATATGTTTGGGGAAGCCAATCGCCTTGTGTCTCTTATCTGTTATAGGCCAATATTTTTCTAAGTCTGTATTATTCTTTGAAAACAGACCACTACTCCTTTGGAGAAGTACAACATCATTTTCTTTGATTTGACTTAGTGTTTTCCACACGATTCTTGGATTACCATCATCATTGGACCAACACATGAGAGGATGATTATAGGACCCTCGAATCTTAAATCCCATATTTGTTTCAAGATTCAAAACAGGGTGTTTATCAGAATTAAAGAATTTTGAAGCTTGGTTAATCTTACCATCAAAAGACAATACTTTTTTGTTAATAACAGATTCTGGTTTTCCATTACCTAGCGATTCTATTGGAACTATTCCAGAATCAGATAAGATTAAAGTATCTCCAGTAACACAATATCTCATTGCTGCAGCTGGGAAGCCATCTATAGAACCAAAGTTTCCTTGTCCATGAACAACTGGATACCTTAGAGAAAATGGTTGAGCTAGTCTCACAAGAGCTTCATAAACACCTCCAGCATGAGGGTGATATTTTCCTGTACAATTATGTGAAAGCATCCCATTAGCAATGAACTCATGATCTTCCATTACTTGTATATCGTATGTTTTATCAGCGATAGAATTAGTAATGTGTTTTACGGGGAAGAAGTATAAATCACTTTCCAAGATTTCTTCAACAAGCGATAGGTATTTTGAACCTATTTGTTCCATTTTTGTTAGAATATTTAATTTACCTATAGTGGTTTTATATATGTTGAAGTTGTTTTTTAGATTTTTAGAGTATCTTATTTTTGTTCCATTTGGATACTTTATACCCGCCCTAATCTTTTCACCATTTTTGCCGTGATACCATCCACCACCTAGATGTTTATCTGAAAATTCCTCAATAATGTGTTGACCTACAAAAGGAATCTTATCCATCTTCGAAGCTATATTCTTCTGTGATCTCTGCAGTCTTACTTTTTTATTCTTATTGTACAATTTCAGTTTTTTTGATAACTCAAATGAGTTCTTTCCGCTTATATCTAGTGCAAAATAATCATAATTAGATTTTTTAGCATTTATGTATTTTTTATCCTTATCTCTCTGCAAATACAAACTGGAATTGTAACCCAAATTAAATAATATAGTTTGCATATCTCTAAGGAATCCTTCGGAAACTGAATAAGCTGTTATTACATTTCTGTTTTTGTGAACATGACCATCACCTTCGATAAAACCACTTATAAAAGCAAGAATTACCTTTCTTGGAGAGTCAAATATTACTTTGGGAACGGTTATGTTATGAGAATATTTGTTTTCAAGATTAAAAGTTTCTATTAATTTCTTGTTTACTTCATGACTATTAATTTTAAGATAATATACTTCCTTTTGAAGTATATTTTCCCTCAATCCAAATTTCTTTTCTACAGTCTCTTGAATCTTTTTCATAACATCTTTGGATTCTGATGAGAAACAAATTCTGTGGTAACCTCTAGCACTTCTATCTATCCACCCATCAGCTAGGAAGATTCCAAGAAGATATGAAATATCTTCATCTATGGTTATTCCATTTAATTGCACATTGTTTATAGGAAAATAAGATTTAGGTCTACATACGACAAATTCGCCATCTTGTATATCTTTAACCTTTTTCCATTCAAATTTAAGTTCGTTTGTGAATACTTTGAACATTTGACCGTCTGTACATATATTTCTAATCCCATTTTCAAGCTCAATGGTATAGAGTGGTTTTTTAGGCATTTCATATAATTGGACTACTTTTTTCAAGCCATTTTGTGTATAAACTTCTTCTCCTACATCTATTTTTTCAATGGTTTTGAGTCCTTTAGAAGTACTGACTAAAGTTCCTTCTACAAAACACTCTCCAACAATACGTGCACACTTCTTATGTGGGCTTGAAAATGTTAGCCTCATTTGATGCATAGACCACAGAATCCTTCTGTGAACAGGTTTCAAACCGTCTCTAGCATCAGGGATAGCTCTTTCACTTATTACGTAATGTGCATATTCAGTATAAGCGTCTTCTAATGTTTTTGATAAAGAAGCACGACGAATTGCTTCTTGGCTTTCATTACTTGTCATCATTATCAGTCCTTTATTATAACTCCAAATCCTCCGGAGTTTCATCTCCGGATATATCAATATCTATAATCTCGTCCATTGCTAGTGCTGTTTCTTCTGGATCAACAGGATCAACACCATATTCTCGTCGATATTCTGAAGCATCAATGTTAAACACATCTTCCATAATGAATCTCTTCCTAAAGGTAACATCACTACCCATGAGTTGTTCAAAACGCAAATCTGCTTGAGTAACATCATCAATTTTCAGCTGTATCAAATAACGACTATTGACTTTCATTGAAGTAACTTCTAATTGATCTGCATTCATCTCTCCCAAACCCTTGTATCTTTGAACTTTAATATTTGCGGGATCTATTCCAGATTCAACTATTTTTTCAACTAAAGAATCCTTTTCTTCTTCAGCATAACAATATTCAAAACTTTCATTTTCAAGAATATCTGACTTCCCACGAGATAAATACACGCGGAAAAGTGGGGGTTTTGCAACGTAAATTTTTCCCACTTCTATCAATTCTCGCATATATCTATAGAAGAATGTTAGCAATAAGGTCATAATATGAGCACCATCAACATCTGCATCAGTGAGAATGATTACTTTACCATATCTACAAGCTTCTAAATCAAAATCATCACCGATTCCTGTCCCAATAGCCATAATCATACTTTGAATTTCCTTGTTGTTCAAAGCCTTAACCATTCTTGATTTGAAAACATTCAGCACTTTACCCTTAAGGAACAAAATCTCTTGGAATTGACTATCTCTAGCTTTTACAGCTGTACCACCAGCTGACTGTCCTTCTACCAAAAACAATTCCCTTTTTGCAGCATCCTTTTCTCTGCTTTCTACTAGCCGTCCTGGAAGACCAACTCGTTTACCTTTCATTCTAACTAGTTCTCTAGCTTTCCTTGCTGCAAATCTTGCCCTCTTAGCATCCATTGCTTTATCAATGATACTCCTTGCAGATTTTGTGTTTATTTCCAAATATTCTTTGAATTTGTCAATCATCACTCTTTGGACAATACCTTCTACATCACTATTGCCTAGTTTGGTTTTTGTTTGTCCTTCGAATTGAGGGTCAGGATGTTTTATACTGATAATGGCAATTAACCCTTCGCGTACATCTTCTCCTCGAAGATTATCCTCTTTTGCCGTAAGTATGTTGCGAGACCTTCCATAATCATTAATTGCTCGTGTGAGCCCTGATTTAAAGCCGGAAATATGTGTTCCACCCTCTGAAGTGTATATTCCATTAACAAAACCCATAATTATTTCGTTATATCCTTCAGTATAGAGAATACTTAGTTCGGTAATGACACCGTTTATCTCTCTCTCAACGTGAAATACTTCTTCTGGTTTACCAAATAAGCTCCTTTTACCTTTTGTCAAATCCCAAACAAACTGTTTAATCCCTCCTTCAAAAAGAAACTCTTGTTTCTTTGGTGGATCAGTTCGTTCATCTGTTAGTGAGAATCTCAAGTTACGATTAAGATAGGCCATTTCTTTGATTCTTCTAAGAATAGTCTCATAGGTGAATTCTGTAACTGGAAAAATCCCACTATCAGGTTGAAAGTAAATATAAGTTCCATGAGAAGTCATGCTATGATTTTCTCTCGTAACTACAACGGTAGATGGTTTACCTTTACTATATTCTTGGATATATTCGTTACCATCCTTATAGACCTTAACAACCAATTTTTCAGATAGTGCATTAACACATGATAAACCTACTCCATGTAAACCCCCTGACACTTTGTAAGCTTGTTTGTCAAATTTCCCCCCAGAGTGTAATTTTGTAAATATAACTTCAAGTGTATTCAAATTAAGACGACGATGTTTCCCCACGGGAATGCCTCTTCCATCATCAAAAACTGAAATTCCACCCTCACGGTGGATTACAATTTGAATGTTGTTGCACGAGCCAGCCATATATTCATCAACGGAATTGTCAACAACTTCCCAAACTAGATGATGCAACCCTTCCTCGCCTGTTGTACCAATGTACATTGCTGGTCTTTTTCTAATACCTTCAGTTCCTTCTAGAACCTTAATTGTGTCAACATCATAATTATCCTTTTTTGTTGATTCTTGCCTCGTTTTTTCATCCATAGTTATCACTAATCGCCTTCAGATTTTGTTTCCAAAAATTGGAATTAGTTTTTTACCATTTAACGCTTTTAGTCGGATGGTTTCCCCTAAATATACGCTACTAAAATTGAGAGTTTATCATATAAAAAGAAATTGGTATACCATAGTGTTTTAAGGGCATAAGAGCGTGAAATAAGGCGTTTTTTCAGTTATATTTATCACAGTCTAGTCAAAGGTGAAAAAAAGAAGCATTATGGGACAATTTTTGTCCCTGATTTTCCTTGAATTGCAGCAATTGCATTTTCAGAATTAGTAATAATTGTAAAACCTTGTGTTTCCTTAACAAAGCTGATTCCAGTTTCCATTTTAGAACCCATGCTCCCCTTAATGAAATGCCCATCATTATTGTATTGATTGCTAGAGCTAAACCAATTTCCCAATAGATTCTTGGTCATCAGTATTATAATTCAAGTATGCATTCGAAACATTGGTGAGAATTATAAGAGTCTTTGTACCAATTTGTGAAGCCAACACTTTGTTGGGTGAGGTTTGCATATAAAATTCTTTTTTAATGTCTCACATGAAAGAATGGGAAAAAGAGTTATAGTTTTGCTAGGTTTTAACAACTACTGATGAAGCTTCTTGGATTTCTCCATGAAGAGCATTTTGAGAATTCCCAGTAATTCTAACAGGAACTCTCTCACCTAGGTTTCCTCGCGAAAGAATCACAGGCCTATAAAAAATATTGCGACCAAATTTCTGCCCAGATTGTTTTTCGTTTAGAATGAGAACATCACCTTCCCAATCATACCAAGCTTTGTTTTTCTCCAATTGAATTTCCTTTATTTTTACTGAAAGATATTTGCTTCTCTTCTTCTTTATGTCAGATGGAATTTTATTATCGAATTTCGAGGAAGCAGCAAAAGGTCTGTCACCATATTTTGACACATTAACAACATCAAACTTGTTTTTCTCAAGTAGTTTAACAGTTAAATCAAAATCGTAATTAGTTTCACCAGGAAATCCAACAATTATATCTGTTGAGAGAGTTATTCGAGGGATTCTATTTCGAATTTTCTTGACAAGACTATTGAAAGTCTCAACGTCATATTGACGCTTCATCACACTAAGTACTTTGTCTGATCCACTTTGCACAGGAAGGTGTAAGAAACGATATATTCTTTCGTCCTTTTCCATTATATCTAACAAATCATCAATGATTTCTAACGCGAACTTGGGGTTCATCATTCCAATTCTTATTTGATAATCGCCCTCTGTTTCGAGAATTTTAGCTAAAAGCTCAGGTAACTTAACACCATTGTCCTTGCCAAAAACGGCTGTATCTTGAGCTGTCATGTAAATTTCCTTAGCACCCATTTCTAAGGCACGATTAACATGATTGACTACCATCTTTACTGGATAACTTGTTAACCATCCT
This sequence comes from Candidatus Heimdallarchaeota archaeon, assembly GCA_030668875.1. GTDB lineage: Archaea > Asgardarchaeota > Heimdallarchaeia > Heimdallarchaeales > Heimdallarchaeaceae > UBA460. The sequence continues at coordinate 64,246 of DAOVER010000010.1, forward strand.
CTTGCATATTTCACAGCACAGTAAGTGCAACTTCCCAAACACCCTTGAGAAATTGGAACAACTACAGTTAAGGGTTGAGTAGGAAGGAAGGCTGGATTTTCAGGCAATCTTGCAAGTTGATATGTTTCACCATTAAATAATTGAAGCGGTACATATTTCAAAATTGATTTGCCTAAATTAGGGGGGGTCAAGATAGCATCAGGACACGCTTTTTTTATTCTGTCTGGGTTTATTTTAGGCAAGCATCCTGTAACAATTACATCAGCATCAGTCATACTGCATTGGTATATGAATTGAATGACTTTGTCTTCAGTAGGTGTTTTAACTGCACAAGAATTGATAATGATAACATCAGCATTATATCGATCGTCAACTTCTACGCCATTAGACTTTAGAAGAATCTGTCGGATATTCTCGCCCTCTCCTTGGTTTTGTGTGCAGCCAAAGTTTTTCAAATAAAAACGAAAATTCAAGGATGAACCCATTAAGAAAGAGGTATCACTTCGCTTAAAAAACCCATTGTTTATTGAGAAATCAGATAAATAATTAAGTAAAAAAGTGCTACCTTAAAATAATAAAAAAACGATTAAGTTATCAATAATTGGCAATAGAAAGATTTTTGGATTGAGCCAAGAAAAGTGAGAAATAACAAGTTTACTGTGACAAAAATGAGCACGTTTGAACAAAAGGCCCCAATACTACTTTTTGCAATCGACATAGTTGATGGACATCTGATAAAAGAAGAAGGAGAGTTTGGTCGTTGGGTATTGATAACCACTAATAACGAAAAAATCTACAAGGTAAGAATCAATGGTACAATAGTAGACAAATATCATAGCTCAAGTGATGGAGCCAAAAAAGCATTCACAACACTAACTTTAGACGATGGAACAGCAACAGTCAGAATAAAAGCCTGGGAAGAAACTGCAGAATTCTTGAACAGTTTTATTATTGGTAATGATGTTGATCTAATTGGAAAAACTAGGTCAAGTGAGGATGAAGTATACATTATACCTGAATCAGTGGTTATAATTGAAGATCCAAATAAGGAACTTTATCTGCGTGCTAAAAAAATAAAGCGCTACTCAAAGAATAATCTAATTATATCCAAGGAAGTACAAGCTACTCCTGAGCACAATCAAGAACAAAAAGAGAAAATATGGATCCTGATTTCGGATTCTGAAGAGGGAACGGAGTTGGAAGAAATTATGGAAAAAACCAAATTGGATAAAGCAACTGTTGAATCAATCATCCATGATTTACTCAATGACGGAGATATATATGAACCAAGTGCTCTAAAATTTAAAAAAATCTGACAAAAATTGTTTCATTGTTGCAGGTAATAAGAATCAATCAGATTAACCAATTTATCTTTAAGCTCTAAACCTTCTACCGATGCACCTAACTGTTCTATTTCATCAGATAGAGAGTTTAAACCAACAATATACCTCATCCACAAACCTAGATCACTGGAGACCGTATCATCACTCTCAATTCTATAAAGGTGATACTCTATTGAAAAATAAGGAATGAAGGGGAGAATTTCGGCTAACTCTTGAAGATTGCATGCTGAACCATATATTTTCTTGGGAGAATTTGGATCACGGAAAACAAAAGGAGGATTAATTGGTTTAGTTGTTTCCTTGTTTTTAGAATTTAATTCTGATTTTAGCATAAGAACCCCTTCTGTTTAGCCCGAGTCGAAAGTTATTTCCCTATTTTTAAATTTTATGTCTGAAATAATAGAAAATAATGAAGGAAGACGCGTCAAAAATAGTTTAAAATGTGTTTAATAAAGAAACACAAGTAGATTCATGAAAAAATTTGTAAGGTAAACGTAAAAAACCTAGCAAGGATTTCAGGTTCGGAATGAGTCTGAGTGTTACCCCTTCACTATGGCCGCGACGCATCGCAACGGGTGGCTTTTCCCAAGTCCTCTCGGAACATAGTACCAAGCCCTACGTGGAAGGACTTAACTTTCCCGACCATCTGGAACGCATCCAGATGTATCTCTGACCTTACTAGGCAAAAACAAGGAAAATAGATTCCTTTTTAAGTTTACTATTGGAGACAAATGATTTATCAATTTAGGGACATTTTGAAATAAGTTGAAATGTTCATTAAAGCCTTGAGATTGATGCTTGATTTATCAGATCAAGCAGGTTTCTCTTCTATAGGTTTTAGATCAGTTGAGCATATTCTTCTTATTATCAGTTTGATTCCGAAGTAAAGAAGAATCAACCCCAGAACTATTAGATTAACATACCAAAACTCTCGAGGCAGATAATCATACCACATGACTATTGGTATAATATCAGTATAAGGAGCTATTTCAACAAGCAGGCGTATATGTCCCATGAAAACAGTATAAATCACGGCAATTAACAAAAATCTTTTCCAATGTTTTATCATTGTAATTTCCTTTTTCTTTTTATATTTTGCAAAAATCCTTGGAAGGAACATTCCTGTATTTATCAGATAATCTAGATAAGCATCTCCATATTCCTTCAGAAGTTTTTTTTTCTTCTAGTTCAGAAATAACAATAAAAAATAACGCTATCAGAGACCAAGATAAAATCGATCCTATTCTAATATAAGGGTGAATCGCCCATGGAAGATAGAGTGAATTAGCCAAAGTCATTAAGATTAACCCAAAATGTTGTGGATGTCGAATGAACTTATAGGGACCCCCTGTAGCTAAAACCTGTTTTTCCCGTTTAACTTTTGCTAAATATATCAAACCCCAGAGAAATAGTGTCAAACCAATTATAAACAGAATTGATTCGATTACTATCAAAATAATAAGAGCAATTTCTGATCTTATTTGTATTAGCGTTAGCATCCAATTTGTCCCAAAAAAGGAGAAAATCCACCAAGAAGCAAAAGCAAATGGCAAATACCAAGCCATTGCTATAAGTATACCAGCAATAACTGGAGTATAAATCCAAACTAAGGATAGTATCCACAATACTTTTTCCATTATTTTTACAAATAGCTTTCTATTTCTAGCAATCAATCTTCTATTTTCTTTATCCACAAGGCAAAGTCAGTGTTTTTGTTTATAAAAAAGTTGTTGAGTTTATTCTTGTAGGATATGTAAACGACAATTCTTAAAGAATGATTATCTAATGTTACAAGGACGAAATATTTAAATTTTTATCGTAAAGATGAAACAAGAGCACGCTGAGATACTCAAGTGGTATGAGGGTAGATTGCTAATCTATTGTCAGTAGACTCCCGGGTTCAAATCCCGGTCTCAGCTCCATTCTTTTCTATGTATGTTTTAATCCATAATTAGCTAATTAGAGCACTTAATCCTTTACCTATTCCATATGCTGCCGCTGCTGCAATTCCACCTAACGCTAACATCTCCAATCCAGAACGGATGAAGTTCTTTCCTGTCACTTTCACCTTCAAAGATCCTAGTACAAAAAGGGTTAACCCAGTTAGAATGCAAGCTAATAGAAATGACAATGATGGATTATCTCTAAGATAAGGTATCAATTGAGCTATTACATATGTAATTAATGGTACAAAACCAAAAACAGCAAATGATAGAAAGGTTGCAACACCATTTTTTATTGGAGAATCATCTGTTTCAATTATACCTAACTCCTCTGCCATCATGATGTCGACCCAGGCCTTTGGATATTTTGAGATTATTTCAATTATTGTTTGAGCATCTTCTGAACTCATCCCTTTATCTTCATATATTTCTATCATCTCTTTCTTTTCACCTTCAGGATAATGTTCAACTTCCCACTCTTCCCTTTCTCTTTCCCCTTGTTCATATTCTCGTTCGGATTTTGAACTTAGATAATCTCCTATACCCATTGAGAGCCCATCAGCTAAAAGATTAGCAAAACCCAAGATTATTATTGCCTCAAACATAAGATCTGCTCCGACCACACCCGCAACAATAGCAAATGTAGTAATTATTCCATCTACACCGCCGTAAATTAGGCTTTTAACGTATTTCCCCGCCTCTCTTTGATGACGTTCCGGTGCTTGTACGGAATGAGCTATTTTCATTTTTTCCACATCTTTTTCTTTGTAAGCTTCCTTCGCTTTTTCTAGATCTCTGCTTGCTGCCATAATTCGACAATCTCCTTATGGATTATTTTAAAGAAAGCTACATAAATTTTGAGGAAGAAATTTCTCACTAAATCTTCATATTTAAAAAGACCTAGAGAACTTTGCATTGGCATGAAACCGGATACTATCATTGAGTTGAATCATGGAGCTGGTGGTTCACTAATGGACACTTTTCTATCCTCGTTGATTAACATTTACAAGAATAAATCAGTTGATGGTGGGATAGGGGCTGATGAACAAGACGATGGAGCTACAATCCAAATTTCTAAAGACTCTATACTTATTGTCAGTTCAGACTCTCATACAGTTGACCCAATATTTTTCCCAGGAGGAGATCTTGGTATGTTGGCTGCAACTGGTACAATTAATGATGTTGTAATGATGGGGGGGAAACCTATAGCTATTACATGTGCTGTATTAATTGAAGAAGGCACATTATATTCCACTGTTGAGAAAGTGATATCCTCCTTTGCTAGAACTTGCGAACAAAACGATGTTGCAGTGATTGCAGGAGATACTAAGGTGTTACCCAAAGGTCAGGTAGACATTATGTATCTCAGTACTACTGGAATTGGCATAAGAACCTCACCTAATGTTATAGCAGATAATAATGTGCAAATTGGTGACAAAATCATTATAACGGGCCATCCAGGAAAACATGGAGCAGCACTCGTAGCTGGAAGAGAAGGAATTAATCTTACAACTGATTTGAAATCAGATGTAGCTCCTCTCGTATCGATGCTTCTCCCTATCGCGGAAACTGGAGTAATTCATGCCATGAAAGATCCAACAAGAGGAGGACTTGGAAGTGCCCTCAATGAGTGTTCATCTAAGTCTAACGTTGGACTACTTCTTGAAGAAGAAGCAATACCGGTAAATCCTGAAGTTAATGGTGTTTGTGAACTTTTGGGAATGGATATGTTTTCTCTTTCCTCTGAAGGTATGGCTGTTCTTGCTGTTGTGCCTGATAAAGCTGAGGAAGTTCTAGAAACAATCCAAAAGCATCCATTAGGAATAAATGCTAGAATCATTGGCGAGGCCATAGATAAATATCAAGGAAAAGTAGTCATTCATACATCAGTAGGCGGCCATAGATTATTAAGAAAACCTTTAGGAGAACCCATTCCAAGAGTATGTTAATCCAAGGTCATGATAATGTCTGAACATAGTTGTGAGATTTTAGTTGCTGGAATTGTTCAAGGAATAGGTTATAGACCATTTGTTTTCAATTTAGCTTCCGATCTTGGTGTCAAAGGGCATGTCATGAATCTAGGGGATGCAGGAGTAAAAATCATTGCTCAAGGAGAAAAAGAAACGCTCTTGAGATTTATTGAATTATTGAAAACGAATAAACCAAAACTCAGTACATATGAATCCTTTCAGATTGAATGGTTAAAAGAACTAACAGAATTCACAACATTTGAAATTGCTCAAAGTTCAATTTCAGGAAAAAGTATGGGATTTTCTTACCTTCCACCTGACATAACTATCTGTGACAAGTGCGTAGAAGAATTAGAATCTAATGATCCTAGACGCAAGGATTATCCCTTTAATTCATGCGTTGATTGTGGACCTAGGTACACTGTGATAGAAAAGTTACCTTATGATAGACCAAATACGGTTATGGAAGAATTTACCTTCTGTCAATCATGTAAAGAAGATTATGAGAATTCAAAAGACAGGCGCTTTCATGCACAAACAACTTGTTGTACAGATTGTGGACCAAAATACACATTATATTCGACCAGCAAGGGGAAAATATCTTTTTCAAATAACAAAGAGATGGTACAATTTGTATCAAAAGAAATAGAGAAAGGTAAACTTGTCGCAGTCAAGGGAATAGGGGGGACACACATTGCATGTTCAACCAGCAAGGATGATGCTCTTCTAAGATTAAGAGAAGCTAAAGGCAAAAGGAAATTTAAACCATTTGCAATCATGGCCAAGGATATCTCAACCATAGAGGAATTTGCAGAACTAAACACTGAAGAGAAAAAACTAATTACTAGTTTTAGAAAACCGATTGTACTTCTAAAGAAAAACTCAAACTATAATTTGTCTGAATGGGTATCTCCTGGTTTGCATAATGTAGGAGTAATGTTACCCTATGCAGGAGTACATTATATGATCCTAAGGGAAATGAACGAACCCACGATGGTTATGACAAGTGCCAATCCATCCAATTATCCTATGTTCATAGATAACGATGAAATCATGGAAAAACTATCTTATGTTGATTATTTCTTACTGCATAACAGAAAAATATACCAGAGAAATGATGATACTGTTATAAGAGTAAATAAACTAGGAAAAATCTTCTCGCATAAATTCATTCGCAGATCAAGAGGGTGGGTTCCTGAACCACTAAATTCTCACATAGATATAAAGAACAACACCATACTCGGCATTGGAGCAGAGATGCATCTTGTACCCTCTTTAATGAAAGGAACAAAAATAATCCCAACCCAACACATTGGTACAGTTACATTATTAGAAACATATGACTATATGATAGAAGCAATAGAGCATTTATTGAATCTATACAACTCAAAAATTGACATAGTAGCTTATGATATGCATCCCCAATATATGACTTCCACAAGCATTGACGAAATCCTTAATCGATTTGATATTGAAGAACGCACAGCACATCAACATCACGAAGCACATATTGCTAGTGTAGCATTAGAGCACAAAATTCATCCTGAGGAAGAGGTAATAGGCATTGCTTTAGATGGTACCGGTTATGGAAGAGATGGGTCAATATGGGGAGGAGAAATATTTTGTGGGCAGATTTCAGATTTGGAAAGAGTGGGACAACTTGAGCAATTCAATCTACCCGGAGGAGACCTAGCAACAAAATATCCTCTACGAAGCCTTCTCTCTTTGTTATCTCATAATTTCAGAAGAGAGGAAATTGTTGATATCACAGCAGATTTAGTTAATACTCTTCCCAAAGGAAAAGAGGAAGTAGAATTTGTTCTCAATCAGCTTGAGAGAGATGTCTTTCCTGTAGGATTTAAAACGACCAGTACAGGTAGATTCCTTGATGCTGTTAGTATCTTTCTTGGCATATGTGGAGAACAAACGTATGAAGGTGAGCCAGCTATAAGATTAGAAGGATATAGTTTAAGAGGAAAAGCAAATAGTGACCCAACTGGATTGGAAATCCCATATAAAGAAACAAAAAATGGGCATGAGATTCAAATTAGTCAAGTATTTCCCCAATTGATAGATTTAAGCAAAACCATCTCAAAAGAAAGAGTAGCTTATTCGACTCAAGAAGCTCTTGGTAATGTCATTAGCAAAGTTGTCAGTTCCATTGCTGATCAAAGAAACATCTCAAAAATTTTGGTTTCCGGAGGAGTCTGCTTGAATAGTATTATCACAGAAGAGATAGTAAAAAGAGTAGAAATAGAAGGAAGAAAAGTTTTTACCAACGAGAAAATTTCTCCAGGGGATGGTGGAATTTCCATAGGACAAATCTATTTGGAAGCGTTAAATAGATTCATATAAATTAGAAATAATTTATTTTTACAATAATTTACTAACACTGCTCTTATTACAATGAGAGTGAAGAAATACCTATTTTATTAGCCAACTACTGACGATAAACCTTAAAAATTAGCTCTTATTCACTATCAATATCGCATTTGTGACCCCTATTAGAGGTTACGTGGTGAACTAATAAAAAATAGTCCTTAATGGAGGATTAGAAAGATATGTGGTTAGAAATTATTTTGATGATAACGGTCCCCGGTATCATATTCATCGTATTAATGGCATTGGTCATTGATTGGGTGGATAGAAAGATATATGCCAGGGGGCAAAGTAGAAAAGGGCCACCATTCTTACAACCACTTTATGACGTAGTAAAACTAACAGCTAAGGAATCGATTATTCCACGAGGAGTAAGTAAATTCTGGATGACTGTTCTACCAATAGCATTTATAGCTACAGCACTAACCGGAGCACTTATGATTCCGATAGTTGTGTTAAATGACGCTAAGACACTTGTTACTGGTTTTGCATCATTCGAGTATGACGTATTCTTTGTGATGCTAGTATTACTATCTTATGGAATGTTAATCTATTTCATGGGTTACGTCACTAAAAATCCCTTTGCTCAAACAGGCTCTACAAGATCACTTCTCCAAGTATTAAGCTTTGAGATACCCCTTGGATTTAGCTTACTAGTTCCAATCCTTATTGTAGGAATTGATAACCCAGACGCAAAATTCAATTTAGCATACATAAGTGAGGGCTTGTATAGAGGTGTTGGAGACCAGCCACTTTACATAATTGGTATAGTTATAGCGCTAGTTATTTCTGTAATAGTTATGATGGCCGAATTGGAAGAATTTCCATTTGACTCTCCACTTTCTCACACTGAGCTAGCTGATGGTTGGTTGGTGGAATTCGGTGGATGGCGATATGCCTTGATCCATCTTGGTGAAAGAATTGGCGCATTTTTTATTGGCGGATTAATCGTTACACTATTTCTAGGCGGTCCATATATTGGTCCAGCTAACCTGACTGAGATAGTCTTTGTTGATGGCATTTTACATTTGCTATTCTTCTTGATAAAGCTCATTCTAGTAATAGTAGTAATGTCATTCTTACGAACGCTCATTTCTCGTATAAGAATTGATCAATCTGTAAGATTGGCTTGGAAACAAGTATTACCCTTAGCCATTGTTGCTGTGATGTTAACCTTAGGGTTCAGCTTAATAGGAGGCGCATAAGAATGGAAGGATGGGAAATTCTTATTGCACTAATAGTAGATCTATCAGTTTCGCTTCTTGTTGTATTAGCTGTCTGGCTGATAAGTAAGAGAGTTAGATTTGTTCTCGGAACTCAGCCCCCCACACAGAGCAAGATGAAATTGGACCTCTTCGCAAGCGGAGAAGGTTCTATAATGGCCAAACCAAGAAAAATCTTCATTGACACTTTCGTGTTTATTGCTTTCTTTGTTCTCTTTGACGTAGCAGTTTTCATATTAGCAACTGCTTTCTTCATTGAAGGAGACACAGTTGTTGCAGCTCTAATTTACACTGGAATTGTTCTAGTTACAGTTTTAGCAGCTGTCAAGAAGAAATATGCAAGAGACGCAATTGATCCAATCTCTGAAGGAGGTATTGAACAATGAGTTTAGTAGCAAGTTATATATTAATGATATTGGCTATAGTTGCAGCAATTTTCGCTCTCGAAAGCAAGAATCTTATGGTTTCAGTTATTAGTTTGATTGCCATGAATTTCTTCGTATGGGGAGTATTACTCACATATGGAGCATTACTCATCGCATGGATACAATTAATTGTCTATGGTGGTGGTTTTACTGCATTGTTCATAGTAGTTGTTGCCTTAACTGAGAAACAAAAAGATGAAACCTTTGAATTATGGAGAACTATACTTGCAGTAGTAGCAGTAGTGGTAATAGTTGGTTTGTTGATATTTGCTGTCACACAATCTGGAATTACAAACATTGTTGGCACTGTTAGTGAGCCATCAGAAATCTTCTCTCTATTATGGGAGGAAAGAACAACTGATGTAATACTTCAAGGAGTTATATTCTTTGTAGCATCTGTAGCAATCGGAACACTCTTCCTGCAACATAACAGGAAGAAAGCAAAGGAGGAGATAAAAGCATGATTGAACAACTTCACTTACTAATTTTAGCAATAATCCTATTTGGTGTAGGGTTATACGCAATATTAGGAAAGAGAAATGTGATTAAAATCCTAATGGGTATTGAAATTATGACAATAGCTGTAAATGTAGCTTTTATTGCATTGGGAACAGAACTTGGAGCAACTCCAGCCGATTCAATATTCGTGAAGTTTGCACAAATATTCCCATTGATTTCCTTAGCTGTAGGAGCAGCTGTCATTGCGGTTGGACTCGCAATCGTCATCAACAACTATAGACACACAAAAGGTGTGGATAGTGATGAAATGTCCACATTAAAAAGGTGATATAAATGGAATTGGAAATAATATTTACAATAATCGCAATTGTGGTTCCCATAATTGGTGCATTTCTATCACTACTCTTGAAGAAATGGACAGCTGTGCGAGACATCTTTGGTGTTAGCACAATCGGAATCTCCGCCATATCAGCAGTTATAGTATTTGGTCTATTTGATGGTACTCCAATATCTGAGACTTTCAATTGGCTAAGTTGGTCAACAACCGTTGTTGAAACTGGTTTCTACTTAGACCCTCTCTCAGTCCTAATGGGCATCATTGTTTCAATTTTAAGCATGCTTATCGCATTCTTCTCATTGGAATATATGGGTGAAGATAAACACAAACCTAGATACTGGTTCTTCATGCAACTATTCGTTGGTGGTATGTTACTACTGGTTTTCGCCTATGACATGATCTTCTTGTTCTTAGGTTGGGAATTAGTTGGTTTATGCTCCTGTTTCTTAATAGGACACCACTATATGAAGAAAGGTGAAGAAGGAGAAAAAGCAGCAAAAAGCGGAATTAAAGCTTTGATCATGACTGGTATAGGAGATGTTGGTCTACTAGCATTCTTAGCATGGGTTTATGTCCAAACTGGTGACGTTTTAATTGGTGACACTATTTTTAATGAACCCGCTGGAGGCATAATAATGAGTCTTCTCTTAGTACTTGCACCCGTGACCAAATCCGCACAATTTCCACTCCAATCTTGGTTAAGTTCAGGAGATACTGTGGATATTGATGCAATGCAAGGTCCTACCACCGTTTCAGCACTAATTCATGCCGCTACAATGGTTAAAGCAGGTATATATCTTGTTGCTCGTTTCAGCCCAATCTGGAATGTGGAAGTATTCTACTACATTCTAATGGTTGTTGCAGGAATATCAGCGGTATTAGCTGCTATTGGTGCGCTAACATCAACGGATCTTAAGAGAGTCCTCGCTTACAGTACAATCTCACAACTTAGCTATATGTTCTTAGCATTTACAATACGAGATGCTGAAGGTCATGGATTATTTGCAGGACAAATGCATTTGTTATCACACTCAATATTCAAAGCTCTTCTGTTCTTGTCAGCAGGCGCAATCATTCACTCTATTGCTGAAGAACGGGACATGAAGAAAATGGGTGGCTTGCGCAAAGACCTACCATGGATTTATGGTTTCATGATGGCTGGTGCTCTTGGTTTAATTGGTCTTCCAATTTTAACCAATGGAGGATTTTCAAAAGAATTGATAATCACAGCTGCCTATAGTGCAGGAACCCCAGGAAGCATATTTATCTTTGTGATAGCAGTACTAACAGCTTTCATTACAGCATTATATGCTACAAGAATGTTCTTGATGATTTTCCATGGTGAAAACAGAGGAGCTAAAGTCCACAAACCCAAATACATCATGAGAATCACTTTAGGTATTCTAGCAGTACTAGTTGTAGTAACTGGATTCTTAATTGAAGGACCATTACACAATTTGTTCAGCGGACACGCTGATTCCTATGTGCTGATCAACCCTGATACCTTTGAAGCAGTACCTTTCTTATGCGCTCTTGGAGCAATTATTTTGGGTGTTGGTCTAGCATTCTTACTTTATGGTAAGGGACAAACCGAAGTAAGCTTCATTGAGAATAACAAAGTGTTGAAAGCTTGTAGAACTTTTGTAGCCAATGGTTACTATATTGATCATTTGTACAATCTAATTATCATCAAACCAATATTCTGGATAGGGGAACAACTTTCCTTCTTGAAGACCGGTAAGATTAATTGGAATATGCTACTTGGATCCGCAGTGGCAATAACTGCCATTGTAGTTTTAGTGATGGTGATGGTCTAATGAATTATCTATCGTTAATACTAATTATCCCTCTTGCAGGTGCAGGTTTGCTCTCTTTATTTGAGCAGATTAAAAAGTACCTTGCCAAGATAAAGATAAGTACTGACTGCTTGAATCATGTCTTTGCAAATATTGTAGCTTTAGGAGTATTCGTATTCAGTTTTGTTTCAATATTTGTAGACGTAGGATCATTGAATACAACCACGGACGGACTATTAGAATTTGGACAATTGCAAGCAATATTAATTACAATATTCAGCTTCTTAGTCTGGATGGTAGTTCTCTTTAGTGTTGAATACATGAAAGGTAAAAATGGTTTAGGGTTCTACTACGCTCTAATTCTCACATTACTATCAGGCCTTAGTGCCGTAGTTATGGCAAATAATTTCTTTACCCTATTCGTTGGATGGGAAATGTTTGCTTTAAGTGCTTACACACTAGTTGCGTTTGATCGTATAAAACGAGGAGCAGTAGAAGCTTCATTGAAGTATTTCATCATGTCAACAGTTGGAAGTATGTTTATACTTCTAGGAACAGCATTGACTTACGGAGTATATGGAACAGTCAATTTCGACAGTTTATCTGGACCCATGAATCCTTTGCAAGGAGCAATCATAGCTCTCTTTGTTATTGGTTTCGGTGTCACAGCCGCTGTGATATTCCTGAATGCTTGGTTACCTGATGCACACTCATCTGCACCTTCAACAATTTCTGCTTTGCTTTCTGGCATAGTAGTTAAAGCTGGTGCATTTGGTATCTACAGAACAATATTCTCAATCAGTCCTGGAAACCTATTGGATACTTCATCTGTATTCGTTTCCTGGTTAGCTATCTTCACAATGTTTGAAGGAAACTTCCTTGTATTCTACCAGTTTAGAAGAAAAGACATTATAGACTTCAAGAGAATATTGGCTTATTCAACTACCGTTCATTTAGGATTCATCCTTCTCGGTATAGGAGCAGGCACTACTGCTGGTGTTGAAGCATCAATATTCCATGTTCTAACTCACTCTTTAGGCAAAGGATCCCTCTTTTTGCTTAGTGGGATAATTATTGCAGCCATAGGATCACGAGACGTTCGTGAAATGAAAGGTATTGGAAGAAGATCTCCTCTAATAGGAATCTTTCTATCTATAGCTCTTCTATCACTTGGAGGTATTCCGATTACAGCTGGTTTTTATTCAAAACTGCTTATAATAGTATCCGCATTTGGTGGGATCTATAGTTCAACCATGAACGTAATAATTGTGATATTGGCCATCATTAATTCTCTACTAGCTCTCGGTGGTTATCTTTACATTCTAAAGATAATGTTATTTGATGAACCTGATGCAAAAGCAGCTGACAAGATTAAAATCCCAATAATACAAACAATTGTTATGACAATAATTGCAGTGTTAATTATCTTCTTAGGTGTTTGGCCAGATAGTATAATACCATTCATTGTTGTACCGGTTTAGGATTGGGACTAAAATCCTTTTTTTCTTTTTCTTTTTCTTTTTCTTTTATCTTCAGAAATCACAGATAATATTTTTAATCTAAAGCATAGTTTTAGGTCATGGAAATATTAGATTATGTTAATGGTATCTATGCAGTTACTGTTGGAATCTCCCTTAACCTTTTCTGGATTGTAGTAGTTGCTTTGAAATCATCTCACAAATTTATTGAAGACTCCAAGGAAAGGTTATTTCATATAATTGCAGAATTTTTTATATCTTCTTTAGCTTTGATTGCAGGTGTAGCAATTTTCTTCGAACAAGATTGGGCCAATTATCTCTTCTTTATAGCTATGGGGGCTTTAACTTATGCTTGTATTAATGCTTCAGGGATTTATTCAAAGAAAAAACTGTGGTTATTAGTGGGGACACTTGCGTTAGTTGGAATTATTTCTTTTGTGCTAATAATGCTTAATCTTGCATTATGAAGATGTTTACATCAAAAAAGAGTAAGAAAGAAAAAATTAGAATTCAGCACTTATTAAGCCCGTATCAATTTGTTTCATTCCATTATAGATTACACTGGCAACAAGAAGTAAACCAACTGCCCAACCAATCCCGTAGGGTACGCTAATACCTACCACCCCAAGTAAAATACCAGCTCCACCACATATGAGATAAAACTGACCTGATTTTTTATCATTTTTATTATACTTAATAATACCAAAAACAATACCTACTGGAGGGATAAAAATTGATAAGATCATGAAAAGAATCAATTTGTTCTTCTCTTCCTTTGTAGGGGGGGAGCCTACAGTTACAGGAGCTCCTACAGTAGTTGGTCCAGATGCATCGGTTTGAGGACTTGGAGAAGGTTGAGGGTCAGTAGCAACTTGAACAACTTTTGCACCACAACTAATACAAAACTGCATTCCTTCTTTTACCTTTTCGCCACAGTTTGAGCAAAATACATTGTTTGTCATAATATCACATAAATTTTTCTTAACTCATTCTTTATTACAGTATGTCCTATTTAAGAATATCATTTGTCTTACATCAAATTCAGTTATTTATTCCTCTTGTTTGACATATTCACCTATACTCCACAGAAATATCATAGATGATTTTGGTCCCATTCTTGAAAATTTCTTTGAAAATACCTTTTTAGCGTATCGATAATTTTCTGATTTATCTAAATTATCCATGAAATTCCTAAACGACCCATACTCTTTTTGTATTTTCGAAAATGCAATTGCATTTACCAAAACCGATTCTATCTTAGCTCTATTTTTAATTATTCGTGGGTTAGAAAGCAGTTCTTCTATATCTTCATCATCAAAATCAACGACGATATCGATTTTGAAATCCTTGAAAGCAATCTTAAAGTCAGACCATTTGTCAGAAATAAGCTGCCAACTCAATCCAGCTTGGAATACTGTTCTAGCCATATTTTCAAAATAAGCATCATCATCAGGAGGAAGTTCATCCCTATAAAACCACCCGGTACGAGGATTTTTATCTTGCATAGATAAAGAATATCAGAGATATTTATCATGTTTACCTTCAGGAAAAAATCTATTAACGTGCTCCATAATGAAACAAAAACCTTCAATTGACGACGAAAAACTGATTGAATTAATCAGATTGAAATATGAAATAGTTGTAAGTAAGCTACTATTTGTACCTGAAGGGGAGGTCGCATATTCATATGTTGTACAAACAAGCAAAAAGAAATATTTTGCTAAGTTATACGAAACTAATAATCTAACTAACAAGGGAATTTTTAACCTAGAAACTGCAATAAATACAGTTTTCCAATTGAACAAAGAAGAAATAAAGCAAATAATAAAACCTATTAGAAACAATGAAGGAGCATTTAGAACAACAGTTGAGAATTATAGCTTGGTTATGATGTCCTACATCGAGGGTCAAATTGTTAGTGAGAAATTAAGCAAAACAAAAGCGTTTCTAACGAAAATGGGAAAACTACTTGCGGAAATACATAATACTACAAATAAATTTAAACTTAAACAGAACAAATTCTTCACAATCAATCTTGATTTCAAAGAAGATCTCTTACTTTCCATAAAGGAAGTAACTACATGTACATCAACTAAAGATAAGAATTACATCAAGCTCCAGAATTTGGTTAAACCAAATATTAACTATATCTTGTCCTCCTTAATATATCTTGAAGAGCTTGCTGGGAAGCTTAAACTAAAGGATGATTCTAACTTAGTATTATGTCATACTGATCCAAATCGAAATAATGTTATTATTGACGAAAACGAACAAATTCATCTAATAGACTGGGATGGAATTGCACAAGCACCATTTGAGCGAGACATCTGGCTTTTCATAAATGAGAAACACTGTGAAAGTTTTATTGAAGGATATAAAAAAGTACGAGATGTAACAAGCATAAATGAAGATCTTGTTGTCTACCTCTTCTACCATAGAGTTCTAGATGACTTAACAGACTGGATATATCGGATATTATTTGAAGACATTAGTGAGGAGCAAATTAAAAGCGACTTCTATGGGCTTGAGGAAGATGTTTGGCCCTTGTTGCCAAATATGAAAGAAATAGAAAAAACAATGAGATATAATTGCAAAAAGTGGGTCAAAAGAGAATAAATTGTCACTATTTTGGGTTTAGTGCAATTTTTTAAACACCAAACAAACCTGCGAAAAAGTACTATTTTCGTCAGCTTCCAAGAAGGATGTCCTTCCGAAAAGGTAACCTTAATGCAAAGTACCAAAATTGGAGAAGAAGTTAAATAATTCGTCCCAAGTATAAGAGAAATGGAAAAAGAGATTTAACGTCTCCTATCACTTTTAGGTGAAGCCGCTGATGAAATGATGTCGTATGGAAACGCATCCACATTTTCCTATTTTGATACTTGTGAAGATGTAGGATTTTTTATTCAAGAGATAGCTAATGAGATACTTGGAGTTTTAAACGAAAAGTATAGACAAAATTAAGAATAAGAGATATTTTCACGAAAGTGAGAATTAAAAGACAATTAATATAGCATGAGATACCACATTACTTTGATGAGTGTAGAAGTTTTTATCTTGATTTCAGCAATTTTGGCTATATTTGCATTTTTAGGTGATTTCATAATAACATTCATCTTAGGCTATTTCCAAGACAATTATAGTCATATTGAAGACACTATGAGTGAGCTAGGAAATAAGGAAAGTAGATTCAAAACCATCCTATCAATCTGGTGGTTTATATGGGGGGTGTCTCTAATGATTTTCAGTTTCGGTCTTATTAGTCATTACTACATGCCCACAGGGGATGGGCATGTTTTAACGGTTGCAATATTAATTTTTATTTTTGGTTTTGGAGCGGGTAATGTAGCTGGTTTATTCCCAGAAGATTCTAAAGGGAAAGAAGAGAGCGTTTCAGGGAAAATTCACGGAATATTTGGTGGTTTGGGATATTTAGCCCTATTAACCATACCTAGTATTTTAGCAATTATAAGTGTAGGGTGGTTTCTAGCAATTTCAATAGTAGTTCAGATTTCAGGTATTGGTTTTTTTACTCTGTTTTTACTTTCCAAAAACCCAAAAATTGGTAAGTCTGGTCTATGGCAACGATTATTCTTATTCAATTATTATTCGTATATGATAATAATAGCAGTGATTATGATAGTTTATCCATAAACTGTTGAATTAAAATCTTGGAAATATAAATATCATTCCTGATTAAATTTCTAAATTTGGTAAGCCAAGTACAAAGAACATTATAGAATTACTAAGAACGTATTTTCCAAAAACTAAGGTTTTAGTAAATTCTTACTATATGTAGGTAGCTATTCACTTTGATGAAAAACAGAATGCGATAGATTCTTCAAGAATTCATAATGCTTTTATTCTACATTTAGCATGAAATGAATAGGTGCACAATAAATAGTGAAGTGTAATTCTATATTTAGGAAAGTGTGTTAATGGACATATATGTAATAGATATTGAGACAACGGGGTTAAACGGTTGGAAGAGTGATCACATAGTGGAAATATCTATTATGAAAGCAAACATAACAAAACAAAAAATCGAACAAGTTTATCATTCTTTGATTCATTATGATACAACTAAATGGGATGCAAAAACCAAGAATGCCTGGATTTTTAAACAGGATATTATTAAGTTAGAAGAAATTCAACAAACTACCAAAGACGTGAAAACAATTGTTGAAGAAGTAAGAAAAATATTAACTGGAAAATTTATTGCTGCTTATAACAATGAATTTGATTTTAATAAATTCCTCTTACATGAACCTTGGAATATTAATCCAGGAACATGTAAAATTAAAATCGCTCCATGTATCATGCTTGCAACAACTGATTACATCAAAATACCTACAAAGTACAAGAAACGAAAACTAGTAAATTTATCAGAAGCAAGAAAACACCTTCTAAATGAGGATACTACAAGTATAACAAATAACAAAGAACTTGAAACGATTGTAAGAGAGTATGGGGTGCATAGAGCAAATTTTGATGCTTTCTATTCTGCATGCGTACTTTTAGAGCTGTACAGAAGGAAGAGGTATCGAGTTTATCCTCGGATTTATTACGCTCATTCCATGCAAATATACAAATCAAAACAAGAGAAAAAGGAAATAAAAACAATCAAAAAAATTTTTCCAAAAGCAGAAATAATTAATCCAGCAAAGTATGAGAAGAAATGGAAATATCTTTCTGGAAAAGAAGTTATGGCAAAATGCCTTGATCTTATTAGCAATAGTGAGATAGTTATTTTTACAGTTGTTAAGCAAGATAACAAAGATTTTGTTGGAAGAGGGGTATACGTAGAGGTTAAATTTGCACAAGAAATCAAAAAAGACATTTATTTTCTGAAGGAAATACTCGAGAGTGATTTCTCGATAGATATCTACAATGATGATGATTGGGCTCTTAAGTTTAGTATTGTGAAAAGTAAGGAAAAAAAATCTTAAAGTTAGATTCTTCATTCGCGCAGAAATAGTTTATTAATAGGAAATCAAAATTATGCATAATGTGGGAAAATGCTAGTAATAACAACGTGATTATTTCTGAGATTATAAGCAAATTACGAGATAAAAACACCGTTAGTAACAGATGATTAAAATCTTATTCAATCTTGCCAGAAGTCTCTGAGTTGTCCCTCATTGCATGTTGAGGTGATGATGGTTAATACCTCTCTAATTTTCTTCCATTTTTCTACGAGTTTATATAGGAAAGTGCTGATATATGGGTAGTGCTTGGCGAAAACTCGCCATATTTATGGTTCGCAAGTGTTTGAATACTTGTCCCTCAGTTAATAAAGCTTGAACCATACAGCACG
>DAOVER010000092.1 GCA_030668875.1 Candidatus Heimdallarchaeota archaeon
CTGGAGGTTCTGTTTCATTGAACAAGATGTGATTTGGATCTCCCTGAATTAGTTGATTGACAACTCTAAGGGGTGCTCTTTTCTTGAAAAGATCTTGGACAGCTTTGAGAATGCGTTCATGGCAATTTAATGGTATTTCATCCCAGACCATCTTATCTGCAATACCCCAAGGATCCTTTCTATCCTCCAAGAGATGTGGAGGTCTAGGGACATCTTCTATTTCCTTATGAAAGGCTTCAAGAACTCTCCTCTTTTCGGGTAGACCTCCTTTGATAAGATTTCCAGGAAGAAAATAATATGCGCTCCAGCCATCCTCAATATATCTGCCCTCCTTAGATTTTAGGTACTTTTGCACTCTAAATTTCTTAGATTCTATTGAATTAAGTAGATTAGATAACCAACTAGCCTCCTCCTCGCTTGTATCTGGAACATACTTTAGAACTATATCTCCTGCTTTGAAGCATCTATTTAAACCGCCATTCATTAACTGAAAGTCTTTTTTAGCCCCAAATTTCTTTAAGACTTCCCTTGATGGTTTCAATCCTTCTTTAGGAACAAACATGACAAATATGTTTGAAGTTACTTAGTCTAAAAACTTTATTCCACAGTTTAAGCCAGATTTTAGCTATCATGAGAAAGTGTATTAAAAAAAAGAATTGAGGATGGATAGAGGCTTATTTTTTATCAATTATTGTAGTTCCAAATGGCGCGAAAGCAATTCCAACCATTTTGAAATGTTGTTTTGCAAAAGGAATACCGATTATGGTTATTGCAAAAACAACACCTACTATTATGTGTGAGATTGCAAGAACCAATCCGAAAATGATAACCCAAAGCAAATTGATAAGGAATCTTCCTGCTCCACCTTTATCACGCTTAACTTCTCTCCCAAAAGGCCAAACGACAAAACCCGCCATTTTAATACATTGAAGACCAAACGGAATTCCGATAATTGTTATACATAGAACAATCCCCACTGATCCCCAAGCTATTGCTGTTTCAAGACCTCCGAGAATGACCCAGAGAATGTTTCCCAGTAAATTTAGCGTTTTACCCATAATTACACCTTATCCAAATAAGTTTTAGCTATCTTAATAATTAATCCTAAACGATGATTAGTTTTTCTCTTCTTAAATTTATTCTATAATTCCGTCTCGGGACAAAAACATTTTTATATTCCTCTGAACAATGTAATATTGTCTCGGGACAAAAATGAGTGATGAACATGAAAAATGAAAAAAAGAAAAGCCCAGGAAGACCAAGAAAATATGATACTAACGCGGAACGAAAAAAGGCCTATCGTGAGCGTAAGAAAGAAGCTCATAGCAATTTGGAAGAAAGGGCAAAAAGAATCACGGAATTAAAAGGAAGAATTGATAATATGGAAAGAAAATTGGTAAAATCGACTTACACGGATCAGCATGTACCTGAAGAAATATCAGAAATACATGAACAAATAAAAGATCGGTCTAGGAAATATGCTCCTTCAGAGCTAATGGATTTAGAAATTCATGAGCTTAAACGTATACAATCTGGTATTCATTCTAGATATCATGGAAGCTATTACAACCCTCTACGTGCAGCTCTTGAAAGTGCCATAATGCCATCTGTTGATAAAGAATTTGATTCTAGAAAACAGAGTTTAGGAGAAAAACCCTTCGAAGTTATAGTTAAAGAAAAATTAGCTAAACCGAGTGATGAAGTTACTCCAAAAGCAGATATGAAAACAGAAGAATATTTGCAGAAAGCTAAGGAAAAAGGTTTAGAGGTTTCTGCAGAGGATTTGTCTGTTAAACCATCCACGATGGAGAAGAAAAATATAACGAGTCCCAAACACTGGAAACATCTGAAAGATATATTTAGGACTGATCAATTATTCGAGGTTTTTCAAGAATTGATACTTCTCTACACAGTAGAAGCAGAAATATCTAGACGAGAAAGAGAGGTTGTTCAAACAAAGGATATCGAGAGATTAGAAAGACGTCAAGAAGAACTTGAGAAAATCATGAAGGATGATAAACTTAGACATGTTAAGAAATTTGTTAACAAAGCAGAAAAAAAGAGGAAATTGATAAAAAATGAAAAGAAAGAAAATAATGACGAAAACAATAATAAAGAAACCTAAGAAATGTAAGATAGAGACCAAAGGAGGCATCTAGTTTGTCGGACGAACTCCATACCAAACCTCTGGTCTTAGATAACGGTACAGGATTTACTAAAAATGGTTTCGGTGGTGAAGATCAACCAAGAAGTGTTTTCCCAACAATAATTGGTTATCCTAAGAACCCCGTTGTTATGCCTGATGTAGAGGCCTATTTTAGAGAATTTTACATAGGTGAAGAAGCCATGAATATGAGAGGCATTCTAAAACTTCAGTATCCACTAGAACACGGACAAGTCAGAGACTGGGGTGCTATGGAAAACATTTGGCATTATACTTTCTATAATGATCTCAGAGTAAATCCAAATGAACATCCAATCATGCTTACTGAACCTCCCTTGAATGATAACAAGAATAAGGAGAAAATGGCTGAGATGATGTTTGAGACGTTCAACGTTCCTGCGTTGTATATCTCAATGCAAGCGATACTCTCTCTCTATGCCTCCGGTCGAACGACAGGAATTGTAATTGATATAGGTGATGGTGTTACTCATATTGTGCCAATCTATGAAGGTTTTGCCATATCCCATGCTATTTACCGAGCTGATATTGGTGGTCGTGATATCACCGATTATCTAAAAAGATTACTCCGTCAACGTGGGCACTCTCTTACAACTAGTGCAGAGCTGGAAATTGTTCGAGATATTAAAGAGCGTCTCTGTTACGTACCATTAGATCCTGAAAAAGATTTACGACTAGCTGAGAAAGTCTCTGGTATGGAAAAAACCTATACTTTACCTGATGGAGATAATCTGACTATTAGTTCTGAAAGATTTATGGCTCCTGAATTACTTTTCAGTCCAGGAGTAATTGGTTCTGAAGAAGCTCCTCTTGATGAACTAATCTACAGAATGGTGCAGAATTGTGATGTAGATCTAAGAAGAGATCTGTTTTCAAACATAGTTCTTTCAGGTGGAACAACAATGTTTCCAGGACTTAAAGAAAGGTTGAACAAAGAATTAATTGATCTAGTTCCAGAAACAACAGAAGTGAAAATAATTGCTCCTCCTGAACGAAGATATTCTGTGTGGATAGGTGGAAGTATACTTAGCTCCTTGAAAACATTCAAGAAACTATGGGTAACAAAGAAGGAATACAAAGAAATTGGCCCTTCAGCTGTCTATCGTTGTATCTAACTCCTAATTTTCTATTTTTTTCTTTTTTTCCAAACATAACTTGTTAGTACAATTATTCCTAATAATACAACTCCAGCTGATGTTGAGCTGATAATAATCGTGAGACTATTTGATGTTCCATCAAAGATGTTCAAAGCTTTTGTCATACTATCTAGAAAACATTCAAAATCTTCCTCTAGAAAGCTATTAATTGCCTCTCGCTGGTATTTCTCAGATTTTGCTAGAACTCTTTCTGAATTGCTAGAAGATTGATCTCCAATCATTTCTTTATTATACTCCCAGATATTTTTCGTCAGATTAATTGCTTGGTCAAAATTGTTTTGCGTAGTCGTAGTCTGATAATAATCTATTGAACACCTATCTCCTACAATCCCCCATAGAACAGCAGGGTTTGTTGTTCCCCAATAAACAACCCATCCGTTATAGTGGCTCAAACCATTTTGAACACTTTGAGAATTTTCCTCACTTGGATTTATACAATAAGTAATTGTTGTTGAGTGAAACGGCCAAGGTGTTTCACCACCTGTTGATTCTGACCTTACCTATCCATAAGGATGAAGGTAGAATTCGATAAGATAATGAATTAATGGTCCTATGAAAATGGATCGAGCAGGAATCCCAAGCGATCTTAGAAGAGCTACTGCTAGATTTGCTTTACCAACACAAACCCCCGACCCTTCTTGTAGAACTGTAAGAGCATCATGGGCACTGCTGTAACCAAATATGACACCATTACCCGTGAAGTTAGATATAGTTTCAACAATAGTAACTGCGTTTGTGTCACTTCCAATAAGTTCTACAGCTTTTGAAGCTATCTCGGGATTATCGCTTTGGACATATTCTGTACTTTCCAGCCAGCCAATCACCTCTTCAGGCAATAGATACTCGGGAGTTATTGAAGCATCGGAAGGTAAATCATCAAATTTATTGTACTCAATAAGAACTGGTACATTCCAGTAGATATAAACAACATCTGTGTTCTCTAGATTATTTATTGAAACTTCTAATAGCGAATTTCCAGAGGAATAATTGGATGATATTCTATAATCCTCTATAATATCTATTGGATTAGAATAAACTGAAAGAATAATTGGTGCTTGATTTAGATGAGCTATAGGTATGTGCATATAAATCTTAAAAGGACCAGTATCCGGTGATGCTGCTTGTATAGCAAAACACCCTGAAACGTTATACAAATAGACCTTTTTATCAACCGAAGTTGTTTGTTTGGTGCTGATTTCAGATGATTCTGGTGATAAATTTTGAGTTACAGTTAGTTGAATTCCTATTATCAAAATCACGAAAACAAATTTCCAAACATTTCTGGAACTACGCATATCTGCTGTTCTTTTGATGCACTTATATCTATTTTCTATTTCTTTCTAACTTAGAGTAAAAGTTATATTCTTTAACTGTAAACAATCATATAGTGATTCTATGTCAGTTTATAGACCAGATGCGTTTATCTGCAATAACTGTGGACACAGGTTCAATAATGAAGAAAAAAAGATTTTGAAAGAGCAAATTGATGGAATTTTCACAACAAAAACAGTTTGTCCCAAATGCCTATCTGCAGACATTAAAACAACAATAACAGGGCAAAGGGATCCTGATGATTAATAAAAGTGTATTACGAGAGTAATTTCCTTATCTTACCTATTTTATAATTAGAATTAGCTTATTTTTGAATATGCAACCAGAAACTCTTATAGAAGATATGAACAAAATCTTGGGGAAAATGGATAAAGAATTGAAGGGTTTAAATCGCGAATTGGACAAGATTTTGAGAAAATATCCTCGATATATAGAAGATGATGAAGCAAAATTAAAGTATGCTTATCGTAAATACAATCACGGAAAATAGCAATCCTAAATTTGTGTTCAGCTGAAAATAATCCAATTGATTATTTAAGGACCATAAATACATCAATAATTTGATTCAGAAATTTTGACAAAAGAATTTTATAATACAATTTTAATGTACTATCAATACCTCACGTGGTTCACACTATGAAGGATGTTAAAATAATAATTCCAGCGGATAAGCTGGATATTGTTAAGGAGTTAGATGAAAAACTTGCAATTGTCTTCAATGTGACAATTTTCGAGGAAATCGCTACTCTCCATACAGTTGTAGAAAATCAACAAACCTCAATTTTACTTGAAGAATTAAAAGGGTTAGGCGTTGGGACAGTGTTTGGAAGTATAACAGTAACACCCATTGCTTTAACCATATCCTCTGACAAAAAGGAAGTTTCTGTAAAAGGAAGAGGGATAAGTACAGATGAAATGATTGCAGATATCAAAGGTCTTGCCTTACTCAATCCTACTTTCTTAGCTCTAGTATTTTTAGCGGGGATTCTCTCATCCTTTGGTTTGATCTTCAACAATGTTATAATTGTTATCGCAAGTATGATAATAGCTCCTCTGCTAGGTCCGATAGCACTAACAGTATTGGGCACTATGACTCCTAAGAATATTTATTCGAAAAAAGCAATATTGGCCGAATTAGTAGGATTGATGATTATCATCATTATAGGTTTTATCGTTGGTGCGATATATAATTGGACAGAACCGGGATCCATGCTTGTGTATGATGAGACACTTGAGATATTTACGATAGCTAGTGAGCAGATAGATATTAGAATCGATCCTGGTATTGGAGACATCATTTTTGCAATAGCTAGTGGCTTAGCTGCTGGACTTTTTATTATCCGAGGTGAAAGTACATCTATCGTAGGAGTAGCAGTCGCTGCATCATTGTGCCCTCCAGCTGCTAATGTGGGTGTTCTCTTAGCAAATGTTGCCAACCCAGATTTCCAATTCCTTCAAGCTGCACTGGGATCATTGATATTGCTGATTTTGAACGTGATTTCTATCTATGCGTCATGTGCACTCATCTTCTGGGTCTCACAATCATTTGTAAGAGGAGGATCAGTATCAACAAGACAATTTAGAAAAATCAGTAAAATATACTTTACACAGATTGTACTGACTTTTCTTATCCTAATGTTGATCATAGTGTTCATTATACTGGATAATCAATTTGGTTGGCTAAAGTTCAACTAGTGATAGTCTGATTTTTATGTCAGACGCTTTTACCTAAAATGTTCAATCATTGATTTCATTATCATACTCACAGCAAACTGAGCTTCTTCAGAAAGGTCGTTAAATCCTTTTCCACACTTTGGACAAGCTTCATACCCTTCTGGTTCACTTTTAGTAAATTTTTCACCACAAGCAAAACAATAGATTGTATTTGGTAGTTTACTCATTTTATTCAGTTATACACTATTTTTTATCCAAATAAACTTTATTGCACAATTTATACTCAAATTTAATACAAGGAAAATATATATACAATTTCTACATACTAGCTGATTAGAACAAATATTTGGTGAAAAAATGTTAATCAAGAAGAGAAAAAGTGTAGTAATGTTTGGATTTTTGTTATCTTTGTTCATATTTGGAGCAATTTCTGCATCAATAGTTTCAAATGCAGCCCAAAACGATATAGAAGAAACATATTCTGAACTTAATGAAGATTTGATAGATCATCCCCCAATAATAATAGCAAAAGATGCGGATTTTAGCTTATACAGTTTTCCTGGTTCTGGAACTCCAGCAGATCCTTATCTTATAGAGAATTATAATATAACTGGTCATCCAATTGGCATATCTATAGAAGGAAATGGATCAGTTCCTTTAACTATAAATTTCATTATAAGAAATTGCTTCATTCAAGCAGTGATACATGTATCAAAGTAGGTTATATGGGTCCTACTGCAGTAACAATAGATAATTGCACTTGCGTAAATACATTTGCTGGCGACGGAACAGGGATTTATGTAATAGGTTGTGATGCACTGACGATAATCAACTGTAACTGCTATAATCATATTCATACTGGAATTAGAACAGAATTTTGTGGAGGATTATGGTTAGAAAATAATACTTGCTACAACAATGCTGATGAAGGAATGTTCATAGACAATGCTTCTGATAATGGAATGTTTAAGAGAAACTATTGTTATGGCAACGCACGTTATGAAACTTGGTTAAACTTGCCAAAGGCGGTCTAACCGTCGTTTAAGTGGGTCCCCTCACGTGCGTTGAGGGGAAGAATCATGAGGATCATGATTGGGGAAGGAAGGAAGGGAGTGCGCATTTACTCCACCA
>DAOVER010000029.1 GCA_030668875.1 Candidatus Heimdallarchaeota archaeon
CATATCGTCCTTTTGAATTAAATCTAAAAAAAGCAGCACTCTTAGTTCTGGATATGCAAAATTACTTCGTGAATGAAGAGTCTCATGCTTTCGTTCCTTCCTCTTTAAACATAATAAGCTCTATCCAAGAGATTTCCAAGATTATTCAAGAGATGGGAAACAAGGTAATCTTCTCTAGACATTTAGATGCTAAAAACGAATCGAGTACAATGAATAGGTGGTGGAAAGACAATATTATACCTGATAACAATCTTTCGAAAATCTCCCATTTGTTAAACAAACAATCAATAGAAATTATAGAGAAAAGCCAATACAGCGCATTTTATGGGACGAAACTAGAAGCAATTCTCAAAGATAATGATATTGAACAAGTTATCATAACTGGAGTGATGACACATCTTTGCTGCGAGACAACTGCGCGAGATGCTTTCATGAGAGGGTTTGAAGTTTTCTTTGTGATAGATGCCACAGCTACATATACAGAAGAACTACACTTAGGAACTCTAAGAGCAATATCACATGGCTTTGGTACATGTATATCAACAGAGGAGATAATCAATGAAGAGTAAATTAATAACGAAGGTTGCTTTGATTGGTGGGGGACCGGCCTGTGCAACTGCTGCAATTCAACTGACCAGATCTGGAATTGACATAATCCTTATTTCCAAGGAAATAGGAGGAACTATCAAAAATGCTAATCTTGTTGAAAACCTCATTGGTTATCCTAATGGTGTTGTTGGAAAAGATTTCGCTAAATCATTTCAATTACAACTGACAAAAGCTGGTGTTCCAATCATTCTAGAAGAAGTTCTAACCGTTGAGCAAACGGGCAACAAGTATACAACTAAAACAGCTGAAACAGAAATAATAAGCGAATATCTCATTATAGGCACTGGATCAATCCCTAAGAAATTAGATGTTGAGGGTGAAAAAGAAGCTTTTCTAAATGGAAAATTGTTTTATGAAATGTATAATGTTAAACAATCTACAGACAAAAAAGATATCGGTATAATAGGAAGTGGGGATGTAGCATATGATTACGCTCTAAATCTTCAAAATATAGCGAACAAAATAGCAATTATACGTAGAACTGATAAAACATCGAGTCTTCCAATTTTACAAAAAAGAGTGAAGAATACAGAGAACATTGTTGTTCTCAATAATCATGTAATAAAGAAAGTAGAGCTTAAAGACGATAAAATAATCCTTGAACTAGACGAGGATGGAAAACCTATCACAATGATAAAAGACTTAGTTTTGGTTGCTATAGGTAGAAAACCAAATCACGATTTTCTCTCTGAGGTCATAATCTCTGAGTACAATAGTCCAAAATCAGATTCGAAACTACATTTTATTGGTGACGTTAATAAAAATAATTTCAGACAAGTTTCAATTGCAATGGGTGATGGAATGAAGGTTGCAATGGAAACAGTAAAAAGGATTATAGAAAAAGAGGGATATCATGGAGCTTCTGGGCAAGTATGGTAAAGAAGATTTAGCAATTCTTTACATAGCTAAACAAGAAGATAAAATTGTAGAATTTGTTGAAAGTCTACAACCTCCTATTCCTAGAGAAAAAAAATGGGTTCTTGTTATTTCTACCATGTATGGCTGTCCCATCGGTTGTTTAATGTGTGACGCTGGAGAATACTATCATGGTAATATCTCTAAAGAAGGAATGTTAGAAGAAATCGATTATATGATTAAAGATCGTTTTCCGGATGGTAAAATTCCAATTGAGAAATTTAAGATCCAGTTTGCAAGAATGGGAGAACCTTCTTTGAACAATGATGTTCTAGAAGTCTTGAAGGAGTTACCAAAAACATATGACGCTCCTGGATTAATGCCTTGCATAAGTACAATCGCACCCAACGGGGGTGAGGATTTTCTAAATGAACTTATTTCTGTAAAAGATGAGTTTTATCCAAATGGAAATTTCCAGCTTCAATTTTCTATACATTCTACTGATGAAAATATGAGACATAAATGGATAACATCAAACATCTGGAGTCTTGGAGAAATTTCTAAATACGGTGAAAAGTGGTTTAAGGAAGGAGACAGAAGAATAACATTGAATTTCGCAGTTGCAGCTGATTCTATTATTGATCCAGATGTTATTCTAAAGCACTTTGAACCTTCAAAATATTGGATCAAACTCACTCCTATTAATCCTACTAGCAAAGCACAAAGTAATCAGTTTAAGAGTGCTATTACAGAAGAAAACACAGAATTCTTTCCTTTGGTTAAAGCTTTTCGAGAAAGAGGATTTGATGCTGAAATTAGTATTGGTGAATGGGAAGAGAACGACATAGGCACTAATTGTGGTCAATTTGCAACAAAGTACATAAATGGTAAAGTAGGAATCAAAGAAACCTATACAACCACAGAATACAAAATGGACTAATATATCCTAAAATAGTGAGTTCAACCAGTCATTTTTACGAAAAAGATTTATGCAAATTTCTTAATTTTGTGTATGGAGAAAAAAGCGAAGCAAATTTACTCATAGGTTCTCTATCAACTTTATACATAACAGTGTTTCTGATTTATATCTTAAGACCTCTTGATCTATTCCTAGAAGAATTTTCGAGATTTTTAGCGTTGTTTGGACTTTTATCATTGTTTGTTTCAAGTATAATGGCGGCTTTTACTCGGGAGATATTTCAAGTATTGGGAAAACCCTTCAAAAAAGTTCATCACATCATTGCTCTAACGGCACTAGGTTTGATAACATTTCACCCCATTTTCGTTGTGATATTCTCTAGTGATGTTTCTTTGTTCCTTCCCAATTTTGGCAGTTTGTCTCTCTTTATGACATATGCAGGAGCCCCCTCTTTATATCTAATTCTTCTAGCAACTTTAGCAGGTTATTTCCAAAGAAAAATACCTAAGTTCTGGAGATACATTCATGGATTAAGCTATGTGGCTTTGATATTTGGTGTTATACATGGAATTAAGATTGGAGGACATTTTAGTTCATCAATTGCATTAAAAATAATATACATCCTTATGTTAGTATTAACTACGTTTGCATTTGGTTTCAAGAGATACAGAAATTACAAGAAGAAAAGAAGAATAAGGGAAAAGCAAGCTAAGAAAAAAGAAAAGGATAAAATTATGTGAATATAATTTACTTCTGTGGAACTATGAAGAATTTTCTATCATTATAAATAACGGACTTAATTTTTCCTTCTTTTTCCATTTTTAATAATAAGTTCTCAACATCATTTTTGTAAAAAGTTTCTAAAAGTGAGTAGACTTGATCTTCTCTTAGGGGATGTCTTTGAGCTATTTCTATAATATTTTGTTCAGGAGGAGCTGTTTTATCGATAGAAGTCACATCTGATGTTTCATAGAGAGAGATGCTTTCTGCTGAAAGAATCTTTTGAGCTTCAAGAAGAACTTCA
The DNA here is from genome assembly GCA_030668875.1 of Candidatus Heimdallarchaeota archaeon. Classification (GTDB taxonomy): domain Archaea; phylum Asgardarchaeota; class Heimdallarchaeia; order Heimdallarchaeales; family Heimdallarchaeaceae; genus UBA460. The sequence goes on from DAOVER010000029.1 coordinate 3,408, forward strand.
GGATCAGGTATTTTCACCCAACTTTCTGCTGGAGGTCGTATTGGAACATTGATAAAAACTTTATCAAAACCAATCGAATCAATAATATCCTTAATTTTACTTAAAATCTCTGGTGTGTCATTCTTTCCTTTAACAAGCATAACTTCTACCCAAAACTGCCCTTTATATTCCTCTCTAAACTGCTTCATGCCTTCAATTATGCTTTTTAGGTTTATTTCTTTATGAGGTCGATTAATCAAACGAAATAGTTTTTCTGTGGGAGCATCGAGAGTAGGTAAAATTACATCAGCATTAAGTAAATCGTGTCTAACATCTTCTCGATATAGTAATGCACCATTTGTGATGACAGCTATGGGGAAAGATGTTTGTTTTTTCAGACTATTAATTAAGCTCCCTAAACCAGCATAGAGTGTTGGTTCTCCATCACCCACTATGGTGACATAATCAATTTGGTCTGTTATTAGAAGAGCCTTTTGAACCTCTTCGACAATTGCTTCTGAAGGAAAAAAGTCTACTCTTTTATTTGTAAAATTAGTTGTTCTACCTAATTGACAATAAATACAAGTGAAATTACATGTTTTTCGTGGGATAGGACTTATGCCTAAGGATCGACCTAATCTTCTCGAAGGAACGGGTCCAAATACATACTTGAATGAATGTTCTTGTTTCTTTTTCAACTGCTGCATCTCTTTAATAGAGGCTTCTTAGAATGAACTACTTATTGTAAAGAGTGTAAATTCAGATTAATACTTTTAGATAAGGACAGAATTAAATTAAAAAATCTAAAGTATCCATATATAGTTAAACAATTTTTTTTGGAAAAACTTCAAATCTGGCAAGGTCTGATAAAAAAAGAGGATAATTCTTATAAATTTATGAAGCATTTTGTTAATATTGTGTTGAAACAAATTCGCATTTCTATTAAAATTCTCATTATTTTACTATTTGCTTTTGGAAACACCACTGTAGTATCTCTTCAAAGTGAATTAAACAAAAGCATAGAGTTTTCTGATATTGTGGGATACTGGAATTTTGATGAAGGTGAAGGCGAGGAAGTAATGGATAGTAGTCAAAATAATAATGATGGGATTCTAAGTGGAGCTGAATGGACAAATGAAGCTATAAAAGGAAAAGCTCTTTCTTTTGATGGAATTGATGACTATGTTAGAATAGAAGACTCAGATACTTTATCTATTCATGATGGGTTTTCAATAGAATTATGGATAAAAGCAGATAATTTTTCAGGTGATGGTGGAAGCAGTGGGAATCCCTTAGTTTGTAAATGGACCTTATGGACAGAAGGAGAATTTCATTTTTCGTCTTGCACAGGTGGGGATTTAATACTTTACTTAAGTAGTGGTACAGCAGTAGCTACTACTAGAGCATACAGTGTGCTGGATACAAATACTTGGTATCACTTAGTAGCTACTTGGAATGGGAGTTATGTCAAATTATATGTAAATGCAACAACTATAGCCACAAGTCCAACATATTTTGATTCATTAAATACAGAAGAACATGAGGAAGAGTATCTACAAATTGGTCACGATACTGGTGGATCAGGTTGGTGGTTTGATGGCATCATTGATGAAGTAATCATATATAATAGAGAATTAAGCGAACAAGAAATTCGAGATAATTTTTCTAATCCTTCTCCCTCAATGCCTATAACTACAGTTGATGTACACATGGTTATTGGTTTCCTTTGTGTAGTATTCCTCTCTTTGAGTGTTTCCAAGAAAAGGATTATTTTGTATCTTAGAAAAAAAGAATGATTATTGTGGGTGGTATTCCACATTTCCTTCTTTGTCTATTGTTGCTCCGGCGTGTCTTAATGCCCAACAAGAGATTACTACTCCTACTGGTAATGATGCTGGATGTCTTGCTGCGAATTCCATGTGTACGTCTAATACAGATGATCCTTCTCCTAGTCCCATAGCTCCAATTTCAAGTTTGTTCAAGGTTTGCAGCATCTCTTTTTCTAAACTAGCAATCTTTTCATCTTCATGATATTCATAAAGAGGTCTCAAAAGAGCTTTCTTGCCAAGATTCATACACATATCTTCTCCTCCTCCGACCCCAACACCAACAGTATATGGAGGACAACCTAAGGGACCAGCAGCTGCTACCGCTTCAACTACAAATTCTTTAACACCTTTGATACCTTTTCCTGGTGGAACCATCTTCATTTTTCCGACGTTGCTAGAACCACCACCTTTAGGCATGGCAATGATTTCGCACTTATCTCCTTCTACTAAATCAAAATAAAACCAAGGAACGTATCCTCTTAATCCAACATTGTTTTTTGTGTTGCCCTTGAACATATCCACAGCATTAGGTCTGAGAGGTACACTAGAAGTTGCTTTCTTTGTTGCTTCAATCAGAGCTGTTTTTACTTCTGATCTAATTGGGAACTTATCGCCGATTTTTACGAAAAAGGCTACAAGACCAGTATCTTGGCACATTGGTTTACTTTGTGTTTCAGCGATGTGAACATTTTCATTAATTGCATGTAATTGAGACTTGCCTAAACTGCCTTCTGTTTCGGCTTCGTCTTTGATCAATGTATTTTTTACCTCTGTAGGTAATATTGTTGCAGCGATTTTCAGTAATCGTGCAGCTGTATCTTCTACTACTTGTGCTATATCCTTCATACTAGTTCAACTCCTGTAAAATCTTATCACGATTTGCAGCAATGTTCTTCTTTGAATCATCAGTTAAATTTCCACCATGTGAATCTATTGTTATTGTTAAAGGACCAAAGCTTTCGACTTCGAAGTACCACAGACATTCCGGCATTCCTAGTTCTTCATACCAAAAAACATCTTTTACCTTCTTTATTCTGTCAGCTGCTAATAGAGCTGCTCCACCTGTGAAGTATCCATAGATGCAAGTTTCCTCTTGACATGCTTTTGCAGTTCTTTCACCCATTCCACCTTTTCCGATGATTATTCCAGGATGAAATGTTTTTATGAATTCATCTTGAAAGATTTCCATTCTTGCAGATGTAGTTGGTCCTGCTGCAACAACTATCCACTCACCATCATTATTTTTTTTCATTACTGGACCACAATGAAAAAGACCTATACCAGTGAAATTTACAGGTGGTTTTTTACCTTCTTTGTGAAGTTCTAATGCTTTAAGATGAGCTTCATCTCTGGCAGTGACAACTGTACCGGTAAGGTACACTATATCCCCTATCTTGATTTTTTTCAGTTCTTCGGGTGGTATTGGAGTAGTTAAATGGTATTCCATAAGTCCTCTGAAAACTAGAGACATGTAAATCTTTCTGAATGGACTTACAAAACCTTAAACAGCCTTCTGTGTTATTTTAGGGGTTTTAGTCTATAAGAGCTTAAAACATTAAATATAACCTCTACAAATATAATCAAAGCTTTATTCGGACAGAGTTACGGAGTGAACCTTGTGGAAACCTATGACGAGATCATAAGAGTGATTGCCAAACATGTGCTAAAAGCAGAGACAATCATTTTTTTTACCGGTGCTGGTACAAGTGTCCATAGTGGTATTCCCGATTTTCGTTCCGATGGAGGACTGTGGGAAAAATTCAACCCTCTTGAAGTAGCAACTATCAGAGCTTTTAGAAAAAACCCTGATAAAGTGTGGGAGTTCTTTCGAATAATTTATGAGGACTTTCAACCTGTGGAACCTAATAAGGGTCATTATGCAATTACAGAGATTCAACAAATAAAAGGAGAGAATAAGGTTCACATAGCAACACAAAATATTGATGGACTTCATCAGAAATCTGGATCTACAAATGTATACGAATTACACGGAAATCCTGACATAATGCACTGTATTAGATGTTCTCATGAGGAACAGATGAATTACGAAAAACATATTGAACCAGAAAAATACCCCTTATGTCCTAAATGTGAAAATCCTCTAAAACCAAAAGTAATACTCTTTGGAGAACCTCTGGACATGGAAGTTTTTAACTCTGCAATGAGAGTATCCAATAGGAGTGATATAGCTGTTGGAGTTGCTACTAGTTTAGAAGTTTTTCCAGCTGCTAATATTCTTTTATCTCCACCTCCGCCAACTAAAAAAGCACTATTCAATCTTACACCTACCTTATACAACGCCCAAATAGATTACTATGTTGAGGGAGACATAATTGAAACCTTACCTACTTTGGCTAGAATTCTGAAAGAAATAAGTCAAAAATGAAAATTTTCAAGTTATATCCAGAGAATCATAGAAAATTTAAAGTATTCAGTCTATTATTATAAATTGTAAGGATGATTTAAAATGTCTGAAGAAAAAGAACATAGTAGCTATGAAGAGACTGCAAAAGATGTCATAGAAGAGATGGATGAGATGGATGATGTTCAATCTGAAATTTCTAAACGAGTAGAAGAAGAGGAAGAAGAAATGGAAACACAAGTAGTTGAGGAAGAGACAGCAAAAGAACCTGAAGAGACAGCAAAAGAACCTGAAGTTACAGCTAAAATACCTGAAGATAAAAAAGATGAAAAGAAAAAGAAAAAAGAAGAACGGGTAGTTTATTCTCACATTGATGTTGATCTTTGGAGAACTAAAATGCACCGAGAAGAATGGGGTATTCGCTTAGATGCTCAAAGAGCTCAAAAAGATCGCCAATGGACTCGCGACATGGATATGATTGGCGAGATTAAAAAAGACGGTGAAACTTATGGTTTTCTTGGTCAAAGAGAAAAATTATGGAAGAATAAAGACCCTCTAGAGAGAAGATTTGTCATGAAAATGTTCTCAAAAGGTGGTTACTGGCGAGGTAGCATAGAAAGATTGCAGGGAGAAAGTTTCGCGAATTCTCATGCAACTAAGGAACCTTGTCCTTCATACGTTTGTATTTTCAAACATACTAGGAATCTATATAGAATCAAGAGATTGGCTCATTTCCCAAGATTTCAAGGAGAAGTTTTCGGTTTCAGTTATCTTGATGAAAATGATGTATTTCAAACATTTGTGATAGATGACAAAAGGTTAACCTTCGGTAGCGATTGGATGATCAAAGACATTCACAACAAGATTATTGCCAAAATTGATGGTAAATTCATGAACTTGGGTGGAAGATTCAATATTGATATTTTCGATGAAGTACTTGCAAATGATAAGACATTTTACAATATAATGATTCTATTCAGCGCCACACTTCGTTTCCATAAAAATATCAAGAAAAATATCAAGAAAGCTCTAAAAGAGCTTAGGATTACAGATGCTAAAGTTAAATTAGATGATAGTGAAACAAACCTATATTTGAATCCTCGAAAACTATCAATTTAATTCTTTCTTCTATTTTTTTTCTTTACTTTTTATATGTAAATAATTTTAAATGGTTGTAGGATGCAGAAAGATGAAAAAGCTCTCAATTCGTTTCAGAGTAGGATTTGATTTAATAATCGAAGCTGATGAAGAGATAACAGACTCTGCTTTACTCAAGTTAATGAAAGTAAATCCAAGAAAAAAGAATGAATACCGAGCTTCTCCTCACACATATAAAGACATTATTAGTATCCTTGAAGAAAAAAATGTATCGTTAAATACTGAAATCTTAAAAGATTCAGCTCTTACTCACGAATATATTAATAGAATGAAACTTAAGCTAGATCTTAGACCTTATCAAGAACATGCAATTTCTGAATTTTTTGGAAACAAAGGTATGGGTGTTGTAATCTTACCAACAGCAGCAGGGAAAACAATCATAGGTTTTAAGATAATTGAAAAACTCAAACAGAAAACACTAATCATCGTTCCCACAAAAAACTTACTTTATCAATGGATTGATCATTTGACCAAGTATACATCTTTATCAAAAAACATGATTGGTCAAGTAGGCGACAATATCAAAGATATTAAAGAAATTACCATTACTACATACGATAGCGCGAGATTAAATCTCAATTTATTCAGAAAAATATTCAATTTGGTTATTCTAGATGAAGCACATCATGCTGCAGCAAAAGAAACAATCAAAGTACTTGAAGGTCTTCCAGCTGAATACAGGTTAGGATTAACTGCTACTCCTGATAGATCTGACAAGGGAGAAGAGTTACTGTTCAAATATATTGGAAAACCTATTGTTGTGGCTAAGATTTCTGATTTAGCTGAAAATGGTTTTATTGCAAAACACCAGCTGAAAACAGTAAAAGTTCCATTAACTGAAGAAGAGAGGATTCAGTATGAAAAAAACATGGGAATATACCGGGAATATTTGAGGAAAAGAAAAATCCAGATACGTTCTCCGGAAGATTATGAACGTTATCTTATCTTTCGAGTCAATCAAGATGTTGAAGCAAAAGAAGCTTTAGATGCTCACAGAATGGCAAGAAAGATTGTTTATTCATCTCAATCTAAGTTAGACAAGATGGAGGAATTATTAGATAAGCACTGCAAAGACAAAATGATCATATTTTCTGAATTCAATGATATGGTTTATTCTATTGGAAGGAAACACCTGATTCCTATTATTACGCATGAAACAAAGAGCTCCGAACGTGAGGAAATTCTGAATATGTTTAGTTTAGGAGAATACACTAAGATTGTAACTGGGAGAGTTCTTGATGAAGGATGGGATTGTGGTTCAGTTAATGTTGGAATTATTGTAAGTGGGACTGGGCAAGCTAGACAGTTTATACAGAGATTAGGGAGAATTCTTAGACCAAAAGAAGGAGAGGCAATTCTCTATGAATTAGTTACACCAGATACGATAGAAACAGGGACAGTAAAACGAAGGAAGAAGGCTGATGTGATATAATGAGACTTGCGTTATCTGATTTTGAGTTTGACATACGTGGATCGGGATCTAATGCGGTATTTTTACCCTTTTATCTAAAATACGAGGATAATAACAGAGTTCAAACTTATATAAATCTCCTTGAAGATAATTTACATAAAAAAAGGTCAGAAATACCCTTAAAATCACTAGAAGGTTTGTTTATCACTGAAAAAATATCTAAAGCTTTGTTAACCTCATTAAACAGATATTACCAATTCCAAAGTCAAACTATTAACGAAATTGTAGGACTAGAGGTGAAAGTAGGAACAGAATCAAAGGAGGGGTCAGCAGACATAGCAAAGTTCCTGACACAGGCAGGTGATATAAATAAAGAAATTAGCAAAATGTCTGCTGCTCAAATCAGGTCTGTTGTTTTTAAAATTGTAAATAGAAACAATAGAGGTTATGTTAAGTCATCTGAAAGAGAAGAAATAATTAAGCGAATTGAAAAGAACCTCAAAATCCCTAAAAACTCACTGGATAGACTCCTTTATCACGATGTTGATTCTGAAAGAAAACTGATTAAAAGGGAAGTTGCTGAAACTACTAAGGTCATTGGATGGTATAACTATGATGCTATAGAAACCACTTTGGCTTATGCATTAGATTTACAAATTAAAACGCCCAAACTTCCAGGTTATATTGCAAAGAATGTTGTTTATGTTTCTAAGAAAAATTGTGTTTTTACAGAAATAGCTTTGGAGGGAGATGGATATGTTTTAACTATAATTCCCCCGCTAGAGATGTTTAAAGAGAAAGGAGGATGGGGCAAAAATATCAGTAATGTTGCAATGTATATTATACGCAATTTGCTAAAGGAAAAAATTGAGTTTCAGCTTCAAGCAATTATTATGCCAAGAAAAAGAAAGGCAGTGTTCGCTTTAAATTCAGAAGGTCTACCAGTTCTTCCCACATTCAGAACAGAAGATGATGAGACAATTAAACCTGAGATTGATTCAAAGATAGAGGATAGATTCTTAAAAACATGGAAAAATTATCAAGGATGGAAAGCTCAACCAGAGCCAGATGCACTTATCATCGGCAAGAAAATGTACATCCCAGATTTCTTACTCGAAAGAAGTGGAAAAAACATATACGTGGAAATTGTTGGGTTCTACACGTCAAAGTACATTCAAAAGAAGAAGAGTCAGATGAAAGAGCTATCTACACTAAATATGCCAATTCTGTATTTGGTGGATCAAAATATTTTGTCAAACTTCACAGATTTAAGAGATGTTATCTTGCTTCCTTATACGGGAACAATTGTTCCATCTAGTGAGATAGTGAAAATATTAGAGAGTGATTATTCAGATTTTGAGGAAAGGCTTCCCCAATTTACAAAAATTATAGAAGAAATTGTTTCGGATCTAAATGAGAAAAAAAGCCTTGTTACCCTGCAACAATTAGAAGAGAAACTACAAGCTTATTCAGCTAAAGAAGTAATAAGAGTACTCGCAGAAGTTGAAATTAAACAACTTATTCAGAAGAATTCAATCGTATTTATTTCTAGTTTTGGATTAGCTTCAGAGAATATAATAACTGAAGTTGAAACTTATCTCAAAAAGGTAAAGAGAGTTCTGTTATCCACACTTAAAGAAGAATTCCCCAGCTATAAAGAGGCCGCAATAGCTATCAGCCAGCATATTGGGTGTAGAATTCATTGGAAATCAATTGAAGTAGTGGAAATAATAGCACCTAGAAAATAGAAACAAAGAATCTTGTAACAAATCACTGTTTTTTCATTAAAAATGCGAAAAGTTCTTTTAATTTCAGTGCAAATAAATTATAATGTCTGAAAAAATAGCGATAATTGGAGGGTCAGGAGTTTATGATTTAATCAAGAAAGCAAGCAAGGTATCTGTCAAAACTCCATATGGGAAAGTAGACACTATTAAGAAAACTATGTATAAGGAAAAAGTGATTTATTTTCTTCCTCGGCACGGACCAAAACACTCCGTTCCACCACATTTCATCAATTATAGAGCTAATATATATGCACTCTTCAGTTTAGGAGTGAAAAAAATCTTTTCTACTAATGCTGTAGGCTCCATTGATTTAAGCATTAAACCAGGAGATTTTGTTGTTCCTGACCAGATAATAGATATGACAAAGGTCAGACCATTGACATTTTTCGATGGAGCTACAAAAGTTAAGTTTGAAGATGGTTCCATCCGAAAAGGTGTTGTACATCTAGATTATACTGATCCCTACTGCACAAATCTTAGAAATATGTACATTAAAGCGGTTGAGGACATTGGAGAAATGGTTTACACAAAGGGAGTCTATGTTTGTTCTGAAGGACCTAGATTTGAAACACCAGCAGAAATCACCATGTATCAAAAAATGGGCGGAACCTTAGTAGGAATGACTACAATTCCTGAAGCAATCCTCGCAAGGGAGTTGAAGATGTGTTATTCAACTCTCTGTCTTATAACTAACTTTGGTGCAGGCATGCAAGAAAAAATAACTCACGAAGAAGTTGTTGAAATTTTTGAACAAAAGACAAATCAAGTTAAGGAGATAATGAAGAAAATAATTGCAGCAGAAATTTCTACTGTTAAATGTACTTGTATAAATTAGCAAAGCATTGAGATTGAATAATGAAGAAAAATAGTTTTGCTGGAAATAAGTTAGAAGCTGCTCCTACCCTATCTGTTTGGTAAACGTTGATATTTTGATTTCTCACTTTTGCAACAAGCTTTATAAACCGATGTTGATTTGTTGCACATATCTTATATAAATAACTTAGAGTTGGAATAACAAAATGGCCCCTAAACTTGATTTTGGAATAGTTATACAAAATGTTGTTGCGAGCATCAATCTTTTTACAACCATTGATCTTGTTACTTCTTATCAAACTTTAATAGATGATGATGATCTTTTCGTCAGTTATAATCCTGAAACATTTCCAGGTCTCATCCTAAAGATTAAGAAACCAAAGATTTCCAGTCTTGTTTTCAGTTCTGGAAAACTGGTTTTAACTGGAGCTAAATCCACCCAAATGGTTCATGAAGGAGTTCAACAAATGATTAAAATACTCCGTACAGTTGGAACAAAAATTACTGAAGAACCAGAAATCATTGTTCAAAATATCGTTGCTTCTGGTCATTTCAACCACAGAACCATTAACTTAGAGTTAGCAGCTCTATGGCTTGAGCATTCCATGTATGAACCAGAACAATTCCCAGGTTTGATTTATAGATTGGCAGAACCAAAAACAGTATTGTTACTGTTCCAATCTGGAAATCTTGTTTGTACAGGTGCAAAAACAGAGGTACAAGTCCGTCAAGCCGTTGAAAACACTTACAATACACTAGACGAAATCAATGCATTTGATTTCTAATAACTCTTTTTTCTTTCCCTTTATTCATACTATTTTCGAGAGAACTTGATTCATATCTTCAATTAAACCATCGATGATTCCTCATTTCTTACTTTTTAAGATTTTCAGAAATATGATAAGTATAATAAATAAATGCGAGGGTATTTAAATTGGAAAAATAAATAATTAATCAATGACGGATAGAAAAAAGAAACAAGTTAATTTTTTGGACAAAGTACTTGGATCTGTAACAAAGGAGGGAGGAGGTGGAGTATTTATCGCATTTGGAGAAGAAGAATCGAAACGATTACGTTCAGAACAAAGAAAAACTTATGGAGATTCTGGATTAAAAATTGGCTCTATGCTCACATACAAAATTGATGACTATATAGCAATAATTGAAGGAGAACTAAAGAATAATACACTTGAAGATGAAGAGAGATCTGCAAAAACAGAGACCCTATTATTTGCTACTAACATCAAAGTTTCCTTACAAAGCTTGAATATTTCAGACATTCAAATTCAAGAAGTTAACAATGAACTAAGATTATCATTTGATTCTTTAGTTCAGAACAAATATCCCTTCTTCTTACAGTTTTTTATCAGATATGAACGAGATGGAAGTATAGTTCTAGATGGTTTATTCAAGAAAATTCAACCCTTTAAAGTTTCAATAAGATCTTTTGGGGATGAAGCTAAGAAAGAAAATCAAGACAGTTTTGAAAATCTTAATTCTCTATACATTATAAATTCTAATGATGATTTGCTTGTTAAATTTTTAAACCAGAATCCAAGAATAACTCAGAAATTAATTGCTTTATCTTCAAATCTTGAGCTAATCATGATTAATCGGAAATACTTTGTTGTAACATTTTACGATGCTAATTCTGTTATCAAAGTTATTGATTTACTAGGAGAACTCTATAATGAGTTTGTGATACAAAAAACTGGTTTGAAATCTGTAACTTACATCAAATGTTTCAATTGTGGAGAGGAGCTTGATGAAAATGACGAGAAATGTCCTAACTGTAATGCTAATAGACCTAGATGTGCTGTCTGTCTGTTAGACTTACAACTTGCTGAAAAAGAAGAAGTTGTTCAAATGCCTTGTTGTGGAGTTTATGGACATAGGGAACACGTTCTGATGTGGGTTGAAAGAGCTCATACTTGTCCAAATTGTAAATCAAGACAGATTGATTGGTTGGATGAGTTAAATCGTTAAGTTTAGCGCACCTAGTGAGAATCTGATAATAGATAATTGGGTTCAAGGGATGAAAATTATTGCTACTTCAATTCATACTTTCTAATTTTTTTAAAGTTGAGAGAGCAAATTCTTTTTTAGTAAGTTATATATAACATCACTTGATGTGTGATACAGTTGTTGCTGTTGGTAAGTCTACCAAAGATGGTAGTGTTATTTTAGGTAAAAATTCAAATCGTGTTCCTAATGAGGTTCATAATGTTGAATATGTTGAAGGGAAAAAACATGGAGCTAATGCTAATGTCAAATGTACTTATATCACAATCCCCCAAGTAAAAGAAACATATGATGTTCTTCTACTGAAACCATTCTGGATATTTGGTTGTGAAATGGGTAGTAATGAGTTTGGTGTAACTATCGGTAATGAAGCCGTTTGGAGCAAGGAACCCATACGCGATACAGGTTTGCTTGGTATGGATATGATGCGCTTAGCATTAGAGAGATCAAAAACTGCAAAAAAAGCCCTTGAAATAATAGCAGAGTTACTGGAGAAGTATGGTCAAGGTGGTCAATGTACTTATGGTGTTAAAGGTCGTGATTACCATAATTCTTTCATAATTGCTGATACAAAAGAAGCTTGGATTTTGGAAACAGCTGATAGATTTTGGATAGCTGAGAAAGTGAAAGGAATACGTACAATTTCAAACACTCTTTCGATAGGTAGTGATTATGACTTAATTCATCCAGAGTTAATAGACCATGCAATCAAGAAAGGTTATTGTAAGAGTAAAGATGACTTCCATTTTGCTAATAATTTCATACCCAAATTCCGTATATATCATGCTATAAAAGAGTCTCAACCTAGATCGCAATATTTTGCAAAGGGCTCTGATCGACAACAATGTACTACAGCTCTTCTCTTAAGAAACAAGGGTAAGATAACTCCAGAAGACGTTATGGAAGTTCTTAGAAATCACAATCTCAAACCAGAAGAAGAAGCTACTTGGTCTGCATCAAAAGCTTCAGCTAAGAGTCCTTGTCAACACGCAACTGGTATGACAGTACCTAGTCAGTCAACTGGGTCTATCGTCTCTCACCTGAAAAAAGTCATCCAAGTTCACTGGGTAACCGGTACATCAGGCCCATGTACAAGCACCTTTAAACCTGTATTCTTACCTAAAGTAGGATTCAGTAAAAAACCTATCCTGGGAGATGAAAAGTACAATGAAAAAGCTCTCTGGTGGCAACATGAAAAACTTCACAGATTGGTTCTTTTAGACTATCAGAAAAGGTTAGGAACATACAAAGAAGATCGAGACAAATTTGAGAAAAAATATGTTAAAAAAGTAAACACAATTCTCAAAGGTTTATCAGGAAAACCAACAAAAGCTGATTTAACAAAAATGAAGAAGGTTACAACAGATTCGTTTAAGGAAAGTCAAAAGTTAACTGATGAATGGATTAATAATATAGTAGATCTTCCAATTGAAACAAGTACAGGTGTACTTTATCGAAGATTCTGGAATAAATATAACAAAGTTGATGGTTTAAAATAGGAGAAAGAGTGGCGTAAACTCAGAGGTGCCGTTATTTACATTGCCAATTGGCTCAAACGGTAAAACCTTCATCATAATTCACGCCATTTAACAAATTACTATTGTATAAAATAAGTTTATCTTTGCGATAAGTTTAATTTTTATGAATTCTGTATCATAGATATGAAAGAGAGTATCAAAAAGTTTTTAGAAAAAGAATATCTCGAAACTATACGAATTCATCAACTTCGTCCGCTATTTGAGAGGTATTTAAACTTAAATTCTGATTTAGTTGAAAAATATGAAAAAGAATATTCTCGTCCCAAAAATTTGATAGTATCTGCTCTATATACAGCTGATTATATTATAATGTCGTCGGAAGTGAAACTTGAACTTGAAGATGATGCTAGAAGGAAAGAAATAATCGAATTCTGGATAAACCTGAATATAACTAATGATGAAATGTGGTACGAATTAACTTACATTGTAGCTTTTTCATATAGAATTGCTTCGATGCTTAGGAAACGTTACTATTATTTAATGGATAGAGGAGTTGCTAAGCAAATTGCAGCAGCATTGGTAGCTGATTACTTTGTTCGACACCACTTGGAATACACTTCTGACAAATTGAATATCATTCCAACTTGGTGGGTTGTTTTTCTAATGGAAACAGCTATGTGCCAAACAATATTTTCCACAACTCAAAAGAAGTGGGCTAACATCCAAGAAATACTCCACTCTAATGAAATGGGTTTATTATCACACATAATTGCAAATAACTTCATAGGGGAAACTATAGGGGAACCCAATCCAGCTGTCCCCATACCATACTTCAAAGATTCTTCTATTTTCTACTATGCCACATGGGTTCAAGACACAGTTAAAAAGAATCGATTTGAATCACTGTTACCTGCTAAGACTTCAGCACAAATTCATAAGGAGTTCAAGAAATGTACTCCGTTATTGGATTCAAATAATCCACACATCTTAAAATACATGAGACTTGCAGGAAAATACTCGATTTCTTCTCCTGAGATAAATTTCATTATTGCAAATTCCCAAATTAATGATGCTGAAGGTTGGATTGGATTGCTTACACCTTTAGATGATATCAATATGAAGGAAATAGAATCCCTATTAAAACTTAAACTAGATGATCTGAAAGCTCTTGAAAAATATGCAAAACATCTCCCAACTATTCAAGTTCTTCAGAGGCAAAAGGAAGAACGAGAAGTAGTTGAAGAGATAATAGAAAAAGAAGAGAAAAAAGGATTCTTCAAAAAGCTATTTTCAGGTTTTAAAAAGAAGAAGAAAAAAGCAGAGCCGAAGAAAGCTGTAAAAATACCACAATCAATAGATAAGTGGTATCGATTGGTTTTAGATGAAATACTCATTGCCAGCGTTTCTGGTATAGGACTAGGGTTAGAGATTTATGATTCATATCGTGAGGATAATTTCGTAATTAGTGGATTAATTGAGTCGGAACAAAAAGAAACTCAACCCACAGTTTTCTATTCAGAAGCGACTGTCGCATTCCCATCTGAATTTCTAGATCCAATTATTAGCCTTATTGAAGTAGGTAAATTGTTTATAGCAACAATAAAAAATGTAGAAACGATTTCAGTTATTCCTGAAGAAGCGTTTTATCGTGATAAGCAAGATGTAGGTCTCTATAGACTTGTAGAATTTGTTTTCGGTGAAAAACTATTAGTTGGTATATTAGCAGAAAAACAAGCTAGAACAGCTATGACACTCGCAAGGTCAGAACCAACTTATCAGAGAAGATCACTTCAAAGAAAAGCTAACGAATTCGTACATGCGAGAAGAGTCAACAAAACTGACGACGTAGGTAAAAGAACACTTTCAAGAGAGATAAATTGGGATACTGTGAAATTAAGTTACGAGGAAAAACCATTGTTTTACAAGAAAAAATAGTCCTTCTCTCCCACTTTTCCCACTTATTTGCGGAAAAAACTACTAGAAACTATATATTAAATCATGTGAATCTTAATATAGAAAGGTAAGTGGGCTAGGGGCAAATATATGAATGACCATAATACTAATGCAAATTTCTTCTTCTTACGAGGAAAAGACGGGTTCCTTAAAGGTAATTATCAGAATTGTATAAAGGATTTAATGTATGCACAAGAGATGTTTACAACCATAGGTAATAAAGAGAAATCTGCAGAAAGTTCACTTCTTTTAGCTTCAGCATACTTTAACATCACTCGTTTTGATCAATCAAGATTGATGTTTGATCGAGCATATTCTAGGTTCAAAGAACTTAACAAACTAGTTAAATTAGGAGAATGTGCGTTAGCTCTTGGAGAGATCTATAAGGAAGAAGGGGAGTTCAAGCGAAGCAGACAGTATCTATTAGAATCAATACATATTTTTACTAATCTAAAAGATACAGAAAAACTAGCTGATTCATGGAAGCACCTAGCTGAAGCATATCAAATGGATCTTTCAGATTCACATGATCATCAAGTTAGTATTGTTGAAGCTTACAGAACAGCACTTGGTTATTATAAAAAAGCAAAAAATAACAGAATGAAAGCAGAATGCGAATTTGATTTGGGGCATGTATTAATCTCCCAATCTAATTTTTCAGCGGCTTTGAAATTTCTCTCTCCTGCATTCAACTACTTCAAGGAAATAAATAATCACGATAATGTAATTACAATTGCAATACTAATTGGTCGAATATATTTTGAACTTAGGAAAAAACCTAAAGCTAAGGAATACATGTTCGAAGCTATAAATCAGATGAAAAAGGCTAATTATAATCCTGAAAAGATTGGCTCTGTACAGAATACAATTGCTTCCATGTTTGCAGGTTAGGTTACTTTCTCACAAATAATAGTTGCTTATAGGTTATTGCAATATCGTCACTTGGGATTAAAATTTCAATCTTTTTGAAACGTTGTGTAGCTCT
Source organism: Candidatus Heimdallarchaeota archaeon (assembly GCA_030668875.1). Taxonomy (GTDB): domain Archaea; phylum Asgardarchaeota; class Heimdallarchaeia; order Heimdallarchaeales; family Heimdallarchaeaceae; genus UBA460. The sequence continues at coordinate 19,185 of DAOVER010000029.1, forward strand.
TAAAAGATCATACACAAATTTAATATCAAAATCCTCGTTATGTTTATTTTCTCTGAGCTTCTTAGGTAAAATGTGTCCAATTACCTGATATCCTGAGAATACTTTTCGTTTTTTCCTTAGATCTTTTTCATCCATTGTTGTACCTACAAACAAAAGTGATTGTATATCATCATCATGGTTTAAAGCGGTAATAGCAAAGATTTCTAAATTTATCAGTATTTCATCCTTACTATTTCTGTAGAAAAATTTGCTTATATTGTCTTTAAGTACATACCTATCTTTAATGGAAATAAGTAATTTCTCTTCTATCAATTCTCTCGAAAGAGCAAATGTAGCATCAGAGTCACTGACAGCATTAGCAAATTCCACGCTCTGGGTGTTATCACTAATTAAGCATGGACTATTGAATTTCAATGTTAACTTTTTCAGTGACTGAGTTGTCTGTGAAGACGAAGCAAGATCATATATCATAGATATCCCTAGAAGCTGAGCGAGTGTATATGCATAACCTTTCCTAATCCGCCTTTGATGGTCATCTGTTGTATAAGAGGAAAATTCTATCGCTTTCTCAAAGTAAACTAAAGCCACTTTGTACTCTTTGTATTCTGCAATACCATAAGCTACAGCAGAATAAAACATCGCTTTCTTGTTGCGATTTAATCCTTCTATAAAATCATCTATTTGTTTTATTGATGGTTCTAGTAAGCTATCTGAAAGTTTCAAAACACTTACAAGTATGGTTAAACGTCTAGTTGCTTCATAATCCGACTTCAAAAACTTAATTGCTCTTAAAACAACACCTACACCCTTTAGTATAGTTCCCTTATTCTTCGAAACAACTGCAAGTCCAGGGTTATCAGAAAACAATTGTAGGAAGAAATCTGAAGGCATGATAATTTTTTCGTTCGGGTAAGGTTTCGAAGTAATTATATCAATTATATTTGAGCAAAATTCTGCTGCTTTATTTGTTTCTTTTTTGAATAGATGCATTAAACCAATATTAACATCACAAAATACGATGTTCTCATGTAGACTGTGTTTTTCTGATAATTCTTTAGATTGAAGAAGAAAACCCATTGCTTTGTCTTTTCCAATTGTCCTATTTATAACAAATAACATGTTATAGACCTTAATCTGTATCTTTGGATCCTTCAATTTCTTAGCAAGAACATCTGCTTTTGTAACCGCTTTTTCAGCGCCCTCATAATCATTAGAAAGCAAAAATGAATCTGCTAATGCTAAGTAGAAAAAGGCAGTTAATATTTTAGGAACTAAAGGTAGTAAAACCTTAACATGACGTAGTATTATCATTCCTTCGTCTCTATTTTCCAAATTGAACTGTTTCTTACACTCTGTTAACATGTATTCTACGAGATCAATTACGGTCAGATTTTTTTCCAGTTGTAAATCTTCTAAAATTTTGGTGAATTTAGATTTATCCTTTACACTATTTGCGAAGGTTTGGGTTTTTGTAGACTTAAGATAATTGTGTAATAACACGGTCATTATTACACGAATAAAGAATTGGAATAAATTTCTTTTGTTCTTCCATTTTTCTTGAAGATGGAAAAAATAGATCTTTTATTGGCTAATTCGCTTCTTTAATTCTTTTGTTAAATCAGAGATTAATACTAGAGATTCCTCTCTTGTCTCTAAATTTTTAAGAGTTACGCTCTTATTTTCTAAATCTCTTTCGCCAACAATAATCATATATGGGATATTTCTGTTTATCGCATCTTGGAGTTGTTTCTTACGGTTCCAGCCAAATGGGTTAAATAATGTTGCAAAGTTGTCTCTTAGAGTTGCAACGATTTCAGCTGCAACATCAGTGACATCTTTTGTCATTGATGTAACATAGACCATAGCAGGATGTTTATACTTTTCTAGCTTTCCTTGCTCTTTTAGAATGGAATAAAGAACAGTTTCACCCATACCTATTCCAGTACAAGGAATTTTTCCACCACCAAAGTTCTCCACAAGTTGATCATATCTTCCGCCTCCAGCTATTGCCCTCACAACAGAACCTGTAGTATCATAGAATTCGAATACTATTCCTGTGTAGTAATCAAGACCTCGTGCTACTGAGGCATCGTAAATGCAAGTATCAATAACTCCAAACATTTTCAAATGGACAGCAAGCTCACTCATTTTATCCAATATTTCTTTGGTTGCTTCATCTAAATCAATCTCATTTTGCATTTGTTCAATGAAAGCTTCTGGATTACCTCTGATATTAGAAAATACATATAGCTGATCTGATTGTAAATCAGTTAAACCTAGTTCTTTGAATGATTTCTTGATTACATTCTCAGCAATCTCTTGTAAGCTATCAACATAAGCAACCAAATTAGAATCCTTCTGAAGTATTGAACTGTATCTTTCTAATTTTGGATCCTGCATCCATACAGTTCTAACTATCATAGAGAGATCTTCAGCTTTTTCTTTCTTAATTTTCTTATCTATTAAATCCTGTTTAATATAACTTTGAACATGTTTTTCACGAGAATCTATAGCTCTTATGATATCAGGTATATTTTCAACACCCAAGTGATTCAGAAAATTTTGAACTAATTCTCTGCTATTGATTGTACATACAAACTCGTCTTCTTTTAGTCCAGCTTGTTTGATTATTTGAGTAGTAAGAGCTATAATCTCAGCATCAGCACCAACGTGATCAACACCGATAATATCAGCATTAAATTGGAAATGCTCTTTGACTCTTCCCCTTTGAGGTGTTTCATCTCGGAAAATTCTCGGAATAGAATACCATCTCATGGGTTTGGGATACCTTTGATGTTGATTAGCAATTAATCGTGCCAAAGTAGGAGTTTGCTCTGGTCTAAGAACTAATTTACGCTTTTCTCTATCTTCTAGGCTATATATTTCTGCATACAAATCTTTTCCAGACTTGTACTCAATCAATTTAGCATACTCTAGGGAAGGTCCTTCATACTCCTCAAAACCGAACTTAGCAGAAACACCGTGCATAATATTAAGAATCTTATTGATTTCAGCATAATCCTCTGGGAAGAAGTCTCTGAATCCTTTGATACCTTTAAGAATCTCTTTTAGTTCAGAATCCATGATATATTCAAATTAAAAAATAATAGAAATTATTTAATGTTATTGTTCATCAATGCTTGTGAAAGACTACTTGATGGTCATGAATTGTTTTCTAAATAGGAGATTTCAAACATTGGTAGCTCTTTCTCAGACCAGAAGGATTGGTTGTTAATCAAGTATTTCATAAGATACCCTGTTAAATCAGATTCTGATATATCAGCACCTTTATCCTCTCTCAATCCCTGTATTTCGATGATGAATTCAGTTAATAATTTCATCAACAAATTGGCACCCTTTATTTTTTTATTCTGATTAATCATATTTGTCATCAACCAGCATGATGTTTGATTGTCAGCTGCCATTACTACTTGTCGTCCGTTAATATTCATGTAATCAAGAATTGATTCATTTCCAGAGGCAAATTTGTAGCGAATGACAGGAAACATCCCTTCAGTATCATTAATCGCGGATGGAGAGCGAATTCTTGCCTCAATTATACCTTTATCGGTTTTTAGATAAGCAATGAAAGACTCTACAGATACTCCTGTGCTCATTAGATTTGTGATAATTGTGTTAGCTAACCAATCAATTGTTTTATTTAGATTTTCACCAGTAATTGGAGATACACTAAAACATTCAATCAATTGTAGACGAGAATATGATTTAAACAAGTTGGAAACAGTATTGATCTCTTTTTGGTTAATCTTCTTATCCCAAGTATTAATTAAAACAAGTATAGGTGAATCCTTTTTAATCCACTTCAGAGAACGAACAAACCATTTCTCTGATTCTTTAATCTGATGTTCTTTAGTTGCATCAACGACAAAAATGAGCGCATCGGAACGAGAGATATAGCTAGGCCAAAGAGATTTTCTAAAAGGTTCTTTACCTCCTAAATCTGTCAAACCGAGTTTCAATCCATCAATATTAACTATTTCTTGATTAATTCCATATGTTGAATAGGTTTCAGTAATCTCTTCATTCAGGAGCTTATTAATAATAGTAGTTTTTCCAACCCCGTCTAATCCAGCGACTGATATAGATACATCTCTATCATTCGATAACCAATTTGAATTTGAATTAGGACCTAACAAACTGTGTTCACTTCTTTCCCCGCTTCACACAAATAGTGTGATGAATCTATTAGAAAAACCCCTATATATATATTGGTAAACCAATATTAAAAATTTATTTAGTTCGGCAATTAAGTCGGGAAATTGTACTAAATCAATTAACACATTGGATAGGCAATGCAAATAAATTGTGATTTAAGAATAAGCTTATATGTAACTCAAACTAGTACAAGTTAATCACTAATAGGGATTATCTTGCCAGACATACTTTCATCAGAAAAAGCCGAAATACGGGAGATAGCAAAAAGTTATGCTCAAGCTTTGTGGACCATACCCTTTAACAAAGGTTTCATAGCATATATCAAAACAAGTGATGAGATCTCCGTTCATCCAGCACGTTGGAGATATTGTTTTAAATGTGGAATGATTTTAAGAACAAATTTAGTCAAAAATGATGAAACTGCTGATGAAACAAGGAATCATGCATGTATCTTAGAATTTGAAGATATACCATTATTAATAAAAACTTCATGGATTAAGTTGCGAAAATTCTTTCTTATAGATGAGAATCATAAAAAAATTCTGAAGGAAATAGGGTTAACTATATTACCTAAACCAATTATTATTACAAAATCAACTTTAGAAAGAGAATCAACTAAGAAAGACATTTCTGAAGGATTTACTGAAGAGTCGACATGACACTTTCTCCCATTTTTATCGTTTTCTCCTCTTAGGTCTGCAAAATACGTATATGTAACCACATTGTTACATATACTGTAACGGATAGGTTACATACAGCAGGTGAAAATATGAAAATTAAAAAAACATTTACGTTAATTATAGTTTCAAGTATGATTCTTTTATTATCATGGCAAAATCAAATGATTGTAAACACGAGAGCATCAACTCAGAACAGCTTTTTACCGGTTCTTAATGCAGATCCAATGATAGTAATTGATGAGGATTCAGACTTCTCAATCTATCCAGGCTATGGAAATGAATCGCATCCATATATCATTAGCGGATTTGATATTGAAGTTCCAACAGGCGATGACATAGGGATTAATATAACAGGTACAACGATGCACTTTGAAATCAGGAACAATGACCTTTCAGCTACTACTGTTGGATATATCGCAATTTCTATTATTGATGTATCGCCAAATACTGCGAAGGTGAGTAACAATAACATACAAGGGTTCCACGCAGGGGTATATGGAGAAAATGCTGAAGGAATAATAATAGAGGAAAACATTTGTCTTTGGATAGGGGATACGAACTTTAGATTAATAAACAGCCCTCATGCAAGAATAGAAAAAAATGATTTGTACAAGATTAATCCACCAGAATTGCATGAAAGAAGTTCGATCGAAAGCTCTCTTCAGGAAAGCTTAGATGAGCTGTTTTTTGGAATGTATCTAGAACATTGCTCAGACAGTAACATCACTGGAAATTATATGGATCTTGACTCGAATTCAGTAATATATGGGGGCGGGATAACAGTTTTTTATTCTGATAGAGTCTTAATTGATGAAAATATAGTGAGGAACATAAGAATTGAAATTACTTCTTACGAATACCCTGAAGTTGGGGGGATATATTTGAATGATGTTTCCTATGCAACCATATACAATAATACTGTTGAAAAAACGGAAAAAAATAGCCTTCACGTTGTAGAAAGTGATAATATTCTAATATCAAACAATACTTTTAGTGAGAGTGAGAGATACGGAATAAATTTAGTATCTACAACAAATACAAATATCACATATAATACCATTCAACAACACCCAAGTTTTGGCATTATGATTCCTTCAGGTTCATCTAACACACGTATACATCATAATCACTTCATAAACAATAACATAGGTAGCTCACAGGCAAGTGATTCTGGGACAAATAATGTGTGGTATGATCCATTAAGTATGCAAGGAAACTGGTGGAATGACTGGTCAGGAGGAGATTACGTAATAGGTGGCTCTGCAGGTTCTTTAGATATATACCCATTAGGTGAACCTATAGTTGTTCCAGAATTTTCGCAGCAACAAAGCATCATATATCTCTCTTTGATATTTTCAGCAATCATTCTTACAAGTACAATAATACGGAAAAAGAGGAAGAAATAATTCACTTTTTTCGTTTTTTTATTTTATTTATTTTGAAATTTGTTATAACATTGTTTGATGTTTTCAATGCAATAGAGATTTATATTGAAAAAATAAAGTACTTTACATTATCTAATTGGGAAATTTTAGATGACTTTATTACAACACAAACTGAATTTGGCAATAAATCACTTAGTTAGGGGAGAATATAGAGAATTTCAAGACACAATTAGAATTATAGAAAGTAATAGTAAATTATCAAAATTTCAACGTCTCGAGAGTTCAATTCTTCAAATGTAATTTACAGATAAAACAGATAATTTTGGACCAAGAGAAGAATTAATGGTTAAAACATCTAAGCTTCTTGAGGAAATTTGTCTAACTTACAAACTAGAAATTATTAACATCATGGATACGAGTTCTAGAGTTTCTGAATCTTTGATAGAATCTACAATTAATCAATTTAGCAATCAGTCAAGAGAATCGCAACATACATTCTTAATTGTTTCAATGGCCAAAATAAAGTTCCAATATAAATATAACATTTTGTTCCCACTTTTCAGTCATTATATAGAAGTCATTATGCGTATAGCTAAGGATATGAATGAAAATTATTACTACACTGAATTACTAAATGAACTGTGCTGGTCTTTTACATATAGGGATTGTTTTGACAATGCATTAGAGAGTGCAGAAAAACTACTACCGCTTGCAAAAGAACTTGAATCCCAAGATTTAGTGATGCGATCTTTGGCGTATCTAAGGCACAATTATTCTGAAAAAGGTTTTCATGATCTCTCCTTGAAGTATGGATACCAGTATCTAGAACTGGCGAAAAATGTAAAATCAAAATATAGACTATGGCATGCCTACATAAATTTGAGTTTTGCATATTGTTATAGTGGTGATTTAATAAATAGCATGAAATTTCTGAATTTGGCTAGAACACATGAGAAAGATTTGAATTATAAAAACTATAAGGGATGGAGGATGTTGGTTAGAGGTCAAATCAGTTATTATGAGGGAGATTTACACAAAGCTTATGAGCAACTAGAAGATGTATTGAAAGTTTTTCAGAATTCAACACAATACTACCCATTAGGATTTGGATATAGCATGATGGGAAGTATATCATATCAATTAGGAAAGTATGATGATGCAATAGAGTTCTATAAGGAGGGTTTGAAATTCAGAGAAAAACACGAAAGTGAAGTGCGTGTTGCACTAACTTACTTAAGACTAATTAGCATCTATGCTATTAAGAGAGATAAGGTTAGCTTGAAAATATGCTTAACGGAACTAAACAAACTCAAGAAAAAAAGCAATAATAGAATATTAGATAATATAAATGAAGCAGGGAAAGCTATAAACTTGAGATATGTAAGTGACCAAATAGAGCAATCTAAAGAAATATTCGAAAATATAATCATGAGTAAGAGCATGCTATTTGCTACAACAGAGAAATCTTACCTGTATATCTGTGACATCTTGTTTGAAGAAGTAAAAAGAAGCAAAGACATTAATTTGTTAGTCGAACTAAACAGCTATATTAAGAATTTAATTGATATTGCAGAAAAGAATCAAGCGTATTTGCTACTCATTGAATTATACTTTTTGCAATCAAAACTAAGTACACTAGAATTTAAGACAGATACATCTTTATCTCTGTTGGAAAGGGCTCAAGAAGTTGCAAAACAAAAGGGATTGAATAGATTGGAAATATATTTGTCAAACGAACACGATGTTCTTCTAGAACAACTCGACACATGGGAAAGAGTGTCAAACTACTTACCAACATTAGAAGAACGATTTGAAGCAACACATATTGAAGAGATTCTTAGTAAGATGTTATTAAATAGGGTAAACTATATAGAAGCTTCCATTGAAGATGAAAAGCCAATTTCATTCTTAGTCTTCGATGAAAATTATAGCATCTTATACGCAGATTCACTGTCAGAAACACCTAATGAAGAAATCGGATATGGAGAGCTTATTACAAAAATTACTGAGAAGAAACTCAATTTTACGAAAGGGGGTAGAATATTGAAAATTAAACATCATAAGTTCATGTGTATCCTGGTAAAAAAGATGAAAGCATATTATTGTTATATATTCATTGGAAAATCGTTTTTCGCTAAACGGAAATTTGTTCAATTGATTGACACTTTGTCAAATTGCAAAATTATCAAAAGATTTGAAGAATTGATTCCACAGAATAGTCCTGTGAAATTAGATCTTAGAATGCAGCTTGCATCGCTAATTAGAGAAGAAATTTGTTCATGACATATTTTCATAAAACCAAAACAATTATATATCAATGAATAGCACCATCAATTGAAATTTACACTCAACTATTACTAGAGTGAGGTAAAAAATATGTATGGTACTCCCGTTTATATTATGAAAGAAGGTACTGAGAGAACTCAAGGCAAAGATGCTCAAAGAAATAACATTCTTGCTGCTAGAGCAGTATCTGAAGCTATTCGTTCGGCTCTCGGTCCTAAAGGTATGGATAAAATGTTGATAGACAATTTTGGTGATACAACTGTGACAAATGATGGTGCTACAATTTTGAAAGAAATTGAAGTCAGCCATCCTGCAGCTAAATTCCTTATTGATTTATCTAAGACACAAGATCAAGAAACTGGTGATGGAACAACTACCGTTGTTGTTATTGCTGGAGAATTACTTAAGCAAGCTGAAGAATTATTAGATGTTGAGGTTCATCCCAGTATCATTGTTGAAGGTTACAAGAACGCTCGATTTAAGGCTGCTGAAATTCTAGAAGAAATGGCTAAAGACGTAACATTTGAAGATGAAGACATACTCAATTATGTTTCTCAAACTTCCATGGCTTCCAAAATAATCAGTGGTGAGAAAGAATCTCTTTCTAAGATTATTGTAAAAGCAGTTAAAGCCATTACTGAAGAAAAAGATGGTGAATATGTTGCCAACATTGACAATATACAAATTCAGAAGAAAAAGGGTGGAAGTCTTGTTGATACAGAACTCATCGATGGAATTATCCTTGATAAAGAGTTTGTACATGTTGACATGCCCAAGAAGGTAGCAGGTGCTAAAATACTTCTTTTAGATAAAGGTCTTGAATTAAGCAAAACAGAAATTGACGCTAAAATTAACATTACAAGTCCTGATCAAATTCAAGCATTCTTAGATAATGAACAAGATATGCTAAAAGAGATGGCAGATAAAATAATCGCTTCTGGTGCAAATATTGTGCTCTGTCAGAAAGGAATTGATGACATTGTTCAGCATTATCTTGCTAAGAACGGTGTTTCCGCAGTTCGAAGGATAAAGAAAAGTGACATGGACAAATTAGCTAAAGCCACAGGAGCTCAGGTTACCACAAGTCTTGACGATTTAGATCAATACATCGGAAACGCTGCACTAGCAGAACAGAAATCCATCAGTGATGATAATATGATTTTCATTACAGGTTGCACAAATCCTAAGGCAGTATCTATTGTTATCCGCGGTGGAACAGAGATGATTGTTAATGAAGCTGAAAGAGCGATTCATGATTCGTTATGTGTCGTTAGACAAGTTATTCATGACAAGAAAGTCGTTCCAGGTGGTGGAGCTCCAGAAATTCAAATTAGTCAAAAACTAAGTGAGTTCGCTAAAGCACAAACCAGTAAAGAACAATTAGCCATAGAAAAATTCGCTAAAGCTGTAGAAATTATTCCAAGAACTTTAGCAGAAAACGCTGGACTTGATCCTATTGATGTGCTTGCCGAATTACATGTTAAACACAACAAAGTAGGTAATGTTTTTGGAGTTAATCCTTTTGCTAAGAAAGTAGATGACATGTCTAAACGCAATGTTTGGGAGCCAATTTCCGTCAAATTACAAGCTATCAGTAGTGCTGCTGAAGCAGCGGAAATGATCTTGAGAATTGATGACGTTATTGCTTCTAAAGAACTATCTGGTGGTGGTCCTCCCATGCCAGGTGGCGGCGGAATGCCCGAAGATTACTAGAGAAAATTTTTCTCTTTTTTTATTTTTATTTATCAAAAATCAAATGTTACTGTATTTCACTTCAAGAATAAGTCTTTAAGGCTTGAGTAACTTTGGTTAGCATTTCTTCAGTAACTTGATCTGATTCCATCTCTACTATTGAAACCCAAGTAGAATATGCTGCCTCTCTCACACCTCTATTCGTATCTGACATCCCTTCCACAATTATTTCTACAACTTCGTTGGTTAGTTTTAACCTACTCTCTATGGTTACTTTTTGTTGTAGATATGTCATCCTAGTGTTAATTTCTCTTAGGAATTTAAAACTTTTGTCCAAGAATTGTTTGAAATATGTAAAAAATTAAGAGATTAGTGTTTATCTAATATTCATTAATTAGATATGCTAAACAAAGTGTTTTTACCCAAAGTTTTTAACAAACATTCATTACTCGATTAGTGATAAGCAAATGGATCTTGAAGGAATTAATAAGAAGGTATTAGAAAAATTAGAGATTGCCGGTTTTACTATTGAAAATTTATCTATTTTAACATCAGAAGAACTTTCCTCTAAGATTGATTTAGACATTGGAGAGGCAAAAAAGATCATTAACAAAGCCCAACATAAACTTGGAATTCAACCTATTTCAGCTATGAAATTCTTGGAACTTGAATCGAAGAGAGGTAAAATCACCACATCTTCAAATGAATTTGATGGCATACTTGGTGGAGGAGTGTGGACTCAAGAGCTAACAGAATTAGCTGGTGGTTTTGGTTCCGGTAAAACACAGCTTTGTTTTCAATTATGCATAAACGTACAATTGCCTTTTGAAGAAGGGGGATTAGAAGGCAATGCCTTTTTTATTGATACTGAGAGGACGTTTTCACCACGAAGAGTGGTTGAAATGGCATCATACAGAGAATTGGATGTTGAAGAAATACTCAACAATATTTACATCAGCTCAGCAGTCAATACTCATCATCTATTTAGTATAGTCGACCAATTAGACGAAATTATACCAGAGAAAAACATTAAATTGCTGATTATTGATTCTTTAGCTTCACATTTTCGTTCCGAATTTATAGGTAAAGGAAAACTTGTTGAGAGACAACAAAAACTCATGAAAATTGCTGAGCTGCTGATTATGATTGCTGTAAAATATGATATTGCAATTGTTGTAACCAACCAAATTATTGCTAACGTTGAAGAGTTCTTATTTGGAAGCCCTGAAGAACCTGCTTTAGGTTTTGCTTGGGCTCATCGACCTCAACAGAGAATATTTCTAAGAAAATCAAGAGGTAGTTCAAGAATTGCTAGATTGTTTGATAGTTCTAGAATGCCCGAAAGAGAAGCATTGTTCTATGTAACAGAAAGTGGCATAACTGATGCCCCTTACTCTACAGAACTATTTGAATAGAAATGAATAGAAAATAATCTATTGAAATCGTAATTATAGGAAAAATGGAGAATTCAAGATTACTCGGCTGCTGGTTTATTCTTTGTAGCAGAATAAACACTTGTTCTTTTTGATTTACTGATGCATTTAATAATGTTGTTTGCTTCAGCTTCTCTGAGAATTCTTTTTGCAGCGCTAACTCTAATATTATACTTATCTGCAAGGTAAGCTGGTGTTACTCCTTTTGCCCTTGATAATTCTCCATCAATCTTTTTCTTTGTCTCTTCATCTGGAGAAAGATCACGAATGACAGGGATGAATTCGAACACTAAACCAAACTTTTTCTTCTTTCTTACAACTTTCCTCTCGCGTAATGACATCGTTCTCGAACTCTGGATTTTCCGCGGATTTTTAAGTTATTCGATTGAAAGGTTTTTCACTTACCGCAATCTTGATAATTTCCTCGCCTAAGATACCTTATGGATAAATTGGAGTTGTTACTAAATACATTCAAAGGGGGGAATACAAATTATCCTTTGTTCAGTTTGTGGAAGCATTTTCCACATGATGACAGAAACTTTGAGAGATTAGCTGAAGCTCACATTAAATTCTATGAGCATCATCAATTCGATTTGATGAAAATATCTCCTCACGGAAGATATCCTGTTGTTGATTATGGATGCAAAGTAGCAAAAGAATTTGACTCAATTACTGGCAGCACAAGCTGTGAAGAATGTACAATACACACTTTTGAGGACTGGGAAGCATTAGAACAAGTTAATGTAAATGACGGGGAATTTGGTAATCAAGTAAAAACTGTCAAAATATTAGGTAAAAAACTAGAAGAGCTACCTAAAATGATGACTATATTTTCTCCTTTGATGGTTGCTTCTAAAATGGATAATAATCTTGTTGCACATATGCGAGAGGATAAAGCAAAATTAAAAAAAGCATTTTTTGTAATATACAAAGATCTTTTAGAATTTGCTCAATCATCAATTGATGCTGGTGCAAATGGATTATTCATTGCATCACAACATTTCCGAAAAACTGATTTAACTTGGGAAGAAGTAGATAATTTTGAGATTTACTTTATCAAAAAATTAATACAAGAAACTAGAAAGAAATCAGATTTCAACATCATACATATTCATGGACAAGAAATCAATTTCAATAAGGTTGTAGAAACTATTGATGTAGATGGTCTTAACTGGCACGATCAACTAACGTGGCCAACAATACCTGAAGCTGCAGATATTTTTTCGAAGGGTCTCTTGGCTGGTATTGATGAAACCCAGAGTTTAGTAGATGGAGATGAAGAAGAAATAAAGAATAATATACTAGAATCCATAGAGATGTCTAAGAAGCTTGATAATAGAGTTATAATCTCCCCAGGATGTGTAATTCCAATTACTGCAACAAATGAATCCATAGAAATAATTTCAAAAACCATGCACAAATCAAGAAAGAGGGTTTAAAAATGGCAAAAGAAGAGAAGCAATCAGTTGAGAAGAATAATATTGAAGTGATTCTAACAAAGAAATCAACAAGATTTGGATGGAGAGATTTCACTCTTAACCTTGTCCTAAGCCTTATTATGATTGCAAGTATTGTTGTTTTTGTGTTTATTCAACCCCCAGATGCTGGAGATTTAACTGCTTGGTTTTCCTTAATCCTTGCTACTGTGTTACCTCTGTTAATCTTTGGGAATCGAGTAGTAAGAGAATCAATTTATCATTATGATTTCATTTCGATTAGTGGTGACACTATTAAATATCGTTCAACACCTCTGTTTTTTACTGGAATAAGAACCAAAAAAGGTGAAGTTGATATACGTAGCATAAGGAAATTTGGTATTTCTAAAATTCCAAGAAAATTCTCGTTTGATTTGCGAAAACACAAAAATAAAGCAATGTTAATACTTAATCTCAAAGACGGTAAAGAACATTTATTTGGAGAATATTTCATTAATGAAGATTTAGTCGAAGTTTGTGTGTACATTAAGAAAATCTATCCCAAAGCTAAGTTGATAACTAATCTCGGGGAGGAATATCCAGAACTTGCGGAACTGCAGAAAAAAGTTGCATCATCAAAGAAGATTAAAGAATTAGAGGATGATGGAGAACCTGAAGGCGTAGAAATTAGACGAAAGTAGGCGGGAGTATCTCTACTTTTATTAATGATTTCTTCGAGATAATTACTTGATGTCATCCAATCAATCAACAACTTTTATGGCAACAAAAAAGAACGTTGCAGTTCTTGATTTTGGTCTAACAATACATAGAATCATAATTATAGACCCAGCTCATCCAGAAGAACCATTGAATTTTCAGAAAATTTATCTGCCTTTAAGAACAAAAAAAGAAGAATTGGAAGGCATTCTTAAAACATTATTGCGTTCCTATTCTGATTATCATATTCGAAAATTCATTATTACTACTTCAAGCTCCTTCTACTCTTCTGCAAAAGAAACAATTGATTTTGTTATCCAATCTGTTACAAAATTCATTCAAAGCATGAATATGCTATGTTATACTATAGATGGTGATTTTATATTAATTGAAGAAGCGATAAAAATACCTGAGAAAATTGTATCAGCAGGATGGAAGGCACTAGGAAAAGGTATTTGGGAACTAGTGGGAAAGGATGCCTTAATTGTTGACTTTTCCACACGAACAACCAGCTTTATACCAATAAAAGAAGGCAAAATCCTATCAGCTTCATCGTCTGATCATGAAAGAATGAAAAATAACGAGTTATCATATTATGGACTTCTTGAAACAAATGTAGCATTCATAAAACCGAAATTTGAATACAAAAGTGAAGTATTCAATCTACCTTTTGAACCGCATGCAGTAACAGCAGATGTTTTTCTTATCACAAACGATTTACCTCAAACAGACTATATTATTGATACTCCTGATAAAAAAGCAAAATTCAAGGAAGATGCAATAAATAGGATTCGTAATATGTTATGTATAGTAGACGAATGTATGGAAGAAGAAGACTTGATTGAGATAGCAGAACAACTTAAATCTCAGATGCTTGAAGAAATTAATGCTAATATTAAAAGAAAGTTAGAAGAATATAATTTGAATAGAGTAATTATAACTGGTTCTGGTTCAAATGTACTCTACCAATATTTAAAAAACAAGATGATATATGGTGAATTAATACAAGCAACTGATATTATAAGATCAGCTGAAGTAAATCCAGCATATTGTATCGCGTATCTTTATGCAAAAAAGATGATTGTTAATGGCTGAAAGATCGGATCTTCTAAATAGAATCAATGTGATGTTATTTCACTTTGACCAAAGGTTAGGGCCTAGGTTGCTCTTTAACGTTGCAGAAATACAAGATACAAGAATAACAGCTTCTCTAACCAGACTTATGGATTTCAATTTCTTAGAAGAGATGAAAGCATTTGTAAATGCAATGGCAAATGTAGTTTACTCAAGTATGTTTTTCTCAATTCCTAATCCAATGGCTAGGGGAGGAGTAGAACAATTCATGCTTTCTTTTGTTATATTTGATCCTACGATTACTGAATCTCTCACTATTTCTTCACTCGAAGAGGAGATGAATAAAACAATCAGCAGACTGATTGTATTATCGGAAATGTTTATTGTTATAACTTATGCTAATCCCATTTTAGATGATTTTCCAGAGGTGGAAGATTGCTTAGCTTCTCTTAAAGACAATGCAATTAGTATTTTACAAGAATTGTTCTATGGTCAATTTGAGGGTCGAAAAGACGCAATTTCGCAGATTCTTGGTAAAGTAGGAAATGATGCTGGCAAAAAAATATTTATGCGTCATCAACATAAACAAGATGATTCATTGCGCGTATATCTTAACACAATTCTCACATCTCCAATTGTTTCTAGATGGGGGGAGATTAGTGTTTTACATTTTGATCCTGACGAAAAGGTTGCTACTGTTTCATTAAAAAACTCAATCTGGACAGAATCACTAGGTGTAATTGCAACTAAAGCTTGTGCCTATGTGGAAGGGATGTTAGAAGCAATATTCAGTCAACTATTAAACGAACCAATAGTTTGTAGTGAGATGAGATGTGCTGCTGAATATAGTTACGTTAATGATTGTATTTTTCAAATAGCTCCTGGTCGCGTAAGTAGAGAGATCATATCCTATAGAGAAGATCAGACAATCAGGGAGATGGGAGACAAGGAGAGAGAAGAAACAATGGAGTTGATAAAAGCAGATATTGGTGAGGAGTTCTACCCTGAATTAGATCCAATGATAAGATTAATTCAGCTCTTCAACAAAGCACCATTCATTCCAGATCATTTCATCAATGAAACAGATGAAACTGTGAAATTCTTAGTCGTATGTAATTATTGGAGATATCCAGATGAGATTATTTGTAATTCATGTGAAAAATGGATAAGAGATAGCAGTAAAATAGAAGTAAATCTCACAAAAAGTAAACACAGAATCTGTGAAATCATCTATGCAAAAGAAGTAGAACCGCGAGATTAGAGCTTTTTCACATTGTCAAAATAACAAAACCAAGAATTTCGTCAAGATTAACAAAATAAAAAAGAAGGGAATAGATAATAAATAAATCTAATTTCTTTTTCTAGTTTTATTGATACTTGTTCCAATCATCCCCAAAAGGATTATTCCAAATAATAGACCGAAAATTGAGAAAGGAATAGGTGTTGTCTCGGGATCTGTAGTGTCTGGTGGGTCGCACATATTATCGAACTCATCTAGCCAACCACTGTTTGGTGCTATATCAACTGTTGTTAGGTTGGAAGTATTGGCAACACCTTGGATGACATAACCTGTACCTAAAGGTTGTTCTCTAAAAAGAGCTCCTTCAGTATCATAAGAAATGGTGCTTCCTGAAACAACTGCTACATCTATGTTTGGATCAGTATCAACCCAATTATTTCCATCCCAGAAGAAACTACCAGTAACCTTAGCACTACCATCAGAAGTTAGATAATAGCGGAAGGCATTGAGATACGAGTTGTTTATCCATTGATCTCCATTCCAACGGCAATCAAAGTGAGCTAAATACTCATAAACATCAGTGCTCCAAGTTGAAGTATCAGGATTGGTATCCTCCATACTTGTATCAATCCAGATATTATAGAAACGCCAATTAACCTCACTATCATTGAAATAGGGATCAGCATTTAGGGTGAGTTCCAAATAATTTTTTGAGATAGTCATATTTACGATATCTAGATAAGCTTTGGGAACATCACCTACAGGATCAACTTCCCAACCAGCATAAGAAAAATCAACATTGAAAAATGCTACAGAAAAAAGCATAACAGAAAATAGTAAAAAGGCAAACTTACGTCCTTGCATAATATAATAACGCCTTTTCCGTTAAAAAACCTAACTTAATATGCAAGTGGATGAAAAAAAGAAAAAAGAATGATTGAATGTTAGTTCAATCCGATTATTTCACCATCTTCTGTGTAATCCATTCTGTTAGCAGCTGGAACAGGAGGTAGTCCAGGAAGCAAGAACATGCTACCACAGACAGGAACGATGAAACGAGCACCAGTGTATAATCTGACTTCGTCGACGTTGAGAGTCCAACCTTTAGGAGCACCCATTAA
Source organism: Candidatus Heimdallarchaeota archaeon (assembly GCA_030668875.1). Lineage (GTDB taxonomy): Archaea > Asgardarchaeota > Heimdallarchaeia > Heimdallarchaeales > Heimdallarchaeaceae > UBA460. The sequence goes on from DAOVER010000029.1 coordinate 36,404, forward strand.
ACCAATTTTATCAGAAAGACTTAGTTGATTTTCTTATTCTCAAGATATTATTTCCTATTATTCATTCTATTGAAAGAAGGTTTTCTTTTGTAAATTAAATAGAAACTGGATAATCCTAAAGTACAAAGAATAAGTAAGCAGTTTTCTGCTGTTGTCTGTGTTACAGTACAAGGTCCTTCAACACAATATCCTGCTTGTTCAATATAATATATTGCAGAATCAAGCTCATAACGATAAGGTTTCAAACTATCATCAAAATCTATACAAGAATCAGGCATAGGTATAATACCAGGCTGGGCTAAATAGGATAAACCTACTAAGATTTCAGATCTTGGTATAGCATGACTTATAGCTTTACGAATCAACCTAGCTGCTTCAGGAGTTCCAACAGGAGTTAATTCTCCAGTACCAATAACTGGATGCTTTAAGTTAATAGCTATTTCTTCATGAGCGAGTTCTTTCACTAAGTAACAATCATAACTTTCAAATCCCCAAAAAGCACATGGGAGAGGTTCAAAGTGGTAATCCATGATATCAATATGGCCTGCGAGTAATTCTGAATGAACATAATCAGTGTTAGAGAAAGGAATAAAATATAATTCATCCAAAAGTGGTTGTATTCCCCCAGAAGCAGTAAGGTTGTTCCAGTAAGGATTAGGAAGAAGCTTAACTGAACCGTTATCTGAATCATATACATCTAACATGAAAGGACCACAAGATTTGACCAATATATCAAGTACATTCCCCGTTAATGGAATTTCATTAAAAATGTTATATCCATGAGCTGCGATAGCTGGTTCAACAATACTCTTATCCACAATACTATAAGACAGCAAACTGTGTGCAAAAGTGTATACTCGAGTTAGATTGAAGTTCAGAATATATGGATTAACAATTTCAATTGAATCATTGGTTGTAAACCACTTTGTTAGATAATCGTAATTCGATGAATGAACAGCAGGAGTCATATATAATTCATAAGAGTACTTTACATCCTCAGCAAGAACTGGGCTTCCATCACTGAATTTAGCATTTGGATCGATTGTAACTGTTAAATTCTTATAATCAGAACTATAAACAGCATCTGATGCAATAACAGGTTCCCATGCATGGTTATACTGAGCTCTTTGATACAAAGATCCATAGACACATTGCATCCACTGAGCGTCATAGAATGTCTTTTGAACAAAAATATTTGGCTCTGCGAGCTTTTCAGGAAGAGCGTATTTGATAACATTATCATAATCATCTAGCCAATTTTCAGCACGATGATTGGAAATTGATAGTAAGAACCAATCAATATAACTACTATTGGTAGAATACGCGAAGAGAAATCTTGGATAGACAATACATATTGAAGGCAAGTCTTCATAGAGTATTTCTTGCAGATCATGAGAATATTTATTGCGTAGAATTGGATCAAATTCTGTCAAATATTTATCTAATTTAGCATCAAATGTGGTATTATTATATTGGTAGAAATTGTTTCCACTAGGATATAAACATCGACTGCTATAAAGATCTGTTGGATCCCAATCAAGATCCCAAGACCACCTAACGAAGAGCAAATCATAACCGCCCTCAGCATATGTTGGAATATAATCATAATCAATTAATGGATAAGAATAAGTTCGGGGAGCAATGTTATCCCAAGTTGTTGATTCATGTATTCTTACTCCTATCCCTATTTTTGAAAGATGTTCTTGGATCAACATAATCCATTGATTTCTTTCAGGGTCTGTATTTGGTGAAAGTAAATCAATGTAAAATGCGATATTCACATTTGCTTCAACTGGTTTCAAAAAGTATGGAGAACTAAAAAACAAAATTAAAAATAAAACGACAATTTTTTTATTCATGATTGGTTTCCTTTTTATTTCTCAACTATAACATTAAGAATCATTTATTTTAAAGATTCTGGAAGCAGTTTAGCAATATAATTAAGAAATAGTGCTAATTTTAATAAAAAACAAACATTCTAAGTTGTTATCATGAAATGAAAAAAATTATAACTTTACAAAAAAGAAAAAAAAGAGAGGAAAATCATCTCAAATTTCCTTTTCATAACTAATTTAATCCTATTATCTCTCCGTCTTCGGTGTAGTCCATTCTGTTAGCAGCTGGAACTGGAGGTAGTCCAGGTAGCAAGAACATACTACCACAGACAGGAACGATGAAACGAGCACCAGTGTATAGACGAACTTCGTCGACGTTGAGAGTCCAATCAGTTGGAGCACCCATTAAACCAACTTTATCTGTGAGACTAAGTTGGGTTTTGGCCATACAAAGGGGGAAGTCAGCAAAA
>DAOVER010000038.1 GCA_030668875.1 Candidatus Heimdallarchaeota archaeon
GCTTACTCAAAAGTTTATAAAAGCTCTTACCATATTTTCTATAGAGGTGTGGTTTTGTTTTGTTCATACTAACAAACCATATGCACCTCTATTTTCTCTTTGTATTACCGACAAAAAAGGTGTTCAAGTACTGGTACAAAAATCAAGTTGATGGTTAGCCTTTTTTTAATGCTGAAAGCAAATACTTTAAAAATAAAATTGTAAAGAAGAAATTGTTAGGCGGTGACCTAAATGAGTTATGAAGTAAATGAAAAATTTTTAGCAAAACTAGTTTCTGTACCACGAGCAACAGGATATGAATTTCCTGCTCAATTAGAGATGAAATCATATCTCGAAAATGATGTTGATAAGATTACAAGTGATAATTTAGGTAATCTTTGTGCAATAATTAACCCTGATAGTCCTTTCAAGATTATGCTTGCGGGACATATAGATCAAATTGGTTTTCAGATCTCTTATATTGATGACGAAGGTTATCTCTGGTTCCTTCCTTTGGGTGGTTTTGATACTTCAACACTACCCGGAAAACGTGTAAAGGTTTTCAGTGAAAAAGGGGAATTTCTAGGTGTAATAGGAAAGAAAGCAATACATCTAATGAAACCTGAAGAACGCAAGAAAGCCCCAGAAATGGAAAAACTCTTTATTGATATAGGATGCAAAGATAAGGAAGAAGCATTGATTAAGGTTGATGTTGGAGATTTTGCTGTTTTTGATTATGGATACGCACGCTTAGGTGATAATGGTTTAGCAGTTGCAGCTGGATTTGATGATGCTATAGGTGCTTTTATTGTAGCAGAAATTATGAGGGAATTAGCAAAAGACAAGAGCTTCTATGCAGGAGTATATGGAGTTTCAACAGTTCAAGAAGAAATAGGTTTAAGGGGAGCTACTGTTGCGGCTAGAAATCTAAAACCTGATGTTGGAATAGCATTTGATGTAGGATTTGCAGCAGATGCACCCGATTTGGAAAAGAAAGCAATAGGTGATACAAAAATGGGTGGTGGTCCAATTATCTCAATCGGTCCAAATCTTAATCCAATTGTTGTTAAACGTCTCTTTGCAACAGCTGAAAAACTTGGAATACCTTGTCAAAAACATGCTGCTAATAGAGGAACTGGAACTGATGCAAATGCAATTCAACTTGCAGGTGCTGCAACAGGACTAGTAAGTATACCAAATAGATACATGCATACAGCCTCAGAACTTATCCACTTAGAAGACGTAAAAAATATCATAAAACTAGTAGTTGAATTCATCAAAGAAATTAAGGAAAAGGATTCATTTCTACCTCTTTAATCTCTTTTTCATTTTTCAAAAGATTATTAATTCAATTAGTTATTAGTAAATCACAACTAAGTGTGGAAGAAAAGTCTAGCTGAAAATTATTTGAAACGGAATCCTTGACTTTTTCGTATAAACTATAGAATTCATTAACATCCTCAAAAGATTGATCTGTTTTGATTTTATCCAAAATATTTGAAAACCCTGATCTATCAAGAAAATCGTCTTTAGCAATAACTAATAGAGATAAATCCGAATGTGAGATGTAAAGCACCTTATGGCCTTCATAACTTATCTCCTCGAGTAGATCTAATGAATTACTTTCAGATTCTTCAAACTTCTTTCTGTATGCGTTAATTGTGTTAATAACTTCATTCCTTTCCCGTGAATTATCATGAATATGTGCTATGTTGCCATTGATTTTTACAAAAATATCTAATGAAAGTATTTTATTCTGAAATTTTCTCTTCTCAATAAACTGTTTTACAACCAACCAATTCATAGCTTCAGAGATGTATGCACCAGATTTTACAGACACGAAGAAGAACCTGAAAGGAGAATCAATAGATTTTAAAGCAATTTCATTTAATCTAAATCCTGAAACAATAGAATTAATCACAGCTTCTTTATCTTCAACTAAATCCCATTTGTTAGCTAAAAACAAAATGGGAGCTTTCTTATCTTCTATCCAGGAAAAACATTTCCAGAACCATTCAGCGCTTTCTTCCATCTGTGATAAATCTGAAGCATCAAAGATATATATTAATCCAGAGGACATTTTGATGTAATTTTCCCAAATATGTGTTCTAAATGCCATATGTCCCCCCATATCCCAGATCTGTAAAGGAAGATCCCTATATGAGGCAAATTCTACATCCACTCCAAAAGTAGGTTGGGATTCAACATGATTCCCTGTTATGAGTCTCTGTGTGAAACATGTTTTCCCTGCTTTGGGTAATCCAGTAATTGCTATGGTAGTTCTCTTGATTTCAATCATCTCTTATTTCTTGTTTAACTGCTGAAGAAGAGCGATGTTCACAACTTCTTCTAATTGTTCTTTGAAATTTTCAGGAGGGTAAAAGTCATCCTTTATTAGTTGAGCTATAGATAGTGTTGCAATAGATAGATCGTCTTTGGACACGTTACTTTCAGCCCCTACAACTACACTGAAATCTTTTTCTTTTCTTATACTTGCGGAACAATCTTGTAGTGAGATCATGTTTTCATTTGCACCAAGATCATTCATCTGACCAATGCATTTCTTAATGATTGTCTCATATTCATCATTTTTCTTGGTTACTGATGTCCGATATATGGTTTCATTGTTCTGATTTAAAATCGATACAAAAGAGATTCTTGTTTCCTCTTTGATATACTCCGCTAGTTTATTGAACATCCATGAAATTGCGTTATCTACATTTTCACCTGTTTTAGCTGATGTTTCCCATATTCTAAAGGATCTTTCTGGGTATCTTGAAACATCGTCAAGTTTAAACATATTTATTATTTCTTCAGTTGTTAGAAATGTGTCATCTTCATCTTTAAGATCTATTTTATTAGCTAGAAACATTAGAACTGCTTTTTTGGAAAGTCTATGTGAAATATATTCAAACCATTGTTTTGCTTCTGTGAATTTGCTCCTGTCAAAAATATCAAATACGAAAATAGCCCCCTTTGCTAAAGTTGTGTAATATTGCCACATTGTTTCACGAAAATGAAGCTGCCCACCAATATCTATAGCTTGGAAATCCAATCCTTTGTGTTTTAACATCTCAACATTCATACCAATGGTAGTCAAAGTCTCAGCAAATTTCATTCCTGAGATGTTTCTTAAGAGAGTGGTTTTTCCTGCATTCTCTATACCCAGTATCACGATATTGACTGGTTGTTTTCTAGTTCCCATTATTAAACACTCTTACTAATTGTAATTTCCTTAACAGTAAATGAATTTGATATTTTAGATGACGATTCACCTACAACTTTAACTCTGTAATTTGAAACCATTTTATTAGAACTAGGAACACTTATTTGATGATTAGATTTCAGATTCCTTGAAATTGTCAGTAGTTTTACTTCAGGATTGGACATTTTTATTAATTCAATAATATCTAAGTCTTCTGTATTGTAGTCTGTTTCATCAAAAAGAATTACTTTGTAATTACCACTGATTATATCTAAAATTTCATCTACGTTAGATATAGTTGTAACTGAAAAACCTTGCTTTCTTAATATTATCTCGAAAAGATATCTTGTTTGAAAGTTTCTAGCAACAACTAAAACATCTCTGTTTATATTTCTATATCGAAATCTTGGTAACTTAAGTTTAGATTTTAAAAAATCATTAAATTGCTTGATTAATTTTTTGTCAGATTTCTCTGAAACTAGGTCTAAATTGCCTCTTGTAGAATCATTAGAAGTTTCACTTTCTTCTTTGACATTTTTATTTTTAGAGCTCAATTTGACTCCTCCTCTTGTTCTATAAGTTTTTTTTCAATTGATAATAGCTTATTTAGTAATAACACTATATTGAAAGAGATGTGAAAAAACATGGAAAAACATGGAAAGAGCTTAGAATCCATTTTCCTCTCTATTCTTCAGCTTAATCTCGAAAATTGTGCCTTTAGGAAAATTATCCTTAAGAGTAATCTCTCCTCCATACCTCTCTATGGTTTTCTTGACAATATATAACCCAAGACCAGTTCCAGCTGTAGTACCATGCTTAAAACTACGCTCAAATACATGGGTCTTATGTTCATTCAAGATACCAGAACCATTATCAGCTATCCTTATCGTGCAAAAGCCATTACTAGATTTTATTGAAATTTTGATTATATCAGCTTGACCATGTTTAATAGCATTACTTATAATATTATCAATTACTGAAGTGAAAGCTGCATCAACATATAAACTACAGCTACCTTCAATCTCAAAAGTGATATTAAAGGGTGAATAACTTGAAATAGTATTGTTAAATAACTCTTTAGAATTTACTTCTGTTAGACTTTCTTTTTGAATAAACGCTCTCTCTAGTTCTTCCATTTTTTGAATGAGATCGAAACTCTTCTGAGCTGATTTCACTGTCATCTCCAACAATATATTTTCTTTTACATCCTCATAAGCGGTGATAGCCCCCATTATGACAGAAAGGTTATTATTTAAATCATGACGTAAAATGCTATTAATTATCTTTAATGATTCATTAAGATTCTTGATTTCTTCCTCAGCTTCTAAACGCTCAGTTAAATCTCTGGCTACTGTCAGAATAACTCTTTCCCCTTCTAGATTGAAAAAGTTGGATCGGATTTCAACAGGTATTTGTTTCCCTGTTTTGCTGATTAGTATTGTTTCAAAAGTTCCTTGTTCTTCTTCTATAATTTTACGAATTATCTCTTTATTAGTTGTTTTTGCTTCAGGAGCAGTGATATCTAGCGAACTCATTTCAAGTAATTCCTCCCCTGTATATTCAAGAATACTACACGCTAAATCATTCACTTCAATGAAATCACTTAGAAATTCGTCTCCACTTATTCTTGAAAGAAACACCGCATCATTCGCATAATTAAACAGTTCTCTGAACTTCTTTTCAAACATTTTTGATGAATCAAGTGTTATTTGTTGTTCAGTGTAATCAATTGTTAATATTAAGTGAGTATTGGTTTTTTCTCTTCCCTTAAGGACAGTATATTTGTTGTTTAAGTATCTTCTTTCTCCATCTCCTCTAATGATCCAAAATTGAAGTTCTGTGGGTATTTGGCCTGTTTTAAGTGATGAATTAATTGTTTTGTTAACCCTGTCCGCATCTTCAGGAACAACATAATCTAGTATAGAAAAAATCCTGGTTTCTTCCCCATCAGTTATACCGAAAATCTCTTTTGATTCTTTGTTCATGAAGATATAATGTCCATTTTCTATTATTGAAATACCAACTTGAATATTGTCGCTAATATCTCTGAAAATATCTTCACTTATGGAAAACATTTGATTTTCTTGATTTTTATTCTCTTGAACTTTCATACTTCAACCTCTAATTTGTTGATTGTTTCCCAATCTGGATTGTTTGATTGAACATATTTGAATATACTTTTTCACAGCTCTATTCACCTCTTTTTCTTCAGCTTTTCTATTATAATTTTAATATTTTCTACACTGTGGACTGAAACACCCTATTGTGCAATAATCTCCCTACTTCGTTTTTCTAGAGTTATCTGATCATTCAGTACTCCATTAACATATTCTAGCAGTAATGTAGTTGAAAATGGTTTATTCAAAACAGGTATTCCTTCAGGAAGTTCTTGATTTGTATATCCAGTAATTGCTATACATTTCACTCCGGGATTTTGTTTCCTTAACCTTCGGATTAATTCTACTCCTCCCATTTCTGGCATTATAAGGTCTGTAATTACTAGGTCGTATGATTTGTTATATAAATTCAGTGCTGTTCTACCATCTAAAGTAGAGATGACTTCATATCCTAATCTTTCCAACAATATTTTAATAACTAAATTAACTTCTTCATTATCTTCAACTAGAAGGATTCGAACTGTTTTATTATTGTGTTTATATTTTCTGAAATCATCACTGTTTAGAGTTACTTTGATTACCATTTTTTCTGCCTCCTTGTTCCTTTGATATTTCTTATGCTGTTGCGAGTCTTTCGTTTAAGATCGCAACGAGTTTTTTACTCCCAATTGGTTTATGAAGAACCTCAATATCTTGAGGAACAGTTATATTAGAAAAACCTGTTATAGCAATACATCTCAGATTTGGATCCTTTTTCTGCAGCTCTTGAATTAGTTCAATTCCATCCATTTTCGGCATGATAATATCTGTTAAGACCAGATCAATAGTCTTATCAAACAATTGCAATGCTTCGGAACCATTAATCGCTTCGACAACATCAAATTGGCATTTTCTAAGAATTAGTGTAGTTATCTCACGTAGCTTATCGTCATCCTCTACTAGTAAAATTCTTTTCTTTTCACTGTATTTACTGACAAGGTTTTCCTTCCTTTTGTAAACATGAATTTTAACCACCATCCTCTCTTTTTTCATTCTGAGCTTTCTTTTCTTGACAATTTACCTGATCAAGTTCGTTTTGAACGTAGTTGACTATTTTTGAAGCTGTCATGGGTTTATTCAGAACTTTGACACCTTCTGGAACATGTACATCTGAATATCCTGTCATAGCTAAACATTTTATTTGAGGATTGATTTCTAACAACTTCTCAATCAGTCTCTCTCCTCCCATAGTAGGCATAATAATATCTGTTAAGACTAGATCAAAAGAATCGTTATATAAGTCTAAAGCATTTTTCCCGTTTTCTGCAGTAACTACAGTATATCCGTAGTTCTCTAACATCATTTTTGTAATCTCTCTTACATCTTCATCGTCTTCAACTAGTAAAATTCTTCCTTCTCCATTGCTTGCTGATTCCACAATCTCTTCTTCTATCAACCCCTCATGCTTTGGAATGTAGATGTGAAATTTTGTTCCTTCTTTCAATTCACTTTCCACATTAATATAACCATTAGACTGCCTAACTATACCATAAACCTGTGCTAACCCTAACCCACTTCCTTTTCCTGGGTCCTTTGTAGTGAAAAAGGGTTCAAAGATCATCTTTCTTGTTTGTTCATTCATCCCTTCCCCATTGTCTTCAATAATAAGCTGAATGTATTCTCGATTTTTGTCTATTTCTATTTCTTCAAAGTCCACTATCTTTGAATGATCAATTTCTTCTACAGTGATATTGATTTTACCTCCACGAACAAGAGCATCTCTAGAATTCAATATGAGATTCATAAAAAGCTGTTGTAATTGAACTCGATCTATTAAAACTGTCCAATCCTGTGTATTGGCAGATAAAATAATATTTTCCGGTAAGGACGATCTAATAACTCTGGAAAATTCTGTAATGAAATCAAGTATTGAAACAGGTTTTGGTTTAATCACTGTTTGTCTTGTAAAGTCTAACATCTGTCTTATCAATGATGCCCCTCTCTCACTTTGCTTGATTATTAAATTCAGAAACTCTTTTGACTCTATATTTTCAGCATTCATTAAGGAGAAATCTGCTGCACCAATTATAGAAGCAAGAATATTGTTAAAATCATGAGCGATACCACCAATCATCTTTCCTAATGTAGCTAATCTCTCTTGATGTAGTATCTTTTTCTGCATCTCTTTTTCTTCAGTTATGTCATGAATAGTTAGTAGCCAACCATGAACAAAATCACTCTTTATTGGACTCATAGAAACATAATAGGTATTACCATTCAGAGATAATTCCTTTTTGCCAAATTGCTTTAGCTCTTCAAGGTTTAATATTTCATTGTTTATTTCATCAGTCTTTGAATCTTTGATCATCTCTAAAAATCTACTTGCAGCTTTATTCACCATTACTACAGATTCGTGACTATTCAAGAGAATGACACCGTCGGAAGTATGATCAAGAACTGCCTCTAATTCATCCTTTGCTGTTATAATTACTTTTAATCTTTGAAGAGTATGAGAAATGCTGTCTGCTATTTTATACAAGAACCAGATCTCTTCTTCAATATAAGCATCCTTTTGTTCTGAACCTATAACAATATATCCAACAACCTTATCCTCTGCAATAAGCGGTATAGATATATGAGATGAAATTTTTTGAAGATTCTTCTCATTTGATGTAATAATAGTTATAGAATCGCGATTGGTTGAAGCATCAGGATTTATTTCTACAAATTCATCCTTAACTGTTTTTAGAAAATCATCGATTACTTCTTTATTACACTTTGGTGCTCCAATTTGAATGAGGTTTAATTCCTCTTGAGTTATTAGTTGGACAATGATGTCATAATCAATTAACTGTGAAATATGCTTGGAAATAATTTCCATGGCTTCTTTTAAATCAAAAGTTTCAGATATATCTTTAATAATATTGTACAATGTTTCCATTTGGTAAGTTCTCTGAATAACCTTCTCTTCTAGTTCTTCATTCAACTTACTTAATTTCTCTTCAGATTTTTTCCTTTCAGAAATATCTCTAGCGATTGTTAATACCATTTGATTGTTGTGATAATGAAAAGTATGAGCACTAACTTCAACTGGAATTATTTTCCCTTCTTTTGTACAATGAGTCCCTTCAAAGGTTAGGTTTTTTAACGTTGTAAGTTTGCTAATTATCTCTGGAAGTTGCTTTTTAATTTCCTTTGAGGCTATATCAACAGGAGACATTTTTCTGAACTCATCTTTAGTATAACCTAGCATATTACAGGCAACATCATTAACTTCAATAAAATTTGATGGCATCTGATCATCAATACTATAAAGATATATTGCATCATTAGCGTTATTAAAAATCATCCTGTATTTTTCTTCGCTGTCTTTAAGTTCTCTTTGAGTTTTTCTTATTTCAGTAACATCTTTTCCAGAACTTAAAGTTCTTATAATTGTTCCTTCTTCATCCCTAATGAAAGTATTATCCCATGCTATTAGTCTCTCTTCACCATCTTTAGTGAGAATGAAGTTTTCATGGGACTCAGATTGTGTTAGTTTACCAGTTAATAATTCTTGATAAATTTCTTTTGTTTCTTCTCGAACTCTCTTAGGTAGAAAGTTTTCAAACCAATTTTTTCCAATTATCTCTTCGTGTTCATAGCCTAATAGTTCACAACCCCTTTTGTTGATTAATATAACATTTTCATTTGAATCAATTAAAGTTAGGATGGTATTTGCAATGTCTAGATATTTTTTTGTTGTTTCTCTTTCTTTCTCTAATTCTAATCTCATTTTGCGTTTTTCTGTGATATCTTCAAATAATACTGCAACATGATCTTTCATTGGAGAAAAAGATTTAGCTAAAAACCATTTACCAAGATTTTTGTTATAGTACTCTGATATTACAGTCTGTCCTGTTATCACGGTTCTTCCTAGAATTACTATTGGATTAACCTCTTGTTTCTTCACGTTAGGATAGATTTCTGTTATTTTCTTGCCAATTATTTCATCTCTCTTCTTCTTAGTTAATTTTTCGTATTCTGAATTAACTTCTACTAATATTGCATCTTCAGGGTCACCTTTTTTATCATATATCACTTCATATAAGGCGTAAGCTTGTTTCATTTCATTAAAAAGAGTACGAAACTTTTCTTCGCTAGTCTTTGCTTCTTTTTTAGCGATTCTTCTTTCAGTTATATCTCTTCCAACACATAAAATAGACTGTTGATTATCATAACTGATAATTTTTGCCTTAAACTCCACATCTAATACTGACCCATATTTACAATTATGAGTTGTTTTAAATGTTATCTCTCCATTTTTCTTTAGTTCTTCAATTCTCGAATCAAATAGGTCTCTATTTACTGAGGTCATAATGTCTAAAATATTCAGACTTAGCATCTCTTCTTCTGTATATCCTCTTGTTTTGTATGAGGCTTCGTTTACTTCAAGTATATTGCCTTTAAAATCTAAGATAAAGACAGAATCATTTATACCTTTGAGAGTTTCTGTCTGAATGCGAGAAACTTTTTTCTCTCCTTTTTGTTCAGCTATCTCCCTTTGAACGATTTCGTAGACGGTTTTTTTATAGAGTGTTTCATCTAGCTTATCTTCTCGTATTAATTGAAGTTGATGAGGGTCCATAAATAAAACATTTTCACATAAGTAACCATTAAAAATTAACTTAGAGTGTGTAATAATAGTCTCAAATAGTGTTTTAGAATCGAATTTGTATTCATTATATAAACAGAAAAAAATAATATCTTTGTTTGAAATGAGTTTGTCGATAAGTGAATGAAGTTCCGTACTTATATTCATAGTTGAGTCCTTATTTTTTAAAGGTAAAATCTCAATGCTTATCCTTAATCCATTGAACTTGTCTTCTTGGGGAATTTCCAAATAAGCTTCAATTGATTCAATAGTTCTAGCAAGATTGAACTCAGATTTATTACCATAAATATCTTCTGAATCTACGAACTCTAATGCTGAAGTATTGAGAAGATTCTTGATATCTTCTGAAGCCTTTATCTTTGTTATAATATCTTCTATAGTTTTTTTTTCAACTATGATTACACATCTCTCTTTTTTTACTATGCCTGTTTTAAGGAATTCCATTATAGAATCTATCTTATCCTCATCCTTTCGATAGATAGTACAGATGTGCTCGTTAGGAGATAGTTTCAATAGGTTTTCACCTAAATCATCAAATCTTCCAGAGAAATAAGCTAAATCATTGGAATTCTTCTCAATTTTGCTATTAGTTTCTGATTGCACGCGCAACTTAATCACAGTTTTTGAAAGAGATCTAAGTCTTTTCAGATATTCTTTTTAGTTTAACATCCTTCTATCTTTATAACTAAATTTAGAAATATAAATGAAAAAATGTGGAAAAATAGGGAAAAAAATCAATTAAAAATAGCTTTTCCTTTTGCTGTTATCCCAAGAACTTTACTTCTTCCTTTGGTTAATTCATATATGTATTCTTCGCTAATTAAATCCTTTATTCGTTTCCTCGCTGTAGGTCTACTTATATCGAAAGCTTCAACGATATCTGTGTAGGAAGGTTTGTCTCCTGTTATGTTCCTTTTATGAACAAATTCTAATATCTCGATTAGTTCTTCAGGCAGAGTAGCTTCAGCTAAGGATTCAATCATTCGCATCTCTTTTCTCAATGATCTACTCTCTTTTTCAGTGATAGTTGCAGGATCAAGTGTTACAATGATTATGTGATTAGAGAGGTAGGCAATGTCCATTAATCTAAAGATGAAGAACAAAGTGGTCTCAAAACCATTCTTAGCAATGAGATAATCGAGCCTATCAATAACTATAACGTGCTTGCTTGGAAGTTCTTCTATTAGTTGTTCTATCTTGCTTAACTCGGAAGAGATGGTTTTTAGGTGCCCTTTTTCAGCTATTCTAAAGAAATCAAACCCATAATTTATCTCTTTCTTCCATTCAGTTTCAGGTAATCTTGATAGAACTAGACCATTATATCCAACTCTTATCAAATCAGAAAAAGCTTCTTTTGAAATATATGGGCGCTCTTCTTCGGATAGATACAAAAGCGATTCTTCCAAATGATATCTCAAGGTTTGTCTTTTCAGCTCATCCTCTCTTTGCTTTTCAGCTGTGATGTCTCTAAGTGTTGTGAAGTATATTCTTTCTCCTGAAGTATCTATCTGAGCTATAGCAGTGATTGAACCCCAGAATTCGCTTCCATCTTTTCTAGAACGTTTTGTTTCAAAATTATAAACGAAATTCCTTTGACGTAATGAATCATAAAGTCTTTCACGATCTCTGATATTGAACCAATGATTAGTAAAAGGGGTTGAGAGACATTCTTCTTTTTTGTCATATCCAAAAAGCTTCCAAAAAGCTGGATTTATATCGATTAATTCTCCATCCAAGGAATTAATAGAAATAGCAAGGGGAATGTTTTCAAACAGATTTCGAAGTCTTTCTTCACTTTTTACTAACAGTTCTTCATTTATTTTTTTCTCCGTTACATCTATCAAAGAAGAATTATGATAAGTAGCATTATTATTCTCATCATAAATAACTCGAGAGTACAACTCAATCCAAAAAAGAGAACCATCTTTCTTTTTCACCTTCATAAGATGATTATAATAAGAACCTTCTGTACCAAATCTTTCAAGAACTTCCTTACGGTCTTCTAAATCAAAATAGAACTCTTCAACTTGAAGTTTCATTATTTCTTCCACACTTTCATAGCCAAAAAATTTCACGAAAGCAGGATTACAGGCTATAATTTCCCCATTAGGTTTGTTTTGAATTAAACCAATAGGCGATTTATCAAAATGATCTCTGTATTTTTCTTCACTTTCTCTAAGTTCTTTTTCTGTCTTTTTTCGTTCAGTAATATCTCTACTTACAGACATAATGAGTTGTTTATCACCAAGATTTACCAGATTTAAGTTAAGTTCCTGCTGGTAAAGAGTACCATCTTTTCTAATTGCTATTGTCTCATAAGTCAAGAATTTCTCTTCGACGATATTTTTCAGAACTTTTTCCACAAATTCGGGATTATTATATATATTAAAATCTAAAATGTTTTTGCCCACCGTTTCAGACCTTTCATATCCCTGCGTGTCTAAACCACTCTTGTTTATATCAATAACTGTTCCATCTATTTCAAGAAGTGAAATGTCATCATGTGCATTGTCAAAGATGGACTTGAATTTTTCTTCACTTTCTCTAAGTTCTTTTTCAAGTTTTTTCTGTTCAGTTATATCAATTAGTGAAGCTATTTGTTGTTTTGTTTCAGGAATAATTCCTATTGTTACTAGTAGAGTTTTGTTTTCCCCAAATATGTTAAAATCCGAGGTTTCAAAAGTCAATGGTGGAATAAAATCTATATTCATCCTTTTGACTGCTTTTATTATATTTTTTCTTTCTTCTTTCTGAACAAACTCTGTCCATTTTTTACCAATAAATTCGTCTTGTGAGATGCCTGATCTCTCTATCAATAGATCATTGACTAGTGTTATGGTAAAGTCTTCTTCTAATAGCATCATTCCTGTACCTGTATTGGCGAAAAGTGCTCTGTATAACGCTTCTGAAGATTTGATTTTTTCTTCACTTTCTTTCCTTTCAGTGATGTCTCTAATAATTACAAAGACTACTTCTTCACTACCAAGTAATAGTTTAACTGCGTTTGCTTCAATTGGGAAAATTGAACCATCTTTTCTTTTTGCTAAAGTTTCGAACTGAGCGTACCCTTTCTTTTCGATTTCTTTCCCTCTTCTTATATGTTCTTCTTCAGTTTCAAATGTGTTAATTAATCTTGTATTATTAGAAATAACCTCAGAAGATTCGTATCCAAACATCTCAAGAAATCTAGGATTTACTTCTAAAATAATACCTTCAACTGTTCTTAAAACATACCCATCATTGGAATAATTGAAAATACTTCTGAACTTATGTTCACTTTTAAGAAGGTTTGAATATACCATTTTCTTCTCAGTAATGTCCTGTCCTTCTATTATAAATGAAGTAACAGCACTTTCATTATCTGTTATTGGTTTCACAGAAAAATCCATAGTCTGAATATTGTCATTCTTATCTATATTTGTAATTTCATCTTGAATAACTTTCCCTTTAGAAGCTCTTTTTATATTCTTTCGTAATCTAATTCTTTCTTCCTCTGAATGAGACCACCAATATGTATCCCAGATCAACTTTCCGACTACATCTTCATCCTTCAATCCTGCAAAATCTAGAGCTGTTTGATTGATTTTAAGTAATCTTCCTTCAAGATCTAAAATTCCAGTTAATTGAAAAGCATGGTTGAGGATGATATTTAATAATCTTTCACTTTCTCTCAGTTCTTCTTCTGCTTGTCTCTTTTCAGTAATATCTCTTCCTGAACTTAAAGTTCCTATGATTTTTCCTTCTTCATCTCTAATATCGGTATTATCCCATGCTATTAGTTTCTCTTCACCATCTTTAGTAAGAAGGAGATTCTCATAGTACTCAGATTGCGCAATTTCATCATTCATTATCTCTTGAAAAACTTCTTTTGTTTTGTTACATATTCTCTTAGGTAGAAAATTATCAAACCAATTTTTTCCAATTATCTCTTCGTGTTCATATCCTAAAAGATCACAACCTTTTCTATTAATTAATGAGACTTTCTCATTCGCATCAATTGCAATTAAAATGACGTTTGCAATGTCTAGATATTGTTTCATTGTTTCTCTTTCTGTCTCTAACTCTACTCTCATTTTACGTTTTTCTGTGATATCCTCTCCTGAATATAAAACACCACTTAAATTTCCCTCTTCATCATTGAAAAAAGTGCTATGCCAAGAAATTAATCTTTCTTCTCCTTCTTTTGTTAATATAGAATAACTCTTAGCTAGTTCGATCTCTTCTTTTTCATCAATTCGTTTAACAAAACTAGTTTTAATTTCCTTAGCTACTCCTTTAGGGAGAAAATTATTGAACCAGTTCTTACCAATAATTTCATCCTCTGAATAACCAAGAATCTCGCGTCCCCTTTTATTAATGAGAGTAACTTTCTGATTAACATCAACTGCAATATAAATAAAATCTGCTATGTCAAGCAGTAATTGTGAACTAATTGCTCCTATACACATGCGAATCCCCTTCTTCTATACATGAAGACTAAGTGATATTGACCTCAATCTATTAATGTATTAAATATAACATTCATTTTTGTAGTAAAAAATCTTTTCCCTATTTTTCCATGTTTTTTCACTTTCCTTTCTATAAAAGTTAATATATATTAATATTAAATTAAATAGTGAGTTACATGAGTATAACTAAGAAAATCCATCCATTGATTGCAATAACTGGATTAGAGAAAGCTGGGAAAACAACTTTTATTCATCGACTAAAAACAGGGGAGTTTAAAGGTGATTTCCATCCAACAGTTGGATTTGACCTTTCTATTATAAAAGAAGATGATTATCGTTTTGATGTTGTAGATTTAGGTGGACACCAGTCTTTTAGATCTACTTTCTGGGAAAATTTCGTTTCTTCTTGTCAAGGTTGTATATTTGTTTTTGACAGAACTGATAATGATAGAATGGATATAGTGAAAGAATGGTTGTGGAAGGTAGAAGAATGGATTCCTAAAGACGCAAACTTTGCTTTCTTTGCTAATAAATCTGATTTAGATGATACACTGAGCTTGGAAGAAATAGTAGAAAGTCTTGATCTAACCAAATTCAGTGAATCACCATTGAAAAGTTTCAGAATTTTCGAAACATCAAGTGTATCAGGGCAAAACGTTAAAGAGTGCTGGACTTGGTTATCTAAGTCTATCCGGAGACGACTTGAAGCTAAACCTTCAGTAAATGTTTGTGCATTTGAAATTTTAGATGATAGACTTGAACCACTTGTTGAAACAGTGCTAATTGAAGAAGGAAGAAAAGCTGAATTAAAAGAAGTACAACAAGTTTT
Source organism: Candidatus Heimdallarchaeota archaeon (assembly GCA_030668875.1). GTDB lineage: Archaea > Asgardarchaeota > Heimdallarchaeia > Heimdallarchaeales > Heimdallarchaeaceae > UBA460. The sequence goes on from DAOVER010000038.1 coordinate 15,212, forward strand.
CAGAACACACTCTCTAAAAATGATTGATTCTTTACCTTCAATTAGTATAGACAATTTTGTCGTTCATATGCTTAAAAAGGGTGATTATTATGCTATTCTTTATGTTGATAAAGAGGATGAGCAAAGCATTGCAAGAGAAACAGGGTTAACCCTATTCTTTGAAACTCTTTCTAGATTGAAACGAGAACTAACAGTAGATGATGAAGTAATCAAGAACATGGTTGATTCTGTCAAATGGGAATTCTAAGTAGATTATCAGATCAAGCCAAGAGTGATTGAAGTGACAACTCTATCAGAAGTTTACAAAGTTAAAGGAGAAAGATCAAAAAAAGATATAAGTGAAGATGAAACACTCACTAACTTCTTTCATTCTTTAGTTGATGTTAATTCTGTTTCTGATATAATTGACAAAATATTCAACTTTTTGTTTGAATTATATCACCTGGAAGAGGGTTGCTTCTACTATGTTGATAAAAGAGAAAATATGCTCACTGCTTTTAGAAGAAGGAGTGAAGAACTGGAGTCTGTCGTAATTTTGAGTGAAAAGCTTCTATCTAGAATATATTCAATAAGGAAAACTCAAACTAGAAAAAGGTCGATTTCACTTAGAAAAAATATCCCAACAATATATTGCCCCTTTCATCTAGATAATTCTCTTGAATTTATGATAGAACTTCCCGTCTCTAAAACTGTTCTAAATACAAATCAGATTATTAATGAACTTATGAAAATATTACCAATAATCTACATTAGTCTTAAAAATGCAGATTATCATCGATTTACAGAACTCTATGCTAAGGAGACAACTAAAATCCTTCAAAGTATCTCCTCAGGTATAGCTTCTATTGATTCTAAAGGCACTTTCCTCTTTGCTAATCAAATGTTTGAAATGATGATAGGATACAGTTTAAATGAATTGTTGAGTTCTTCAACGCTTATCAATCATATCTTCCCAGATTTCTCTTTCATAATATTTGAAGGCAATGTGGTGGATAATCTAATCTACAATATAAGAAGGAAAGATGGAACAGAGTTTCCATGCCATATAACGATTACTCAAGTAAGTAAAGGAGATGAAACAACCTATATACTTAATTTGAAAGATGCTAGCTACATTATCAAACAAAAAGAGGAAATTAAAAACCTAAGAAAATCAATAGCTAATGAGGATAATATAGGTGTTGTACTTTTCCGTTTTGCGTCTTTTGGTGGAGAATTAATCAAAGAGGATCTTAGAAGTATTCAAATATTTCCAGAATATTTCTCCACGATGTGTTATACGAGCATCGCTCAAGGAAATAAACAACCAGTTGGAGTTTTTGGACCTTTACCAGCTCCGAAGCTAGATAATTACAGAACTATAATTTATGCATTTTTTGGAAAAGATGATATTCCACTTGATCATCGGATGAAAGGAAGACAATATTATCTTATAGCAGTGATATTTCCAGAAAGAAAAACAGAATTCATTATCTCGAATAATAATATAGAAAAGGGATTCGATGATTATATCCAAAAATTCGAATACCCAAATCGTATGAAAAAACAAGAATTGTCACATTTTAGAGAAATAGTATTTGTAGATTAGAAAATAAAAAATTGTAAAGTTAAGAAAAAGAAGAAAAAACACACATAATAAATACATATAATCAATAGAGGTTTAAAGAATGGAAAACTTGAATTTCGAAAAAAAGAGTGTCCCCGTCACTCTGTTGGGATTAAATAATGCTGGTAAAACAAGTTTAGCATTAAGATTGGCGACAGGGAAATGGGTAGATAATACTTCCCCTACTATAGGTGTAAACTTTGAAACATATCGAGCTGGAGATAGTCTTCTTAAAATTTTTGATGTTGGAGGTCATGAAGTTTTAAGACGTCAATTTTGGTTAAATTATGCCGCAAATAGCTATGGTGTTCTCTTTGTATTTGACGCTTCAGATAAGAAAAGAACAGAGGAAGGTAAAGAATGGTTCTGGTATCTGATAGATAATTTAGAGGTTGAACGGAGAATAGCCTTAGCTTTTCTTGCAAACAAAGCTGATCTTGAATCAATGGAAATGGATGAAGTTATCGAAGTTCTGGATTTACAAAAACTCAGTAAGTTTCCAAAAATTAGTTTTCAGATTTTTGAAGTAAGTGCAAAAACAGCAATGAATGTAGATACTGCAATGAATTGGTTTACAAAGAAAATTCAAGAATGTACTCGAGAAAATACAGTGTCTCCTAAAGGATTAATAATTTCGTCCATATTTGGTAACATTAAACTTTTCTTAGATTTCTCTGATGTTCAACAAAATCTTATTTCTGTTCTAGACATGCTTTCTGAGGTTTTAAACGATAAGGATAATACTCTAAGAGATGAAAGGATAGCAAGTGTTGTATCACCATATGGGCAGATCATTTTTCAAGAAAGAGGAGAAATTGTGATTTCATTAATTGTAGAACCAGAAGATTCTCAACTAGAAGCACAAAGACTGATTGAAATAATATATGAACACATTGAAAGACAACATTCTACTTCTAAAGATGAATTGATGGAATTTATCATAAGAACACTTAATATTCCAGCAGATGATTACAGTGAAATTAACGAGTATATATTGAAGGGATGATGCAATCTATTTAGTCACTTCTTTTCATGTTTTTTCATATTTTTCCATATTCTTTTCAGAATTATATTAAGAATAAAGGTGTGAATAAGATTTAGTATATCTGCTTAAACAACATAATATAATATGAAGGTGTAACTGGTGGCAAGCAAAAAAAACAAACAAACAAAAAAGAAAAAAGCATCTCAAAAAAAATCTCCTACCGCAGAACTATTGCAAAGTTCCAAGAAAGAACTTCAATCAGTTTTGGTAAAAGTCGACAAAACTAGCTCAGAAAAAACTTCAAAAGAAGACCTTGAAAGCGCCATACAAGAGGCTATAGGAAAATTACAACCAATTTCTGACCAAGTTCAAGAGAACAAACGTGTTTTGAAAGGAGATTTAGAAACAGCAATTCAGGAAGTCATTGATAGTTTAATACCTGTCTCTTCTGAAGATATAGATTATTCTCTTAAGAAAAAGGATTTACAATCCGAGATACGTGATGCTAAAGCTGGTTTAGTTAAAGCTCCTCAAGATACTGATAAAAAACCTATATTAAAAAAGGACTTGGAATCTGCCGTTCAAGATGCTCTCAATAGTTTAAAACCTGTTTCAGAATCTGATAAAAAACATGTTTTATCAAAAAAAGATTTAGAAGTAGCGATTAAAAATGTGATATCTAACCTCAGCCATGTTGCTGAAGATCAAATAAAGCACGCTTTAAACAAGCAAGATCTACAGCAAGAGATTCGGGAAACTAAGGAAGGATTGACTAAACTTAAGAAAGGAGAGATCAAACATGCTCTCGCTAAACAAGATTTACAGAGTGAGATTCGTGATGTGAAAAAAGGTTTGAAGAAGCTGTCTAAAACAGAAAAAAGGCATGCTTTGGTGAAAAAAGATCTAGCCACAACTATTCGTGATGTAAGAACAAATCTAAAACCTGTAGAAAAGGTACAAAGACCTCAACTATCAGCAAAGCAACTTCGAACTGCTATTAAAGGTAGTCAATCAAATCTTGAATCAGTGCCTGATAATTTACGTAATCTTACATCAGCTTCACTAAGTGAAACAATCAAGGAAGAAGGAGACAGAATAAAACGAGAACTACTTCCAATCCCAGGCGATGTAGAGATATTTGAGATTAAGAATCCGCAACATATCAAGGAGTACCTATCTGATAAATCTGATTATAATAATCTTATGAGTCATTGGACTACTGAAGATAAAAAACCTTTATTGAAGATTACCATAAATCCACGAACACAATTTAATAAGATTGAATTAATAGATGAAAAAGACCCTCTCTCCATTGATAATTTGATCATGGGTGGGGACTTAGTACAGTTTGGTCAGGCTTACAGGTTTCTTCTAAAATATGGTTATATGAAAATAGAAAACCCATACACCTTACTTCTTACTGATAATCAATGGTACATCTGGCATCTGAAAGAAGAAATAAATCTCACTTTTATTGATATTGCTTATGCTAGGAAGACCTCTGTAAGAGAAGTTAGAAATATTTTTCAAACCGCAGATGTGTGTATTAAACAGATTCTAGATTTTGCAGTTTATGGAGGACACTATCAACTAGTTGCAGCTCATGCAATGAAGAAGCGAGGAGTACTCATTCAAAAAGTAGGAGATACAATTATTGAAACTAAATACGATGATTATTCTGCTGAGGAAGCCTTGCTTAGAGAAATGCAGGACCAACAGTTAGATATTGAAGAAGAGAAGATCCCAAGGGAATGGAGTACTAAAGCTGCTTATAAATCTGAATCATTCTTAGGTGGTAGATATCTATGGAAAGAATGGTTGGGAGCATTAAAAAATGATGATTTGCTTTTTATGGAAAATCATGAGTTACCTACAGAAGAGCCCTATCTGCGAGAAGCACTAGGTTTTGGAGCTAACTTTGCTCCCGATATATCTGCTAACTTTAAGAAACTAATTGGTCTTTTTAAGAATGTACCAGAGGATTTGATGAAAATAGGTAATGCTGCTTATTTCATTGGTAACATTGATAGTTTGTACTCATCACACTTCTGGAATATCCAATCATTTAAAGGAGAAGTTTCAACTTCAAAATGGAGAAGTGAATTCATAAAATTAGCAATTAAATCCTATTTAGCTGCTCTGAAGAAGTACACACTAAAAAATTCCCCTCTGCTATTTGCAATTACACAGAATGATTTGGGGAATTTTTACTCCAGTTTAGCTGAAATTACGAATAAAATCGAAAATTATAATCTAGCCATAATTGCTTATAAAGAAGCTCTGAAAGTCTTTTCTTTCGATTTGTTTAATTTTGAGTATAGTCAGGTTAATCACAATCTTGGTCTTGCTTACCAAACTTTAGCAGAACTTGAGGAGAAAGAGGTTAACAGCAAATTTGCTATATTTTCATACAAAGAAGCTACTAAAGGAAGATCCTTAGCTGATTACCCATTTGAACACGGTACCACATTGGTTAATCAAGGTGTAGCATACCAGACATTATCTGGAATAGAAGCAAATGAATATTATTCCACTTTTGCAGTAGAATCCTATAATGCAGCTCTAAGAACTGGTTCTCTGGATAAAATGCCTACAGAGAGAGCAATGATATATAGTAACATAGGTGTAGCGTACAGATTATTAGCAGAAACTCAGGAGAAAGTCTACAATTGCAAACAAGCTCTTTTAGCATTAAATGATGCATTGACCATAAGAAATCAAGCTCAATTTCCATTTGAGTATGCAATATCGACCACAATACTGGGAGACGTTTATAGTGTTCTTTCATCTGAAACAAATAGAAAAGAAAACTGTAATGTAGCTATTTCATCTTATGATAAAGCAACAAAAATATTCATTAAAAAGCATGAAAAATTCTATGATAATGTAGTGGAAAGAAAGAAACTGATTGTAGATTTCTGTAAAGAAAAGAGTTAAGTCTCTTTTCTATTCTGTTTGTTCTACTCTATTAGCATCGTTAAATCAAAATTTTTTACAGAATGAGTTAATGCTCCTGAAGAGATTAGATCAATGCCTTCAAACGAATAAATTTCCAAGTTGCCCAGCGATATATTTCCACTTAACTCTATCAATATTGAGTTATTAATTGCTTTTATTTTTGATATTACATGTTTTGCTTGTTGAGGGGAGAAGTTATCTAACATGATAATATCTGCTCCTGCCTTTGTAGCTTCAATTGCTTGTTCTTCGTTCTGAACTTCAACTTCTATTTTTTTACTAAAACTAATAGTCTCTTTGGCTTTAGTTACTGCTTTCGATATGGAACTAAACATTCTCAAATGATTTTCCTTTAGCAGGACCATATCTGACAGATTGAATCTGTGAGAGTCCCCTCCTCCTATAATAACTGCATATTTATCATATTTACTTAATCCTGGAACAGTTTTTCTTGTTGCACATATTCTGATAGTTTCATTATTTTTGCGTGCTACTTGAATCATTAGATCTGTTTGAGTTGCTATTCCTGACATTCTACCTAGAATATTCAAGGCTAACCTTTCAGCTTGTAGTAGATTGTGAATCTCTCCTTTCACTGAAGCTATAGTTGTTTTCTTGGAAACTCTTGTTCCTTCTTCAACAAGAGCTTCAAATTCTGTTCCAACAATTTCAAAAACTCTCTTAACAAATGGTAGTCCAGCTATAATGCCATCTTGCTTTGCATAAATTTTCCCTTTTACTTTACTATTTGGGATAAGATTGGTTGTTATGTCCCAGTATGGTACATCAATTGCTAACCATTTCTTGATGTCTTCGTCAACTAAAACTTGAGGTATCATCAACAACAAACTCGAGGAATCAGTATTTTAGCATATTGTTTACAGCTTTAAATGCCTTCTTTCTAACTTTTTCATCAAACTCGATAATATTTTTTGATGTAGGATTTTCTATTGCTTTCAATATGGTTGGAAGATCATTTCTTTTCATACTTACACAGATCATATCGCTATCTACGAATTCGATATCTGGAAATTCAACCTTCATTCGGTCGATAAAACCTTGTTCGGTTAGAAACAACACTTTTTCTCCAGATTTTACCTTTTTAACGTATCTGTGCATATCACCGGTTCCGCCCGCAAAATCCACATTTTGAATTATTTCTGGTTTGCACTCTAGATGTGCAAATGTTTTGACAGAAGAATCGTCATGTAAGGTGTTGAATCTATTTTCAGAAAGTGCATGATGTGTTCTACAATAACCAGGAAAAGTGACGATGTTTTTTCCTGTAAACTCAGCAAGGTTCTTTCCCATATTTTCATCGGGAACAAAGATTATTGTTTCATCTTCAAGTTGTTCAACAATTCTTCTTGCGTTTGCTGAAGTACAGCAGATATCTGATTCAGCCTTTACACCTACATTAGTGTTAACATAACAGATTACTGGAGCACCTGGATGTTCTTTTTTAAGTCTTTTAACATCTTCCCCTGTAATCGAATCAGCTAAAGTACAATCTCTACCCTGTTCTGGTACAAAAACAGTTTTCTCTGGATTAAGTATTTTCATGGTTTCAGCCATGAAATCTACTCCACAGAGTAGAATAGTGTCTTCATCAACCTCAGTAGCTTTCTTTGCGAGACCTAATGAATCACCTACAACATCTGCCACACCAAAAATAATGTCAGCAGTTTGATAAGAATGAGCAAATATTTTTATGCCTTTTTCTTTTTTAATTGTATTAATTCTAAGTGTGAATGGAGCTATGCTTTCACAGACTTCTTTTGTCCACCCTAGTTTGGCTAGTTTGGAATAAAGACGATCAACTTCCTCTTTCAATTTAACTTGATCTTGGCTTGGAATAATTATGACCTCTTCCACTGTAACCATCACAATCGGAGACAATTCTGTATAAAGCTATTTAAAGAATGTTTGTTAGGGGCCAAAATTACATAGTAGGATATAGACTTTGAGTTTCAGCCCGTTAAAATAATTATTTTAAAATAAGTGAAAGAGATTGAAGCAAAATTCGCCTATTTTTTTCTTTAAATTGTTGCAAAATTTGCTTAGATATGGTCTGTAATGCCGTTTATGTATTGGCAATACACATATTTCAGAATTGCTTCTTATGTCGAAAAAAATAGCTAAATCTAACATACAAGAGGATAACTTATAAATAATCTATTGAGTTCCTATCAATACATAATTGTTTGAGTTAATCCTGATGAAAATAGCTCTGTATTCAATGAAAGGTAAGAGTTCGACTGAATATACAAACACTATCAAAGAGATGATACAAGAGCTAGATTCTGAAACGGAAATCTTGGAAATTGAAGATCAAGAATTAAACGAAGATAACTGGGAAGGACAATTAAGGATATTTTCACAAAATAGCATTAATACAATAATTGCCATTGGTGATACGGGAACATTTCTTAGAGCTATTTTCCTTAGTCGAAATTCTATCCCAGTTGTCTCAGCTTCATCTGAAAGAATCAGTTTCTTTACAGAAATTACTCCTTCAAATATTAGGGATAATCTGGCTTTGATACTTTCTCAGAACTTTCTAGTTGATACTTATAACAGAGTTGAGATTAAAGATAAAAGGAATAAAAACCCTTTACCTGCATTAAATGAAATAGCTATTTTTCCAAAAGATTCTGCTCTGTTAATGAATTATACCTTGATTGTCGACAATAATGTACTTTACAGAGGAAGGGCAGATGGATTAATTATTTCAACTGCTCTAGGGAGCACAGGATATGCCCTTTCATCGGGAGGACCTATAGCCGTCAGTAATCCAGAGATACTTTTGCTAGTTCCGGTAAACCCATTGAATAAAGATCATATTCCAGTGGTTGTTCCATTAACAGCTGATGTGAAATTAGCAAACCTAAAATCCCGGTCTCCCTTAGAAGCTATCATTGATGGTCAAATAAGGGTGAGACTTGAAGAAGATGTCAGCATTAAGCAAACTACAGCTAATGTGAAAATAATTAGACTTCAAGCCAGAAAAAACATTCTTTCCAAGTTAAGAAATCGTTTAGTTGAATTAGATTTAAGACATTTGGAAGGAGTTCCTCCAGCAGCTAAATACGTATTCAAATTGTTGGTTACTGAAGGTGAAATGACACAAAAAGAGTTAATTGAAAGTACTGGACTACCTAATCGAACTGTTAGAAATGCTTTACACATCCTAAAAGAGAAGGGAGTGATAAGCCAGAGAGCCCATCTAAGGGATGCGAGACAATCAATTTACTTTGTATCATAACGATTATTTTTCAACACTTTCCACTAGGACAAAAAGAAGATTTATCAATTATGATTTGCTAATTGTTATAATGGAGTGCTGAGTATGACCCTAGTTGAACCTTTAGTCATGAAAAAGATAACAGTGTTAGGTACAACTGGCTCGGGGAAAACTTCTTTTCTTGAAGCATTATTTGGTGATTTTGAGAAGAATGACGTTGCTAGACGTGTTTTCAAAGAAGTGGGTAATAATCTAGATTTTACACCATTAAAATATAATAATTTTAGTCAGAGTACAACAACAATCTCTCTTAATGTTGTAAACTCTGTGATTGTGTTAACCAGATTTAACAAAATTATTTTGAAAAAATTTAATGAATTCGATACCATTGATTTTGAGTCAATAGACGAAGCTTTTCAAGTAGTATTCAATGATCCAGCTGGTCAAGAAAGGTTTGATTTCATGCAAGAGATAGCAATTAAAGGTGCTCATTTAGCGATTATTATGGCAGATGGAACAAACATATCTTCGATGGAGAAAATTGTACATTATTTAGATATGTTGAATATTGAGGAACAGAGAAAACAAAGAGCTATTCCAGTTATAATTTTTATTAACAAATCTGATTTAAGAGAGAAAGGAGTGTATCTTGGGAAGGACATTGCAGAAAGAATAGTCTATTCGTCTCTAGTGGATAGAGAGATTGTTTTTTATGAAACCTCAAACGTAAATCCCCAGTGTTATGAAATACCTCTAACGATCATCTTCAATTATTTAGCAAACCAAGTATATTCATAGAATAAGCTTTTTTTGAACCTGAGGTAGCAACAAAAACTAACTAAACGTTTATCAATTTTGTAAAAGGAATTAGATATGAGAAGATGAAGAAAATAAAACAACTTACTTTTGATATAACTCAAAGTAGAAGGATTAAGAACTATGCTCAGAAATTAAAGATCAAAGAAGATGTTTTATTGAAAAAATTTCAACATACAATGCACATAATTTTTCACGCCTGGGAAAAGAGTTGTAGCAATACTGAAGAAGTAAGCTTTCGCAGTTTTTTTCTCACTGTAATGAAATATGCTGAGTTTGCATTCAGATTGAAAGCACGATATTCAGAAGTAGAAACCATCAATAGACATGTGGTAATTCTAAGAGAAGCTCTTGTAGAATATGAGCAAGATTATGATAGCATAATAAGAATTGAAAGGATTGTTGATCAACTTGAGGAGGGTTTCTAGATGAAAATTGGAACAACAATGTATACTGTAAAATTCAAGGATAAGATACCCTGTGAAAATGAACTAATTCTTTCCAGTGATCTTGCTTACTATCTTTACTACTTAGATGTTATTCCTGATGAACTAGCTGAATGGGAAATAGAAGACATTAAAGAAAGGAAAAACAATGATGAAAAGGAATTTACAGAAATTAGTAAAAATTATTCCACTCTCTTTCAAGAATATGCGCTGATAAGATTAAAAGCAAATGAACTATATGAAAGAAACAGAGTTGTTGCTCTAACATTGGGAATACTAAGACAGAAACTAATGCTATTTAAAGAAAAAGGACGAGAGATTCCTCTTGATCTAGAAAAAGCAATAGAAACTGTTGAATATTTCATCTACAGATACATTACTAAGAAACAAGACGATAGACTTGTAGAACAAATCGTTTTCGAAGAGTAATGAATTAAAACATATTTTGTCGGTATTACTTACCTTTTACTGAAGGTTAATGACCTTCCTAATAAGGTTAAAATGATTAGGTGTGTAGTTTATTCAAGAACATCAACAGCAGATCAAGAATCAGGTCTTGAAACTCAAATAGATGATGTATCAGCGAAGATATATCAGGTTGGGGATAGAGAAATTGTAGCTGTTATTAAGGATGAAGATATTCCTGGAGATAGTGAACCTGAGTATCGAGAAGGTTTCAAGAAAGTTCTCGAAATGGCAGAAGAAGGAGAATTTGATGAACTTTGGAGTCAAAGTCGAGATAGATTATCTAGAGATGTTGATGTTCTAGGTTATATTCGTATTTTACTGAAGAAAAGAGAAATTCCTATAGTCTGCTTAGATGACGAAGATAACAAAGCTTTTGCCAGAATAAAAGATCTATTCGGCGAAATGGAATTAGAGAAATATAGAGAAAAACGATACAAAGGTATGTTAAGAAGGATAAAGCAAGAAAAAGTCATGTCACGACCACCTTTCGGGTACTCTGTAAATGAAGAAGGAGGGTTAATTATCAATGAAAGTAAAAGAGGTTTAATCAGAAGACTCTTTGGAGAATTTGACAATCCTTTTGCATCACTTAAAACCCTCAGTCTTAAGTATAATATCCCAGTGTCAACTCTACGTAATATACGATCTAATCCTGTCTACCGAACAGGAGAAGTTAGATGGGCAGGAAAAATTGCTTATTATGTTGAACCTGTTGTTCCTGAAAACAAAGATAGAATGTTAGATACGTAGAAATCATTCATACAATTTATGGATGTATTCTTTTTCTATTTCTAATTTCACATCGGGAATATTGTTACTAATACCAAATTCTGTTATGAATCCATGGATCAAATTTGCAGGAATCAATTCAAAATACGGGTTGAAAATTTTAACGCTTTCCGGTTTGTCTTTTGACCAAACTTCAGTTGATTTATAACTTTGAATCGCAAATGGGATTGTCTTCATATGCAATTTCAATGTGGAACTTGCAACGTACATAGGTATTTGATATTGAAAAGCAAACATTCCTAATGCGTGGCAACCAATTTTATTTGCTACATTACCATTTGGAAAGATAGCATCTGCACCGATTAGTACGATGTCAGGTTTGAAAGTTTTCATCGCTAAACCTACTGCAGCATCCACAAGATAGTTCACCCTAAATCCAGCTTTTGAAGCTTCCATCGCTAACTTTTTACCTTCAAGTGCAGGTCTAGATTCGAAGATTACTAATTCTGGTAATTCCTCTCTCGTCTTAAAATCTGTGAGTTTGAAGAGGGAATAAACAAACGTGCTTGAACGAGAGTAAGTCATAATTGTTTTGCATTTAGATAACACAGGGACAAGTTTTTCAGAAAGAGATTCTCTTTGATTGTCAAGTTTTTCTAAAACCCTATCGGCAATGTCTTCTACTTTTACTCCTAGTTGGAAGAAGTCTATAAAGTAAATTAGGACATTACGCAGAGCAACCATTTCTTTTTTGATTTTAATGATTTCTCTCAGCATAATGAAAAGGTCATTTATCGTTGTATATTTTTCTGGATTGTAAGAAATTTGCTGCTTGACAATATGTATTGCTTTTCTAACAATTTCCTCTGACCCGCTTATATTATCTGCTTTTAGATTCATGATGCTTATTTGTCTTCTTGTCTTATTAGACAAAGCTAGGTACATGTCGTGCTTAGAGGTCATGATATAGAGCGAAGATACTCTATACTCACTCTGAGTGGATACATCACGTATCCTCCTACCCCGTTCACACTACGTTTAGGTAGGGCTTTCGGATCGCTTTTTATCAGAATATTGTATGCAGCATTAACGTCAGCATTGATCAAGTGACCAGCAGCAGAACGAAATAGCCCTCGGTGGATCCTTTTCCCTTTGTACCTTTTCCGTTCCTTGGGGAACTCATTATCCAGGAAACTGCTTTTAGAGGTGTATTGTTCAGGAATCGTCTCCACTTTTATCCCTCGTTCTGTTCCTTTATATTTTAGCATATCAATGATTTTTAGAAAGGGGATGGTGACGAACATCTGAGTGGTTTTCTTCCAGAAATGTACCCCTTGTTTCCATAAGGGATTATACCCTATGATTACTTCATGGAGCCCTCGTTCCACCCACAAGTCAACCAGATACTTGGTTAATTTGTGAATGGCATCATTCAGTTTCCTTCTCCACTTTTCTTTGAGCTTGTAGTAAGCTGGACCATACTTTAAACGATTATTCGATAGTAATTGTTTTCTCTGCTGCTGACTATACTGTGTTTGTAGTTTCTTCTGTTCTTTCAAATAATATTGCGTTATGGATTTTATTCCTTTCCCTGCATCTTTGATAACAATCGGTCTTCCTCCGAGGTTATCCACGAAAGTGGCAAGGTTGTCCATCCCTAGATCGACTGCTCCTTTTCTGATTCTCTTTTTCCTAAGATTGGGTATACTCTTGAGATAAACAAGTTCAAGGGTGTAATGTGTTCTTCGGGGAATGATTCTTACTTCTCTTAGCTCTGCTTTAGCTGTTAGTCTTGTCTTGTAGGTGTATTTCACTTTCTTAGGTAACACTAACCATCCATTGACAATACGTGCTTGTTGGTTAGTAAAGATAGCTACCACTTCCCCATCCTTCTTTTTATAATTAGGTGGCTTAGGCATGGCAAAAAACAAGGTGGGTTTCTTCTTCCACTCTTGTTTAGCTCGGAAAAAGCTCTTCCAGGTTCTAGAAAGAAGTTTGAGTGTCTGTTGGGCAACATGAGCTGGAAGGGCTCTGTAACACTCCTCCTGTTTCAATTGTCTGTCAAGATCATAGTAAAAAAGTAATTTACTTGTTTGCTTCAAAGAAGTTTTTATCAGAAAATTTGCTCGATTATAGAGATTTTTTGCTTGATGACAGATTCTGCTCAGTGCTGGATGATAC
>DAOVER010000023.1 GCA_030668875.1 Candidatus Heimdallarchaeota archaeon
GACAAAGCTAGGTACATGTCGTGCTTAGAGGTCATGATATAGGGCGAAGATACTCTATACTCACTCTTAGTGGATACATCACGTATCCTCCTACCCCGTTCGCACTACGTTTAGGTAGGGCTTTCGGATCGCTTTTTATCAGAATATTGTATGCGGCATTAACGTCAGCATTTATTAAGTGGCCTTGAGCAGAACGAAATAGCCCTCGTTTGATTCTTTTCCCTTTGTACCTTTTCCGTTCCTTGGGGAACTCATTATCCAGAAAACTGCTCTTGGAAGTGTATTGTTCAGGGATGGTTTCCACTTTTATCCCTCGCTCAGCTCCTTTATATTTTAGCATATAGATGATTTTCAGGAAGGGGAGGGTAACGAACATCTGAGTGGTTTTCTTCCAGAAATGTAATCCTTGTTTCCATAGCTCATTGTAGCCTATAATTACTTCATGGAGCCCTCGTTCGACCCACAAGTCAACCAGATACTTGGTTAATTTGTGGATAGCATCGTTTAGCTTCCTTCTCCACTTCTCCTTAAGTTTGTAGTAAGCTGGACCATACTTGAGTCTGTTCTTATTTTGCAGTTGTGCTCGCTGCTGCTGACTATACTGTAGTTGTAGTTTCTTCTGTTCTTTCAAATAATATTGAGTAACGGACTTTATGCCTTTCCCTGCGTCTTTGATAACAATCGGTCTTCCTCCGAGGTTATCCACGAAAGCGGCAAGGTTGTCCATCCCTAGATCTATCGCTCCTTTTCTGAACATCTTCTTCCTAAGATTTGGGATACTCTTCAGATAAACAAGTTCAAGGGTGTAGTGAGTTCTTCGAGGAATAACTCTTACTTCTCTTAGCTCTGTCTGAGCTGTTAGTCTTGTCTTGTAGGTATACTTCACTTTCTTCGGTAACACTAACCATCCATTGACAATACGTGCTTGTTGATTGGTAAAGATAGCTACCACTTCCCCATCCTTCTTTTTGTAGTTAGGTGGCTTAGGCATGGCAAAGAACAATGTAGGATCCTTTTTCCACTCTTTTTTAGCTCGGAAATAGCTCTTCCAGCATCTAGAAAGAAGTTTGAGTGTTTGTTGTGCAACATGAGCTGGAAGGATACGGTAACACTCCTCCTGTTTCAACTGTATGTCAAGATTATAGTAAAAGAGTAGTTTGCTTGTCTGCTTCAAAGAGTTTTTTATCAGAAAATTTGCTCGATTATAGAGATTTTTTGCTTGATGACAGATTCTGCTCAGTGCTGGATGATACGCCACTTCTATACGTTCTGCACGCAGTACCTTTGCCATCCTTTGTTAACCCAGAGTTCACTATAAAAACACCCGTACTATCACTGAAATGTTACTAGATTTACAACTTAACAAGACAATAATACAAGAGCATATTCATAAATCAAACTAAACGCACTTCAGATTGGCGATCAAGTTACATAATGCTTACTAATTTCTGCGAAAAAGATATAATAGTGAAAGTTGTTGCTTAAGCACGAAATCAAATTGTGAATGAGTTCATTAAAATATGCTTTCAATCTCTTTTACTTCTTTTTTCTCTTTTTCTCATTCAAATTTCAAATAGGTTTATATGTTACATTTTCTATAGCTTTAGCTTGGTGATATGATTGTACAAAAATAAGGTTAATGTGTTAATTTTTATTATACTGTTATGTTCTGTAACTACTTTAGTACAAATTAGTAGTTTTCCTACAGAGAATACTGATCTTCTGAAATTTTCTGTAGAATTTCAAGATGTAGAAATTAACGACCTTCCTGGTGAGCCACAGAATTGGACATGGGCTAAAGACCAAGGTCTTTGTACTGGAAATGGAGTAGAAAGCGATCCTTATATTATCGAAGACATTCTTTTTAATGGAACTGGTTTTTGCCTTAGTATTTTAAATTCTATAAAATACTTTATTATAAGAAATTGCACTATTAGTGGGAATAAAGGTCTCTTACTGTCTGATGTAACTAATGGACAAATTATTGAAAATAATATAATATTTAATGCCGGAGAAGGGATTAATATAGATACATGCAGTTCTCTCCTCGTTTCAGGAAACAATATAACTGATAATGACGCAGGGGTATTAATCAACGACTGTTCTTTTACTTCTCTCTCGAATAACAACATAAGTAATAATAACGGAGAAGGGATTTATTTAGAAAATGCGAATAACAACATTATCATCTCAGAAAATGACATAAAAAACAATGTGAAAGAAGGGATTAAGATAAATAAGAGTTATAACAACACCATCTGGGGAAACGAAATTTCTGACAATACTCTTGCAGGAGTACACGTAAAAAGTCCACAATCAGTTTACAACCTGTTTTATGATAATTACTTTAGAAATAATAATCCTATTGTAAATGATGCTAATGGTGAAACCATCTGGAATACTACACTTATTGGTAATTATTGGGATGACTATGGTGGTGAAGATGCAAATGGTGATGGTATCGGAGATACTCCATATATTGTTCCAGGTACAGGTGGAAATCAAGATTATTTACCAATATGGAGCTCTGTGGGGCCTATCACAATTAATGGAGCAGCAACTGGTGTTGGAGCTCATAATTGGACATGGGCAGCAAGTCAATATTGGTGTAGTGGTTCTGGTTCTTTTGCTGATCCATATGTTATAGAAGATTTAGAGATAGATGCTCAGGGAACTGGAAGTTGTATTTCAATCACTAATTCTAGAGTATATTTTTCAATTGAGAATTGCGTTGTAAGTGATGCAGGAACAGCTCTTACTGATGCAGGAATCTATTTATTTAATGTTACTAATGGAAATATAGTCGAGAACGATTGTTCTAACAATGGTTATGCGGGAATATTTGTAGATGATAGTAACTATAACACTTTATCAGGAAACAATATTAAAGACAATTTATGTGGGATATATATTATTGGTTTTTGGAATGAAATTTCAGGAAATACTATAGATACCAATATAGATCAGGGTATTTTTATAGCGAGTGGTAGCCACAATAATACAGTGGATGGAAATACTGTGAAAAATAGTATTTATGGTATATTGGTAAGTAATACAGATGATAACACTATTTCAAATAATGAAATAAGCAGCAATTCTTATGGAGCATACTTAGATAATTCAGATGATAACATTATTTCAGATAATGAAATAAGTAGCAATTCTTTATATGGGATATATATTGTACTGGGTAGTAACGGAAGTTTAGTTTATTCCAATTACTTTGTACTAAATGGAGAACATGCTGTTGATTATGGTTACCCCTCTTCAAATAATGTTTGGAATAGTTTGTTAATAGGTAATTATTGGGACAATTATACTGGAAGCGATGCTAACAATGACGGTATTGGTGATGATCCTCACGATTTTGGTACGGGGATAGATTACTTACCAATTTGGGACGATGCAGCTCCAATAATTATAATAAATTCACCAAATCCTAGCGATGTATTTGGTCTCAGCGCACCATATTTTGATGTAACCATCAGTGAACCAAATTTGGATGAAATGTGGTATACTCTTGATAACGGATTACATAATCATACATTTGAAGAGAATGGAACAATTGACCAATCAGCCTGGGATGCAGCGCCTTCTGGTAGTATTACACTAGCGTTTTATGCTAGAGACATGATTGGAACTATTGGTTCTGCTGAGGTTATTATAATAAAAGACGTTGAAGCTCCAACTATTACAATCAATACGCCTGATGCTGGTGATGAATTTGGCAGCGATGCACCAAGTTTTGACATAACTGTTACAGATGCTAATCTAGATACAGTATGGTTTACTCTCAATGGAGGTATTCCCTATTATATTGACTCTTTTAGCGGTACAATCAATCAAACAGCATGGTCAGCTTTAACCGAAGGAAATATTACTATCACTTTTTATGCCAATGATAGCGCTGGAAATCTTGCATCTGAAGAAGTTAACATCATAAAAACCGCTGATACAGGACCTAATTTAACTTTAATCATCGTTCTTAGTACTACTCTTGGTGGAGCTGCTGTTGCTGCTGGAGTTATAGGGACATTAATGTATAAGGGGAAGATAAAAAAACCAGAATGGTTAAGGAAGATAAAAAAACCAGAATGGTTAGGAAGAAAAACGGATTAAATTTGATTTCAATTTAGAAAAAAAAGGGTGAATTCTCTAGCATAAATAAGGATTAATTAAGTTATATTTTGATATGCAAGGTTATCCTAATTTCAGAAAATCTTTCAAATGTTTCATTATCTGCTACGAGGACTGTTATGCTATTTTCAAGTTGTTCTATTACCCCTGTTCTTCCTTCATGGGATCATATTGTGAATGAGTTACATTAAAATATGCTTTCTGCATGTTTATAGTATGAATAAGAAGCTGATTTCCTTCTCCATCTTTATGTTATTTTTCTCATCCTTCGTAATTGTTGGAGAAACAAGTCTTACTCAAGAAAAAACAGATAAAATTTCTAGTTTACCTGATAATTTTGACACCAATCTAACGGTTTATGTTAGATTTCTAGGTTTTGATCAAGACATTATTGACGAAGATGCAATTGAAGATAAGCTTCCAAGTTATTTTACTAAATGGGATGTCAATTATGGAACAACTCAGCTTAATTTCAACTATGATTTTGAACACATGGATGATGTTTATGTTAATGGTTTGAAAAACTATATTCAAACAACTGCTATTAATGGTACAGGGGTAGGTTTTTCCCTGAATGTTACAAAACTCAATGAAGAGATCATTTCAGGTCAGAGATCAGATGTTTTTCTTCCAGAAGATGGATTAGTTGCAGATGCAGAAGATGTTGAGAAGTTTATTTCGACTTTCATTCATAGCCCAGAATTAGAAAGGAGTGGATATACGCTCTATTTCCTTAATTTTTCGTCTTTTGATTCTCCTGATCACTCTCTGGAACATTGGTACAATGTTGATAAGATTTCATTTGATACAAATGAAACAATCTCTCACTGGTATAGTGGATATGATGAGATTCCTTCTAGACCAACTTCAGGATGGGGAGGAAAACACCGATTTTGTTATCTTGACCTATCTTCTCGTTCCTGGTATTTTGATTGGTTGTTAACAGCTTGGACGGCTTTTTATCCAGGATCTTTTAGTTATTATAATTATCCTGACATCGAAACTCTTATTCAAACACATAATCCCTATACTCCAGCTGGCCAAGAAATATTGACAACCTATATTGCAGATTGGTTGTATTCATATCTAGGTAACGTATTTTCAGCTTATTATTCTCATTACCAGATTGGCGAATCATATTCACTACAAGTGAAAGTATTCGATAATCTGACCAATAATGGGTTTACAACTGAAGAAATTGAATGGACAATTTCTGATAGCAGAATGTTCACACAATTAGAGAAAGATCTTCCTTGGATTGACTGGGAAGTGAATGTGAATTATGTCCTATTAACTGATTATCCAGAACTTTATGATGAAATTGCCTCTTATGTTCACGAAGATGTAAATGGTATGTATGTGGAGGTGATGGAAGGTTTGTTCTATTATTTAAGCAATGAACTTGCGAACTACTTTGATTTTGATGCAGCTGATACTGTTCTCCCATGTTATTTCTTCCTAACTAATGAAATAGGTTTCAGATACAATGGAATTTCATTTGCTGGACTAGGAGGAATGGGCTGGGAGATACTTCTTGGAACTCAGAATAGTATTTTCAAAGATGCTGATCCTTCTCAACTCAGAAGAGGGTATTCAGCTGTTATGATCCATGAATTGGGTCATAGTCTTGGTTTACCTCACCCCCACGGTAGTACCTATGGTTGGGGATCATCATTCTTTCAAGACGTCATGAATTATTTTTCGTTCAGTGAAGAGAGTTTTAGTTCATTTAATCAAGATGGTTTGGCAAGAGCTCATTACAAATATTTCTTCAAACAAACAACCGAAGAATTCGAAGACGCTTTAGAATTATATGAAAGTCAAGGTTCTCCTGTTAATTTAATTGGGTATTTAGACAAGGTTAATTCATATATCGAAATTTCTATCGATAATTATGTGAATATGGAATACATAGATGCAATAAACTCAACAAAAACAGCTCTTATTGAGATCGAAGATTTACTCTACTACATTTTACACCCTGAAGAGTATACAGAAGAGCCCCTTCCGACTGATGAGACTACAATCTATTTCCTATTAACTATACTAGCATTAGTACCAATGACTATATTGAGGAAAAAGAATAGAGAAAAGTAGTTTCTTTTTATTTTATTGTAAAAGGAGATTCAGAGAAAACATCATTAACGATAGGTTGAAACTCTTCTTGATCTATTGTCTTTATCGAAATATTATCTTTTATTTTTGTTACTGCTTCTTTCAAGAATTTTCTTACTTTTAACCTACACACAAATGTTTCATTATCTGCTACTAAAACTGCCATAATATTTTCTTGTTGTTCAATTATTACCGCTCTTCCTTCATGATTGATGCTTCGAAGTGTTTCAACTCCTTTTCCTAACACTTCCGACGAGAAATTTATTATTGCAGTGATTAATCCTGAAACTAGAAGATCATCCATTTCCTTTGTTTCTGTGAATTTGTGGGAATACAGGGGTAAACCTCCTTCATCTATAACAAGTAGAAGATACAGTACTATAGGTATTTTCTTGTGTGCTCCATAAGAAAATTTTCTTATTCTATTGAAGAGTCTCTTTGATCCTTTGAGTTCTTGAAGTAGAGAAGGTTTGTCTCTTAACCTTATTTTCAGTTCTTCTATTTTCTCATCCAGTCCAAGTTGTTCTGCAAAAGTTAATGCAATCTGCAGTTTTTCTTTTGCTCTTTTATTTAAATCCCTATATTGGTAATAGCTTGCTTTAATGATCATTGCATCTATATACAGAGGATGTTCAAGTTCTTGAGCGACATTAAGAAGACTATCTATATAGTATAGAAACTTATCTGCAAATTCATTGTTTTCTGTGATTCTATACATCTCAAAGTAGCTTTCAGCAAGTTTCCCATATGAATATACAATTCCTTCTAAGATAACCTGATTCTCAAAAAATTCTAACGCCCTTTCGAACTGTTCTACAGCGTCAGAAAGATTAACTTTTTTCTGGGAATATAATCCCCTGTAGAAATAGAAATATGACATAGCGTTGAAATCAAACTGATCTTCTGCTAGCTGTAAGCCGAATTTTAATGCTTCACCATCATCTTTTTTGTTTAACAGTTTTAAATATCCATAAGTAATTTCTAGGAGAGCATAAATGAAACCATTTTCTTCATTTAGATTGTGAGCAGTTTCGTAATATTCTTCTGCTTTTTTGGAATCTTCATTTAGAAAGTATATCTCACCAATCTTTTCCAAAACTTGAATTTTTGTCGGTTTAAGCAAGTTACTAATTTTCAGTGTGTTTTTGTATATAACTAATGCTTCATTGAGTTTTCCGTTCATTTTTTCCTTAGTAGCGATATTCAACTGCATAATAACAAGCAGACGATCAGATTTTAGATTTTTTGCGAGATTAACACCTTTTTCTATATACTCAACAGCCTTTTTCATGTCGTACTCTTTCATTGAAATATTTGCAAGTAAATCATACAGTGAACAGAGCATACCTTCATTGTCGTAATTCTCTGCTCTCTTAACTGCACTTTCAATCCACAGGTCTTTTAGATTATCATCTGCTATTACATATGCAAAATTAACCAAATCACTCAATAAAGCATCAAGAATGAACGGGAATTTTTTAGAAAGGTCATCCATATTTAATAAATAACGTAGGATTTCATTGAGAGCTTTGTATCCAAATTCAGGTCGTTTTTCTATTTTTGCTGAAAATTCCTTTAGCGATAAAATCAGAAATTCTTTTTCTCTTGAATCCTCGTGCTCATTTACTATTTTCTCCACTTCGATTTTAAATTTCTTAAACTCATCAAAGTTAAACATATTTCTTAGAGAAAGAGCATGGAGAACTAGAAGGGATAAATTTCGCTTGTCTATTGTATCATTGAACTTACTGTAATAATCAATAACTGAATCATATTCCTTACACCAATAACTAAGTAAAAAATATGTTAAGATAAGCATTTGATCTGTCTGATCTTCTAAAGCGACCTTTTTGGAAAAATAATTTTCCAAAGATTTTCTAACTATCTCCTCTTTTCCATTTGAACTTATGATTTTAGAGATTCTGTTGAAGAATTCACTTTTATCATCACCAATATGTATTTCAACCTCATTTACAATAAAAGCAGGTAAATTAGTTTTCATTTGATAACCTTCTAAATTTACTGTTCCTTAAAGTTTGTTTGAATAATATCACTATAAACAAGTTTTGGTCCAAACAGCAATTCTACTTCCTTATCAATATAAGTGCTAAGTTCTAGAGACAAATCCCCATAATATTGTTTAGGAATTTCAGTTTTAGACATTTTATCTGTTAATTGATGTATTTTTCTTCTGAGTGAAAATGAGTCATGTGCTGAAATGGCAACGGAACTGAAGCCTTTAGGATGAGCCTCTATTATTATTTTATAATTACCATAGGTTATCACCAGTACTTGACTCTTCTGTTTTTCGAATAATTCTGAAAGCATGTCTCTGATTGCAACAATAAAACCTCCGAATAATAGTTGATCTTTTACTGTACGTTTTGATATAACGAAGGATCTTAGTGGTATTCCAGATCTGTGTAATATAATAAGGGCTAAGGGTGCTATTTCAATTTGAACATGAGGTTTCTGCATATAACGTAAACCAATGTCTTCTAAGTTATAAACATCTGTTCTGAATGGTTCATTGACCCACTCATAACTTGAGAGTTCCTCGCGATTCTCAAGACTGCTTAAATCTTCTAGATACCTGTCAACCATTTTCATTAAGTGTTTATTTTTGTGATGCTGGAGTAAGTCACGAGCTTTCTGTAAACTATTGAATGAATTAGAATAGTCTTGTTTAATTGCGAAAATTTTTCCTTCGAGAAGACGCAAAGCTACCTGTTCTTTAATTAATTTGCTTTCAATGAAATAAGGTAATATGTGGCTGATGTTATGAATAGCTAAATCTAGTTCATCAATATTCTTTTCCACATCATATTTATTGATATTTAGTAAAAGTGTATTCATCAAAATTTTTGCAGACAATTCACCTCTTCCTTGACGATCTGCCATTCTTAATGCTTTTGAGAATAGTTCGCTTGCCTTACCGAAATTAAGTTTCTTCACGTTATTTAAACCCTTAAGAAATAGTATGTAAGCTTCAATTATTGACGAAGGTGAGCCTCTGATTTCTTCTTCCAGATTTTTTATGAGAATCTCAAAATCACTTACTCTTCCTGTTTGAAGGTATAGTTCGGTCAGTATACAATATTGGTAGGTTTCCTTTAAGTTTAGTTTTTCTACTATGTTTAGAGCTTCCTGATATTTTTCAATCGCTTCTTCATAATTCCCTCTTTCAATATCAATGTTCCCTAAACTTTTAATGGAAAGAGCAGTAAAACGGTTTTCTTCTAAATTCCTGAAAGTTTCTAATATTTCAAGGTAAATTGATTCTGCTTCATCTAACTTGCCTTGTATGACACATATTGTACCGAGATTCCCTTTAGTTGCAGATAGTAAACTCTCATTTCCTGTTTCTTTGAAAAGAGCAATAGCTTTATTGGAATATTTAATTGAATCATCAATTTTTCCCGAGTCTCTTTGTAAAAGAGCCATTAAATAATAAAACGAACCTAGATGGTTTCTTTCGCCTAAATCTGTAGCAATTTGTAATGCGACACTTATTTTATTCTCAAGTTTAATCTTCTCGTCTGAAAATCGATTAAGAATGAAATTATCTTTATGTGCTTCTAGAAGAATATCGTTAATTATTGGTTTATCTTCTGCAGATAGTTTAGGAGAAGTGAGAGAATCTTCAAATAACTCGTTAAGATAAATTTTACATTGTTCATGATTTCCAAGGTTAAGATACCCATTTGCAATAGATCTTAAACTATGTAACTTGAAACAGAGACGAATACCCTCTTTATTGTATATCACAGAAGCTTTCTTGATTGCCTCTTCACTCAGTCCTCTTCTAAGCAACAATCTAATTTTCCATAAAGCAAAACCTTGATATGAGAATTCTTCTTCAAGAGCATCAAGAGTGTCGTAATCTGAATTAAAAAATAGTATTTTACCGAGAGCAAAAACTAGAAAATCAGAGGGTTTAGGAAGATTCGGGAACAAATCTATTACATAATCACGCACTTTAACTAGTGAATCATCAATTTGGAAGCTTTTCTCTTGGTTTTTAAGGATATTTTGTTCTTCCGAAGACATTTTTGGAATATAAATAGCAAACTCCTTTGGAAAACCAACTTTGCTCTTCTTATCTTTCATCTCTTTCAAATAGATTATACATTATTGAATAATAAATATATCTTCTTTCCGAATCTACTAATTAAAAATTCAAAAGGGATTTTAACTTCTAATACCAAATAAGTTCCTTACCAAAGAATCTATTTCAAAAGCTAGTGTTTCTGCCAAATCACCTTTGAATTTTTCTTTAAATAATCCCTTAACTGATAGGTGTTTGACCAATCTATGCATTTTTCGTCTTAACATATAGCTGTCTCTTAAAGCAATAACTACCACAGAGAAGACATTCGAATAAAACTCGATTAGTAGTTTGTATTGTCCATGATCTATCGAGAGAACTCCATGTTTCTGATCCATAAACAACTCGTTCATCAAGTGCCTGATGGCAGATACAAAACCTCCAAAAAGAAGATCATCTGTAACACGAACTTCTTCTGATAGATATGTTCGTATTGGAATTCCACTAGAATGGAATAATAGAACTGCAATTGGTTTTTCTCCCTTTGGCGCGGCTAATTTCTTCGATTCTTTACGAAGTATTGTTGTAATAGAGTCAATATCTTCGATGAATTCTACTAACCCTGTATCTATTATTGTATCAACATCACTTTCAATTGCGTTTTTCACTAGATTTATTTTCTCTTTATAATTTTCTACTAATAATGGTGTATAGGTTCTTGCTAGTTTTTCTCCACTCTTTAACAGAAAGAGAGCTGTTTCAAAATCTAAAACTATTATTTTGATTTTTGATCTTATATAATATATCAAAGAAAGAGATTCATATTTTGCTTTCTCTTCCAGGTAGGTTATAATGTCTTCCAGACACTTATCAGCTTCGATTAGCTCTTCTAAATTAAGTGTTAGTGTATACTTCTTGAGGAATACAACTGATAACAACACTAGCGTTTTAGAACTTAATATCTCGTTTCCTAATTCATCTGATAGAAGCATAGCATTTTGTAGGAAATCTTGAGCATTACCATAATTGTTTTTCTTATATTCAAGAAATCCTAAGAGGAATAAGAAAAACGCTTTCTGTGTGGGAGATAGTTGCTTTTTCCACTCTTTTTCTATTTGTGCCAAAATTGATTCTACTAGAGAAGCATCATTTAAGTAGAGAAGAATTTCAGCATATTTCATTTGCATAAACAGGTCCTTAAATTTCCCTTTATCTATAATCTGCAGAACCTTTTCCATTTCAGTTTTAGCTTTCTCAAACTCTTCCTTAGCAAAATGAACATCCGCAAAACTAGCATGAAGAATATAAAGTGATCTATAATCATTTTTCCATTCTTTTACAATAGAATAACTCTTGTTATACCAGAACATGGCTTCATCTAGATGACCCATTTGTAAATAAATGTCACCAATACTTCCTGCCACATGACCTAGTAATCTATCCATTTTGATTTCTTTTGCAATTGCTTCACTTTTTAGAAATATCTGGTGAGCGATTTGAAAACTTCCTCTCTCTAACTCGATTATACCAATTGTATTGTTAATTTGTGCTTGTACAATTCTATCATTCAAAGCTTGATTCAAGTTTAAACATTCTTTTGTTTTATCTCTTGCCATTGAGAGAATGTAAGTGGAACGAAGGTAGTAAGCGTCCATTTCCAACATATATATTTGAATCAATTTGTATAAATCACCACTATATTCAATTTCTTGAGGATATCGAACAAGTAAAAAGTTGAAACAATTTTCTCTATTCTCAAGATATTTTGAGAAATTTTGTGATAGAAAACCTTGAATTGCCTCTACATAAAAAGTAAATGCGAGTAAAATGGAATGACTTAGTTTTTCTGATAATTCTAGAATTAGAGAGTTATATTGTTCAACTTTTCCTTCATATATGAGTATTAGGGCATACCACAACCCCATCCCAGTAGTTTGTTTTTTCATATAAAGGGAAGTAATTTCGCTGAATTTTGCTCTGTGGTAAAGTATTCTTCCCAGAAGAAAACAAAATGAGTCTGTAGTTTCTTTTTTCTCATTTCGTATATTTCTCATTGCATTTTCAATAACTTCAAGATCAGCATTAGCTGTTAGCTTGTCAGATTTCAGTATCCTCTCCTTTTCATCATCTGATAAAGTGGGAAATATTGAAAGTATTTCTGGTGGGAGGACACTTTTCATTAGTTTCTAATCTCACCGCATATTAAAAAATTTGCCGAATATACAACCAAATTGATCATTCAATAAGCCTACAATTAGCTGATTAATAACAGAAGACATTTTATAGCAGAAAAAGGATTTGTGATTGAGTTTTAATGGCACCTAGTTCCATGAAATACCAACTTCAGAGTATTCTTAATAGACTCAATAAGTTGGGAATTTCTGAAAATGAATCTAAATCATTGCTATTGAAACTCTATATCCTCAAAAAATATGAGCTTCTATCAGAAAAACATAAAGAAAATGATTTTGTATCTCTTGAACAACTCATTAAAGAAGGAGTCCCATATATTTTTCATTTCTATCAAAAAATGGAGAGTTTTTTCGTTTCCAAAGTTTTGATATCAAAGGATATAATAGAGTTAATATTGAATATAGATACCATTGAATCAACCCATGATTTCTTTTCCATTTTACAAGCAGATGCTAAACAAAAGGAAATTGGGCAGTATTTTACTTCTAAGAAAACAATTAATAAAATTACCAACGAAATATTTTCTGATAAACTCACATCAAATGGGATGCATTCAGTAATTGATTTTTCTGCAGGGTTAGGCGATTTCATAAACCCCTTAATGAAAAAGACTGAACTCACCATCTATGCACTTGAATTGGATAAGCTTTCGTATGAGTATTGTATCTTTAGTTTAATCTTTAATCCAAAATTATCAAAACAGAGAAAATGTTCTCTCTTATTGACAATAAGGAATGGAGATGCAATTTCAGGTTTCGATGAGAAAGTTTTTTCGGATTTGTGTAAGAACATTAAAGCAAAAAAGTTGTTGCGAGAGTATTTAGCTTTAAGACATAATTTAGTCTATAAGACAAATTTGTTCCTTGAAGAAGACATTATCAAAGTTTTTTCGATTAGAAAACAAATAGGGAATATAGATAAGAGGTTCAAGAAATTTAATTGGTTCATTGATTTTCCTGAAAAATTTCTAGATTATGAAATGAATTTTACTGAGGAGAATTACTTTGATTTTATCGTTGGGAACCCTCCTTGGATAATTTATGGCTCGTTCTTGAAGAAGGAGTATCTATCAATATTGTCCTCTACACCCTTCTCGAGGTATTTATACGGAAAATATAACTTTTCACTTCCATTTTTGATTCTTGCCCTACGATTAACGAAGAAGAAGGGAGCTTTAGTCCTTCCTCAAGGAATAGTTTCTGAATCTTATGGAAAGAAAGTAAGGGAGAAATTAATAGAAGAGAAACTGCTTACAAAAATAGAGTTGTGTGAATCCAAACTATTCGAGAGAGTAGTAAATGATTATTGTGTAATCTATTGGAATAAAGAGAATAATGATGACACTTTCCAAATACAGGACAACAAAAATCAGAAAACTATTCAAGTTTCTTTTGCTTCTATAGTACATTCCCATTACAAAATACCACTATTACCTACTAAATATTCTGCTCTAATCAAGAAGATAAGCTCAAAATCAGTTTTACTTAGAGACATTATATTTGTAAGAAGGGGATTGACTCTAACTAAGAAGTATCAGCAATCCTATTCAGAAGTTGATAATAAAAACTGTAACATTGAACAAAAAAGGCTCATAAAACACAATGCCTTCAAATCACAGAAGAAAGAGGGAGTAATGAATTTTCTGGTATTCTACGATGGTGACAAATTTGTTTATGATCGAGAATTATTAGGGGCACCTGGAGATTTCTCTCTTTTTGAAAGAAAAAAGATTATTCGAAGGAATCGTGGAAGAAAGTGGTATATAGGGTTAGATATGTCAAAGGAAATCTACGTTAATGATATTTTTGACATAATATACTCAAAAGAAGAGACAGTCTCCTTAAAAGCTCTGTTTGGCTATTTATCTTCATCATTAGTTCAGTACCTAGCAGAGTATTTTATTCAAAGAGATATTACTTCTAATGTTGTTAGAGAATTACCATTTCCAAACTTCAGTTCGAGTGATCTATTAGTTTTGGATCAATTAGTGGGTCAATGGTTAAATTCAACTAAGAGTGAGGAAGAGTTTCTGAAAATGAGAAGAGAGATAGACAAAATAGTATACCAAATTTATGATTTGAACAAGGAAGAATCAGATTTGGTTAATTCAAGCAGCAAATATAATTGGAAGTATGAATAATATACAAATTTGTTAAGAACCTTAATTTCAACTGGAATAAGCATCACAATTTGTGATTTCAAGACCGAAATTACCAAATCTATTTTTTTTCTTAAAATAACTATTTATACTAAAAAATATACCCTTCTTCATTATGCGTAGACCAGTGAAAGAATACTTTTTAGAGAATGAAGCTGATAAGATTTTTGTTAATCTAGAAAATAGAGCCAAACTACGAGTGTTATTTTTTTCAGCTAAAAATTCCTCTGATCTAAGTATGAACATCATCTATTATTCAGGTTATAATTCCTATCTTTTTGCATGGTTTGAATCAGTTGAAGTACTTCGAAAGAATCACAACATTTACTTCATTGAAACAAGAGAGAAAGAATTTTCTTTCTTACCAGAAAATGATAAAAGATATGACATTTATAGTCTTGCAGAAGATTTTAACCTAGTATTAAAAGAACTAGATCTTCCTTTAGAAACATGTGTTTTTACAGGTTCATCTATTGCATCAAATGCTGTTCTTTATGCAATGAGTAGTTATTCAATCAAGCCTTTCGTTGCTGTTCTAGCAACTCCTCAAATAGAGATGAGAGCAAATCCTCTAGCATCAAAATGGGCTAGAGCAGTTCCTCGTTGGTTTGCTATTTCCTTAAAACCGCTAACAAGATTAATTAGCAGATTTGTTTTTCGAAAAGATAAGAAACACTATCAGAGCTTTTCACATGCAATAAGCAGAATGTTTTCAAAATATCATTTTGAATGGTTGAAAACAGCACCAATAATGGATGATTATTACATGGAAAATGATAGTTTCGACAATATTTCATCCCCTTTAGTTATTATTTGTCCTGAAGATGATCCAGTACATGATAAGTTACTTATTCAAAAAATCAAAGAGTTTTTACCAAAAGCTAAAATTCAGAATGTTCCATTAAATTCAGATACACACAATGAAACCCTTGCAGAGATCATCGACAATGCGTTAACTAAATTAAAAGAAAGCAATCTTTGATTGCTTTTTATATTAATTTAATCAATATACTTCTGAGAATGACTATCAGTAACTTGGAACTACAATCTTTTACACACGAATTGGACGAAATTGATACTAAAAGTATTTATGATAACCTTTACTTTGTTGCTTCATTATTTGATGAGATATCAGGACCTTTGGTCATTTACAACAATTCCCCCTTAGATGCACACATTATAGAAAAACTGAATCTCAGAGTTTTTAGTTTTCTCATGCAAGGGTCAGAATTTGGTCCTGACAATTTCGCAAAACTTCGAGGTATAGTCCATATTCCTCAAACAAATTACTATACCTCTGCAATCGATATCTTGGTTAGGAAAAATGAATCTAATAGCTTAACTACTGTTTTTGTTCCTCTGTTAATATATATGATATTTCCAAAAGAAGATATTGTGGTATATGCAAAAATTATTGATGAAATTGAGCAATTTATCTCAAGATACTGGGAAAGAGGAATGATAGGATCACCTGATATTAGAGATGTGGAGCTTCTAATAAGAAAATTACAAAGAAGAATATATTCTATCAATAAATAAAGTCTTTTTTCAGTGATTTATATACCCCTATAAAACAGAGAAATACTTCATTAATTATTTATTTACATAGAAAACAAACAATGGTCTTTATTCAATCATGTATTAGATTTACTTTAATGCATTACGTATTTATACAAAGAATCCATTAAGTAAAGGATTGCCACAGTTTTTTTTCGCAGGTTTGTGCTATCTATTATTGTCGATTCAGCTGTTCTTTCTCTTTTATCTTGGAATAAGAAGGTATTTCCCCATTATAATACTCCTTTGCCAGAAATTCTGCTAGGGCATCTCTCACCAGTTCACTGCGGGATCTGTAATTCTCTACAGACATCATCTCGTTCATCCATTTTATCATCGAATCTGTTACTTTGAAGGTGATTAATCTTTTTTTCATCAGTTGACCTCTAATAGTTACTATAAACTCTACTGACCTATCTTATATACTTTTTGTCGGCAGATACCTAGGTAATATCGGGGTATTACATATTTGGTGAAATATTTGTTCAAAAAAGGAAAAGTCGGATACAATAAGGAATGATTTTGATAAATATGTACTAAAAATATGAGATATATGATGAAAAGTCATATCAAATCACTGTTTGATAACCTAATTCCAGCAACAAATAGAAAAAAAGCAGTTTAGCTAACAAAAAATAGAACAGAAATAATAAATCAGATTTCTACTAGAATTATTCAGTATCAACCCAAAACTCGGCTAGTTCATCTTCTTCTTCAATTTTCCCTTTCCAATTAGAGTACTTTTTCATAATCTGTTCAATATCACCAGAGATTGAACGAGCTAATTCGGCACCTGTAGATTTTTCAGCAATATCTTTTGGTGTAGAAGCTCTAATAGGTGGTCGGTAAGGAGCTGGTGATTCAGGTCTGCCCTTTAATGTTTTTTCTATTTCGTCACTTATTGTTTCAACTTCATCTGGAATAGGAATGTCAAAGATCACACCATCAATTTCCAATGCAGCTTCTCCATCCATTTCCAGTACAGCTCCTCCAACAATCTTTTCTTCTTTTTCTTTCTCTTCCTCTATATCATCTAACCAGGCTTGATGTTTATCTAGCTCTGCTTCATCATTCTTTTGATCTTTTATCATCTGGAATATTTCAGTTCTGATTGGTTTACTAGTATCCCAAGCCATTTGCCATAATAATGTTGATTGATATTCAGAAAATTTGAAACCCATTTTTTTACTCATGAATTCAGTAAAGCTCCAGAATTTTTCCCCTAAAATATCAACTATTTTTTTCTCAGCTGATTTTGCATCAGATTCCACACTCAGAATTGTTTGAATTCCTTCTAATTGCTCAAAAACATACTTTCTTATGTATGGCCACAAATTTGGAAAGTTTATTATTATCTCTTTTTCCCTGTCTTGCTCAGATTCGGGTGTTTTTACGAGTATTTTTTCTTTCTTATTAATTACACTAAGTACTAATTCTTCAACATTTTCAAATCCATTATTCTTTGCTATCATTTTGAGCGCTGAATCTATGGAGTAGAGCAAAGAAGCAGGATGCTCCAATTTTGCCTCTTTTAGCAAATCTTCAACAGCCAGTTCTGAACCAATAAAACCTAATGATAAAGCTACTCTGCTTTTTACAGAAATTTTAGGGTCTTTCCTTAAGGAAATAAGTAGTGAAGATATTGCTTGAGGTGAGGAAAATTTTCCTAATCCCCTTGCTGCTGATAATCTAATATCTTCTTCATTATCCATTAAACAGAAGATTAGTGTTTCTATTGCTCTGTAATCGCCTATTTCAGAAAGTGATTTTATTGCATAAGTTCTATTTTCAGTACTATCTTGGCTCACAACCTTGATTAAATCCTCAACAGCCCTCTCATCCCTCAATTCACCTAGAGCTAAAATGGCTTCTTCTCTCTTAGCAGGATCGTCATCTTTTAGCTGTTTGATTAGCTTGTTGATATTTGCCATATTAAGAAATAATTATAACTGAAATATATAATTTTATTGTTGTTTTTAGGATATTTACTAGAAAATTCACTGTTTCTGAAACAGATTCTTTCTCCAAGGATAATCTTCCTTTGCAATCAAAGTTACAGCTGAGTCTTCCTTGAAATCAATCATCTTTAGATCTGTTCCATCAATTATCTGTTCAGAGAATTTTAATATTTTTGGAAACCTTGGCATTTGTTCGTAAGGTAATCTCTTTCTTGCATCTCCCACAGACATGAATCCTTTTGGTTCAAGAAAATGTGCTTCTGATTTCAAAAATAGTTCAGCATATTTTTTTGGTTCTACCATATTGTATTCAGGAACCAAAGTTAATCTAACCACTTTTCTAGTTTTTAATTCTGGTAGTATTTCCACAGTTCTCATAACATTTTCCCAAGCATTTTCAGTTGATGGTCGAGCAGTTTTCTCAAAAGATTCTTTTGTTGGAGCAATTAAAGTTACATAAAGTTGAGTTGGGAGCGTAGTTAAATTTTCAAGAACCTCTGGATTAGTGCCATTTGTTACGAGAAAGGTTGTCATTCCTCTACTATGGAACTCTTTCATCAACTCACTAATTTTGGGATACAATGTTGGTTCTCCTGAAAGAGAAATTGCAGCATGTTTAGGCTGATAGGCTTCTAGGTATTTCTCTTCTGGCACTTTGTCGTGTTTATTGTACCCTGCTATTAGCTTTCTCTGTTGTTCAATCATTGCATCAACTATTTCCTTAGGTTCGTCAACTTTGCATTCCATTCCACCTTTGTTATACCAGGATGCACTTCTCCAACAGAAAATGCATTTCAGGTTGCACCAAATTGTTGAGGGGGTACATTGTAAACATTGGTGAGATGTGATGCCATAAAACTGGTTTTTGTAGCAAACTCCTTCACCCTTTAACGAATGTTTTAACCAAGTACAAGTCTTCACAGCTGAATGGTGTCCAGCTAGTCTATATTGTTGTTTTTCCAGTTTTTCTAGAACAGGTTCTGGGATAAAGCAGTATTCATCATTCATTGAATTACCTCAGATAAAGCATATTTTACTGTTTTGTTTGAATTGAAATTAACAGAATAGAATAATGGAAGGATTTAATTTTCTAAATTGAGTGAAAGAAGAAAGAGAATCTTATCTCTCTGCTAGAGAGTCAAGAGTGATTTCATCTAGAAAGCCATGTCTACTTTGGTCACTTATCCAAAATTGTGCATCCCAATCATTATCAAATACTTTAACTCGATCTTTCAATTCTTTATTTTTAATCTTCTTCTTTTTCGCAAATAGAAAAGCTATTTTCTGTATGATTTTTCCTTTCAAATATAAAGAATCGGCTATAGCATTAACTATGTCTTCTACTTCTTTTGGTTCGTAAGAAGATACATCAACTAAATAGAATAAAGGTTTCTTTGCATTATCTATTTGCTCTTTTAAACATCTTTCAAATTCCTCTTCCATCTTTGTATTAAATGAGCCTTTAAAATTCATTCTCACAACATTTTGGGATATGTATTGAACATGTATTGTCATATTATCACGTATTTCCCACGTTGTAAATAATTTCTTTTGGGATACTTAAAAAACATTTGTTCTAACCATGTTTTGGATTTTTTTCAAATTCACTTGCAATATACTTAAGAATCAGCCTGCTCTAATCAAACGTGAGTTAGAGCATGGAAAACGAAAAGATCAAAGAAGAAAAAGAATCCTTCCTGGATAAAGAGAGGAGAGAGCGAGCGATTAAATTTCTTATAGTTAGTCTAGGTGGTTTAGGGTTAAATGAACTTTTCGCGTTTCTATCATTACTTGTTTTGAATGCTACTGTTGAACAAGATCCTGTGATAAGTTTTCCTGTAACAAGTTCTTGGATTATTGACATCCATAAAGTAATAATTGCAGGAGCTGTAGCAATAATTTTTGTAATGTTTTACAATTATATTATCAATAAAATTTGGACATACAGGAAGCAAGAAAAAAATACAGAGTTCAACAATATTCACCAGTTCATCAAATTTGCCATAGTAGGAGCTGTTGGAGCTGTTATTAATCTAGGTCTTATCCAACTTTTCTCCGTTATAATTGGATGGAATGATTATCTTGCTTTTGCTATTGGTTTCACTGTTTCAGTTATTTCGAATTTCATATTCAATGATATCTGGACATTCAACCCAAAGTTTGGTAAGAAAAGAGATAAGGTCAAAGACTAGGAAGGTTATTTCCCACAATTTTCGCAGATGTTAGACGAATTGGATTTAGGAGCACCACAGTATTTACAGACTTTTTCCTCGGTTTCATTGAAAGTTCTTACTTCATTAGTGAAATCATCACGTTCAATTCGTTCATCGTAATGCACAGACAATTTGTTTGAGAGACTATCAAACTGCTTGGAAACGTGTCTTTTTCTAAAATATCTTGCTAGCCAGATGATTACAACAGCAGCTGTAATAACAATAATATAGATATTGTACTCTCCAGTATCAAAAGTGAACCAGAGATAGATGGCCAAAGAAAAAACACCCAAGAGCGCCCATGGAACACCTCTTCTATTTGATACGCGATATTTCTTTGACATCTGATTTGTAAATTAAAACGACTATTAATAAACTGTGCTAAATATCAGACTTCTTTACTGAAAGTAGGGGGGAGAAACTCAAACTCCAATAGTTTCAGTTGTTCAAGATTAAAGGGGAAGGGTTCAGGAAGATGAGTGATTATTTTCCTCCAATCATTATTTTCTCTTGACCAAGTGTTAAAATCTAAAACATTGAAAGGTCTATCAAATCTTAGAGGTTTTTTCAGTTCTATGTTATTCAAACAATCCTCCATTTGTTCTCTAAATTTCTCATAGTAATATATTTCAGAGTTGTTTAGAATGAGAAGAGATTTTGCATCATTAAATTCGTCATCTGCTTTCATAAGATAGATTTCAGCGCGAGCCTTGTTTCCTTTGTAAACCTGCACTAGTGCTAAGATGGAATAACCATATATTGGAACATATCTGTTATTATATAGCATCTGATAGACTTCAGATGCTCTCTCGAAATAGCTTATTGAAGCGTCAAGATACTCTACTATTTGATTCTCTGTCCATCGACTTAGCCAATATTCTCCTAAGAGTAAGGATAATTCCGGGTCACAAATATCTATATTACTAGTTTTAATGATCTCTTCCATTGTTTTAAGATTGTTAGCTAAGCCATAAACATAAGCACCAAAGGCAATTTTAGTGTAAATATTTATCATGTTATAAGAAATACCAAGATCTTGTCGCCTAGAAAGCTGTAAAAGTATTTTTAGATATTCTTCAATTTCCCGTAGGATCTCATGCACTTCATGTTTAATAGAAGTTTGAGTTAATTTAGCCTTATCGTCTTTTATATCCCCCACGTACACTGAATTCTTATACTGTGTTCTAACAATTCTATTCAAAATCTGGTAAAATTGTGTTTCGAGAAGTAAGGTTTTCTGTTGGAAATAATAACTCTGCACCAAATGAGAATTTTGCGGGCTTTCCATGTATTGCTCCAATACTTGAAGAGAGTGAACATTTTCAACATTAGCTAAATTTAGATATTCTTCCACATTTTCGTTTAGATATTTAGCATTGAGTAAATATAGCTGAGCCTTTAATGAATAAAGGGATGATTCAGAAGTTTTAGTCCTTATCAAACCCAGCTCCGTATCCTCTACTTCTTCAAGGTGAACATGTCCAATCAGTGCTTTCTGAATAGCCACTTCAAATAATTTACTCCATGAAATGAACTCTTCCTTTGGGATAACTGGGATTGTAACTAGGAAATTATACAGAGTTAAGACTAAAAGCTGGGCGTAGTTTGTTGCAGATTTTATTATTTCTAATTTAGATTTCTTATCAAGATTTAGTCTTAAGACAGAATCTAGTTGCATGTAATCAATAAGGAATTGTAAATTCCGTTTCTCTTTCTGTAGTAGTTCAGAAATCTTATCCTTGGCAGGAAGTTTACCGTATTCAATAGTTTCATCTAATGTTGAATGAAGAGTGTAGAAGGGATTTAGACCTTTTAGTTTGGAGAATAGATCAATAAACGCGGATAGTGCTGGGTAAAGTAAAAATTGCGAACCACATTTCTCTACTGCTTCCCACATAGATTTGATACTGAAAGTTAGAAAATCAAAATACTCTTTTTTATATACACCAGATAATCTGTAAAGACCTGACAAGAAGTATTTGAATACTGCAATTCTTTCAATAAAGCGATCAACAGCTGTTTGCTTCTGAGACATCGAAATGATTATAGAATCTAACATTTCTTGAACAAAATTTATCTTATCCTTTGGAGGTAAAGAATGAAATCTTTGATGCTCTGAATCAAGCTCTTTGGTCATTAAGTATATATTTACAAAATCACTCATAAAGGTGACGAAATTCCTAGTGGAAAGAAAAGAAAAGCGAAAAGAAAAAACAATTAGAATTCGAGTTCTAATCTTTTCATTTCTTCAGCTGTTGGGTAACCTTCTGTATCTAAACCTCTTTTCTCATAGAGTGCTTGCATGGATCTCTTGAAATCTTCCTCGTTAACAAAAGCAGTCTTCCCTTTTGCCCTTCCAGATGGCAAAGGTTCAGTCATAAATCTTTTAGGCAAAGTATCGAATTCAAAGGGTTTCTTATCACTATATTCTCTGATATTAAACATTCGTTTAAGCAGCCAAATTCTTCTCGCAACATTAGTAAGTTCTTCATCGGTCACAGATTTGTCCCAAACAGATTCTGTAATTCTTCTACATCCTTCGAATTTTAACGGAGGACTTATACTATGAGTAAAGTGACAGATAGTTAAAGAATCTTTGATGGTTTTAACATCTTGTTCATGAACGAGAGAATCGATTATTTCAAGAGCACTTCTATCAGGAATTTCTCTAGTAGCAGGCCACCCTCGTAAATGTGATGCTCCTACAGCAGCTGTTGCATAGCTAAGCCCTAACCCTAGTTTGCCTCTAGGATCCCATGCTGGAAACGGCAAACCTTTCGAATGGATAGCTAGATGTTCAATATTCCATTTTTTAGAAGCATAAACTATACCATTAGCTAAGATATCTCCAAGCCCTTCTCTATAGGCTATTTTATGAATTAAATCAAAGATAGCTTCCTTATTGCCAAAACGAATATTCTCGAATTCTTCTCCCTTAAGCAAACCTTTCTCAACTGCTTCCATTACCATAGCAATAGAACTCCCTGTACTAATTGTGTCTAGACCTAATTGGTTGCACAAATAATTTACGTGAATAATTGTTTCTATATCACCTAAGCCTAAGTTTCCACCCATCATTCCAAGTGTCTCATATTCAGGTTTGGCTATCTCTTTCTCATCTGTCCATTCAAAGATTGAAGCATCTAAGGTCTCAGAACAGGCTATAGGGCATTGGAAACATGGTCTTCTAAATCTTTTATAGAGTTTATCGAGAACTTCATGAGTTATCTTTTCATGATCTTCAAACTCACCTGATTGGAAATTACGCGTAGGAAATTGGGTGTTATAGTTTGCAATATTGACTAGCCAACTAGTTCCGTGTTTATAGAGCATGTGCCCATCATCTTTTGCAGTTTTAGCTCTTTTATTAAGCTCTTTTCTCATTTCATCAATCTTATCAGGATTACCATTTGTTGGTCTATTGGAACCTTTAATCGCAACAGCTTTAAGGTTCTTTGAACCGAAAACAGCTCCTATTCCCCCTCTTCCAGCATTTCTAAATCTATCAGAAGTTGTACAAGAAATCTTAACTTGATTTTCTCCAGCTGGTCCAATAGCTAGAATTCTCATTTTAGGTTCATTTTCGTTTTCTTTTATCAGCTCATCAGTTTCATGAACTCTTTGTCCCCAGAGTTGCTTAGCATCTTTGATTTCTACTTTATCATCTTTAATCGAGATATAACAAGGATTATTGGACTTTCCTTCGATTATGATTAGATCATAACCAGCCATTCTAATTTCACTGCCAAAGAAACCTCCAGCATTGCCATCGATGAAGAAACCTGTCAGAGGGCTTTTCGTCCCAACAGAATATCGTCCAGAGATGGGTATCCTAGTCCCCTGGATAGGACCTGGTGCGAGAATGATTTTATTATCAGAAGAAAGAGGATCAATCTTAGCTTCAAGCTCTTTGTAAAGGAAGTAACTCAAATAGCCTGTTCCACCCATGTATTGGAAAACAACAGAATCGGGAATTTTTTCTGTAGTTACTGTTCCTTCAGTTAAATTAATCCGTAAAAGATTGTCATTCATGCATCTCCAGAAATTTGAGATTTTTTAAATATTGTTTTCCAACTGAAACAAAAATCACTTTTGAGATGACACAAGAGTATATTCTTGCTAGAAATTCTTAATACAAATAAGGATAAAATCAAAACCATGATTGTGTGTGACTCCTTCAAAGCTCTCTTTAAAACAGGAAAATTTAGAAGAAAGGATACTATCACTACTATTGCTAAATGTTTTGAGAAAACTTGCTTGTATAAACCAATTGCTGAAATTAGTCATGACATAGGTGTAGTTAATGTTGGTAAAGCAAAGAGTAAACGATTAGCTTTAAGAAAAGCTCTAAAATTAATTTCTAGAGAACTTTCTAATGAAGTTGATTATGACCTTGTATTTTCAAAAATTGAATCTGATAAATATTTCTCAATAATTGAGAAAAAGATTAGAAAACAATTTAGGATTAAGGAAGTACTCCATTGGGAATCTTCACCTATAGTAATCTGGGCTATCGGAAAAAAAAGCATCAAATTTGCATTAATCCCTCATTTCTAATTCTATAAAAGTTAATTAATCCATATTTAGTTCATCGCAGTTTTTCATTTAACCTGTCTTCAAGATTTCTTACTCTTTTTTAGGAACCCTTCTTTAATCTGTTCATATGAAGTGTAATTAAATGGGCAAACTTTGATACAAACACTACAACCATATTCATTCATAAAATGAGGCATACATTTAGTATTTTCAACATGGGTTATTTGACCACTTTCATGGAGTACTGGCTCATCTAGAATTGCTCCACCAGGACATTCTTTGATGCACTTTTTACATTGTTTACAATATTCTCTTACCCATGCATGTTCGTCTTTTTCAGTTTTTGGTAGATTTTCAATACTCGTATAAACAGCTGTAAGCCTAAAACGAGGACCAAATTCTGGTGAGATCATAATTCCTGAGTAACCCAGAGAAGCTAAACCTGCTAATTGAGCCATAGGAGGATATAACGCGGCACCCATGAGAGGATGACCAGCATGAGCTGCGAAACCTTTCTTTCGAAGAAATGCTGCAATTTTATTTGAGACTATTCCCAAGTCGTCATATGTTTTCAACACTTCATGAAGACATTTAACACTAGGAGCAGTATCTATTTTTTCTTTGTCCATCTCAAATCCTAGAACAATGACATTTGTACTTAGAACTGCCTTATTTTCAAAAACGAGGTGTTCCGGAATTTGAGCGTATCCAACTATACCAGCACCCTTCTTATTGGCTAGTTTCACTAAATCTGCTAGTTCCTCATCAGTGATAGTAGTCCTTGGTTCCTCAGGATTATTCTTCAAAGAATTAATTACTTTGTTCTGATTTCTAATAACAGAAACCATCATTGGAACAACTCTAGGACCGAATCCTGATCTTTTTCCATACTTGCTACCTTCTAGCATAATCTCATATCTTGCAGGGGAATCTTTAGTGAATTTTACAAAATCTTCTTTCTCGGATAAACTGTTTTCTCTCTCAAATAGCCCTCCCATAAATTTTTCCATTATGAAATTTTGAAATTTATCTAATATACTCATTAAACCACTCTATTAGATAAGAAACATCAAATTAGGTTATTAAATGTTATCTCAATTTTTGTTATTTCTCAAAACCTTCCTTTATCGTCGCATAATCAGTGTAATCATATTCATTTTAAAAAAGGTTATAACTGTTTAAGCAATGGATAAAGTGGTTTACTGTATGTCTAGAAAAGGAAAAATAATCCCAATAATGCTAATTTTACTAATTTCAATGCAAATATGTTCCAGTCAAAATATTGAGGCAAGCTACACCATTGCTGAGTTGGTATTGAAAACAAATGGAGGAGGAGTTCGTCCAGATTATGGTCTCTTCATTGCTTCTTATTTAAGAGATATTGGTATAGATGTACAGGTTAAAGTTGAAGAATGGACAGCATTTGTAGGTTGTCTATTACAAACTCACGATTATGATATGGGTATAGTAGGATTATCAGAAGGAGGTACATCACCAGATATGTACGATATATATGGTGCGGATGGTTCACTAAACTTGTTTGGAATTACAAAAGAAATGCCTTATGGAAATGACAGTGAGAACATGTTGCTAGAAGGACCAACAATTATGGATTTGGAAACTAGACAGCAACATTATTACGATTGGCAACAATTGATGATGGATCGAATTGTACCAATACTACCCTTGTTTGCTCCTCAATCTTATGTTGGGACATGGTCTAACTTGAATGGATATGACGCAAACTGGGGATTACTCCACTCTCTTCCTCGAATGTCGTTTAATGGTTTACATGAAGGGCAAGAATCAATTGATGAGTTTAGAATTGCTGACGCCAATTGGCGTGATCTGAATCCGATGTTTTGTGACTGTGGTGGAAGATATAGTTTTATTGGAAAAGCTCTGAATGAAGAAATTGTCATACTTTCACCTGATTTAGCACCAACCAAAACTGGTTTAGTGATAGATTGGGAACTAATAGATGATTTCCATTTTAAGTTCTATATGAGAGATGATGTATTTTGGAATCCCTCTTACAATATTACTGTAAGAGATGAAAATTCTATACCATTAAGTGATATCCCAACTTCTCAATTAGCAAGAGGGTTAAAAAACAATGAATACAGTGATGGTTTTAATCAGAAAGTTACTGCAAAAGATGCTGTATTCACTTTTCTTCTGTGGAGCAGTACAATTAGTGAATCACCCGGTTATCATAACTGGATTTCCAATATTTATGTTGACCCAGAGGACCCTTTAGCTTTTCATATTCATATTGACGGAGATCCAAATACTCCAGAATTAGAATATTATCCTGAATTTTGGCAAAGATTAAACTGGATAATAATGCCTGAATTCTTCTTAAATTCAAGCGAAACTACTGTTACTTATTCATCAGGAGGGGTTAAAACTGTAGGTTTGTACTGGGGAATGTTTGATACTCCACAGTGGATGATGAATAGCATTTCACAATTTGGCTGTGGGAAATATTTACTAGATTACCACATTAGAAATGGTAAAACCGTTCTAAGAGCTAGTCCATTTTGGTTGGGAGTAGATCCAATAGATGGATCAGTTGAGGTTTTAGATATCAAGACAATAACTGTTGATATGATTCCTTATCTGGAAGAAGAATTGGCTGCATTTATGCACGGAAAATTAGATTGGAGTGGTTTGACTGCATATCCTGCTATGAGGAAGATGATGCAAGCAGATCCAAGATTCGATGTGCAATCATTTCTAACTTCTAGTTTTACTTTTCTGTTTTTCAATCTCCAACGTCCCTTTTTAGGCGGAGATTACAACTATATGTATCTAACCTCCTCTCCTGATAAAGAGGCTTACACTTATGGAATTGCAGTTCGAAAAGCTATTTGTTACGCAATCGACAGAGAGGAGATGAATGAAATTATCCATAATGGTGACTATATCATCGCACACAGTGTGCTCTATCCATATACGGGCTATTTCTATTATGATGACATAATCAAATACAACTATGATCTCGATGTTGCTAAAGACTGGATATCTTCTGGAGGATATACTTGCCCAACAACAACCAATATTGCATTGTTACCCATTATTATTTTCGTCTTTGTTATGTTTTCATTAACACTAAGAAAGAGAGTCAAAAAAAGAAAAAATAAGGATTATGCATAATAGAATCTCTAATCTCTTCACTTCTTCTCATACTTCAATTAAAAAGAATATTTTTGTCAGTTGAGAGATGTAGTTGTGAATAAGACAAAGAAAGATTCTCTATTTAGTTTCTTGGAATAGTTCATTAACAGATTTATCAAGTTTCATCGTAATCTGTCCAATTTTATCAGATTTTACGAAATCTTTTTTCTCTAATATTTCAATGATTTTCTCAGTTTCATCTGCAAATTTAAGTATGCCTTCTTTTATCCCATATGAGAAGCTATCAGTAAAAAAAGCAACAGTAAAATTTTCTCTAGGTTCTAGTAATACAAGATAATCAGTGTGTTCAAGCATTCTAAATTCACCTTTTTTCATTGAAATTTCAGAACTAAAATTCTGTATTGCATTAATTAAACCTGCTATTAAAAGCTCATCATCACTAATTCTTTCAGACTTAAAATTATATGAATAAACAGGTAACCCAGAAGGAAGTATAACCAACAAGAATAACAAAATTGGTTTTTCTTCTGAGGAAGAAATATAAGTGGTTTCTTTTACTCCTCTCTCTGAATAATCCATCATTGAAATTTCGAATTCCGTTCTCATTTGAAGTATTGCTTGTTCAATATCTTCTTGTTTTGATCTCTCTTTTAAATCTAAAGCTATTTTCAGATTTCTTTCAGCTCTTTCGCATTGTTTTTGTAAATTGTATTCTTTACAGACTTTTACTATTCTATTTAAAACATCTTGAGCTAGTTCGTATTTAAAAGAAAGAATATACACAGTAGCAAGAAGCAGATTATAATTAACCATTTGAAAAATAGATTTATATTCTCTAAGAAGTATCACACATTCTTGACAATTTAACTCTACCTTTTCAATGAATTTATTCCTTAAATCAAGATCTTCTGTAGTTCTATATTTGATAATTAAAAGTTCGATCAGATAAATTAGACCTTGAAGGATTAATGGTGCAAAATTGTTTTTCCTAGCCAATTTAATACCTTCAATCAATTCCTGTTCTGATGCAAAAATATTCATTTTTTTCAATTCTATAAATCCTTTAGAGATGTGCCAAGTAGATTTATTTAGTGTTTCTTCCTCTTCTTTAACTTGCATTATTTCGTAATACTTCTTCAAATAGCTCTCTGCTAAATCAAATTTACCATTTATTGCATAAAATTCAGTTGCCTCAAGATATATGTCATCATTTTCTATGTCATGTTTCTTCATACTGTCAAAAGCTTTAATCAGAT
The DNA here is from genome assembly GCA_030668875.1 of Candidatus Heimdallarchaeota archaeon. Lineage (GTDB taxonomy): Archaea > Asgardarchaeota > Heimdallarchaeia > Heimdallarchaeales > Heimdallarchaeaceae > UBA460. The sequence goes on from DAOVER010000023.1 coordinate 29,313, forward strand.
ATTCTTCAGCTTCATCCATTTTTTCCATGGATCTTAAACAAGAGTAGATGTAATTATAAATAACTAGGATATTTCTTTGGTCTTGAAATTTACTCATTATATCAATGAAGTTATAAAAATACTTTATAGCTTGATCAAATCTTCCTTCTTGGATTAATAATGTTGCAATATTTGCTTGACATACTGCCATTCCTCTCTCAATATTATTTCTTGAAAAATGTTCTAAACCTTTAGAGAATGCTTTTTTAGCTTCTGAATCTCCCAATATGTTCAGAGCGCTTCCAAATGAATTGTATAGTGTTCCTAGAATGAAGCTATCTTCTATTCTTTCTATCTCTAAGATATCAATACCCTTTTTGATCGAAACCAAGCTTTTATGATGATTTCGTTCTACTTGATGCAATACACATTCAATATGAAAAAGTAAGGCTTTTTCTTGTCTATAAACTAGATTATATTTCTCGTTACTTTTTATTTCTTCGAGAATATTTTCTGTATATTGAAGAATTTCTTTTGCTTTTTGAAAATCACGTTCATAGATGAAGAAATAAGTTTGCCATATTAAGAAATCAATTTCAGAGACTAAGAGTGATTTATCTGTTCTTGTTATTGGAAAGGAGTTTAGCATGCTTTTAATTTTCTCTTTTTGACTTTGTCTAATTAAAATCATCAAATAGCTTGAAGCCACTTCTAAAGTCGGATATTTTTCATGAAGTTCTTCAAGTTTTTGGAATTGGAAATAAATCATTAAAACATAGGAAATGATGGCTAAATAAACTGGAGGGAGTTTAACTGAAAGAACTATTTCCCATTTCATAACTAAACTGTCAAAATATTCTTCCAAGGACTCGTAATTTTCAAAATAAAATAGCCCATCGTGAAAACTTATGTCTCTTTCTGTGAGAAATGGGAGATATTTTGATAATTCTATCAAGTCTTTCATTTTCACACCCAAATCAGCTAATATTAAACCTTATGATAATTGTCAGACACGGGATATTAAAGGGCGTAATAAGATAAGGGAGACTTTCCTCCCCTTCTTCAAGTGTTTACTCGATTTTAAGTTTATTAATCTTCTCTCTTTTAGGAACTCCGTATTCATCTAAACCTCGTTTTTCATATAACAACTGTAAAGACTTATTGTAATCTTCTTCACTGATGAATGCTTTACTCCCTTTTGCTCTTCCTGAAGGTAAAGGTTCATTCATGAATCTCTTTGGAAGTACATCATAATCAATTGGTTTTTCATCCTCATATTGATTGATATTGAAAAGTCGTTTTGTTATCCATATTCTTTGAGCTATTTCCATTAGTTCTTCTTCTGAAACTTCTCTATCCCAGAGAGCAGATAATATATTTTGTCTGTCAGCAAAACTAAATCCTTTGTCAATTGAATATGAAAAAGAGCATACTACTAAACAGTCTAGAAGAGTTTTGTAATCCTGCTGATCTTTCAAAGAGTCTATTACTTCTAAGGCGCTCTTATCAGGGATATCTGATGTTTGTGGCCAACCACGCATGTGGGATGCCCCTACAGCAGCTGTAGAATAGCTCAAACCTAAACCTAGTCGTCCTCTTGGATCCCAAGCGGCAAATGGCAAACCTTTAACATGAATTGCCAAATGCTCAATTCCCCAATGTTTTGCTGCTTGAGCATTACCTCTTGCTAGTATCTCACCTATACCTTTTCTATTGGCTATTAGTTCTAGCATTTCCAGAAGTTTCTCATCATTTCCAAATTTTATTCCCTCGAACTCTTCTCCTTTAAGTAAACCTTTTTCCACCGCTTCCATTACCATGGCTATTCCACTACCCGTACTGATTGTATCTAATCCTAACTGATTGCACAGATAGTTAGCATGAATAATCGTTTCATTATTACTTATTCCACAATTCCCTCCGAGCATTGCTAAAGTTTCATATTCAGGACGAGCAATTTCCTTTCTATCTGTCCACTCAAAATCAGAACCATCAAGAGTACTTGAACAACCTACAGGACAACCATAACACGGACGTTTTATTGCTTTGTATTTCTCGTCCATCTCTACTCCTCCAACTTTTTCGTATTCCTCAAACTCTCCCGATTGCCAATTTCTTGTTGGGTATTGACTCATTTGATTTGCGAAAGCTACTGCATCGCTAGTTCCATATTTGTTCATACCTTTTCCTGCATCTATTGCTTTCTTTGCTCTAGCAAGATACTCTTTTCGTAGTTCGTCTATTTTCTCTTGATTACCATTTGTTGGTCGTGAAAATCCTTTTACAGCTACAGCTTTCAGGTTCTTTGAACCAAATACTGCACCTAATCCACCTCTTCCTGGATTTCTATGACTATCAGCTGTTGGACAAGATATTGCGACAAGATTTTCTCCTGCTGGGCCTATGCAGATGATTCTCATCTTTGGCTCGTTTTGCTCTTCTTTTATCATATCTTCAGTTTCATAAGATAATTTTCCCCAAAGTTTTGACGCATCTTTAATTTCAACAGCATCATCTTTGATTGAAATATAAACTGGCTTTTCAGCTTTACCTTCAATAATAATCAAATCATATCCAGCGAACCTTATTTCTGGACCCAAAAAACCACCAACATGACTATCAAGGAAGTGATTAGTTAAGGGACTTTTTGCTCCAACAGCGTATCGCCCAGTTATTGGGATTCTCGTTCCAGTTGCAGGACCTGGAGCAATAATTATCTTGTTTTCTGGTCCCAAAGGATCTGTTTTTGGTGCTAACTCTTTGTAAAGATAGTAACTAATGTATCCTGTTCCACCAATATAATTTTTCCAAACACTTTCAGGAATTTTCTCTTTTAAGATTTCATTAGTTGTAAGATTAATTCTTAGAAGATTATCATTCATTAAAAACAAGACAATTTGGAGAGTTTTAAGGTTTTTCCAAATTTATTGTACAAGAAGGAAAACTAAAAAAAGTTTCTTCAAAGTTTGTAGTAGATGATTTACAGAACTGTAGCTCCTTGTAAGAAGAAAAAAGGGTTTGAAGGTCATCCAGAAGACTTCTATGATATCTCGTTATCGAAGCTAAAAGGAGCATTGTCTAAGAAGCTAGATGCTTATGAAATACTTCGTGAGACAAAAATTATGATGATGTTAGTAGACAATAGTTCTGGCAATAAAATCTCTATTTTTCCTTCAGCAAGAGTTTTCATCCATGGATCATTAGAAGAAGAGGAAGCGTTAGAAATTCTCAAGATTATTAGTTCCGCTGTAGTTGAAATTTCCTCAGATGAGTGACATCCGTTACAGAAATATTATATATGAATGACTAACTATTTATTTCTGTGCAAGGTGGAGTTCATTTATTATCTGGTTTAATTATTGCTAGCTTAAGTAAACGAAAAGCGTTTAAATTAGGAGCGGTTATTGGAGCAATATTACCCGACATAGATATTTTTCTGCTTGGTCCTTTCTATTTTGTTTATGGTGCTAGTATTGCTGAGCTTCATCGAACTTTTACCCACAGTTTACTCTTTGTAATCTTGATAGGAGGGTTAATAGCTAGCTTATCTTTTGTACCATTTATCAAGAAACGTTATCCTGATTTTGATTTTGTTGGTTTAGCTCTTGGTATTGCTTTTGGTATGTTAGTTCATATCGTCCTAGATATGTTCTACTTCTATGGGATTCAATTATTTTGGCCTTTTTGGGATGCTGCAATCGGTTGTCCCTTAATCTCTGAAGCTAACCATGTCGATTGGATAGGATGTCCTATTATCACTCAAAACAATCTAGACCCAGCAATCCCTGCAGATTTATTTAAGCTCAAACTGCTTCAAACCACTGATTTCTATACTGATATCTTCTTCTTCTACATACCTATGATCATTCTAGCATTTAGGAAAGGAGTTCATAAAAAAGCAAGAATGTTCTATCTGGTTTATGCAATAATAGATTTTCTAGTTATAACATTCTTTGTAATCTTTGCCTTCAATACAAATATTGGATATGAGCAGTTTATTGTCTACCTCTACATCCCAGGAATATCCTTTCTTCTTCTTTCAGTTTTAGCACCATTTTTCTTTAGAGATGTTATAAAGGAATTCACATTCGATGCAAAAACTATAGTCCTTATCTTATCACTATTTGTCTTCTCTCAATTCTTGCTGTTCGTCTGATTTCCATCAGAGGAATTCTTCTACTTCTAGTTTAGTGATAATTTCAAAAATATCTTCCTTTATGATTGTTTTACCAACTATAGCCATCAATTTATTAACAATTTTTTCTGCAACTACTCTTTTATCTGATACCATTAGCTCCTTGAAGATATTAATCAGCCCCTCAAGAATTTCAGGGTCTGATGACAGATATAGTATGGTTTTAAGATATTGTTTCACGTCAGTTGGGATTAATCCCCGATTAGTTATTAGTTCCGTATAAGCTAATAGAATCTGTTCCATAACGCCAATATCCCTATGAAGTTTTAGACATTCAATGAAGGTTGAAGCAAATTCTTTTGTGAAACGTTTTGGGTAGTTAAGAAGCATGCTCTCAATGATGTTAAATGCTCTAAACGCTAAAAATGGATGATTTGATTTGAGTGTTACTTCTTGAATAAAAGGAAAAACAATTTTTGTAGTCTCTTTATCTAGCCCTGATAAAGCAAATTTTTCTAGAATTTGAATTGAAGAATAACAGATGTCCTCTTCCTTAGTATTTTGAACAATGTTGTAAAGGCATTCTATTGCAAGATTTACCACATATGGTTGTGATTGTAGAGTGATTTGTGTTAGTGATTCTATTGCTCTTACTCTAACGTTTTTATTGTGATGAGATTTGAGTATTTTCACTATAAGTTGAACATTAGTTTCTGTCAAGTAGTTTCTGATAATGATAGCTTCCAAAGCCTTCAAACCCATTTCTCTTAATCTGTCCTCGTAAGTAGCTCTCACAATTCCAATTATCAAATCTATTAGATATGGAACTTTCTCTCCTTGAGTTAAGGCTAAATCCGGATATGCAGAAAGAGCTATTTCTCTTATTTTTTGATCATAAGAGAATGTTAGCAGTTTAACAATATCACTAGTATAGAGACTTAGCTTAGCCAATGTTTTTGTTTTTACAATAACTTCTTCTAGACACTTGAAAGCGAGCATTCTCATCTCATAATCATCAGATGCCTTGAACACCATGATATACGCTTCAGCTATCCCAAAGAAGGGAGTATATTTTTTTATATTTGTTATAATGTTGTTTAAACAACCTATAGCAGTTAGCCTTTCTATTTCTTCAGTACTAACTCTGAGGATTTCGAAAATTGATATTGCAACATCTCTTCCCATATCAGAATCATCAATAGGTAAGAGAAGTATAGAGTTGATTAAACTTCTAACATTAGGTTGTTTTGGTAAGTATCGATCCTTATCGACAGCTGTAAAAAGCTGTTTCAATTCGAGAGAGTCTCTCCAGTTAAACTTTATTTTTTTCATTCCTTTACGAATTATCTCGAAATCCTTAGATAAATTGAATAGTTGATGAGGAGAATCATCATCAAACTCATCACTCTTTTCTCTTCGTGAATCTTTTATTTGTTCTATTATCTCGTTTTCGTCAAAATCACCTGAAGTGATAAGTGATGCTAATGCTTGAGAAGCAGCATCTCTAACTCTTGGATTAGGATCTGTAAGTTGAGCATTGAGAAGAGCTTCTAACACCTTGGATTCTCTTAGATTTGCTAGAATATATGCTGCTCTCTCTCTTTGAAGTGGGATAGAGCTATATTTAAGCTGTTTAATTAACCCATCAATGTTAGATTTATCTTTTGAATCACTCATTGTTCTATTTTATAGAAAGTGAATTGAGTATAAGAATATTATTTTATGATTTCAAAAAAAATCAAATTTCATATACGCGAAATTTAACAATGATTCATGGTTTCACACAGAGCTTGGTCAACTGATTACTCTTGTAGTGAGTACTCGCAAACGCTTACTCAGAATGTAACCAAATTCATTAAAGGAGAAAAACCAGATAACATTGTAAACTTGGCAGAGGGACATTAATCCTTTATTTCAGGTTCCAATTCCTCGGTTTTTTTATCTACAGATAACTCTTCTACTTTAGATTCATTATCAGTTAAATCTTTATCTGATTTCTCTAATTCTTTCTTTTTAACGACCCTATTGGAAAGCACACTGGCTATAATTAGCATCAACACTAGAACACCAAAGATAATATAAAAAATCAGATTAAACTGCCCTGAAACAGCTTCAAGATTATTAGGTGTAAGATTACGAATGAATTCAGCAATGTTAGTTTCTCCCAAAGGAATCATAGAACCAAGATCACTAGGTGTAAGATTACAAATGAGTTCAGTGATGTGAATTAACCCTGAAGGGATCATAGCAGCACCAAAAAATGCAAAGAAAAATGCTCTTGGAATAGAACCAATAAAAGTTGCTAGTGTATATGGTTTACATTTGATATTAGATAATCCAGCTGCGTAAGAGACAGGATCAAACATTATCAAAGGCACAGCGCGACCAACAATTATTGCCCAGATACCCCACCTCGCAATCCAGATATCCACAACTAAAATAAATTTATCAGCAAGGCTTACATATTCACCAGCTGATTCAATAATTGGACGACCTCCTTTTACAGCAAGAAAATACGTTACAATACCACTAATAACAGACCCAATAACACCAATAACCATTCCTGGCCAAAGACCAAAAATCATCCCAGCAGAGAGGAGTATAAGTTCTGAAGGAATTGGTGCTATTAGACTTTGTAGAATCATCAGAGCAAGAAATACTAGATATGCCCACCAACCAATATTCAATAAAGGAAGGATAAAATAATCACGAATCAAACTGAAAAGGAAAGTTTCATCAACAAAAGTCCACACTAATACCGCAATAGAAATTATTACAATTAGTGTAAATAGTATGACCATCACAATCTTTTTTGTTGTCCATTCAACCTTTTTTCTTCCGGCTGAAGTTAATTTTTCATCTTGGGAATGTTCAACTTGTGATTTAGGCATACATTAGAAAACTTCTCGCTTCATAAAAATATTTCCAATATATCACAGAATTATTCAAAAAAAGGTTTTGGATGTTTTCGAAATTTATCCTTTCTTGTAATGAAATACCTGAATTTTAAAGATTAATGAGCATTAATGCCATACATAGATGATGAGAATAAATTCTCAGTGTTTTTGAGAATTTGTTTATCTATTTGTTATTAGGTTGGCTTTTACTCGCACGCACACAAGAAATAAATTCTCACACAAGTGAGACAATGCCGTCTTAAGCCATAGAAGTGCATAATTACCATACAATAAAAATATAAAGGCGCAGTTCTTCACCACACTAATGAATATAAAAAAACGTTTGATTCCTTTACTAATATTAATGCTTACATTCACTAGTTCAGTGCTAGTTTCAAGTCAAACTGGTGAAGAAGAGACTTCACAATCTGAAGATCTTTTATTATTAACGAAATTTGAAGGAAACGAGCAAGAAGTCACATCTCGAACTGTAATTGATGAATCTGGTAATCTTCACTTCTTCGGAAGAATACAGTATGATAATGGTACTTTCTTTATCTTTCATGCAGTTGGTGATAGCATTGTTATCATCATAAGGGAAGATAATAGCGATGAATATTTCATGCCTTTCGTTGTTCTTGGAGGTGTAGTCCTGTTTTATTCTTTCCACACTTTCTACGGAACTTCGAAATATTATATGTATAAATGGACGCCAGATTCTTCTGAGAATATTCAGTTCTTCACTAGCAATGAAATTTTTTCTTTTAACCCTACGATCTACATTTACTATAACGAATCTTTCAACGGTTTTCATATGTTCATTATGACAATGTCAACTGAAGGATCTGACCCATTGTCAGAAGTTGTAAAAACAAAAATAAGAGAATTAACAGTAAGTATGGAAGGTACTTGTGTATTTGGTGAATGGTGGGTGATTGATTATGAGTATGATCTTCTTATTGATTTTGATTATGTCAATGGACAACTTTATGCTCAATACAGATACACGTTTCCATACAATCCAATTCACAAATATTATACTCTTATAACTAGTTTTAACAACACCTACATCTCAAATTACATGGAAATAGAAGAAGGAGGTTTTGATCCTATTTTTTATGTGACTGAAGATGACACTTTGCATACAAGGTTAATTAGAAATGGAAAGTTGTACTATTTAGATTATGAAATAAATGATACTATATCCTTTGAACTGTTCAATGTCACTGATATTGGAATATCAACTTATAAGGATTATTTCATCTTCGAATACGATGGTTACGAAACGTTTATTTTCAATTCTGAACCATTTATAGGATATGAGGACTTCTTCGAGGATAAGGAGTTAAAATCGCAAGTTATAGTTCTTAAGAATAATTATACACATTTTGAAAGAGAAGAATTTTATCTTTATAATGTTCCCTACCTAGATAATTACCACTCATTTTACATGCAACAATATGAGAATGGTTCGAATGTTTATGTCCACACTACAGTTTTAGGAAGGGAAAATTTCGATCAAAGGAGATTGGTTGAAGATACATACATTGGAGTATATATTACAACAGATTTGCCTATTAGTTATAGTGAGGAGCCATTGGTTATTGGTTTAATAGTTTTAACATCTTTCCAGCAGTTCTGGATGAATATAGGCATTTATCTCGCAATTGCAATAGGGACGGGTTTATTATTATATCTCATTTTCAAGAAAAAGGTTCATAAGATATTTTCTGATATTGGAAAGTTCCTCGTTAGACCTGGTAAGAAAGCTAGTGTTAAATTTTCACTGATTTTTATTAACATTTGGAATTATATTTCAAATATATTTTCAACACTTTACATACTCTTCAAAACAAATAAGAGAAGACATCTGATGAACCTGATTGGTATGACAATTCTGTCTCTCATACTAATTACAAGTACAAGTCTATACAATTCCAAACAAAGAGTGCTTCTATCTGAATATACAGATAATATTGACTTGATTCACAATAGTATTCCTTCTATGAGTATGACAATCAATTATGATACCTTTGCTCGAGGTTCAAGTGAACCAATAATTGAGGACTTCAGTGAAGCAGCGTTAAGTGAGATTTTTACTCAGTTTAAACTAGAGTATAAGACACTTGCAAGTATTATTGGTGATGTAGATTATGGTTCTTTTATGTATGGTACAGGGATGAATCCTGATGATAATGATTCCTTTTCAGGTTTGAGTTATCTAGGTGTTTCTACAAGAGCACAACCTTTACTTGAAGTGATGTTATTTGAAGGTAGATTGCCAGAAACAGTAGGCGAAGTTGTTATATCACTTGATTTAGCTGCAGATGTAGGATTAGGTATTAATGATTCAATGAAGGTATTTGGAGCTCAAAGAAGTTATTACAATTTTGATTTAGGTGAAACATATGGACTTGTAAAAATAGTCGGATTTGTTGAACCTATAAGACTGGATTTATTACTAGAGTATTCAAGGGTTAACGATATACCATTTGACACAGTAAAAGTGTTAGGTAGTTTCGGTGGAGCATGTATAACTTACAATGACTTCTATTTTACAAGCTTAGAAGGGTTAAATCCGTATTACACGACAATTACAACTTATGTTCAGTTTCTTTATGATTTTACTGAATTTAGCCCTACATCTATGGAAACATTAAGAATAGAACAAGAGGAGATCATTGCAAATAATGCTCATGATTTTGATTTTGCAGAATTTGCAACTTGGCACTTTTCAAACGAACTAGGAACTGTAATCGACACACTCGGTCCAAAAATAAATTCTTCCATTTTCCTATTCTTTACATTAGCTATACCAATCCTATATTTAGCAATTTTCTTAATTTTTGAAACTAATGAATTATATAGCAAGAGCATGGAACAGGAAATCGAGATTTTCAAATCAAAAGGTTTGTCTACGGGGAGGATTGCAATGAATTACACGGCATTAAAAGTTACTGAAGCTATCCTGGCAACTGCAATTGGATTTGGATTATCAATGGCTTTAACACCCGCGTTGATTAAGATGGATACATTCGTCACATTCAACAATACATTTGCAGCAATTGATGTGTCAAGTATTCCTATTGCAGCAGCATTCACAATTCTTGCATTAATACTAATATCACTACCTAAAACAATAAGCACTGCTAGAACGAAGAGAAAAGAGCAAAAAACTCCTCAAAGAATTGTACTATTGCTGAAGAAAATCAGATTACCAACCATTCTACTAATTGTGGTTGGGGGAGTAATCATGTATCTAAGTTTCTTGTTATACAGGTACTTATTTAGTGCAGTAACAGAAAGTGGAAGCAACTTATTAATGATATTCATCTATATTGCAGGAACTGGAGTACTTTTAGCTTTGCTGGGGTTTGGACTCCTACTGAAAGATTTACATTCAATAACTATGATAGCAATAAGTAAAATTGCTTGGATGATAAAGAAATCTGTAGCTTCTTTCTCATTAATAGAGATTCGCTCTGATGTTCATATATTCAATAACATATTTCTGACATTCTTCATTCTTGTAGGAATAATTCTACCGTCAATTATATGTCCCGTATCAGTTCAGTATAATTTTGATAAAGATGCGTCAATGTATACAGGTGCAGATCTCTACGTAAAAAACTGGAATGACGAAAATATAACGCTGTTAGCTGAAATCGAGTCATTACCAGAAGTAGTTAGTACAGCCAATATATCAGCTATTGATGCCCATTACGAAGGAGAACAAATTAACATCTATCTTCTCAATAATATTACGGAATATCTAGCAACGACATATACTCCACCAAAAGACATGTTCCCTGATTGGGAAGAAAAAATTGAATCTCTTGATGACAATACAACTATGTTGACTTCTCAATTCTTCAAAGTAGAAATAGCCGAGGGGTGGAATAGTTTTATGTGGTCCAATCATCATCAAACTTTCAACTCTACCTTCCAAATCAAAGGTGTTTTTGACTACTTCCCTGTTTTTTATGATGTTGGTCCTTTTATTGATGGAAAATCAAGGAGGGTCAATGCTCTAGCAATTGCAGAACATAATTACCAATACATTGAACCTGCTATAGTAGAATTTGGAAGTTATAAAGATAGGCTTCTGATAAAGCTAGCTAATGATGCAGATCATTCTGTAGTAAAACACTATCTAGAAGAGCATTATCAATTCACCGTAGTGTCAGCTGTAGAAGAAGGAGAAGAATCACAATTTGCAAGCTATCCATTCTACTCTATAATATCAGCAGAATTTGCAATGTCAATACTAATCGCCCTGATAGCAATAGTGTTTATTAGTATAACAAACCCAATAAAACTCTTGCAACAAAGAACAAACAAAAATGATAGATTAAAGAAAATGGGAATATCAACAAAAAGAATCATCCAATTAGCGGCAGTTGAAACGTTCATTGCTGGAGTGTTTCCAGGTTTAGTAATGGGTGCAGGACTTGGTTTCGGGTTAATAGGAATGTTCATCTGGGCAACAACGAGTTTCTTCTACTCAGGAATGGGTTTTAAGATCGTAATATCTCCAATAGCACTAATTATCAGCTTTGTAATAGCACCTGTGTTATTCTATGCAATATTCTATTTTGCTATGAAACGAAATTATGCAAAATATTTACCAAGGAATCTGGAGTGATAAAAATGATAAGATGTGTAGACCTAATAAAAATCTATCACGACACTGTTACCGAATACAAGGTTTCAGCATTACGTGGATTGGACTTAGATATTCAAGACGGAGAACTTGCTTCAATCATTGGTCCTTCAGGAGCTGGTAAATCAACATTAATCAACATACTTTCAGGAATAGATACTCCTACAGGAGGATTAGTGTTAATAAAAGGTATTCAGATAGATAGACTAACTGAAAGAGAAAGAAGAGATTTCAGATACAACAACATAGGGCTAGTAAATCAGTTCACAAGCAGAAATCTATTCAACAACTTAACAGTAAGAGAAAATCTGATAATGCCAATGAAAATGAGTTTCATGCCAAGAGAAGTACAGAAGAAGGAAACAAACGATTTGCTAGATTTGTTCAACTTGAAACATGTAAAACATAACAAAGCAACGAAAATCTCAGGTGGGGAATCTATGAGGTTGTCGGTAGCTATTGCATTAGCTAGAAAACCTCACTTCATTTTAGCGGACGAGCCAACAGGTCAATTAGATAGTAAAAATACATTTGAAATAATTGATACTTTGAAAAGTGTAAACAAAGAGCTAGGCACTACTATATTGATTGTTACTCACGATGTCAGGTATAGAGGAGTTTTCAATAAAAGTTTTCTCATCAGAGATGGTAGGCTTGTTGGTGTTGGTCAAGATATGAAAAGACAGCAACTAGATTTTCTCAAAGATGCTTCTGTTCTTAATCGAGTTTATATTGACCCCTCGAACACCATTCGCATACCTGATAGAATCAAATCTTCTGTTGCTTTGCGTGATGCTGCAGAACTTGATGTTCATCCTTCCAAGAAAATTGCATTGATGTGGAATCCAGATTTGGTAAGTAAAGAAGACGTGATTGAAATCTTGAAACAACCTCCTGATCAGTGGGCAGAAACAAAAGATGAGATTACATTTGAAGATGTAGAATACCTATTTGACCGCCATTTCAAACCAGATCCTAATGCTAAAACTTTGATTAAAGTAAAAAATGTTGAGAAAGGATACGAGATTTTGGGACGAATTAACCCCGTGATAAAGGGAATAGATTTAGAGATAAATGAAGGAGATTTAGTATTTATTTCTGGACCAAGTGGGGTAGGAAAGACAACTCTTCTCAACCTCATAGCTGGATTAATCAAACCCAATAAGGGTAGAATAAGCATTGGAAAACAAACAATATCGAAGATGAGTGATACACAAGTTTCTGACTTTAGACTGGCTAATATTGCCTATATAACTCAATATCACAGTTTGTTTGAACCCATACAACTTGAGGACAACTTGTTGATTCCTTATCTTTTCCAAGGAATACCATTTGATCAAGAATATGCGACTCACATCACCAAACAATGCCATATCGACCATAAACTTCTATCTTATCCAGATGAATTATCTGCAGGTGAAAAACAACGTGCCACACTTTCACTAGCTCTTACAAGAAAAACCCCAATACTTTTAGCAGATGAACCTACGGCTAATATGGACAGTGACCTAGCAAGATCAGTTATGGATACGTTAATGGATGTAGTTGAGGCGAATCGCTCAACCTTCTTAATGTGTTCTCACGACCTTTCTTTGTTGCGACCAGGTTTCCGTCATTTGAAAATTTCAGATGGAAAAATCGTAGATGATGTTAGAATTACTAAAAAATCTCTCAAAAAGATTCTTAAAGAATATCTTCAAATTGAAGACGAGAAAAAGGGTTAGTTATTTCCTCTCTTTTCTTTTTTCTTTCATATTCATTATCAGAATTATTTTCACAAGAAGGAATCATTTAAAACTATTAGAGAAATAATTTAGTTGATTGCAAGATGAAACACCGACTTAACGCATATTTCATATTGAGTGGAGAATTACCACTGGAGAGCAAAGAAGATTTAGAGGAATTTTTTATCCAATTTAGTGAAAAAATCCAACAATCTAAGAAGGAAGGAAACTTTGACATCACTTGGTCAATAAAAGGAAGCGAACTAGCTCTAAAAATATCTTCAGTTGACTCAATATCACCTCATGTAGCAATTCTTAGAATCAGAAAACAATTAGCTGCTGCAATAGGGAAGAAATATAGAGTTGGTTTAAGAGGTTTTAAATTCAAAGATTACAAAATTGCCACAGAAATTGAAGACCAACCAATTAAAGAATTTACCCTACCTTTAACTAAAAAACTAACTTTCTCTGAAAAAGAAGGTAAGAATTGGGTTGAAATAGAAATCGACCCCGAGATATCTGAAGATTTCGTTGAGAAAGGGACAATTGAGCGTATTGTTCGCAGAGTGAGTGAAAAGATTTCTAAACAGAAATTTGGTGCTAAAAAAGAACATCACGATATTGTTTGGTATAGTGGTGAAAAAGAGTTATTCACAAAAGACAATCCTACACAATTGATGCAAGAAGCAAATTGGATTCAACGCACCAACTACAGAAATCAATGGATATTAACTCCTACGATAACGACTTTGTCTGAAGCACTAAAGCAGATAATGGTTGATTACATCTATAAACCACTGGGTTTTGATCAAATGATGATCCCTAAGTTAGTAGACTGGTCAGTATGGTTACGTTCAGAACATGCAGAAGGATTATATCAAGGAGGTTTTGAACCCTATTTTGTTGTTCAACCTAAGGAGCCAACTCCAGAATATTTCGAAGAAATTGCTGATTATATAACAGTTACAAAAACTATTCCAGAAGATATGTTATCGGAAAAGGTTACTGCACCCATAGGTGGATTATCTTATGCCCAGTGTCCTCCTTTTTGGCCCTGGTTGCAGGGCAGGACCTTAGCTAAAGAGAGTCTCCCAATAAAAGTGTATGATTGGTCTGGACCAACATATCGATATGAATCTGGGTCTGCTTATGGATTTGAAAGAGTAGATGAACTTCATCGTATTGAAACGCTATTCATTGGAACTCCTGAACAAACTAGAAAGATAGGGAAAGATGTCAGAAATAAGCTAAGAGCTGTCTTTGAAAAAGCTCTAGAGTTAGAGTTCAGAGAAGCTCGGGTGCTTCCATGGTGGCTCCAGCAATCAGCTCGTGAAGACCAAGAAGATTTAGACGAACTAGTTGTAGGAACTATTGATTTCGAAGCTTATATGCCTTATAGAGGTAGTAGAAAAGACAGTGAATGGTTAGAAATACAAAACATATCAATTATAGGCCAAAAATATCCAAAAGGTTTCTCAGTCAAGGCTGAGAGTAATCTAGAACTCTGGAGTGGTTGTGGCGGAGGTTCGTTTGAAAGATTTCTTACAGCATTTATCTCTCAAAAAGGTCTTAACCCAGATGATTGGCCTAGTGAGTTTAAGAAATATTTTGATAAACTACCTACACCAGTGAAGTTCCATTAATTTCACTCATTATTCTGATATAATTAAATAGTCAAAGGTTTTACAAGCATGAAATTTTTTGATTAGTTTAAGTGTTTCAGCTTTTGCTTGAAATACAATTTCTGAGCATTAGTTTTCTCATCATTTATTTTTTGAGTAATTGTTAGAATTGCATTTGCTTCTTTACAGATCTCCTTTGTTTTAAATCCATTCACTCGCAAAAATAATATTAGCTCTTCTTCTGTAAAAGCTCTTAAAATCATCTCATCTTTGAAAGAACTCTTTTCATTATTTTCCTCTATTTCATATTCTGCTACCCATTTCCATGTCCACCCATGTTCTAAATCAATAGATGTGGAACTCTTTCGAGTATAGTTCCTTCCTTCATACTTAGATTTATGGGTAGATTGTTCTCTGAAATTTGTAAATATCTCTTCTGCATTGAAATTGTCAAATAGCAACCATCCTTCTTTCTGAAGTATTTCATTAATGGAGTATAGGGCAAACATAACATCATGGTTAGTTGTCATATGAGTAAATGTTCTGCCAGTTACCACAACAGCATCAAATTTTTCTTTTAATTTTATGTTTCGCATGTCACCTAAGATAAATTTTCCTTCAGGAACCAATTCTCTGGCAAGTTTAATCATTTCTTTTGAATTATCTAAACCGGTATAGTCATACTCGTTGTTTATGAAGTATTTGGCAAGATTCCCGCTCCCACTTCCAATTTCTAATATTTTCTTGCATTTTAACTTAGATAGATATCGATGATATAATTGAAAATCTTCCTCATAATTAAAAATTGCTTGATACATTTCATGATACACTTTAGAGTGTTCTGTGTAAATCTTTAGAATCTTCATTAGAATACTGAACAAATTACTCTATATAAATCTCATTCAATAAATTTCTTTTAGATAAATTTAAAAAATCATACTTGTCTCATTAGTTGATGATTGACCTACGTTCAGATACTTTTACCTTACCATCAAAAGAAATGATGGAAACAATTATGCATGCAAAATTAGGTGATGATGTATGGGAAGAAGATCCGACTGCAATTGAATTAGAAGCCCTAGCGGCTAAAAAACTTGGTAAAGAAGCGGGACTATTTGTTTCTAGTGGAACTCAAGGTAACTTAGTGGCAAATATGACTCACCTAAATCGTGGGGACGGTATAGTTTTGGAGGAAGAGAGTCATATAAACATGTATGAAGTAGGTGGAATAGGACAGATCTGTGGTGCTTATCCTTTTCTAATCAAAGGTGAAGACGGCTTAATGTCTCCTTCTGATGTTGAAGCTATTTTTACACGCTCATATAATGTTCATTGGGTTGAGCCAAAACTCTTGTGTATAGAGAATACTCACAACCGAGGTGGTGGAAAAATCATTCCAAAAAGTAACATTGACATATTATCAAATATAGCACATGAAAACGGAGGAGTGGTCCATATAGACGGAGCACGAATATTCAATGCTGCTGTTGCAACAGATATGCCAGCTTCAAAAATTGTTGAAAATGCTGATAGCATTCAAATTTGTTTGTCAAAAAGTTTAGGTTGCCCTATTGGTTCTTTGGTTGTAGGAACTGAGGAATTTATTCACAAAGCTAGAAAAAACCGCAAAGCTGTTGGTGGAGCTATGAGACAAGTAGGAATAATTGCAGCACCTGGTATTTATGCTTTGAATAATATGGTTGATAGGTTAGCAGAGGACCATAAACATGCAAAAATGTTAGAGAAAGCTCTCAACGAAATAGAAAATATCCGTGTTAAACCCGTTGATACAAATCTTGTTATTTCTGATATCTCTTCAACTTCTTACACTGCAAACGAAATTGGGCAAAAACTTTCTCAAAAGGGCATAAAAGTTTCTATCATGGGTGATCATCTTTTCAGGATGGTAACCTATTTTGGTATAACTACCGAACATATAGAAACTGTTGTATCTACTCTCCCAGAAGTATTTTTGTAGTGCATTTTACAAACACTTAACCCTTTTTTTCTCTTCTTTTCTATTTCTCATTAGTCTGTTCTCTTTAGCTTAAATGAGGAATAACATAGAGTTTTTATATCTCTTTTTTTGTGTTTACTTGATACACGTGTCAATAGATGATTATTTAGATACTCTGCTTTCTGGCAGTTCTGATCCATCTAGTAAAGCGATAAAGAAATTGACAAAACTTTTAGAAAGTTTTGGGGCCATAATGGTCCAATCCACAGAGAGGATGGAGGATTACATTAACACACTAGACGCGCGCATTTCCGTAATTGAGAGAAATATGGTTGTGCCTTCTTCAAGTCCTGTTGTAGGTACATCATCGTCTAGTCCAGCACCTGCAAGAGCGTCTACTCCTGCAGCTTCTGGAGCACCTAATCTTTCAGGAGCACCTAATCTTTCAGGAGCACCAAATCTTAGTAGTGCCCCTTCTTCAGGAGGATCTCCTGCACCAGCGCCTAGTGGTGGCGGAGGTGGAGGTATATCAAATGCAGATTTAATGAAAGTAGCGGCAGGCTTAACAAAAACTCCTGAACAACAGTCAAAAGAAATGCTTGATGCATCAACATTCAGTCCGTCTGGAGTAAGTGTTTCAGCTATTCAAGATGTTAAAGCAGGATTAACTAAAGTAGACCAAGATGAACATAGAAGAGAAAGAGCTGCAGCATCTGGTGGATCAGATTCAATGCCCGCTTCTATGGCACTAAACATGGAAGTCAAGGATGCCCTGGCAAAGAGAAAATCGCGCTCTAAATCAGATGAAGATAGTGATGATGAAGATGATTTTGCTCCAACTCAAACTGCTCCTGCTGCACCTAAGCGTTCAACTAAACAGATGAAAGAAGCTCTACAAGGAGAATTAAGAAGCGCCTTCAGTAGTTTACTTGAAAGTGATACACAAGAAGAAGAGTAAATTCTCTCTTTTTTATTTATTTCATTTTTCCAAATCAACTAAATTTAGTATTTATTTTACAGCTTCTAAGACTCGGAATATTTAAGATGTACAAATTTTATAGAGAGGATATTACTATGACAACCATTACAAAATTTATAGAACAACTTTTAGTTGTTAGACAAGAAAAATCTTCAAAACTTGCTATAGATGATGAACAAGTACAAACAATTTTTCAGGAAATTTTAGACTTCAAACAAAATAAAGATGACCCTTACTATATTTGCTCAAGTGAAAATATTAAACAAATATTCACTTCTGCTTGGCAAACACAAGATGATATTCCAACAGACATTTCTTATTATCTAGTTGGAATGTATTTCTTTGAAAACATTAATTTTGAAACCTTTAGAGCTATTATACAATTACTATCTGAAAAGGGAATGTTAAGAGATGACTCATTAATAGACTATTTCTGGTTACATGAACTAATTGAAAATGATTACAATCTAGACACGACCATTAGTTTTCTTACTTTCTTAGAATTTTCCAGAAAGTTAGGTATAAAAGTTCTTAATTTTAGTGAATTTGAATCAGCTTTAGAGAAGAATGGAATCAACTTAAAAACAAAAAATGAGGAAAGATTACAATTCAAGGAATTGGAAAGAATCGTTTCTAATCTTGAAGACAGACCAGAATATATAGAATCTCTATCTAGTTCGATACCACCAGAAATTCTTAGATTACTAGATTTTCATATTGATTACAGGAAATTAAACAAGATATCTTACAATTTGGCCAAGTTCATAAGTGAACAACTGAAAATCGATAAGAAACTTACAATTGCTAATTTTCAAAAGAGAATCGAGGAACAGTTTTCTTCTCTTAATCATTTAGAAGTTCCTACAGTAGTTGATCCAATCCTTAAGCCACATATGAATCATTTATCAGCGAAGACAGTTGACATGACCAAGGATTTAGCAAATCTACCCAGTGAATTAGTTAAGGAGTTTGCATCAATCAAAGCTTACTCCAGTCCAAATATAGCTCAAAAAGTAAGAATTACCTTTCTGGGAGGAGGAGGAATTGGCAATATGGGTATAATTGTTCAGCATGACAATAATGCCATTCTACTAGATTTTGGGATGAGTGTGGCTAATCAAAACATCCCACGATGGCACCCTTCATTGAGATTTGTAAAAGCCGTTCTTGTATCTCATGCTCATTTGGATCATACAGGAGGACTACCTTATCTCATATCACATGAAAATGAAAAAAGGTGGTATGCAAGTCCTGTAACAAAGGTCTTAACAGAAAAGCTATTGTATAACACAGCATCAATTACTAGAGGGAAACGCACACAATCTACACGATTGTCTCATTTACAGAAAATCTATCTGAAAAACTCAAATATTATCAATTTGCTTAATTCTTTTTACCCTCTCAAACCCAAAGAAACTGTAGAAATATCTCCAGGATTTGAAGTTACTCCTTATCCTGCGTCTCATCTTTTTGGGAGCTATGGTTATGAAATCAATGTTTTTGGTAAGCGTATTTTCTTCACTGGAGATTTTTCATTAGATAAGAGTGAATTATTCCCGGGTGCTCAATTCCCCACTGATTGTGATGTAACGATATTTGATGGAACTTATTACAATCGAGATGTTCCAGAAGAAAATCCAGATGCAGCTTTGCTCCAAGCTACCGAGTTATGTAGTAAAATAATAATCCCAGCTTTTTCAGTAGGTAGAACTCAAGAAATGCTCAAAAGATTAGAAAGATTAAGGATTACAAAGAGCAGGAATATTATCGTTACAGGTCTTGCAGCTGACATAACAAAGACAATGGGTATTAAGGCAGAATACGATATTAGGAAAAACTTTGAACCAAGTGATTTTTATGAAAATGACATCCTCATCACTGGTCATGGAATGTTACAAAGTGGTAGCGCAAGAAAATTATTAGAAGCAACTAAGAGCTCTTCAGAAACAGGTGTTATCCTATGTGGATATCAAGCTCCCAACACTCTAGGTTTTGCACTTAAAACTGGAAATCCCATAGCACTCAAACAATATAGACAGAGAATGTTTTCGGTACATATTAGTGGTCATTCTTCTCCCATGTCTCTAAATGATTTTATTGATGAACTCTCAGGTAAAAAAGTAATGGTACATACACCCGAGAAGACTAAAGTGATGAAAAAACACAAAAATGTTATGATTCCAAGATACTTAGATCAGGTAATTTTGAAGTGACAGAAATAGAAGTTGCGCTTCCGAAATTTTTATAATGGTTGATTGATAAAATAATAGAAGTTAACAAAATTTCTGGGAAAGTTGTAATAGGTGGTAGTGTTGATAACAAATTTAGAAGATTTAAATATTGACAAAATTTCGAAACAGAAAGATTTACAAGAGGTTGTTTCAGATCTTCTAGAATTGACACGAAGATTATCACCTGCAGAATCAAAACAATTGATTAAAAAGATATCACTAAAAAGTAAGCAGTTGGATGATAAAAAGTCCAGAGTAATTGTAAACTATGTTAAACACATACATATTTTTGGTCTTTTGAAAAGAAATGGAGAGATATTAGAACTTGCGAATGAAATGAATACATTATCTGAAGATATAGATTTCAAGGAAGGAATAGCTCTTCATTATATTGTTATGTGGGGGATTGAGAAACTACAAGGTAATTTAGAAAAAGCTACCAAATTGCGTAAAACCTCTATGGAATTAATAGATTCCTTAAAAAATCCTAATCCCATGATTTTAAATTGGATTAAATATTCATATGCTGTTGGTGAGTGGACTGAGGTAAGGAATCCTACAGCTGCAGTGATGTTAGAAGAGTGTATGCTTTTCTTCAGAGAAAGAGAACATTACGCATCTGAAATTAATGCTGTAACAGTTCTAGCAAATATCTATTCTAAAACAAATCAGAAGGATAAGCTTTTTGACATTGTTCAAGAAATTATGGGTGACGATGGCTTATTCCAATATTATCCTAAACACGTTCTAGGAAGATTTCACTATTATCTAGGTCAAATGTTTCTTTCAAGGGGAGATATGGAACTTGCAGAAATGCATTTATTTTCTAGTACTCAGTTATTCAAGAGATTCAGTCATACTTCAAATTATATTTATGACTATCTTTCAGGTCTTTCAATTCTAGCAAGGATCTATGCCACTTCAGGGAAATTAGACAGGGTTCATGATATTCTATTAAATCTTAAAGAAATAGTTAGCGAAGAAGATTTATTTCAGAAATTATCAAAACAATTTGTTAATTCCTTAATCAGTTCTATCACAATTACTCAATTCTATATGACTTTTCACAAAAGAGATAATTACAATATAGATTTTCAGGGAGAAGTGAAAAACCTTCTACTTAGATATCAAAACTTTATTCTTCTACCTGAAATGTTAACTGAATTAATGGTTTATTCTGGTATTGAAATTGAGGAACTTGCAGATTTGAAGAAAGAGAAATTATCCAATAATTTCCTGAAACAGGTCATTGATTTTCTACTTGCTTTGCAAAATCCAGATGTTTGTAGCACAGAACAAAGAATTAAAAATGCTACCAAAATTCTTGGTCTTCCGTCAGAAAGTATCGTTAGTGAAGGATATGGAAGAATCTTTGGTGATATGATTCTTTTAAAACTTTATCTCTCAACTGGTAGGTATGAAGAGTTCAAAATAACAATCAAGAAGTATCTCTATAGAATTGATAAAATAGAAAACGTTTCTTTAAGAATTATAGCTGAAAGTATGGAAGCAATTTACAAATTCCTTCAAGGTAATAAAGCTGAGAATGCAATAGAAAGATTGTCAGAAATAATTTCAGAATGCGAAGAGAAAAACTTAACCAGAATGTGTAAAGAGGTTAAAGTTTTCAGACAGATGATAATTCAGAAAGATATGAATTATTATCACAAACAAATATTCTCTGATTTATCCTATCAAGATATTGTTTCAATGCTGGTAGAAAGCAGATAAAGAATAGAGGGAGAATTTCAGTTACTTCCAAGACCTACTGCTTTGTATTTAACGTCTGATTCTATAAATTGTTTATGATCATAAGCCCTTCTTCCATCAATCAAGACAGGATTCTTCATTGATTTCAAGAACTTTCCAGGAGAAATATTTTTGAATTCTTTCCATTCAGTTACTAGAATGCATCCTTCTGCTGATAACAGAACTTCTTCAATAGAGTTTACTAAATGCAAATTTTCATTTTCTATTTCCCTTTCGAAATTTTTCATTGCTACTGGATCTGTTGCATACA
Organism: Candidatus Heimdallarchaeota archaeon; assembly: GCA_030668875.1. Classification (GTDB taxonomy): domain Archaea; phylum Asgardarchaeota; class Heimdallarchaeia; order Heimdallarchaeales; family Heimdallarchaeaceae; genus UBA460. The sequence goes on from DAOVER010000023.1 coordinate 51,520, forward strand.
CAATTGCTCCCTCTTCAAGTAACTTCTCTATTATAGGTACTGATACAGCATCTCTCACGTCATCGGTATCGGGTTTGAAAGCAAGACCCAATATTGCAATTCGTTTGTTCTTAAGTGATTCTCCATCATAAGCCTCTTTGAGTAATTCAATAGCACGTAAAGGTTGAATCTTATTTGCCTCAATAGTAGCTTCTAGGAGTTTTGAGGGAACATTAAGTTCTTTTGATTTTTGGCTTAAAGCTGCAACATCCTTTGGAAAACAATTGTGAACAATAAAACCACTAGTTGATACAAAGGTGTGAGGACTGCTTTCCATTTCTATTGAATAAACATCAATCACTGCTTTCTTCTTAGTAATATTTTTAATTCTCAAACTAGCAAAACCATCAAATTTCACGTATCCCATAGGTTTAACATCTCTTTTTTGTGCCAACAAAGTATCAGTCATTTTCACATTTTTTTTCTGATCGAAGAATTTCAAATCATTAACCTGTGATTTACCAGAAACACGAATAATGTGTGTTGGTGTTGTTGATTTCTTCATCCACTGCTTCTTATAAGAAGGAATAATGTTTAAAGATTGAAGCAGTACAATCACCCCTTCAGCTAGTTCTTTACTTACAGTTCCATATTCTATTGTTATTGCTCTAGCATGTTTATGAAAGTAAACACTTCCATCACCTCTGAAAAGCCCTTTTAAGACATTAAATTTAGACTCTTTGTTTTCGGTGTAAATAAGAGCTGGTAATCTTTTTGTATATGAATCAGTTCCACAATTGAAATGTTTGTCTAGGATATAGGCTAGTACCTTTGATGAAACAAGTATTGTGGTAGCTTGTCCCTTTGAAACCAAACTGAATCGAATCTTCAATTTTTCAAGAATACTGCAAACATCCCCTATATATTCTCCTTCGTTTGAATTGAAGGAAAATCCAATTCTTGCCCTAATACCTCTTTTTCCTTTTTCATAAGTAATATGTCCTTCAGCTAAATAATAACCTATTAAACTCCAGAAATCTGCATCCATACTGATAACTGAAGGGACGTACGTAGGAGTTCCTTTAGTTGTATAGATGTAATATTCATCCAGTTTGAAAGGTAAAAGATTTTTCTTAAGTAAGTATTGGAAGAATTTCAATGGTAGATAATTATCTCCAACTAAATCATATACTTTCCAATCTGATTCTTGAATTTGTCTAATGACTGGATACAATACTTCTTTATACTCCTTTAGATCATGTTTCAAAGGTCTAAATTTCAAGAAATCAATATTATCTTTTACAATTTCATATACATTTAGCTTCTTTTTTCTACATACTGGATAACTTGTCAATACAGGGAGTCTATTCCCCTCTCTTACGTCCATTGCTAACGTTATTTCCAAATTACCATTATTTTCAATTAACATTGGATGATCTTTGGTTACAGAAATTTCTCTTCCCATTTTAGTATGGAATGTTATAATCTCTCCTTTATACTCTCTCTTGGAGAAATGTTTTACTTCCTCTACAAAAGAATTATGACCATCAAAGGATATTGCTCTAATATTCGTATTTGAATGATATCTCAGGTATAATTCTTCTGAAGTAGCAATTTCAGGAGTTGAATTTCCTAATAGAATAAAATCATTTCCAGTTATACAACTTCCACCATATCCTAACCCAGCTCTAAGAAACTTATCTGAAATTCTCTCATCCAGTCCAACACCCTGTGCTATTGAACTAACATCACTACCAATTTTCTCTGCAATATTCGCTATTTCATTGATGAAAGAAATTTTCATTGCTAAGAATGAATTGGATGCAAGCTTGATTATTTCTGCTGTTGTTGGATCTACTTCTAGAATTGGAGCTTCAAACCCTTCATAGGTTTTTGCAATTAACTTCTGTGCTCTTTCATCATTTCCTCCAATTACTATTCGATCTGGCGCTAGGAAATCCTTCAGAGCGACTCCTTCACGTAAAAATTCTGGGTTCATACCTATCCCAAAATCCCTACCAGAAATCAGTTTACTGTTATTTTCAAGTATTGGTTTCACAATACCGTTTGTTGTTCCAGGATTACAAGTGCTCTTAACTACTACAACTTTGTATTCTTGTCCTTCTTTGAATGCTTGAGCTATTGATGTAGCAACAGATCTAATGTACTTATCATCTAATAATCCATTTGAGAATGATGGTGTTCCTACACATATGAATATGATTTCTGACATTTGTATTGCTTCCTTGAGATCCACAGTTGCTTTTAATTTCCCTTCTTCCACAACTTGTTTCAACATTTCTTCTAACCCATCCTCATATATCGGAGGGATAGCTTGGTTAATCATATCCACTTTTTCTTGAATAACATCAACACAAGTAACATCATGTCCTTTATTTGCAAAACAAGTACCAGTAACGAGACCTACATATCCTGTTCCAATTATTGCTATCTTCATTTTCTTCAACCCAACATTATTTCTTAAATATTTGAAAGTTTGTCCATAAGTTGTCCATTTGTTGTTATACCAAAAACATTTACATATGCCTCAAGTAGAATTAATACAATGATTAATTATAGGTCAATTGCTGATTCGATACACAAGTATATTGATTTTCCTGAAAACTTCTATTTTGATATCATTGATACACCAGAGTTTCAAAGATTAAGAAGGCTAGAACAATTGGGAGGAGTTTCCATTTCTTATCCTTCGGCAACACATAGTCGTTTTATACATAGTTTAGGAGCTTTTCATGTAGCTAATAGAATTGGGAATAGTTTACAGAAGAAATATCCCTCAGAAGTAACAAGTTCAGATATTCAATTAGTAAGTACAACAGCTTTAATTCATGATGTTGGGCACGGTCCGTTTAGTCATATGTTTGAGGACACCATAAAGCTTTTGTGTAACAGATCAGACAATAACAACTGCTTCTCTAAATATGAAGCTTTTATTAGACATGAAAACATAACAGAACAGATTGTCCGTTCTGATGATTCTGCAATAGCAACAATTCTTGAAAGAGAAGGGTTTAATAGAAAAACTATGGCAAATCTCATTCTGGGTAGAAGTGTAGATGATAAACCATTCTTTAACCAAATCATAGCTTCACAATTAGATGCAGATTCACTCGATTATCTAAGAAGAGACTCTATGGCAACGGGGGTTTCTTTTGGCCTCTATAATCTAGAAAGACTATTTGCAATGTTAGAGATTTCAAAAGACGGAGATTTAGTCGTGAGAGAGAAAGGACTACAATCAACCGAACAAGTTGTGATATCGCTTTACATGCAATTCACACGAGTTTACTTCCACAAAACTGTGCGATGTTGGGAGTATATGATGAAGCTTTTCATAGCACAATTACTACAAAAAATAGAAGAAGACGAGAAAATTCATGCCTTGCCTTTTATTCGAGAATTTGCGGATAATCCCAATTGGAAAACTTTAATCCCTCTCACAGATGACATCATGTATACTCAACTACATTTATCTTCGAGAAAAGAAACAACAAATGATTTCATAAAACAACTTGCAAGTGACATCCTTCATAGGAATTTATACAAAAGCATTCCACTTACTGAAGAGATGGCTCAATCCGTTCATGAAAACCAAGAAAAGATTAACTTCATTGTTCGTAAACATGGATATCCTGCTGATGCATGGATAATAGATCATTTTGGATCCAGATATTATGACCCTGATAAAGCATTCAAAATTCTTATTCAGATGAAAAGCGGTGAAATTAAGCAGATTTCCGAAGTTTCAGAGGTTGTTGCAAGTTTATCAAAACCTAAATTTAACAATCTTCTCGTTTTTCCAGCTAAATGCAGAAGTGAAATTTCAGATTTAATAAAAACTATTTCAAACTAAAAAAGAAAAAAAGTGTTAGAGGTATCCTGAATCCGTTTTTGGTAGTTCAGAATCCACTTCCGGTGATTTTTTAGGCAATTTTTCTTTATTTATGATTTCTCCACAGTAGCGACATATTGGATATTTGCTCTTACCTGTTTCACCGCAGGAAGGACATCTTCGGAGTGTTTTTAATACTCTAAGACTGAATTGTTTCCAAAGAATTGCCCAGATCACAGTCAAAGAGGTAAGAATCTTTACCCAAGTAGATTGAAGTGCTGTTTCTATCCATGAATATAACCTCTCTAAAGTCTTCAAAGGTGTAATATGAATTTCAAAGAAGAAATCATCTGGATCAAGGATATTTGTAGAAATTCGGATATGTAAAATTGGTATACCATCAGCACTTTGTTCCATTGCATCTTTTATCGTTGAATAGCTGATAGATATTGAAGCTGCCAGTGGAATATCGAACAAACCAGTTGTACTATTGTTAATGTACGTATCACCAATACTAACTTGAGCAGTTTTTGTCCAAATTGTTGCTTCAATTTGTGTTTTTACATCTATATACAAATTCAAGTCTTCTCCTTCCTTAATCTGAGGAGGCGATGGACTAATTGAAAGAATATATGAGTTAAGGGTTACAATAGCAATTTTTGAAAGAGACGAAGTGATGTAACCGTTAGCAACAGATGATTAAAATCTTATTCAATCTTGCCAGAAGTCTCTGAGCTGTCCCTCATTGCATGTTGAGGTGGTGATGGTTAATACCTCTCCAATTTTCTTCCATTTTTCTACGAGTTTATATAGGAAAGTGC